>NZ_AP028070.1:0-629086 GCF_030297175.1 Marinobacter sp. LA51 | reverse complement strand
CGTCGACACCCCGATCTGCCGGCTGAAGACGTACAGCGAACCTTACTGCAACTGACCGTTACCAGCATTATTCACCAGCTGCCCGAAGTTCCGGCCCTGCGGGTGTACGCCTGCGGCGGTGGTACCCGGAACCCGGTGCTGATGCGGGAACTGGAACAGGCATTGAGCCCGGCGCCGCTCGCTATTACCAGTGATCTGGGCCTGAACCCCCAATGGGTGGAGCCGGTCGCCTTTGCGTGGCTGGCGCAGCAGTCACTGGCCAGGCAGCCCGGCAATCTGGCGGAAGTGACTGGCGCACGGGGCCCAAGAATCCTCGGTGCAATTCATCACGCCTGACACGTCGGCTTTGCTGACGCCAGAAATAAAAAAGGAGAGCCAGTGGCTCTCCTTTTTTCTGCGTGTCTTACCTGCCTGCCGTCGTCAGATCGAGAACGAACTGCCACAACCACAGGTAGAGCTGGCGTTCGGGTTCTGAACCACAAACTGTGAGCCCTGGAGGCCTTCCTGGTACTCAATGGTAGCGCCCACGAGATATTGATAACTCATCGGGTCGACCAACAGGCTGGCGCCATCCCTTTCTACCACGGTGTCTTCTTCGTCCTGACTGTCGTCGAACGAAAACCCATACTGGAAGCCAGAGCAACCACCACCGGTGACAAACACACGAAGCTTAAGACTAGGATTTTCTTCTTCCTCAATCAGCTCCCGCACCTTGGCAACAGCGCTGTCACTGAAGAACAGCGGGGCGGCCATTTGTTGCTGGACTACACTCAAGTTTGCCTCCGGATTACGTGGTAACAACTCAGGCGATTATGGTATTCCTGAGTAAAACAATCAACTATTCGGACTTTCCACCATCGGCGGTGTCAGTCGCCAATTCTCCGGGTGCCCCTTCACTGGTCGCCATTGCGTCAGAAACACGGGCTTCAGGCTGACTGCCAGATTTGGACCGGCCCTGGTCGTTGGTCAGCAGGCCCGTTGGCTCGCGCTGATGCACCAGGTTACCGTTCACCGAGGCGCCCATGGCCATTTCGATCAGGTTGTAATAGACGTTGCCATTGATCGAGGCTTTCTCCGCCAGCTCGAGATGAGCGGAGGCGTAGACATCACCGTGAACGGTACCGTTAATGATGACGTGCGGCGCCACGATGTCACCAGAAACTTCACCAATTTCCGAGATCCGCAGGACGGCGTCGCTACCCTCCTCGGCAATGACTTTGCCATGAACGTGGCCATCCACATGCAAACCGCCAGAAAACTGCACGTCGCCATCGACCCGGGTGCGGGACGAGATCAGGGTGTCAAAATGGCCTGAGGCGCGGCGCGGTTTCTGTTTTTTATTTCCAAACATGTTACTTCTCCGTTAGGTCATCCCAGTCGAATGTTCGTTCGGCCTGTGAGGATTTTCGCCCTTCAGCCTGGGCCACCACCTGGATTTCGATCGGTTCGAATCCGTTAGGCAGCGCCAGCACACCTTCCACATCCTGAAAATAGCGGAAGCGGAATTTTACACCAAGGTCTTCAATATCCTGAGACAGGTCGCGCAAGGCGATGACTTCTTTCTCTTCGTCACGCAGGCCGATGACGTTAACCGCCACTACGCCTGAAATATAGCTTTTATTATTGCCCACCTGGGTCAGCACCAGCTTGAAGTCGTAGGCACCGGGCTGCCGATCGGGGGCCAGCGTAAAGCTGTCCACCTGAAGCCCCTTACTGGTTTCCGAAGGGGCCATGATGTTTTTATAGAACGTCAGATCCGATTTCAGCGATGCAATCCGGGTTTCCAGCTTAACAATGCTTGTCCGGGCCTGCTTCATTGCCTGGCCATCAATGGCCCGGCCTCGCTCAAGATTAATGACCTGCTGGCGCGCCTCGGTGTACTTGGTCCGAAGCGAGTCCAGCTCTTCTTCCAGCACCTGCATGGTCGCTTCAGCACTGGAGGAGCGGAAGCCACCCTGGGACAGCCCCGTGGCGTAGCCGGCAATGGCCGCGATGATGGAAAACGCCAGCAGTATGGCGGTCCGCCGCAGCCGGTAACCTGGCCGGTGGCGGATCACCACATACTCGTGCTCGGGCTTTTGATCCTGGCTCACCACCGCTCCCTATGGCAGAAGTGCCGGGGCTTCCAGCCCAAGCGTTTCTTTCAGGCCAAACATGATGTTCATGTTCTGAACCGCCTGTCCGGCTGCGCCCTTCACCAGGTTATCAATCACCGAGGATACGATAACGATATTGCTCTGCTCCTGCCGGTGAAGCGCCATGCGGCACTGATTGGCACCCCGGACACTGCGTGTTTCAGGGTGACTGCCAAACGGCATGACATCAACAAACGGCTCGTCCTGGAAGCGAGCTTCGAACAGGCTTTGCAGCCGGTCGAAATCCGCCGGGTTCTTCAGCTCCGCGTAGAGGGTAGCCTCGATACCACGGATCATCGGGATCAGGTGCGGGACAAAGGTGACGCCAACGTCGGTTCCGGCCGCACCTGCCAGTCCCTGCCTGATTTCGGGAAGATGGCGGTGGCCCGAGGCGCCGTACGCCTTGAAGCTTTCTCCCACTTCGCCGTGCAGCATGCCAATCTTGCCTTGGCGACCGGCGCCGCTGGCACCGGACTTGGCGTCGGCGATCAGGCGGGCCGGGTCAACCAATTCGTTCTCCAGCAGCGGTAGGAAACCAAGTTGTACTGCTGTCGGGTAGCAACCCGGATTGGCAACCAGCTGGGCTTCGCGAATGGCACCGCGGGCTATCTCCGGCAAACCGTAGACGGCCTTATCTGCCCATTCCGCGCTTTCGTGGGGCATACCGTACCAGTTGGCCCAGACATCGAGATCCTTCAGGCGGAAGTCGGCGGACAAATCAACCACCCGCACGCCCGCTGCCATCAGCTCAGGCACCATGCGCATGCACACACCGTGAGGCGTGGCAAAAAACACCAGATCACAAGCTTTGAGCACGTCGGCTTCCGGCTCGGAAAAGGCCAGGTCGTAATGCCCACGCAAATTTGGGTACATGTCGGCAACAGGCATACCTGCTTCCGACCGGGAAGTGATGCAATTTACGGTAACTTCCGGATGAACTGCCAGAATTCTCAGCAGTTCGACACCGGTATAGCCGGTGCCACCAACGATGCCTACTTTTATCACCTTACTCTCCAGCGTCTCCAGTGACGTCCTCTCGGGGATGGGAGGATTGACCCCGTAGTCTACCATGATAAACCAAGGACTTATTGCAGCTAGCAGGGCGACCGTTACAATGTTGTCTTAAAGGCGCTGTTGCCCCATCGCACCTAACCGGAACTCCGGCGTTCATGCAAAAACTCTGGCATCAGATTACCGAGCAACTCATTCCGCTTTTCCGGCGCCGACTATCCGGTGTTGATGCCCTGCCACAACTGGCTGTGCTTGGCCTGCTGTCGGGACTGATCACCGGCGGTGTCATCCTGGCATTCCGACTGGCCATTGAATGGCCCCTTGAATACTTCCTGCCCGGGGACGGCTCGGAATCCTTTGAAGAACTGGACCTGCTGACCCGAGGGCTTTTGCCACTCACCGGTGCCCTGATCCTTGGCTTCATGCTCCACCGGCTGGCAGTCCAGGACCGCAAGGTTGGGATTGTCCATGTCATGGAGCGCCTGAATTATCACCAGGGCTACATCCCCTTCCGCAGCGCCGTCGTTCAGTTTGTTGCCGGCGTAGCCACCGTGGTAACTGGCCAATCGGCGGGCCGTGAAGGCCCCGCAGTGCACCTGGGCGCCGCGTTCTCCAGCCTGATGGGCCAGTGGATGCGCCTGCCCAACAACAGCATTCGCACCCTGGTGGCCTGCGGCTGCGCGGCAGCGATCTCGGCGTCATTCAACACTCCCATTTCCGGTGTCATCTTCGCCATGGAAGTGGTGATGATGGAGTACACCATCGCCGGGTTTACGCCGATCATCCTGGCCGCGGTGAGTGCCGGTATCGTGACCCAGGCGGTCTATGGCTCGGAACCGGCCTTCAACGTGCCGGCCCTGACCATGAATTCGCTGCTGGAAATCCCGTGGGTGCTGGTCATTGCGATCATCATCGGTATTGCCGCAGCGGCTTTTATTCATGTCGTGGAAGTGATGGGGCGCCATCAAAACCGACCGATCATGCTCCGGATCACCCTGGCCGGTATGCTGATGGTACCGTTTGCCATCCTGATGCCGGAAACCATGGGCATCGGGTACGACACGGTAAACGAAACCATCAACGGCCAGCTTGGTTTCTGGCTGCTGCTCGGCATTGGCGTGTCCAAGCTGCTGATCACCTCACTCAGTATTGGCCTGGGCATGCCCAGCGGGGTCATTGGCCCAACCCTGTTCATGGGGGCAACCCTGGGTGGCGCCATGGGATTGATCGGCGCCCAGCTGCTGCCGGAGCAGGCGTCATCAATTGGTCTCTACGCCATGCTGGGCATGGGCGCGATGATGGGGGCGGTATTGCAAGCGCCGTTGGCAGCCTTGATGGCACTGATGGAACTGACCCGCAATCCCAACATCATCCTGCCCGGCATGTTGATCATTACCACCTCCAGCCTGGTCACCAGCGAAGCCTTTGGAAAGAAATCCCTGTTCCTGACCATTCTGAAAAGCCAGGGGCTGAGCTACCAGAATTCACCGGTGACCCAGGCCCTGAGGCGGGTTTCCGTCGGTGCGATCATGGATCGGAGCATACTCCGGACTGAACGCCACCTGACGGTCGAAGAAGCCCGCAGGATTCTGAAATCGGAACCAAAATGGTTGATTGTCGAAGGCAGTAATGGACCCACTGCCCTGCTTCCCGCGGTGGATCTGGCCCGATACCTGGAGGACACCGAACAACCCAAGACTGAAGACGAAACCGAGGAGCCGGAAGCCGTAGACCTGATGAACATTCCGGCCAACCGACGTGATGTGGCGCCGGTGCAGTATCAGGCCACGCTGGAAGAGGCCCTGAACGAATTCGATACAACCAATGCGGAGGCTCTGTACGTACAAAGGCATGTCGCACCGATGATCCAGCGGGTTTACGGCGTGGTACTGAAATCTGATATTGAAAGCCATTACCAATACCGACGGAGCTGATACATGCTGTGGGTGAAAGCCTTCCACATAATCTCAATGGTGTGCTGGTTCGCCGGCATTTTTTATCTGCCCAGACTGTTCGTATACCACGCCGCTTGCGAGGACGAGCTCGGCCGAGAACGCTTCAAGGTCATGGAGCGAAAACTTTACCGGGGCATCACCACGCCCTCTATGGTTGCCACGCTGATCTTTGGCTTCTGGCTGATCAGTTACAACCCGTCCGGGTATGCCAGCCAGGGCTGGCTACACGCCAAACTGGTGCTGGTCGCGCTGCTGGTCGTTTATCATTTTTACTGCGGCCATCTGGTCAAGGTGTTCCGTGACGACCGCAACACCCGTGGCCACGTGTTTTACCGCTGGTTTAACGAATTGCCGGTGTTTGTTCTGCTGGCCGTTGTTATTCTGGCCGTTGTGAGACCTTTCTAGCTTTTAAAGACTCTTCGAAGGAGCCAAGTCATCAAACGTTATACGCGACCTCAGGTTTTGATCCTGTCCGGCCTGGACCCTTCGGGCGGTGCCGGCATTCAGGCTGATATTCAGGCTGTGACCTCGCTCGGCTGTCACCCACTGCCGGTGCTGACCTGCCTGACGGTGCAGGACACCACCAACGTGTACGGCGCTGAAGCCGTTGATGCCGAGCTGGTCCGCCAGCAGCTGAAGTGTGTGGCCGACGACGCCCCGATTCATGCCATTAAAACCGGCGCCCTGGGCAACGCCGCCATTGTCGATGTGCTGGTGGAGTTTCTCGCTCAGCATCCGGGCATTCCGGTGATTACCGATCCGGTGATCAAGGCAGCCGGCGGCGGCGACCTGGCCGATGACGATCTGATCGCCGCGATGAAACAGCGCCTGTTCCCCATGGCCGAAATGATCACTCCAAATGGCATCGAACTGAGCATTCTGGGTGACCACAATGATTCGGCGCAGGCAGCCCAGAACCTGCTGGACGGCGGCTGCAAATCAGTGCTGGCAACCGGTGGCCACGGCACCGGGCTACACATCATCAACACCCTGTTCAACCACACCCCGGACCCGATGACTTGGGAAATCGAGCGCGTGGGTGGTGAATATCATGGCACCGGATGCACGCTCGCAGCGGCCATTGCCGCCGGCCGGGCCTGTGGCCTGTCGCCCCGGGCAGCCATATCCCAGGCTCAAAACTACGTTAACCGCGCCATCCTGCACGCTCTGGAAGTGGGCAAAGGCCAGCCAGTCCCCGATCGGGGCATTGCATGGGAACGGTGAGCAACATTCTCCAGCCCGGGCTCTATGCCATTACCGACAGCAAGCTGACACCCCCGGAATCCCTGATTGCCTCGGTGGACGCGGCTCTGCGTGGTGGCGCTGTTTTGATACAATACCGCGAGAAGTCGGCGCCCATGCCGGACCGACTCCGCCAGGCCCAGGACCTGCAGGCGATATGCTCGAATGCCGGTGTGCCGCTGTTGATCAACGATGACGTGGAACTGGCCCGACGCGTTGGCGCCGCCGGTGTTCACCTCGGCCAGACCGACGGCTCTCATCGCCAGGCCCGGGAGGTACTGGGGGAAGACGCGATCATCGGCATCACCTGTCACGCTGACCTGGAGCTGGCGCAAAAGGCCTACGACGCCGGCGCTAACTACTTGGCGTTTGGCCGCTTTTACCATTCGGGCACCAAGCCCAATGCGCCGGCGGCCAGCCCGTCGGTACTGACCAGCGCCAAACGGTTTCAGCGCCCACTAACGGCGATCGGCGGCATCACCGTGGACAACGGTACTCCGCTGATTCTGGCGGGCGCGGACATGTTGGCGGTAGTCGGCGGCGTATTCGGTGGCAGCCCGGCAGACATCGAACAGCGCGCGCGGGCCTTTACCCGCCTGTTCCAGGAACATCATCCACTTTTTTCAATCTCCAGATAACAGGACCCAGCCCATGACACACTCCGAAACTCTGTTCGAAGAAGCCCAGAAATACATTCCCGGCGGTGTGAACTCCCCGGTCCGGGCCTTTCGCGGCGTGGGTGGCACCCCGGTGTTCTTCAAGCACGCCGAAGGCGCTTACCTGTACGACGAGGACGACCGCCGCTACATCGATTACATCGGCTCCTGGGGCCCGATGATCCTCGGTCACGCAGATCCGCGCATCAAAGAGGCCCTGCACGCCCAGGTTGATCTTGGCATAGGCTACGGCGCACCCACCTCGCTGGAAACCGACATGGCCAAGAAGGTCTGTGAACTGGTGCCATCCATTGATCTGGTGCGCATGGTCAACTCCGGTACCGAGGCGACGATGAGTGCGGTGCGACTGGCCCGCGGTTACACCGGCCGGGATAAGATCGTTAAGTTCGAGGGCTGCTACCACGGCCACGTGGATTCCCTGCTGGTGAAAGCCGGCTCTGGCGCCCTGACCCTGGGCGTGCCCAATTCCCCGGGCATTCCCGCCAGCCTGGCGGAACACACCCTGACCCTGACCTTCAACGACATCGACAGCGTGCGCGAGACCTTCGCCAAGATGGGCGACGAGATTGCCGCCATCATCGTTGAACCGGTTGCCGGCAACATGAACTGCATTCCACCGGTACCGGGCTTTCTGGAAGGCCTGCGGGAAGTCTGCGACGAACACGGCACGGTACTGATTTTTGACGAGGTGATGACTGGCTTCCGGGTATCCCGTGGTGGCGCCCAGGAATATTACGGCGTAACACCCGACCTGACCGCCCTGGGCAAGATCATCGGCGGCGGTTTGCCGGTCGGCGCCTTTGGTGGCAAACGCGAAATCATGGAACACATCTCGCCGCTGGGGCCGGTGTACCAGGCCGGCACCCTCAGCGGTAACCCGCTGGCCATGCGTGCAGGCCTGACCACGCTGAATGCGATCTCCGAACCGGGCTTCCACGACCGGCTGACCGAGAAGACCAACGCCGTGCGCGATGGCTTCAAGGCCGCTGCCGACGCCGCCGGCATCCCCCTGGCCGTGCAGAGCGCAGGCGGCATGTTTGGCTTTTTCTTCACCAGCGAAGCATCGGTAACCCGCTTTGATCAGGTCATGGGTTGCGATGTCGAGCGCTTCAAGAAGTTCTTCCAGGGCATGCTTAAAGAAGGCGTGTACCTGGCGCCGTCAGCGTTTGAAGCCGGCTTCACCACCGCCGCACTGTCCGATGCCGATATCGAGTACACGGTAAACGCAGCCCACAAGGTCATGGCGACGCTCTAACCCGCCATGCGTTAACCGCGACCTATGCACCGGCCCGCATGACCGTCACGCTCGACGTGTCATCGCGGGCCATGCTTGTGACCGGTGTCACAACCCGCCCCAGAACTCGCCGCTCCCTCGTCCTGCGCCATTGACTTACACACCACGCTGATCAAATTATGGTCACATCTCACTAGAGATGCTCTGACGGTAACGACTCAACAATCACAACAACGTAGTCAGCGCACGGATGCACAGCAGTACCCAGCCCGTCGGGGCAGTTTGAATAACAAACACAACATCAAACTGTAGGAACGACAATGAAATCCTGGATCAAAGTGATGGCTTTGGCCTGCGCTGTGGCGTGGTCAGCTCCCGCCGCTGCCTGGTGGTGGAACTCAACTCCCTCAAACTATACCGACACCCGGTACCCGATTGTTCTCGTCCATGGCATGTTCGGTTTCGACTCCATAGTCGGTGTCGATTACTGGTACGGCGTGGCCGAAGACCTGCGCAAATACGGCGCCGACGTTTTCACCACGCAAGTGCCAGCGCTGGACAGCACTATTGCCCGGGGCGAAGCACTATTGCCTCAGGTACAGGCCATTGCCGCGGTGTATGGCAAGGTCAACCTGGTAGGGCATAGTCACGGCGGCCCGACCGCACGCTACATTGCCCGGGTACGGCCAGACCTGGTGGCCTCGGTAACCTCTGTCGGCTCCCCCCACAAAGGATCGCCGGTGGCGGACCTGATTTACGGTTCTCCTGCGGAGAGTCTGGCGGCTTCACTGGGT
Organism: Marinobacter sp. LA51; assembly: GCF_030297175.1. Taxonomy (NCBI): domain Bacteria; kingdom Pseudomonadati; phylum Pseudomonadota; class Gammaproteobacteria; order Pseudomonadales; family Marinobacteraceae; genus Marinobacter; species Marinobacter apostichopi. Next base: position 620,038 of record NZ_AP028070.1, on the reverse strand, counting down.
AATGCCCTGGGCGGGCTGATTGATCTGATTTCCGGTGGTGGCTACAACCAGGACCTGCGCTCCAGCCTGTACTCCCTGACCTCCGAAGGCAGCGCAGAATTCAACAACTTTGCGCCAGCGGGCATGCCCACCACGTCCTGTGGCGAAGGAGCCCATGCCGCCAACGGCATTCGTTTCTATTCCTGGGGCGGGACTGGCGTACTGACCAACATACTCGATCCGTCCGATGCCCTGTTGGGCACCACCAGCCTGGCGTTTGGCTTCAGCCAGAACGATGGCCTGGTTGGCCGCTGCAGCAACCACTTCGGAAAGGTGATTCGCGACAACTACTTCATGAACCATCTGGATGAAGTGAATCAGGCGCTGGGCCTGCACAGCCTGTTTGAGACCGACCCGAAAACGGTATTCAAGCAGCACGCCAACCGCCTGAAAAACGCCGGCCTTTAAACCAATAAAAGAACTCGCCGGGTCGTCTCACGACCCGGCCTTCAACCTATCCTGCCTGTTACATTTGCTTAACACTCCTACCTATCCCTCCAACATGTCGCTAGAGTAAAAGGAAGAATCGGCACTCATTTCTTGTCGGTGATTTTCTTTGGACGGATTGAGGAGGTTTATATGTATCGGTCACTTCGACTTATTGGCATTTCTGCTTTGACTGCCGGCGTTGCTGCCTGCGGTGGCGGCGGGAGTAGCAGTGATTCAGGCGAAACGGGCACGGTATCCTTTGGGGTCACCGACGCACCGGCGACGGAATTCAGCAATGTGACAGTTGCCTTCACAGAGATCCGACTCAAGCCGGAAGACGGCGACTGGATCAGCTTCCCTCTGGATGGCTTTGAAGACCAGAACCTGCTGGAACTGCAAGGTGGTGTCAGCGCTCCGCTGATCACCGATGAGGAAGTGCCGGCGGGCAACTACACCGAACTGCGACTGATCGTCGACACTGACAATTCGTTCGTCAAGCTTGAATCCGAAGGTGACAGCACCTATACCCTTGCCGTGCCATCGGGTGAACAGAGTGGCCTCAAACTCAAGGGCGATTTCATCGTAGCCGCGGACACCTCGACCGACTTTACGGTGGATTTCGATGTGCACAAGTCCATTGTGGATCCGCAAGGCGGCTCCTTGGCGGATTACCTGCTCAAGCCCAGCATGCGTCTGGTGAACAACCTGGAGGTGGGCAGCATCAGCGGCCTGGTGGATTACGCGCAGATTAACTCCACTCGTGGTGAGGACGATACTGAAGATGCGCTGGCGGACTGCGCTCTAAATTACGAGGGCTCTGCCTACGTCTTCGCCGGAGCGGGTGTCCAGCCCAGCGACCTCAATGTAAATAACGACACCGGCAACCCGCTACTGGTGCTTCCGGTCGCACCGGACGATCAGTCCAGCTTCTACACCTATACCGCCGGCTTCCTGCCCGCGGGTGAATACACCATCAGTTACAGCTGTCAGCTAGACGACAACGAAAGGGACGATGAGCTGGAATTTGACGGCACCCAGAACGTTACCGTGGTCGCAGGTGAAACCGCTCAGGCGGAAACCATCCCGTTAACGGAATAATAGATCTGGTTCTACCGATGAAAAAAAGCCCCGCAAAGTTGCGGGGCTTTTTTTTATTGGAAAAGGATTAGTTAGAAAGTCACAACGCCGAAGCCCGCGCCTCGGCCTGATCCGCCCCTGCGACATTACCCCGAGCCCGGCGAATATCCGCCAGCAACAACCAGCCCGAACGCTGCAGGCGCGCATCGCTGCCCGCCAGGGACAACCCCTTCAAGGTGAACTGCTCCGCCGTACCCAGCTGATTGCTGGCAACGTAGGCTTCCGAGAGTTTGAAATACACCTCGGCCGAGCGCGGTGCGATGCGCTGGGCCCGCTCCAGCCGGGCGATGGCCGCCGGAGCATCACCCTGGGCCAGCAGGTTATCGGATTCCCGGATCAGGCTGATGGCCGCCGGAGACAGGCTGTCGCCGGCATCCCGGTAGCTGGGCGAACTGCTGCGCGGAGCCGGCTCGGCCGGTTCAGATACGTCCGGCTGCTCGCTCTTGCGCCATACCCGGGGCTTGTCCTCTTTGCTGCTGGCCTTGGGTGGCTCCGGCGCCTCTGCCTTGCTGCCGCCAGCCGGCACATAGATGGATTCACCCGGTGCGGACGCGCAGCCCGCCAAGCCCAGAAACGCCGCCGCAGTGGCGGTATAAACTAAAAATCGCGTATTCATCGGAACAGTCCCTCAAACCAGCCTTCAATTTGCCGCTGCAGGTTACCAGAACAGGACACCGTCTGGGTGGGTTCGCTGCCGGAAATCAGTGGTACCAGCCGTGCTCCATTGCAATGCTCCTTGGTCAACGCCTGGCGCTCGGCGTTCACCCACTGGTACTGCACGCCATCCGGGACCACTGGCGAGAAGCTGTGCTGGGGCACCTGGGCCATGAACCGGGACCAGACCGGCAGTGCGCCACTGGCACCAGTGAGCGACGTCGGGCCGTTATCATCCCGGCCGACCCAGGACACCGCCAGCAAATCCCCACTGAAGCCGGCAAACCAGGAATCCCGGCCATCATCGGTGGTGCCGGTTTTACCCGCCAGCGTCAGTTCCTCGGGCACCGTGTAATAAGCGGACTTGCCGGTACCTTCCTGCATCGTTTCCTGCATGGCGTATTGCACCAGGTGCACCGCGGCCGGATCGGCAACCTGGTCCACTTCCAGGCTGTACCGGGACAGGGCTTCCCCGCCAGCATCGGTCACTTCGCGAATGGTGCGAAGCGGCGTGTTGAAGCCGGAAGTCGCCAGGCCCTGATACATCTGCGCCACGGTTACCGGGTTCATGGTTACCGAGCCCAGTAGCATGGACGGGTACTCTGAGATCGAGGACGTTACCCCGAACGCCTGCAATGTGTCCTTGACCACATCCACGCCGATATCCAATCCGACCCGCACCGCCGGCAGGTTGTAGGAATGAGACAGGGCCTCGTGCAGCGGCACTTCCCCGCGCTCGGTCTTGTCATAGTTTTTCGGCTGCCAGCGCCGGCCGTCGTCAAATTCCAGGGTGAAGGATTTGTCCAGCACCGGGGTAATCAAGGTATACCGCTCTGGCTGCTCCAGGGCGGCCAGATAGATGAACGGCTTGATCAGAGAGCCAATAGGACGATTGGCATCCAGCGCCCGGTTGAAGCCGGCGTATTGTGGATCGCGACCTCCTACCAGGGCCAGCACCTCACCGCTGTCTTTCGCGGTGACCACCATGGCGGCCTCCAGCGCCTTGCGGGTTTCACCACTGGCCAGCCGGCTCAGGGTGTCGGTCACCGCATACTCGGCCGCGTTCTGAATGGCCGGATTCAGGGTGGTGAAGATTCGCAGACCTTCGCTGCGCAGGTCCTCTTCCCGGTAATCCCGGGCCAGGTGGCGGCGAACCAGATCGATGTAGGCCGGGTATCGGTTCTCCGAGTATGACGGACGGGCACTGACGCCAAGCGGCTTGCCCCTGGCCTTGGCGGCCCGCACCGAATCGATCAGACCGGCCTCTTCCATCTCCGATAGCACCAGATTGCGGCGTTTGGTGGCGCGCTCCGGATGGCGGCGGGGGTTGTAGTAACTGGGCCCCTTGACCATGCCCACCAACAGGGCGATCTGATGCTCTTGCAGGTCACGCAGAGATTCCCCGAAATAGAACTGACTGGCCAGGCCAAAGCCATTGATGCTGCGGGTTCCCGCCTGCCCCAGGTACACCTCATTCAGGTAGGTCTCAAGGATGTCACCTTTCTCGTAGTGCAGCTCCAGCAGCAGCGACATCAAGGCTTCGTTGCCCTTGCGCACCAGGGTTTGGTCCCGGGTCAGGAAGAAGTTTTTCACCAGCTGCTGGGTCAGGGTGCTGCCGCCCTGAACAATCTCGCCGGCGCGAATGTTAGCGAGCATCGCCCGGGCAATGGACAACGGCGCGATGCCGGCGTGATCAAAAAAGTTACGATCCTCGACCGCCATCAGAGTGGTCGGCAGCAGGGCCGGCACTTCCTCCAGCTGTACCAGAATCCGGTCTTCCTTGTGAGACGGATAGATGCCACCGATCTGCGCCGGCTCCAGCCGGACGATGGGCGAAGCGTCGCCGCTCAGCACCGAGAACTTCTCGACCCGGTCCCGGTACACGGTAAGTGCCAGCCGGCGCCTGGACTCTTTTCCATCCGGGAACCGGAAGCCCCGGGTGCTGATGACAAAACGCCCGCCGCTGCGCTGATAGGTACCGGCCCGCGAACCATCGCCCTTACGGAATCCAGACAATTCCAGCTCCCGCTCCAGGGCGCTGGCGCTGATGCTGGCGCCGTCATAAAGCTCCAGTGGGCGGGCATACACCCGCGACGGCACTTCAAAACGGCGGCCCTCGAAACGTGAGGTAACGACGGCATCAAGGTAGACCGTCCATCCTGCCAGCAGGACCAGGCCTATGGCGCCGGCCCGAAAGACGAACCGCCAGAACCACGGGCGGCGACCGTTTCTTGGTGATTTACGGGGTGTTTTTCTGTTGCGCTTGGAAGAAGGGGTCGATTTTTTCATGGGCCGATTATACCGAAGGCGATCGCTCCAAAGGCAGGCCAACTGTGTGTTATTTCTGTAATCCGCCCGTTATAGTGGGACCAGAGAATTCAATAGGTTCAGGACGTTTTCCAGGGCACTGTCCATGGCAGCCCATAGCATTTTAGGAGCACACTGTGAGCGAGACTTCCCCAGGCACGCTGGTTCAGGCAATGCAGAATTCCGACCTGTACCCGCACCCGGTTCATGAATTTCACGTCATCGAAACTCACATTTCCCAGGTCATACTGACCGGTGAGTTTGCCTACAAGATCAAGAAACCCATGGATTTCGGCTTCCTGGACTTCTCAACACTGGCCCGCCGCAAGCACTTTTGTGAGGAAGAGCTGCGCCTGAACCGCCGTCTGGCCGAGCCGTTGTACCTGGAGGTTCTGCCCATCACCGGCAGCCCCGAACAGCCCGTACTGGGGGGCTCCGGCGAAGCCTTCGAATACGTGATTAAAATGCGTCAGTTCAGCCAGGATCAGCTGTTTGATCGCCTGCAGGAACAGGGTGAGCTGGCGCCCGAGGCCCTGACTGATCTGGCCCGGCAGGTTGCAGGCTTCCACGAACAGTTGCCACCGGTGCCTGAGGACAAGCCGCTGGGGACGCCGGAAGCTGTTTACGCAGCCATGCAGGAGAACTTCGACCAAATCCGGCCGATGATTGACGATAAAACCCTGCTGGCCCAGCTCGACAACCTAGAGGCCTGGACCGAAACCACCTTCGAGCGCCACCGAGAGCTGATCGCCGAGCGCCGTGCCAAGGGACTGGTGCGGGAATGCCATGGTGACCTGCACCTGGCCAATATCACCAGCTACGACGGCAAGGTCACGGTCTTCGACTGCATCGAGTTCAATGAGCCATTCCGCTGGATCGATGTCATCAACGATCTCGCGTTCCTGCTGATGGATCTGGAATCCCGGCAGGAAGAGGCGCTGGCGAACCTGGTCCTGAACACCTACCTGGAGTATCGGGACGACTTCGAAGCCCTGCCCCTGTTGCCGCTGTACAAGGCCTACCGGGCCATGGTTCGCGCCAAGATCGCTCTGTTTACCCTGGGCAATCCCGCCCTCAGCGACGATGAGAAGGCCAGCCTGCATCAGCGTTACCGGGATTATGCCCAACTGGCGGAAGACTACAGCACTATCCCCAACCCTTACCTTCTGACGACCACCGGCCTGTCGGCCAGCGGCAAATCCGTTGTCTGCTCGGCGATGGCGGGTGACCTCGGACTGATCCGGTTGCGCTCCGACGTTGAGCGTAAACGCATGCATGGGCTTGCGCCGCTGGAGAGCAGCAAGTCACCCACCGGAGGCAACCTCTACACTGAGGAAGCCAATGAGCAAACATACCAACGACTGGCGACATTGGCCGGTCAGCTGCTGGCGGCGGGCATGCCGGTAGTGGTGGATGCGGCATGCCTGAAGGAGCGTGAGCGTTCGCTGTTCGCCGATGTCGCCGAGGACCTGGCGGTGCCTTTCGCACTGCTGCACTGCGATGCCCCTGAGGAATTGCGCCGGAAATGGATTCGGAACCGGAGCGGCGACGCTTCGGAAGCCACTGAAGAGCTGCTGGACGAGCAACAAACCTGGTACGAGCCCTTAACTCAGGTAGAGCGCAGCCATACCATCCACTTGCAGACGGATCAGGAACACGTGGCCGAGGCGGTCGCCGATCGGATCCGCCAGCATTTCGGCCTGACCCCGCGCTGACACCCACCGACACATACTGAATAGCGGGAGGAACACCTTGGCGAAAACGGCACCAGACAGCGGCCAGTGGCAAACCGTTTGCCAGCAGGATGAGCTTCAGCCGGGACAACCCGTGGAATTTCGCATCCAGCGGCCAGCCCCCGAACCGGGGGCCATGCCGCTGACCGGCTTCCTGTTATTGCACGATGGCCAACCCCAGGCCTACGTTAATCAATGCCCGCATCTGGGCATTGAATTGAACTGGATGCCCGGCAAGTTCATGGACGCCGACAACCTGTTCATTCAGTGCTCCACTCACGGCGCCCTTTTTAAACCGGGCACCGGCGAGTGCATCGCAGGCCCTTGCCAGGGCGATGCCCTGACCGCTCTCGACCTTCGGATTGAGAGCGGTGCCATTCAGATCAGACTTCCAGAATAACCGGCACCGACTCGGTCAACGTCATCTTTCCGGAAGGATCGCCGCTATCGGTGGCCAGGCCGGCTCGGTAGGCAATCACCTCAACTCCGGCATCACAGGCTTCCCGCAGCAACTGCCCATAGGTCGGATCAATGTGATCGGCTGGGCGCACAGTCTGTATGCCGGTGTGATTCACCACAAAAAACAACACCGCCCGGTCTCCCCGGGCCACCTGGGCCATCAGCTCCCGCAGGTGCTTCTGACCTCGGGTAGTGACCGCATCGGGAAAGAAGCCCTGATCAGTTTCTGCCAGGGTGACGTTTTTCACTTCCACCCAGGCGTCCGGCTGATGGTCGTGGCCAGTCAGCAGGAGATCGATACGACTCTTTTCATCGCCGTATTTTACTTCCGCCCGGCACTCCGGGTAACCCGCCAGCTCCACCACTACGCGACTCTCGACTGCGGCCCGAGCCTGGGCGTTGGGACGCGCGGTGTTGATGCAGGCCAGCATGCCTGGCGAAGTCTCCACCAGCTCCCAGGTATAGGCCAGTTTACGTTTGGGATTGTCGCTTCGACTCAGCCAAACCCGGGCATCCTCGGGCTGGCAGCCCAGCATGGAACCAGTGTTCGGACAGTGGGCGGTCACCTCGCTTCCGTCCGGCAGACGCACGTCCGCCAGGAAGCGTTTATAACGGCGAATCAGGCGCCCTTCGACCAGGGGTTCGGGAAAGTTCATGTGGTCTCCATTCAAAAGTCGGTATCACAAGGCTGGCACCCCCGTGACTTATCTGCTATTTTCCGCAAATTCCCGTTTCAGGACGAATGCTTCATCCAGGGTTAAATCGCTCAGCCACGGGGGCTCAAGCGGTGGGAAGCAAAGCGTTCTTGTGAAGTACAAACAAGAGGCCGGGTTCAATGGCAAACACTGCAGAACAACCACGCGAACGTTTTACTAACTTCACCCCTTACGAAATGAAGAAGGGTGAAGAGTACATGAGTGCTGACATGCTGGAGCACTTCAAAAATCTGCTGCTGCAATGGAAACAGGAGCTGATGGAAGAAGTGGACCGCACGATGCACCACATGCAGGAAGACGCCGCAAATTACGCCGATCCCAGTGATCGCGCAACCCAGGAAGAGGAATTCAGCCTGGAACTGCGGACCCGTGATCGCGAGCGTAAACTGATCAAGAAGATCGACAAGACCATTGATCGCATCGACAAAGACGACTACGGCTTCTGCGATCAGTGCGGTGTCGAAATTGGCATCCGTCGCCTGGAAGCACGGCCGACAGCGACCCTGTGCATTGACTGCAAAACTCTCGCTGAAATTCGCGAGCGCCAGACTGGCATCTGAGCCAGCCTACCCGCAGCAGCCGGCCGTGCTTTTCAAAAGCCGCCGGCTGACTGAGCAAGCATGACTGCAGCACGTTACCGGGGTCGATTCGCGCCCTCACCCACCGGCCCTTTGCATTTTGGCTCTCTGGTCGCGGCCCTTGCCAGCTATCTGGAGGCCCGCAGCCACAACGGCCAATGGCTGGTTCGTATCGAAGACCTGGACCCACTCCGAGAGCCCGCCGAAGCCACCGGCCAAATCCTGAACAGCCTTGAAGCCCATGGCCTGTTTTCCGACGAAGCCGTACGTTTCCAGTCCCGTCGCCACGAGGCCTATCAGGCAGCCATCGATCTGTTGATGACCACCAGCGACGCCTATCGGTGTGTGTGCTCTCGCAAGGAGCTCCAGCAACACGGCGGCCGACACCCTCATAGCTGCCGGGATCGTCAAGCTGACCCCACCGATCGCCCATCGGCAGTTCGCTTTGCCCTCACCGATGAACACAATCACTGGCAGGATCTGCTGCTAGGCCCCCAGAATCAAACTGTCAGCGCCGAACTGGACGACCCGGTTATCCTGCGCAAGGAAGGCTTTTACGCCTATCAGCTGGCCGTAGTGGTGGACGACATTGATCAGGGCATTACCGATGTGGTCCGGGGCTCGGATCTACTCGACATGACCGCCCAGCAAACCCAGATTTACCGGGCATTGGGCGCCACCCCGCCGCGCTGGCTGCATGTGCCGGTCATCGTCAACGAACAGGGCCAGAAGCTCAGCAAACAGACCCACGCCCCAGCGCTGAACGACGACCAGCCTGCCGACAATCTGATCCAGGCCCTGGTGGCATTGGGCCAGATGCCACCGGCGTCTCTCGCCGGCGCGTCAGTCGACAGCATCCTGGACTGGGGCGCCAGCCACTGGCGGCGCGAGGCCATCCACCTGACAGCTGGGTGAACCCCGTGGTATAAAGCGGTTCACAAACCTCAGCGCGGATAGCATGCCTGATGTATATCTATCGTCTGGTCTTCCTGTTGGTTTTGGCCATTTACATCTTCTCTCCCAATATCCTCGATTGGTGGACCTCGCCGGGCAACGCCTGGTACAGCCCCTATTTGATCTGGGCTGGTATTATCGCCATCGGTTTCTGGCTGGAATGGCGACGGGATCCCAATGAGTTTTAGCGCCGCCAGTCTACTCGCAGCCAGCCTGCTTTACCTGGTGATCCTGTTTGCTATTGCCTGGGTAACCGAGAAAGGCACCTTGCTCCGGCACTGGGTCCGGCATCCGCTGGTTTACACCCTGAGTCTGGGTGTCTACGCCGGTATCTGGGCGGTCTATGCTGCCGTCGGTGTAGCGGCGGACTCCGGTTACGGCTTTCTCGCCTATTACCTCGGCATCAGTGGTGCCTTCCTGCTGGCGCCGGTACTGCTCAACCCAGTGCTGCGCATCGGCCGCGCCTATCAGTTAACCTCGCTGGCCGACCTGTTCGCCTATCGATATCGCAGTCAGTGGGCCGGCACCCTGGTCACCCTGTGCTCAGGCGGTGCCATTCTGGCCCTGCTCAGCATGCAGATTCAGGCGGTTACTACCTCAGCCAGCATTCTCGCTCCGGACACCTCGCCCCAGGCCATTAGCGTGATGTTCAGTATCACGGTGGTACTGTTTGCCATGCTGTTTGGTGCCCGCCGCGACCAGAAGTCCGACAATCATCAGGGCCTGGTGCTGGCCATCGCCTTCGATTCTCTGGTCAAGCTGGTGGCCATGCTGGTATTGGGCGGGGTTATCCTGTTTGGCGTCTTCGGCGGCATGAACGGCCTCGAAGGCTGGCTGCTCAGCAACAGCTCGCCGGCCACCACCATGACCCTGAGCGTGGACGATGGCAGCTGGCGAGCTCTGATGCTGATGTCGTTTGCCGGGGCCCTTGTACTGCCACACATGTATCACATGACATTCAGCGAGAACCCGTCACCCAAGGCGCTGGCCAAGGCCAGCTGGGGGCTGCCGCTGTATCTGCTGTTAATCGGCCTGCCGGTTCCGCTGATCCTGTGGGGTGGCCAGGCCCTGGCGGTAACCACCGGCCCGAGCTTCTACGCCATCGGCGTGGCCCAGAGCCTCGGCAGCCCGGGACTAACCCTGCTGATGTACATCGCCGGGTTGTCGGCCGCCAGCGGCCTGATGATCGTCAGCACCCTGGCCCTGGCCGGGATGGTGCTCAACCACGTGGTGTTACCGGTCAAAACCCCTCGGGACCAGGGCGACATCTACCGCTGGCTGCAGAGCATCAAGCGCGTACTGATCGCCGGCATTATTTTCCTGGCCCTGCTGTTTCATGAAACTCTGGGCAAGAACCTGGATTTGTCCATTCTGGGAATCATTTCCCTGTCCGGTGTACTGCAGCTTCTGCCCGGCGCCCTGGGAGTGATCTACTGGCCCGAAGGCAATCGCCGGGGCCTGATTGCCGGGATGTTGGTCGGACTTGCCATCTGGATCGTCACCCTGGTGCTGCCATTTGCGCACACCACTAACTTGCTCGCCCTGTTTGGTGCTCCGCTGGTGCCGGACTACAGCAACTGGCATATCTTTACCTTCATCAGTCTGACTGCCAATGTCGCAGTGTTCGCGCTGATATCCATGGTCAGCACCAGCAGCAACGAAGAAAACAGCGCGGCCCAGGCCTGCTCGCTGGGCGCCCTCTCCCGCCCCCAACGTCGGGAGCTTCTGGCCGCCTCCTCCACCGAATTCGCCAAACAATTGGCCGAACCCCTGGGCCGGGGCGTGGCCAAACGGGAAGTTGAACGGGCTCTGGCGCAACTGAAACTGCCCAAGCTGGAGTACCGACCGTACCAACTGCGCCGACTGCGGGATCAGATTGAGGTCAACCTGTCCGGCCTGCTTGGGCCCTCAGTTGCCCGGGACATGGTAAAACGGCACTTGGGCTTCAAGCCCATGACACGGGGCGGCACCGGCCAGGACATCCGTTATGTCGAACGAGCACTCGGGGAATACCAGAACCAGCTGACGGGGCTTGCCGGCGAGCTGGACAATCTGCGCCGACATTATCGGCAGACTCTGCAGAATCTGCCGATTCCGGCCTGCTCGGTGGGCGAGGACGGCGAAATCCTGATGTGGAACCACACCATGGAAAGCCTGACCGGCATCACCGCCGACGATGTTGTCGGCGCCCGCCTGATGGCCCTGCCCGAGCATTGGCACATCCTGCTGGACGACTTCCACAACGGCGACGAACTGCATCGCTACAAACATCGCCTGGACCTGCGCGGCAAACCCCACTGGCTGAACCTGCACAAGGCAGCCCTGAGTGGGCCGGATCATACCGAAGGCGGCAGTATCATCCTGGTGGAAGACCAGACCGAGACCCGGCAACTGGAAGACGAGCTGATGCACAGCGAGCGTCTGGCCTCGGTGGGCCGGTTAGCCGCTGGGGTTGCCCATGAGATCGGCAACCCGGTGACCGGCATCTCCTCACTGGCGCAGAATCTGCGGCTGGAAACGGACAACCCGGACATCCTGGATACCGCCGATCAGATTCAGCAGCAAACCCGGCGGATTTCGACCATCCTGCAATCGCTGATGAATTTCGCCCGCACCGGCAACCGTGCTCATGCGAACCGCTATGAGCCGGTGACCATTCACCGGTGCGTGGATGAGTCTATTAATCTGCTGTCGCTGAGCGACAAGGGCATGGGGGTGCACTTTGTAAACGACTGCCCTCCGAATCTTCAGGTGCTCGGCGATGAACAACGCCTCGTACAGGTTTTTATTAACCTGCTGGCCAATGCCCGGGACGCCTCTCCCATTGGCGGCACCGTCCGGGTCAGTGGAAACGGCGACGGCTACTCCGCTATCATCGAGGTCGTCGATGAGGGCTCCGGCATACCGGCCGATCAGCTTGATCACGTGTTCGAACCCTTTTACACCACCAAAGCCCCGAACAAAGGCACCGGACTGGGCCTGTCATTGGTGTACAGTATCGTGGAAGAACATTACGGCAACATCCAGGTGGACAGCCCGGCCAACCCGGGCACCAATACCGGCACCTGTGTACGCCTGAGGCTACCGGCTTACGAGCCGGAAACCGGCACCACCACCGTCAGCCAGAACGAAAGGTCATGAAACCTCTATGCCTCGCATTCTGATCGTAGAAGATGAAGACATTATCCGCTCAGCAGTGCGTAAACTGCTCCAGCATGCTGGATATACGGTATCCGACGCCGCATCGGTGGAGGAAGCCGAGCAGAATTACGAGCCGGAACAGTTTGATCTGATCATCTCTGATCTTCGACTCCCGGGCGCCCCCGGCACCGAACTGATCAACCGGGCCCCGAACACTCCGGTACTGATCATGACCAGCTACGCCAGCCTGCGCTCGGCGGTCGATTCCATGAAGATGGGCGCGGTCGAATACATCGCCAAGCCGTTCGATCACGATGAAATGCTTGCTGCGGTTGAGAAAATCCTGGCCCGGAAGATACCGGGCGCCACCACCGGCGACCTGCAGGGCGGTTCAGACGCCAGCCCGGAGGACAGCGACCCGGCCAACATCATGTTTGGCAACTGCGAACCCATGCAGCGCGTCTTCACGCTGATTCGCAAGGTCGCACCGACCGAAACCACCGTGCTGATCCAGGGCGAATCGGGTACCGGTAAGGAGCTGGCGGCACGGGCCCTGCACCTGCTCAGCCCCCGCGCCGCCAAACCTCTGATCTCAGTGAACTGCGCCGCGATTCCGGAGAGCCTGATTGAGTCGGAATTGTTCGGTCATGAGAAGGGCGCCTTCACCGGCGCGGTTTCGGCACGGACCGGCCTGATCGAGGCCGCCGACGGCGGCAGCCTGTTCCTGGACGAAATTGGCGAACTGCCGGCAGAGGCCCAGGCCCGCCTGCTGCGGGTGCTGCAGGAAAGCGAAATTCGCAAGGTCGGCTCCACCCAGAGCCGGACCGTGAATGTTCGAATGATTGCCGCGACCCACCGCAACCTGAAAGCCATGACCCGCACCGGCGAATTCCGTGAGGATCTGTATTACCGTCTCAACGTCATGCAAATCCGGATTCCGCCGCTGCGCGAGCGCCAGGCCGATATCCTGGGCCTGGCCCGACGCTTCCTGAAACGTCAGGGTGAGAAGATGAGCAAGCCACTGCTCAACCTGAGCCCGGAAGCCATGCGGGCGCTGGAACGGCATCGCTGGCCGGGCAACGTGCGCGAGCTTGAGAATGCCATTGAACGCGCGACCATCCTTTGTGACGGCGACGTGATCTCACCGGGACTGCTCGACCTGGACAGCGAAGCTGGCGATGAATACATCCCGGAAACGCTGGTCGAGGGCAACAACGAGCAAACCCGCGCCACCGATGTCGATTCCTCTAACGACCTGTCACTGGAAGACTACTTCCAGCACTTTGTCCTGGAAAACCAGGATCGCATGAGCGAAACCGAGCTGGCCCAGAAACTGGGTATCAGTCGGAAGTCCCTGTGGGAGCGTCGCCAGCGCCTGGGCATTCCGCGCAAGAAAAGTTCAGGCAATTAAAAAAATGAATCCAGGCTCCATTGTTACCACCTGTTCCTCCCGGTAACACTCGCCACAGAATTAATGAGACATCAGTAACACTTTCGCTGTGTACGGGGTAACACTTACAACCCATAAAATCGTAAGCCACTGTTAAAAAAGAAATTTTAAAAACTGGCACACGGACTGCAACCTATAGGGCGCACGACAACAAAAACAATCGTGACAACGCAGCGCCAAAACAAAAACAAAAAGCTGCAGAAGAGCGTTCAGTAATAAAAACAAATACAGAACGTGAGCGAACTGAGTGTTTTGGGTACTTTGCTTTTTAGTGGTCCCTCGGCACGTGTGAGTTGTAGATGTAGAGAAGAATCGTCCTCCAGGCGACACTGCACCTGCCCTAATCTCATTCGTTGTCTCTGACCGCTCTGTGTGTTCAAAGCTTTCCGTTTGCACCGCTGACCCCCGGAATTGGGGACATGCAGTGGGGTAGAAAAATTAAGAAGAATCCCGGTAACAACAAAAACAATGCAGATCGTCAACGCTTTCAGGGCGGATTCGTGAAAACGGATCCGCCTTTTGATTATCTGGACCAACCACCTTTCAGTGCCTCATTCCCAGTCAAACGTGGGCAAATCCTGCACAAACCGTTAAACTCTCGGTTTTTGCTCTTCGCAACCACGGATTTAAATGCCTAAACGACTCGTCGAAAAACTCCGTTCCTTTATTCCCGGCACCGGGAAAAAGAAGCTCCGCCCCTATCAGCGTCGGGAAATTCCGCGCGACCAGCACAATGTTTCCCGCTCGGCCATCAGTGAACCTGCCAAGAAGGTTCTCAACCGGCTGAACAAAGCCGGCTTCGAGGCCTATCTCGTTGGCGGCGGCGTGCGCGATATACTGCTCGGCGGCGTGCCCAAAGACTTCGACATCGCGACCAACGCGACGCCAGAAGAGGTGCACGAGCTGTTCCGTAACTCCCGGCTGATTGGCCGCCGTTTCCGCATCGTGCACGTGGTGTTTGGCCGCGAGGTCATTGAGGTGACCACGTTCCGCGGCAACGCCGGCGAAGCCGAAGACGACGCGCCGGACGACGATCGCAAAACCTCCGAGCACGGCCTGCTATTGCGTGACAACGTCTACGGCAGCCAGGAAGAAGACGCCCTGCGCCGGGATTTCACGGTTAATGCTCTTTACTACTGCATCCGCGACTTCACCGTGATCGATTTCGCCGATGGCGTCGAGGATCTGCGCAACCGCCAGCTCCGGCTGATTGGCGACCCCGAAACCCGGTACCGGGAAGATCCGGTGCGCATGCTGCGAGCCATCCGCTTTGCCGCCAAGCTTGATTTTGACATTGAGCCGGACACCGAGGCCCCGATCCGGGAGCTCGCGCCCCTGCTCACTCACATTCCGCCCGCTCGCCTGTTCGAGGAAGTGCTCAAGCTGTTCTCGGCTGGCCAGGGCGAAGCGACTTACGATCTGTTGAGCCGCTATAACCTGCTGGCGCCACTGTTCCCCGAGACCGTGCGGGCGATCAATAACGGCGAGTCGGATGAGCTTATCCGTCAGGCCCTGCGCAATACTGATGCCCGCATCGCCCAGGGCAAGTCGGTGACGCCTTACTTCCTGTTTGCCGCCATGCTCTGGCCGGCCCTGCAGGCTGAATGGACCCAACGTCAAGACAACGGCGACCCGGTTCAACCGGCCCTGCACGGCGCCATCGGTAAGGTCATTGGGCGTCAGGTTCAGGCCACGTCCATCCCCAAGCGTTTCTCCGGACCGATGAAAGAGATCTGGGAAATGCAGATGCGCCTTCCCCGTCGTCAGGGCAAGCGCGCTTTTGCCGCTATGAGCCATCCCAGATTCCGGGCCGCCTATGACTTCCTGCTGGTACGCGAAGCGGCGGGCGAAATCGAACCCGGTCTCGGTCAATGGTGGACCGATTTCCAGAAAACCGATGAACGCGGCCAGGAGCGCATGCTGACCGAGCTGGGCAGCGACGCTCCCAAGAAGCGCAAGCGTCGGCGTAAGCCTCCCACCAAGCGCCCCGCCGAGTAATGACCACGGACGCCTTTATTGGCCTCGGCAGCAACCTTGAGAACCCGGCTGCACAGCTGGCTCAGGCAGTTGCCGCCCTGGCCGGCCTGCCGGATTCAGTACTGGTGGCGCAGTCGCCCTTTTACGCCAGCCGCCCGGTTGGCCCGCAGGATCAGCCGGACTTCGTTAACGGCGCGGTCTGGCTGCGCACCACCCTGGGCGCCCACGAGCTGCTTGACCACCTGCAGACCATCGAGCAGCGTCATGGCCGTGAGCGACTCCGGCACTGGGGCCCGAGAACACTGGATCTGGACCTGCTGGTTTTTGGCAATCAGACCCTGGCTGACGAGCGTCTGACCGTCCCCCACAAAGAACTACCGAACCGGGATTTTGTACTTCAGCCCCTGCTGGATCTTGAGCCCGCACTGACCCTCCCCGACGGCCGCACCGTCAAGGAGCTGCGCCAGCATTGCCCTGACAACGAGCTGCGCAAGCTGCCGCCGGTGGCACGGGAGCCCTTCGCTCCGTCTTGAGCCACTCTCAAGTCGCACTCAAGCCGCACTCACACTAACTTCGAGCAACCTCCGGCCAGGCACTGACTGCACCGGCCTAATCACGGCCGTGCTACTATTGCCTCAGACATAGCCCCGGATTACCCTTAGCACTGAACGCCGGCAGACCCCGGCCCGGTCTTGGCCCATCCACCCACAAGGCAAGGATTTTATGGCTGTTACCATCAATACCCTTCGGGAATACAAACAAAAGGGCGAAGCCTTTTCCGTCCTGACCTCATACGATGCCACCTTTGCCCAGGTGGTCAGTGAAGCGGGTGTCGATGTCATCCTGATCGGAGACTCCCTGGGCATGGTGTTGCAGGGCCACGATAGCACCCTGCCGGTCACCATGGACCAGATGGTTTATCACACCAGTTGCGTCGCCAAGGGTAATGCCGGCGCCTTGATCATGGCCGACATGCCGTTCATGACTTACGGCACCGTGGACGCAGCCCTGGAAAATGCTGCCGAACTGATGCGTGCCGGCGCTCACCTGGTCAAGCTCGAAGGCACCGACTGGATGAAAGACACCATCCACGCCCTGAGCGAGCGCGGTGTACCCGTGTGCGCACACCTGGGCCTGACCCCTCAGTTCGTCAACAAGTTTGGTGGCTACAAGGTGCAGGGCCGCAATGAGAAAGCAGCGGAAATGATGATCGAGCACGCCTGCGAACTGGAAGCGGCCGGCGCCGACCTGATTCTGCTTGAGTGCGTACCCGCGCCCCTGGCCGCCCGCATCACCCAGGCCGTCAAGGCGCCCGTCATCGGTATTGGTGCCGGCGCCGATACCGACGGCCAGGTGCTGGTCCTGCACGATATGCTGGGTGTCACCACCGGGCGCAAACCCCGATTTGTGAAGAACTTCCTGGCGGAGACCAATTCCGTCCAGGAGGCCATTGAGGCCTACGTGAGCGCTGTGCGCGCGCGAACTTTCCCCGCCGAGGAGCATACGTTCAAGGCATGAGAACCGTACATTCCCTGAAAGAACTTCGCACCATCCTCCGCGGCTATCGACGCCAGGGCAAAACCATTGGCCTGGTGCCGACCATGGGCAACCTCCACGAGGGTCACATATCGCTCGTGCGCAAAGCCGCGGAAGCGGCGGACGTGGTGGTCACCAGCATTTTCGTAAACCCGATGCAGTTCGGGGCTGGCGAAGATCTGGACACCTACCCGCGCACACTGACGGAAGATCAGGAGCAGCTGGAAGCGGCCGGCAACACCCTGGTGTTCGCCCCCGGTGTGGAAGAGGTCTATCCCGAAGGGCTGGCCTTGCAGACCCAGGTGGTGGTTCCGGAAGTCAGCGACGGTCATTGTGGCGCCAGCCGCCCAGGTCATTTCGAGGGTGTGGCGACGGTTGTCACCATGCTCCTGAACATGGTTCAGCCGGACGTCGCAGTGTTTGGCGAAAAGGACTTCCAGCAACTCGCGGTAATCCGGAAACTGGTCCGCGATCTGATGCTACCGGTGGAAGTCGTGGGCGCGCCCACCATCCGGGAAGACGACGGCCTGGCCAAGAGCTCCCGAAACGGTTACCTGACAGCGAGCGAACGCAAAATCGCCCCGGTGGTTTATCAGACCCTGCAAGCTACCGCCCGTGAATTGACCGGAGGCCGCTCGGACTTCCAGACCCTGGAGGAGGAAGCTCGCAACCGCCTCGCCGAGGCCGGCTTGCGACCGGACTATTTCAACATCGTTAATAGCCAAACCCTGAAGCCGGCCAGCACCGAAGACACCGACATTACCCTGCTGGTGGCAGCCTTCCTGGGCACCACCCGTCTGATCGACAACCTGTCAGTGAGTCGCTGAGCCAGCATCAAGCAAATGACGGAAAAGGATGTTCTAATGCCTGATCGCGCGCCCCAACTGACCTCCTCCCCGGAGTGGCAGGTGCTGGAGCAACACCGGCTGCAAATGCAGTCGGTGCCGATAAAACAGCTATTTACCGAGGATCCGGAACGGGCCAGCCGCTACTTCATCAAGGGCGCGGGAATATCCCTGGATTTTTCCAAGAACCGCATCACCGACGAAACCCTGAGCGCCCTGCTCGCGCTGGCCGAACGCCGTGATTTGCCGGCACGCCGGGACGCACTGCTGAGCGGCGCCCCGGTCAACCGCACCGAACAACGTCCGGCCCTGCACACGGCCCTGAGACACCCCGGCAACGCCTCTATCATGGTGGACGGGGTCGATGTGGTGGCCGAGGTCCAGCACACCCTGGAGCGGATGGAAGCAGTAGTCACCGGCGTTCTGGATCAGTCCAGGACCGGTTATAGCGGCAAGGCCTTCACCGATGTGGTCAGCATCGGCATTGGCGGCTCCTATCTCGGGCCGAAGCTGGTCAATGAGGCCCTGCAGCCTTACTGGCAGGGCGGCATGCGCTGCCACTTTGTCGCCAACATCGACGGCACTGACATCCTGGAAGTGCTCCGGCAGGTGAACCCGGAAACCACCCTGTTCCTGATCCAGTCGAAATCATTCCGCACCCAGGAAACCCTCGAGAACAGCAACGTGGCTCGGCAGTGGCTGGTGGACTATTGCGGCGACGATGCAGCCGTAGCCAAGCACTTCCTCGCAGTAACCGCCAACGTACCTGGCGCAGAAAGCTTCGGCATCCAGGCCGATCAGGTGTTCCCGATGTGGGACTGGGTTGGCGGGCGCTACTCCCTGTGGTCCGCCATTGGCCTACCGGTGGCACTGGCCATCGGCATGGACAATTTCCGGCGCCTGCTGTCCGGCGCCCATGCCATGGACAGCCACTTCCAGGAGGCACCACTGGCGCAGAATCTGCCTGTGGTCATGGGCCTACTGGGCGTCTGGTACAACAACTTCTGGAACGCCCACACCCACGCCATCCTGCCGTATGACCAATACCTGCGCAGCCTTCCGGATCATCTTCAGCAACTGGACATGGAAAGCAATGGCAAGAGTGTGACCGAGACCGGAGAACCGCTGGCCTGTGAATCCGGCCCGATCATCTGGGGTGGCACAGGCTCCAATGGCCAGCATGCTTACCACCAGCTGATCCATCAAGGCACCCGGCTGATTCCGGCCGATTTCATCATTCCGTTGAAAACGCACAACCCCGTGGCAACCCACCACGCCGACCTGTTTGCCAACTGCCTGAGCCAAAGCCAGGCAATGATGGCGGGCAAATCACTGGCAGAAGCGCGAGCCGAACTCGCAGCAGAAGGTCTTACGGAAGCGGAAATAGAGCAGTTGGCGCCCCATAAGGTGATTCCCGGCAACAAACCCAGCAACACCCTGGTGCTTGAGCAGGTGACGCCTGAGAGCGTCGGGGCACTGATCGCCCTGTACGAGCATCGAACCTTTGTTCAGGGGGTCATCTGGGGCGTGGATTCGTTTGATCAATGGGGCGTGGAGCTGGGCAAACAGTTGGGCAAGGGTATTCTGCCCCGATTACTCGGGAAGGACGCGCAGGATGCAGGCAGCGACAGCTCAACGGACCACCTGATCGAACTGTTCCGGTCAGTCGGCGATTACTGAAATCTGACGGCCCTGCCAGGTAAAGTCCACCGGCCAGAGTTTCTGGTCGGACCGGTAGTTCTGCCACAATTCCCGATAGCTCTGCCCCGTCACCGGATGCAGGTCCTCGGGCGCGATGTCTGCTAACGGCCGCAAAACGAAGGCGTTCTTCAGAATTTCGCCGCGAGGCAACTCAACCCCATCGACTACCCCCACCCGATCGCCATAGGTCAGGATATCCAGATCCAGGGTTCGGGCACTGAACTTGGGCACATCCCGACGGCGGCCATTATCGGCCTCCAGCTGTTTGAAGCGCCGGGACAATTCACCCACCGGCAGCCCGGTTTTTACCCCGACCACCAGATTCAAAAACGGCGAGCCCTTAAAGCCCACCGCCTCGCTGTCATAGACCGGTGAAATCTCAAGGTCGCCAAACCAGCTCGCCAGCGCGTCCAGAGCCGCGGTAACGTAATGCTCCCGGTCTACGTTGCTGCCAATACTGATGTACACCCGGACCTGGTCGGTCATTAACGCGTTCCCCTTTCTATTCGGACACCTACCGCTTGCGCCGCCGGCACCGCTCCGGGCTTTCTCAGAGTCAGCGCCAGCCAGGTAATTCCGAACTGCCGCTGCAGTTGCGCCGCGAGCTGCTCAGCACCGTGCTCCAGCAACTTGGGCTGAAGCGCTTGCAGGCACGATGTAACCAGCTCGCTGACCGCAGCATAATCCAGGGCATCCCCGACATCATCCGAGGCACCCGGAACCCGGTTATCCCAGGCCATTTCCAGGTCCACCAGCAGGCGCTGGTCGACCTTCCGCTCCCAATCGTAGACACCGACAACGGTCTCAACTACCAGACCTTCAATGAGTACACTGTCTGCCAAGGGGGCTCCCGGAGTATTCCACTCTTTGCTGATTGAATAACGCACAACCAACGGATACTGTGATAACGCTGGCCTGTTTTACTGGGTCGGCATTTTCGCACACTACACCCTGAGACGTCTCCGCCTTCGAGCCGACACCATGACCCTCGCCTCCACACTCACCACCACACTGTCCAGCGACCCAGTTGTCACCGTTGTGCTCTGCTTTGCCGCCTACCTGGCCGGCTCGGTGCTGTTTGCGCTGCCGGTGTGCCGACTGTGGAAGCTGCCCGATCCTCGGGCCCAGGGTTCTGGCAATCCTGGTGCCACCAATGTTTACCGCACCGGCGGCTGGGCGCCTGCCCTGACGACACTGGCACTGGATGCCGCCAAGGGCTGGCTCCCCGTCTGGCTGGCCCACAACCTGGGGCTGTCGGTGATGGCACAGGCCATAGTGGCGCTGTGTGCCGTTACCGGCCACATGATCCCCGTGTTCTACCGCTTCAAGGGTGGCAAAGGCGTGGCGACCGCACTGGGCGCAGGCCTGGCCCTGGCGCCGATAACCACCTCGCTGATGGCAGCCATCTGGCTGCTGGTGATCTGGCGCTGTCGCATCTCGGCACTGGCATCCCTGATCGCCATCGTCTCCGGCCCGATCATCAGCGCCCTGATCGAACCCGATACCCTGGCCCTGTTCGGCCTACTGGCACTGCTGATCGTGGTTCGGCACCGGAATAACCTGATCCGACTGGCTCAGGGCCGGGAAGCCGGCCTTTAAAGCGTCAATCGTCCGCCAGGACAAGGCGTGGGCTAATCCACCAATCCGGTTGAGCGCGGCTCGGTAATGGCCGGCAAGGTATTCATCGGCCAGCGCGGAACCGCCACAATTCGCTCACCATCCTGCTGCCCGGCCCGCAAGCGCTGGGCTCCGGCATAGGCAATCATGGCCCCGTTATCGGTACAGAATTCCGGCCGGGCGTAGAAAACCCCAGCCTGCAACTTGGCGGTCATGGCTTCCAGGGCGGTGCGCAAGCGCTTGTTGGCGCTAACACCCCCGGCGATGACCAGACGCTTGCAGCCGGTCTGTTCCAGGGCACGCCGACACTTAATGGTGAGGGTCTCAACCACAGCGGTTTCAAACGCCAGCGCGATGTCGGCGCGGGTCTGATCATCAAGACCGTCCGCATCCCGGGCTGCACTGACGGTATTCAGGGTAAAGGTCTTCAAGCCACTGAAGCTGAAATCCAGACCCGGGCGGTCGGTCATCGGGCGGGGGAATCGATAGCGGCCCGGCGTGCCCTGCTCGGCCAGTGCCGCAACCCGCGGCCCACCCGGGTAATCCAGCCCGAGCATCTTGGCGGCTTTATCGAAGGCCTCGCCGGCGGCGTCGTCCACGGATTCACCCAGCATTTCGTAGGCACCAATACCATCTACCCGCACCAACTGGGTGTGGCCTCCGGACACCAGCAGGGCGACAAACGGAAAGGCGGGCGGATTGTCCTCCAGCATCGGCGCCAGCAAATGGCCCTCCATGTGATGCACACCCAGAACCGGCACTCCCAGGGCGAAGCCCAGAGAGTGAGCAACCGAGCCGCCGACCATCAGCGCACCGACCAAGCCTGGCCCGGCCGTGTAGGCAATGCCTTCCAGGTCAGCCCGAACCTTGCCGGCCTGGGCCAACACCTGATCGCACAACGGCAGCAACTTGCGCACATGGTCGCGCGATGCCAACTCTGGCACCACGCCACCGTAGTCCGCGTGCATGTCGATCTGACTGAACAGGGCGTGCGCCAACAGCCCCTGTTCGCTGTCGAACAGGGCCACGCCGGTTTCATCGCAGGAGGTTTCAATACCGAGAATCAACATAATATCCGGGCCAGGTTTATAGGCATGTGTGGAAAACGCCGCATTTTAGCAGAAACCCGAAACGCCCTGTCAGATTCATCTGAACAATCATTGACCTTGCCATAACCCAGGCGCTATCATTGCCGCCCTAAAATATGCACTGGTCGAGTTTTAGCCAATCTGACCAGGGATCGAACCGGTCTGGCGCTGCCAGGCGGATTACATTGAAACCGAATCTATCAGGTAGGTGATTTCCGAATGCCAGCTGTTAAAGTGAAAGAGAATGAACCGTTTGACGTAGCACTGCGTCGCTTCAAGCGTTCCTGCGAAAAAGCGGGTGTACTTTCTGAAGTACGTCGTCGCGAGCACTACGAGAAGCCGACCGCTGTTCGTAAGCGCAAAGCAGCCGCTGCCGTTAAGCGTCATCTCAAGAAGCTTCAGCGGGAACAGCGCAAGTTCGAGCGTCTGTACTAAGTTTTATCGACGCCGCTTGACTGCAAAGCACTGATTGCCTGTTCAGCCGCAGGCTGCACAGAGCGACTTCAAAAATGCCGCCGAGGCCTGGCTTCGGCGGCATTTTTGGCTATGGCTGAACCCGACACAAGTCCCGGTTGATCTGGAGTCTCCATGAGTGGACTGATCCCTCAACGTTTTGTTGAAGACCTGCTTGATCGCCTCGATCTGGCAGAGCTGATCGGTTCTCGCATCACACTCAAGAAAGCCGGCGCAAATTACAAGGCGTGCTGCCCGTTTCACGATGAAAAGACGCCGTCCTTCAACGTGCGTCCGGACAAGGGCTTTTACCACTGCTTTGGCTGTGGTGCCCATGGCGATGCCATCAGCTTCATTCGTGAATTCGAGGGCATCGGCTTCACCGAAGCCGTTGAAGAACTGGCCAAGCGGGCCGGCCTGGAAGTGCCTTACGACAAGGCCGCCAAGCAGGAGATCCAGCAGGCCCGAACGCTGACCGACGCGCTCGATTTTGCCAGCCGGTTCTATCAGTCCGCACTGACCAGCCAGCAAGGCGCCTACGCCCGGGATTACCTGCAACAGCGGGGCCTGGACGACGCCATCGTGCAGCAGTACCAGATTGGTTACGCGCCTTCGGCCGGGACCGCCCTGTTCGATGCTGCCAGCAAGGACTTGAAAGGCCCGTTGGTAGAAACCGGCACGGTCTCCGACAAGTACGGGCGGCCCCGGGATCTGTTCCGCAATCGGGTCATGTTCCCGATCCGCAACAGCCGGGGCAAGACCATTGCCTTTGGTGGTCGGACCCTGGGTGACGACAAGGCCAAGTACATCAACTCTCCGGAGTCTGATGTCTTTCACAAGAGCCGGGAAATATACGGCCTGTTCGAAGCCAAACAGGCGGTAAGGCAACTGGACAAACTGCTGGTTGTCGAAGGGTATATGGATGTCATTGCCCTGGCCCAGCACGGCATTCACTACGCCGTCGCAACGCTGGGCACGGCAACCAACCAGGACAGCCTGACTGCCCTGCTCCGGCAAGTGCGGCACATCGTGTTCTGCTTCGACGGCGACCAGGCCGGGTTCAGGGCAGCTGACCGCGCCATGGACAACGCGCTTGAGCTGATGGCCGACGGCATGCACCTGCAATTCCTGATGCTGCCCCAGGGCGAGGATCCGGACACGCTGGTGCGCAAGGAAGGCCAAGAGGCGTTCCAGGCTCGGATTGACGGTGCCACTCCGCTGTCCCGCTACCTGTTCGACCGACAGAGTGAGGGCCTGGACCTGCAGCTACCGGAACATCGGGGCGAATTGAGGGCTCGGGTAGAGCCGCTGCTGAACAAGATGCCGAAGAGCACACTGCGGGATGCCATGTGGCACGAAATGCTCCGGCTTTGCGGTGGCCGCAATCAGTGGCAAAACCGGCCGAAGAATCAGGGCGGAAACTGGAAAGACGGTCGTCGGGACCGCGTCGCTGAAGAGCGCATTGATGTAAAGCTCAGCAAAGACAGCATCTTGTGCCTGGCACTGCTGGAAGCACCGGAAATGGCCGCCGAAGTGGTCGAACTGTCGCGGAGCTCGCGCCAGTTCACCCAGTCCCGCAACTTCGCCAGCTGGATTCTCGATCAGGAAGTCCGGGATCGGAAATCACTGGTGCGTTGCCTGGCCCTCGATGGCCAGGCCCGGGACCGCTTTTTCCATCTGTTTGATGGCATTGAGCACATTCCCGCCAGGGAGAGCACACTCGAAGCGGCACGGGAATTACTGAGCCCGAACGAAGAATCATCGCGACAACAGCGGCTTGCGGCTCTGTTGCGCAACTTCTCGAACCTCACAGCCGAGGAACGGAAGGAATTACGAACCCTGAGTAGTGGTACTCAGGAGTAACAGGACTTGAAACTAGACGCATTGATCACCATCTAACCATTCGGTGGCAGTGCGACCGAGCGACAGCTATAATGGCTGTTTCACTTTTTTCCTTCTCAAAGCGAGTTCACAGGGTGTCTATGTCAGGCAATTCGCAAAAATCACGTTTAAAAGACCTCATTGCACGAGGCAAGGAACAAGGTTACCTGACTTACGCCGAGGTAAACGACCACCTCCCGGAAGACATTGCCGACCCGGATCAGGTCGAAGACATCATTCGCATGATCAACGACATGGGTATCCAGGTAACCGAAGAAACACCGGATGCCGATACCCTGCTGATGACCGAAGGCGACTCCACTGCGGACGAAGCCGCTGCTGCCGAAGCCGCAGCTGCACTCGCCGCGGTTGAAACCGATGCCGGCCGCACCACCGATCCGGTGCGTATGTACATGCGTGAGATGGGTACCGTAGAGCTGCTGACCCGTGAAGGCGAAATTGTTATCGCCAAGCGCATTGAGGAAGGCATTCGTGACGTCATGGCTGCCGTTGCCCACTTCCCGGGCACCGCGGGTACCGTGATTCAGGCGTACAACCGCATTATCGAGAACGAAGGCCGCATCAGCGACATCGTCACCGGTTTCCTGGACCCGGACGACGCCGAGCCATTCATGGGCGAGGAAACTCCAGCCGCCAGCACTGACACCTCCAGCTCTTCATCCGACGATGACGACGATGACGAGGAAGAAACCGAAAGCGGCCCGGATCCCGAAGAGACCCGGCTGCGTTTCGAACTGCTGACCGAAAAACTGGAAGCAGCCGACAAGGCACTGGCCAAGCACAGTCGTGGCGACAAGAAAACCCAGGAAGCTCTGAACGAGCTGGGCCAGGTGTTTGCCCCGTTCAAGCTGGCCAACAAGGCCTTCGACGAGCTGGTCAACGTGGTCCGTTCCACCAACGTGCTGGTGCGCGAGAACGAGCGCGCCATCATGCAGATCTGTGTCCGCGACTGCAAAATGCCGCGTAAGGACTTCATCAAGTCCTTCCCGGGCAACGAGACCAATCTGGACTGGGCCGAAAAGATTGGCCGGAGCAAGAAGCCGTACGCCGCGCCAATGTCAGAGCGCATTGACGAGATCGTTCGCCTGCAGAAGCGCATCCAGAACGTTCAGACCGAAGTGGATCTGGACGTGGCCGACGTCAAGGAAATCAACCGTCGCGTTTCCATCGGTGAAGCCAAGGCCCGCCGTGCCAAGAAGGAAATGGTTGAAGCCAACCTGCGACTGGTTATCTCCATCGCCAAGAAGTACACCAACCGCGGCCTGCAGTTCCTGGATCTGATCCAGGAGGGCAACATCGGTTTGATGAAGGCCGTGGACAAGTTCGAATACCGTCGTGGTTACAAGTTCTCAACCTACGCCACCTGGTGGATTCGTCAGGCCATTACCCGCTCCATCGCGGACCAGGCCCGCACCATCCGTATTCCGGTGCACATGATCGAGACCATCAACAAGCTCAACCGGATCTCCCGCCAGATGCTGCAGGAGATGGGCCGCGAGCCCACGCCGGAAGAGCTGGGTGAACGCATGGAAATGCCGGAAGACAAG
This sequence comes from Marinobacter sp. LA51, assembly GCF_030297175.1. Lineage (NCBI taxonomy): Bacteria > Pseudomonadati > Pseudomonadota > Gammaproteobacteria > Pseudomonadales > Marinobacteraceae > Marinobacter > Marinobacter apostichopi. The sequence goes on along the minus strand of NZ_AP028070.1, from coordinate 593,775 downwards.
ATCCGTAAGGTCCTGAAGATCGCCAAAGAGCCGATCTCCATGGAAACCCCGATCGGTGATGATGAAGACAGCCATCTGGGCGACTTCATTGAAGACATCCAGGCACTGTCTCCGGTGGATTCAGCGACCGCCGAAGGCCTGCGTGAAGCCACCCGTTCGGTTCTGGCCGGCCTGACCGCGCGTGAGTCCAAGGTACTGCGCATGCGTTTTGGTATTGAAATGAATACCGACCACACTCTGGAAGAAGTCGGCAAGCAGTTCGACGTTACCCGAGAACGCATTCGTCAGATCGAAGCCAAGGCTCTGCGCAAACTGCGTCATCCGTCCCGCTCCGATCACCTGCGTGGCTTTATCGACGATCAGGGCAATCCTCAGGGATAAGGCCCACAACAGTAGCGGGCGCCTCACCTCACCGGTATAATGGCGCCCGCTCTGTTTCCCTTCCCGGAAACACCTTTCAAAACAGCAAGTAGCACACGGGCCTATAGCTCAGTTGGTTAGAGCAGGGGACTCATAATCCCTTGGTCGCTGGTTCGAGTCCAGCTGGGCCCACCATTCTCTCCTTGATACTCACTTCTTTTGCGTTACTTGGCAGGTTTCCGCCTGGGCGCTTTGATACCGCTCTAATACGAAAATGCCCCGGAAGGACCGAGGCACTTGTTCGCACGATGATACGTCACGCTATTTTCAGTCGACGCCTGTACCCTAGTGCCGCCAGTCCAAGCCCCAGAAGGGCCAGCGAGCCGGGCTCGGGCACCTCAAAGGTTCTGCCTATCGGCGCAATGTGGCTGATCTCGTACTCATCACTCGGCAAGTTGAACCCTGCTGCAATTAGCGACGTGTCGATAACCGCCCAATCCTGATTGAAGGCATTTTGGAACAGCCCGTACCACTGCGCATTCTTTATAAAGAAATACTCTGTCGGGCTCGATAATTCGAAGGCGATTACCGAAGAGCTGCCATCCACTTTGACGAATGACTGGTTTTCAACCTTGTCACTTTCCACGTAGGTCGTCGTGCTCCCTAACAAATTATTGATCCAGCAAAGCTCTGTACTTGGGCTGTTACCAGTGCCACAAGGACCAAGCGCATTCAGATTATCTGTCTGACCAACCAGCGCATCCGCACCCCCGACATCCTCCAGACCTACCATGTAGGCATGAGCCGGAGCAATCCAAGCAAACGTTAGCGCGATTACTATTGATCTTGTTAATGCATTCATCCTCGTACCCCCCCACAAAGGGACTATCAAGGCCAATGACCTCCCTGCATCAATTGCAGGCCCTGGACGCGAACCATCGTCAAGACCGCCATTAAAAACTTGCCGTGTACCTATACGCGCTAACGAATCAGAGGCATAACATAGGCCAAAAAAGCACTAACAGTGCAACTTCAAGGGGATAAACATCAGCCCTAAAAAGCCCTCAATTCCAGTGTAAAAATTCTCGACACAGTATGTCTGACTTTCATGACCTGAAACGCCAATCTGATGGTCGACACTATAAGAGGCAACATCAAACTCTGCTTTCTGAATTTTAGTCAGACAATCCGTCAGAACTGATCATAAAAACACAAGCCTGTGTCAAAAAAGCCAAGGCCCTCATCAAGCGGGCCCAATAAACTGGCTTCGAAAACTAAAAAGAAATATCCGTGTTCCATGAAAGGACACAGCTCAAGAACAAAAAACAACGACATAATGGAGTGTATCAATGCCTTCCACCTCCCGATTTTCAGTACGGGCGATGTCCCTGGCCGTTGCAACGGTTTCCACTGGCCTTTCCCTGTCTGCCGCTGCCAGCATGGGTAATCTCGGCACTACCTACGGTGTCATGCCGGTCGACGTTGCGACGGCGCAATCTCTGTCCATGTTCAATGACCAGGTCTCAGCTACTTACTACAACCCGGCCTACCTCACCAAGGACAGTCGGGGTGAACTGACCACCGGCATCCTGCACGCCGAGCAGGAGCTGAGGTCGGCCAACCCGAACGCCAACAGCGACGTCCTGTCGAACTCGCCCAGTCAGCATGTGCTGATTGGCATGAAAACCAACCTCGGCTCACTGACCCGCTCCAAACATCCGATCTACCTCGGTTTCATCGCCGGCGTCGAGAAGTACGGCAAGGAAATGCTGGCCTTCCGCTCGGAGACCACTGAAAGCGGACAGTTCCTGCAGTATGGCAAGGAGCCGCTCTTTCTGAACATTGGCGGCGCCACCCCGATCTGGCGGGGCATCTCCGCCGGTGCCTCGGTCCGGATCACCCTGGAGGCGGCGGCCAACCTAGAAGCAGTCTCTACCCTCGGTGGTGAAACCAGCCGGGAACGTCTGGGCGTTAATGCGGAGCCGTCCCTGAAAACCATCCTCGGCACCAGCATGGACTTGGGAAGCACCTTCTGCCCCGACTCCGAGTGTTTCCTGGATGGCTGGGAGACAGCCCTGACCTACCGCACCAAATCGGCTGCGTCCACTGCCGTCGACTCCAACATCATTGTGACCCAGACCATTCCCGACCCGGGCCTGAGCCTGGCGGTTTCCACCATCGACTCATTCCAGCCGGAAACCATTGGCATCGGGGCTCAATACCGGACTGAAAACTGGCGAATCGGCGGCTCTATTGAGCAGCAGAACTGGTCTGAGCTGGAGGATGAGTTCGCCTCCGACACCATCAAGGATCAGGAATCCCAATCGCCGGGCGACCGCATTCAGTTCGACGATATCCTCATCCCCCGTCTTGGTGCGGAGTACCAGCTGAACAAGAACTTTGCGGTACGAGCCGGCGTTGCCTTTGAGGAATCACCCCTCAAGACCACTCGAAATCCGGAGATCAACTACCTCGACACCGACAAAATTGTCCTCGGACTGGGCCTGAGCGCCACTTATGATCGCACCCGACTGCTCGCCTATCCGGTTCGACTCGACGTGGGCTATCAGTACCAACAACTCCAGGACCGGGACTTCACCCTGGTGGATTACGACGGCAATGAGACCGACGTGACCGCCGACGGCGATGTTCACGTCATTAGCGGCTCCATCACCCTGAAGTTCTGAGTGCCTGACGTTTTCAGCCTCTGAATTCCTGAGCATCCAAGCTTTGAGGAGAAGTTCTGCCATGAAATACAACAAGACCCTGGCACTGATACCCGCGCTTCTGTTTGCTGCCTGTGGTGGCGACGAACAGAGTGTGACCAAGACAACACCTGGCTCGGTAGTCTACTCCTACCCGGCCGATGGCCAGACCGGCATCAGCCCGGCCGCGGACATTGTGGTTCGGTTTTCCCACGCCATCACCGACACCGAGGCCGATCTGAAGGAGAAAATCCGGGTCACAGACGGGACCACCCCGGTAGACTTCACCGTCACGAAAGTGGATGGCGGACACAGTCTGAAACTGACACCGGCAACGGCCCTGAGTACCGGAACAGACTACTCGGTGATGTTCCAGGATCCGCTGCTGGCCGAGGAAACCAGAACCATCATCACACCCAACGCCCATGGAGCTGAAGGCATTCAGTTTTCCACTCGTGGCGGTTTCACCGGAATCGCCAGCCTGGACAACAGCGCCAACAAATTTGCGGTAGCGGAAATGGTTCCGGCTCCGGATAGTGAATTCCAGCCGATGAATTTCTCCACCTTCCGTCTGGCCCTCACCCACCCGGTGCATCCAAACTGGCAGGCCATGGGCGGCCAGATTCGCCTGGAAGATTCAGCCGGTGAAACCGTGCCTGCCACCGTTTTGGTGGATGGCCGCCGCATCACCGTCGATCCCTGCACCGTCGAAGCCCGGGAGCTCTGCGGCACCAAGGACGATGCCCTTGCCGCCGGCCAAAGCTACACGCTACGGATTCAGAACTTGCCGAGCCACACCACCGGCGGAACCCTGGATTTCAGCAAACAGTTTAGCGCCCGCGAAACCGGCCCGACCGTGGTGCTGTTCCAGGAGGTGATTGACTCCGGCATGCTCGCCGGCACCGGTGAATCCGGTGCCCGAAAATCCCGGCTCAATGGCCAGATTATCAATGGGGTCACCCTGAATTCAGTCCTGCAAGGCGTAGCCGGACCTTCTCAGCAGACTGGAGGCCTGTTCGCCGAACTGGCCTACGCGCCATCCTTTGACGCCGATGAACCCCTGCCCCTGCGTGTGCCGAAAGGCAGCGTGCTCACCAGCAGCAGCCTGGATGTAAAGATCAATGGCAGTGTGCCGGTGATCAACCCCAGGACCGGCCAGATGCAGACCACAGGCAATATCAAGGTGACTATGCTCTCAGACGCCACCGGTTACCTGAGCCCCAATCCGTACACCGACGATCTCAATGCGCCACGGCACGTTAAGCTGTTTATGGATGTCTCCATGAACACTGAGGAAGCACAGCCGAACGCCGCTCTGTCCCAGGACCTGCTCGGGGTCGAATTGAGCGGCATTGCCATCGTGCAGGAGGGAGTCCTCACCATTGATGCCATCGGTGTGGTCGAACCTGAGCTGTTGGGCCAGGAATACACCGATGCCACTATCGCCTTCCGGATTGAGGCGGCCACCGATGCTGATTCCGCCCTGGATGCCGAAGAATTGTATGAACCCGACAGCACTAGCCCACAGCTCGTCAGCTGGATGCCAGGCCCCGCGGATGCCATTCCAGCCACTCGCCAGTCAATGCAGCGACCCGGCGACCCGGTGATCCTGAACTTCGACGAACCGCTGGACGGCAGGACCATCGCCTCAGGTATTACCCTATTCGAGGATGGCCTCAAGCTCGAAAACCTGGATTCAAAACTCGACGGCACCGCGATCGTTTTGAATCCCAAGGGCGGCCTGAAACATGGCAGTGAATACACCTTGCAGATTGAAGGTCTGAAAGATCTGGCCGGCAATGCTGCTGCGACTCAGAGTCTGAACTTTGAGCTTGAGCCAATTGAGAATGAAGCCTCTCCAGTCACTCAGCGCTCTCCGCTTGCCTTGACGACCTATCCTGGATATCCCTGCGTCACCGAGAATCGGCAACTAGCAGACGACAAACATGGCTACTGCATTGACAAACTCAGTGAAGAAGGCAGCGAACTTCCCAAGGACAATGAGGGCAACCCTCAATCTCGGGACATTCTTCCGGTAACCACCATGCCGGCGGATCGACCGATTACCGTTGTGTTCTCCCAATCCATGGATCTCGGCTCGATCCGGGCCGGCGAAACCCTCCTTGTTCAGAAGGTTGATGAAAGCGAAACCGTGCTTGAGGAAGTACCCGGCCGACTGGAGAAAAACAATCAGAGGGTCAGATTCTATCCCGACTCACCTTGGGAGCCGGGCACACTGTATCGCTACACCATGGTGTCGGCAGAAAACGGGGACTGCACGAACGTTATTTGCGGTGAAAACGGCATGGCACTGCAGACCGACCTGCTTCTCGACCCGACCGACAATGGTGGCGAACCGCTTTCCATCTATTTCCGCGGTACAGACGCGACGAACACCGTGTTCGCCCCCCTTCGAAATCTTCCCATACGGGACACCAACTCGAACTTCATCATCGACGAAACCATCGAACCATTTAACGCGATTGCTGAGGCATTCGATGCCGGTGGCGAGATTCTCAGCTTCGCCACGCCACCCAATGCGACAAAACTCATTATGAACGGCAATGCGGTTGTGCTTGGTAACGACGGCGACCCCGAATCACAAGCCAATGCCCGCGTGGGTTGCAGCTATGTAGGCGAAGAATGCCCGGATCAGAAGTTCATTTACCAGACCTATGGTCTGAACACCGAGATCATCGGCCCGGAAATTGATCCATCGACAGGGAAACCAACCGGCAACATTCGCGTGTTGCTTTACCCCACTATGCTGGCCACGACCTCAGCAACTGTCTGGTACGATCTGCTGGGGCCCTCGGAGTCTGTTACTGGACCACAAGTCCTGCGAATGCGATATGGCCAACCAACAGAAGACAATCCAATGGGTCTGGTTGAAGGACTGATTGTGGAAGACGAGAACGGGCGGCCGGAATTCCGCACCCAGGCAGACCTTATGTTGGATGCCCCGAACCTTCACTTACCGCTGGAAGGCCTGCTTGCGCACAACTTGTTCAGCTATCCGTTCACCCTCAACCTTAAGGGCGAAATAACGTTCTTTGACGACGGAAGGATGCAGATTGAACAGCGCAACTCCAACCTCCCTGAAATAACCGTGGACGTCGCCGGGAGCTCTGACGCAGCAACCGGGTTTGTTGGTTTCATCAGTTGTCTGGGAGGCATTTTCACGGGCAATGGCTTTGATGCCTGTGAAGACGTAGCCTCCGGCAAAGGCAAGGCCGTTCAGCTACCACTGATGATTCCCGAACAGGGCGTCTACCTGAACTTCATCTCCAACCCGGTGAAGGAAATCCCTGCCCAGCAGTAACTTCAGGCTTTTACCCTTTCAGGCCAGCCTTCGCGGCTGGCCTTTTTGTAGCCAACACTGGCTGGAGAGCTTTTCCCATGCCCGGGCTTTCCTGCTAATCTCGATGCAACCCCAAGCGCCACAACAATAAGATCCCGCCAGAAGAGAGGGCTCCATGGATAACGGTACCCATCACCGCACATGCCACCTGTGCGAAGCCATGTGTGGCGTCGCCATCGAAGTGACCAATGGCCAGATCAGCTCGGTCAAAGGCGACGAAGACGACCCATTAAGTCAGGGCTATATCTGCCCCAAGGCGGTCGCCCTGCAGGACCTGCACAACGACCCTGACCGGTTGCGCAAGCCGGTGCGCCGCACGGATTCCGGCTGGCAGGAAATGGAATGGGACGAGGCCTTCGACCTGGTGGCGCACAAGCTGCATAAGACCCGATCAGAATTCGGCCGCAACAGCATCGGTGTCTACCTGGGCAACCCCAACGTGCACAACCACGGCGCCCTCGTGGCTACCCTGCCATTCCTGCGCGCCATCGGCAGCCAGAACCGGTTTTCGGCCACCTCCAACGATCAGCTTCCCCACATGCTCGCCAGTCTGGAGATGTTCGGACACCAGATCCTGTTCCCGATTCCGGATATCGACCACACCGATCTGTTTATCTGCATTGGCGCCAACCCCATGGCCTCCAATGGCAGCTTGATGACGGTTCCGGATTTCCGGGGCCGGATCAAACGCCTGCACGAGCGCGGTGGCCGACTCATCGTGGTCGACCCTCGGCGAACCGAAACCGGCAAGCTGGCAGACGAATTCCATTTTATCCGGCCTGGCAGCGACGCCTTGTTGCTGATGGCCATGGTGAACACCCTGTTTGCCGAAGATCTGGTTGAACTGGGGCCGGCCGAGCATCTGGCCAAAGATGCTGACCTTTTACGTCTGGCGGCATTGGCGTTCACCCCGGAAGCGGTCAGTGACCACACTGGCATCACCGCTGAAGCCGTCCGCCAGCTCACCCGCCAGTTGGCCAATACCCCAAAGGCCGCACTGTACAGCCGGATGGGCACCAGCACCCAGCGCTTTGGTGGCCTGGCGACCTGGCTCACCTACTGCCTGAACATCCTCACCGGCAAGCTCGACACACCGGGCGCCCTGCTGTTTACCCAGCCCGCCATTGATCTGGTGACGCTGGGGGCCCTGGGCGGGCAAAGTGGTCATTTCGGCGCCCGCCACAGCCGGGTAAAAGGCCTGCCGGAGTTTGGCGGTGAGTACCCGGCCAGCACTATGGCCGATGAAATCCTGACTCCCGGCGAGGGCCAGGTTCGCGCATTCGTAACCGTGGCCGGCAATCCGGTGCTGTCCAGCCCCAACGGCACCCGCCTGGAAAAGGCCCTCTCCGGCCTCGATTTCATGGTGTCGGTGGACTACTACCTGAATGAGACCACCTGCCACGCCGATGTAATCCTGCCGCCGACCGCGGCCCTGGAACGCAGCCACTACGATCTGATTTTCAGCATGTTCGCAGTACGGAACGTCGCAAAGTACAGCGAGCCCCTGTTTGACGCCGGCCCGGACAGCCGCCACGACTGGCAAATCCTGTTGGAGCTGGCACACCGACTTGAGAAACACCGGAACGGCGGCCGCCTGCCCTTGCGCTCGGAACTGGGCTGGCGCACTTTCAAGCAGCTCGGACCGGACCCGATCCTGGACCTACTGCTCCGATCCGGGCCCTATGGCACCGATGGTGGCCGTGTCCGCGGCCTGGTACAGCCAGCGGTGGACCTGATTCTCGACATATTGCCCGAGCGCCATCCCGTACGTGCGCTCACCAAACTCAGTCCGCTGAACCGAAACTGGCAGGCGCTGCCAAAGGGCTTGTCGCTGGCGGCATTAAAGGAGGTTCCCAGTGGTGTGGACCTAGGGCCGCTGCAACCGTCCCTGCCCGACCGCCTGTTTACCCGGGACGGCATGATTCATCTTGCGCCACGACGCTACCTTAACGATGTCGAGCGCCTGCATCAGTTCCTGCAGGAGCCGGTCAACACCGAGTTGCTGCTGATCGGACGCCGCCACGTGCGCAGCAACAATTCCTGGATGCATAACAGTCAGCGCCTGGTTAAAGGCAAGGACCGCTGCACACTGATGATTAACCCCAAGGACGCCAGCCGGTTGGGCCTGCAGGCGGGCAACTCCGCGCAGATCAGCACGGACACAGGTACCATCGTACTCCCGGTGGAAATCACCGAGGATCTGATGCCCGGTGTGGTCTCCATTCCTCACGGCTGGGGCCACGATCGAGTTGGCACCAGGCAAACAGTGGCCAACGAAAACGCCGGGGCCAGCATCAATGACGTACTCAGTGATGAGCAAATTGATCCGCTGGTGGGCACCTCCGTATTGAATGGTCAGGTCGTAACTGTCAAAGTCTGGCGGCCTGATCGCCAACGCAAACAAGCCTGACCAAGACGAGGAGACGAGAATGCCCCAGTGGCTGCAGTGGACCCTGATTATTGTCGGCGTGATTGCCATCGCCTTGCTGCTGGTATTTATCAGACGCCAGTCCAATACCCTGTCTGAAAGCCGCCTCCGCCAGGAAAAGGCCGATGCGTTCAATCAGAAGCGACGCGAAGATATGATCTCGAGTATTCAGGTGATTGCCATGGCCGTGGAATCGGACCAGGTTGAGTATTCCGAGGCGTGTCTGCGCCTGAAGGGCTTGCTTGATCACGTGGCGCCGGAACTGCTGGAGCAGCCGCCGTTTTCGGTGTTCCAGGACGTGCACGAGAAGCTGAAACACATGCCGACACACCAGGCCCGGCAGGACACCGATACCCGCTTTGTGGAAAAGTTGGACAAGGAGCGGTTTGAGGTGGAAAAGGCTTATGCGGAAGAGATCAAGCGAGCCGCGACCGCCATTCGCCACCACCCGTTCGACGCCAGCTAAACACTAGGCCGACGGCCGGGCTGCACTCACCGAGTTTTGTAATTTTTTGTAAAACTGGATCTGAGCGCGGCCGGCTGTTTCGTTATTGAATCAACCGGTTAAGAGTCTCGAAAACTGTGACATCCGTCTCAATTTACCCAATGCACGGCCGATGGCTTTTCTTTTCGGCTCCTTTGACTAAATTGAAAACAAGGGCGCTGCCTTAATCTGCGACGGCAACAGCTCTTTGTTGTTTTCTCCTGATAAGTTTGGACGACTCTGCAACAAGCGGGTGAGCTTGCCGGCCTTAGGGCCGGCTCTTTTTTGGCGGGAAAAAGGGAAGGCAGTAACTCAGGGACTCATCATCCCGGCCATGGCCATGATGCTGTCCTTACTGCTGACCAGCTCATCAAATTGTGCCTCGACCGCATCCCGATCCAGTCCCAATTCGTCATAGAACGATTGCGGCACCGCTTCACCCGCGCCCAGAGCGACACCGCGAGCGGTCAGCAGCTGACGTCCTAGCCAGAGCAGCTTGGCATAGACCTGGCAATCGCCATCGTAGGCCGGATTCTTCTGGAAACGGATGGCCAGCGTGACCTCATCGGGCATGCCCCAGTTCTCCATCAGCTGGGCCGCCATCTGTTCCCGGGTAATGCCCAGCAGGTAGTGTTCGGTCACTGAGGAATCAATGTCCGGGTTTACCTCCAGCGAGCGACACACCAGCTTGAAGTGAGGGGGAAACACATGGCCCAGCACCAGATGACCAAAGTTGTGCAGCAACCCGGCCAGGTAGGCCAGACCAAAATACGGTCGCTGCCCTCTCGGCATCATGCTGGCGAGCACGCCGGCTGACTGGGCCTGCCAGATCGCCTGCTGCCAGTAATCCACGTAGCCTTCCGGGTGATCCTGGGGCTGTTTCAGCGCGCGGCCCAGAGACAGCCCCATGGCCAGGTTCATCACCAGGTCGAAGCCCAATACCCGCGACACCGCATCATGGACTGAACGAACCTGCCCTGCGGCCGCGTAAAATGAGGACGAGGCCCAACTAACCACTTGCGCCGCCAGACTGGGATCGCTTTCAACGATGTCCACCAGGTCGCCCATGACTGCATTCGGGTTCACCCGCAGGTGAATAATGCGCTGCGCGGTCTCCGGCAACGGCGGCAGTTCAAGGGTGTCTTCCAGGCGCTGTTGAATGCGTACACTGGTAAACTTCTTGAGTGCAGTGTGCAGCTGCTCCCGGTCCCGCTCGCTGTCATCGAGATTAACCTCGATGGATTGCGGATCTGTGGTGAAACTCCAACGCTCGGCTTTACTGGTCAACGCCCGAAAGTCGGCACCGGGCATCACCATCGCGAGATCGTGTTCCTCTAACTCCAGGGCGACAGCCGACATGTCGTCAACCCGGCTGTCGACCACGGTCGGCCAACCGGTGAGAGATGGCAGGGCTGGCAGTTCCTTCAAGCCAGCCCGCTCACGGACACGTACCTGTTCGCGGCGCTTCATCAGCCGGAAATCGCGACTCAGACGTTTGTTCAGCGCCTCCAGGTCGATCAGATCGTGTTTCCGGCATATCACCTGGAGGTTACCGGCCGTGTCGCTCAGCAAAGCCATGCGCAGGAGTTCTTCTCCGTTCGCCTGGCTTGCGTTGCGCAGCGACACGCCCGAAGCAGAAGCCCCAAGTGCCTGCTGGACTGCGACAGGTAGTTCCATAGTGTTTGCTCCTGATTGTTGCTAAAGGCCGGCACGCGGTCCTTTCCTTAGAGAGTCTGGGTCAGTATAGGGCAAGGCGCTCGGTCACACGTCGCCGTAGCGAATTTTTTCGCCCAGCCATCGCCGGATCAGGGCGTCAACCCGCTGCCGGTCGCCCATTAAGGCCGGCGCCATTTCCCGCACCGGCTCAATCCAACCCTTGTCCCGCTCAAAGTCCGCCAGCCGGAACTGCATCATGCCGGTCTGTCTGGTACCCAACACCTCTCCCGGGCCGCGGATCTCGAGATCCTTTTCGGCAATGACGAAACCGTCCTGACTGTCCCGCAGCGCCTGTAGTCTCGCTTTACCGTTATTGGACAGGGGTGGGTGGTACATCAACACACAAAAACTGGCCTGCTCACCTCGCCCTACTCGCCCCCGTAGCTGATGCAGCTGTGCCAGGCCAAGGCGTTCAGGGTTTTCAATAATGATCAGAGAGGCGTTCGGAACATCGACGCCAACCTCAATAACCGTGGTCGCCACCAACAGATCCAGCTCACCATTCTTGAACTGTTCCATCATCGCGGCTTTCTCCACCGCTTTCAGGCGACCATGGACCAGGCCCACCTTGAGATCTGGCAGCCGCTCCGTCAACTCCTGCGCGGTCACTTCCGCCGCCTGGCATTGCAAGGCCTCAGATTCCTCAATCAGGGTGCATACCCAATAGGCCTGGCGCCCCTCGTTGCAGGCACTGCGAACACGACCGATAACGTCTTCCCGACGGCTATCGGGGATAACAATGGTCTCGATGGGCTTACGCCCGGGCGGCAGTTCGTCGATCACCGACGTATCCAGATCGGCGTAGGCGCTCATGGCAAGCGTTCTGGGAATGGGGGTCGCGGTCATAATCAGCTGGTGTGGTGCAAGCGAGCCGCCCACACCTTTCTCCCGCAACGCCAGACGCTGATGCACCCCGAATCTGTGCTGCTCATCAACAATGACCAATGCCAGACGATCAAATACCACGTCGTTCTGGAACAGGGCGTGGGTGCCAATCACCACTGTAGCCGCTCCCGACCGGACTGCTTCCAACGCCTGCAGTCGCGCTTTACCTTTTACCTTGCCAGACAGCCACGCCAACTCAATACCCAGAGGCTCAAGCCAGCCACGGAAGTTCTGGTAATGCTGTTCAGCAAGGATTTCAGTCGGCGCCATCAGCGCCACCTGGGCACCCGCGGCAATCGCCTGCAGAGCCGCCAGCGCGGCCACCACGGTTTTACCGGAACCGACATCGCCCTGGACCAGTCGCAACATGGGCAGCGGCTGGCTCAGATCCTGACGAATGTCGGTCATCACGTGGCGCTGGGCCCCGGTCAACTTAAATGGCAGGGAGTCGAGAAATTGATCGGGTAAATCGCCGGTGGGTAACAGCGGCAGCGCTTCCCGGGCCTGGATTTGCTCCCGCACCTGCAGCAGGCTGAGCTGATGCGCCAGCAACTCTTCCATCACCAGCCGCTGCTGAGCCGGATGCCGGCCTTCCATCAACAGAAGCACTGGCGCATCGGCAGGAGGCGAATGCACCAGTAGAACCGCCTCGCCGATGCCCGGCAACTGATAATCCGCCAGCAATGACGATGGCAACCAGTCCCGAATCGGATAACGCTGCAGATAACCCAGTGCCTGCTGGCACAGTGCCCGCACTCGAGGCTGCTGAATGCCCTCGGTAAGGGGATAGACCGGCGTCAGCGTGGCCTGACCTTCCGCCGGCATCGGCGGTGGATCAACCTGGTATTCGGGGTGGTAGAACTCGTAACCGGCACGGCCCGGACGGACTTCACCGAAGCAGCGTACCCGCGCGCCCTGGGTCAGCTGGTTCTTCTGGGCGGCGTTGAAGTGGAAAAACCGCATTACCAGGAAACCGCTGTTGTCCTTGAGGGTAACCTGCAGACTGCGGCGACGCCCCATCACCAGGTCGGCCTTCATGACCTCACCTTCCACCACGGCCACGTCGCCAATCCTGAGGTTGCCCATGGCCACCACCCGGGTGCGGTCCTCGTACCTGTGCGGCAGATGGAACAGCAGATCCTGCAGCGAGGCAATTCCCAGCTTGCCCAGCTTTTCGGCCAGGGCGCTGCCTACGCCCTTGAGCTGGGTAACCGAGATGTCATCCAGCGACGTCATGCAGGACTCAGGCGCTCTCGGCCACGGCCGGGGTATCCGTCTTGGCTTTTTCGATGACCCGGCACTGGCTGGCCGCCAGCGATAGCATATCGATGGCCTTGGGCCTCGGGAAAGTCACCCGCCAGGCCAATGCAACCGTGCGGAAGGGTACCGGCGGGGCAAAACGCCGCACCGCCAGAATGTCTTCGTGGTACTGCATGGCCGTCGCCGCCGACAGCGGCAGTACCGTGATACCCAGCCCCGACGCCACCATGTGACGAATGGTTTCCAGCGAACTGCCCTCAGTCACCAGCGCCGGCGCGTCGACATCGACACGTCGGGTTACGGCCTCAACCAGGGGTGGACAGGATTCCAGCACCTGATCCCGGAAACAGTGACCCGGGCCAAGCAACAGCAACTGCTCCTTCGCCAGCTCTTCGGCGGTCAGCTCATCCTTCTTGGCCAGCGGGTGCTCGGCCGGCAGCAGCACCACGAAGGGCTCGTCGTAAAGTGGCAGGGTCAGCACTTCGGGCTCTTCGAACGGCAGCGCTATGATGATGGCGTCCAGCTCGGACTGGCGCAGCTTCTGCCGCAGCGTGGCCGTGTAGTTCTCTTCAATGTACAGGGGCATCTGCGGTGCCGCGCGCCGCAATTCTGGCAGGAGATGAGGGAACAGGTAGGGACCGATGGTGTAGATAGCGCCTACCTTCAGCGCGGAATTCAGCTGATTTTTACCGTCCTGGGCCATGTCCTTGATCACCCCGACCTGGTCCAGCACCCGCTGCGCCTGCTCGATGATCCGCTGCCCGGTTTCGGTGACCCGGATACTGCTTTTACTGCGCTCAAACAGCGGAATACCCAGCTCGTCTTCGAGCTTCTTAACGGCCACACTGAGTGTCGGCTGGCTGACATGGCAGCGCTCGGCCGCACGGCCAAAATGCCTTTCGCGGGCAAGCGTAACGACGTATCGTAACTCGGTGAGAGTCATGGTGAGCTCCGGTCAGGTGGATACGGGGCAATAGTTCACTAATTTATGGGTTCAAGCATAAGGATTGAGATTGTCTATGGCAATGACTGAACGCACCAACACGCCCCGGATTCTGGTGGCCGGCTGTGGCAAACTTGGGGGCGCCATTGCCAGCCTGCTCAGCGACTCGGCAACCGTGTTTGGATTGCGCCGAAATGCGGCTCAGGTTCCGGCTGGCATCCAGGGTGTAAAAGCCGACCTGATGGCACCGGAGTCCCTCGAAAAAGCGGCTCCGGAAAACCTCGACCTTATCGTCTATTGCCTGACTCCCGCCAGTTACGACGAACAGGGCTATCAGGATGCCTACGTCAACGGGCTCTCAAACCTGCTGGATGTGGTCAAGGGTCAGCCACTGGCACGCCTTGTCTTCATCAGCAGCACCAGCGTCTACTCCCAGGATGATGACAGCTGGGTGGACGAAACCAGCCCGGCACAGCCCAGTCGCTTCAGCGGCGAACAGATTCTGGCGGGTGAGCGCACGGCCCTGGACAGCGGACACCCGGCAACCATCGTGCGGTTCAGCGGTATCTACGGACCCACCCGGCAAAGATTTCTGGACGAGGTTATCGCCGGGCGGATGGCGCCCAAGAAACCCGCGCCCTTCACCAACCGCATCCATGAAGACGACGCCGCCCGAGTGGTTCAACATCTGGCGCTCAAGGCACTGGCTGGCGAGTCACTGGAGTCGCTCTATGTCGCCAGCGACAGCGAACCGGTGCGATTGGATGAGGTGGTGGAATGGGTACAGGCGCACACTGACTGCGCGTCACCGGTCGACGACGCCCGCACCGGTGGACGCGCGGGCAGCAAGCGGTGCCGCAACCAGCGTCTGCTGGCGAGCGGTTTCGAGTTCCGGTTCCCGGACTTCCGGGCCGGCTACCGAGCCATGATCGCCGGGCGATAACCAATCGATAGCCGGGCAACAGCCACAAAAAAAGGCGGCCGAAGCCGCCTTTTTTTCACTGATTCCGAGGGCTAGGCCCAGGGCTTCAGGTCAATACCATTACCGCTTCCATCTCAACCGGCACCCCTTTGGGCAGCGCTGAAACACCAACGGCAGCGCGGGCCGGATACGGCTCTTCAAAGTAGGTCGCCATGATCTCATTGACGGTGGCAAAGTTCTCGAGGTCCGTCATGTAGATGTTGAGCTTGACGATGTCCTTCAGCTCGCCGCCGGCCGCTTCACAGACCGCCTTGAGATTCTCGAACACTTGGCGGGTCTTGGCGGCAAAATCCCCGGCAACCACTTCCATGGTTTCCGGCACCAGCGGAATCTGACCAGACAGGTAGACCGTGTCACCGGCTTTTACTGCCTGCGAGTAGGTACCAATCGCCTGCGGGGCGTTTTCAGTCTGGATAACGGATTTGTTGGTCATGACTTGGGTATTCCTCTCTTCCAAAACGCCAATCGTCACCTCTGGGCGCGGCTGCTGTCAACCAGACGTTGGGGGAGATGGCTTACGCCGGACCGGGCGGGTCAGTGACGGACCCGCCCGATGTGGGTCACGGCCCGGATGTTCTTCACCCGCCGCATGACCCGGGCCAGGTGCCGGCGTCCGTTCACATGCAGAACCAGGCTGACGATACTGAACTTGGCGTTCTGCTCTTCCACGTTGATGCGCTCGACGTTGCCATCGGCCATCGCGATGGCGTTGGCGACTTCTGCGATCACACCGCGTTGGCGCTCCAGCTCAACCCGAAGCTCGACCGAGAACTCGTCGGCAATGTCCTTGGCCCACTTGAGGTGGGTGAGTCGGGCCCGGCCTTCATCGTCCTCCGGCAAGCGGGAGCAGGTGTCAGAATGAATCACCATGCCCTTGCCGGAATCCATCATGCCCACCACCGGATCACCCGGTATGGGTTTGCAGCAACTGGCAAAGCGCACCAGCAGGCCTTCCGTACCACGAATCGTGACCGGGCTGTGCTCGCCGCTGCCATGCACCTCTTCCGCCACCTCGGCAATGGGGGGCGACTCGGCTCCGGTCACCAGCTGCCGCGCCACCAGGTAGGCCATGCGATTACCCAGACCAATGTCAGCAATCAGGTCATCCAGACTGTTGACCTGATTGTGATTGACGACGGCCTGAACCTGCACATCGCCGATGTCCGCCAACCGGGTACCAAAGCCTTTAAGGGATTTCTTCAACAGGGTCTTGCCCAGCTCCAGTGACTCTGCCCGTTTTTGATGCTTGAGCACGTGGCGAATGCTGCTGCGCGCCTTGCCTGTTACCACGAAGCTGAGCCAGGCAGGGTTCGGCCGGGCGCCTGGTGCGGTGATGACCTCCACCGTCTGCCCGCTCTGCAGCGGCTGGCTTAAGGAACTCAGGTTCCGGTTGATCCGGCACGCCACGGTAGCGTTACCGATATCGGTATGGATGGCGTAGGCAAAGTCCACCGGCGTGGCACCGCTGGGCAGTTCCATGATCTTGCCCTTGGGAGTGAAGACATAGATCTCGTCCGGGAACAAATCGACCTTCACGTGCTCGATAAACTCCAGGGAGTCATCGGCGCGCTCGCGCATCTCCATCAGCCCTTTCACCCAGCGGTCTACCCGGGCCTGATTGGCGTTGGACACGCTGCTCGGTTCGCTTTTGTACATCCAGTGGGCGGCGATGCCGTTGTTGGCAATATGCTC
This sequence comes from Marinobacter sp. LA51, assembly GCF_030297175.1. Classification (NCBI taxonomy): domain Bacteria; kingdom Pseudomonadati; phylum Pseudomonadota; class Gammaproteobacteria; order Pseudomonadales; family Marinobacteraceae; genus Marinobacter; species Marinobacter apostichopi. Next base: position 576,959 of record NZ_AP028070.1, on the reverse strand, counting down.
CATCTCCTCGGTACGGATCTGGATCTCGATATTCACGTGCATGCCAAACAATGTGGTGTGGATAGACTGATAGCCGTTGGCCTTGGGCATGGCGATGTAGTCTTTGAACCTGCCCGGCAGCGGCTTGTACAGGCTGTGCACCGCACCCAGGATGCGGTAACAGTCGTCTTCGGTGTCGGTAATGATCCGGAACGCGTACACGTCCATGATTTCATGGAAGGATTTCTGCTTGAACTTCATCTTGTTGTAGATGCTGTTCAGGTGTTTCTCGCGACCCAGGATGCGCCCGGGCAAGCCACGCTCTTCCAACTTTTCCTGCAGCTTGCCGCGAATCTCTTCAATGATCTCGCGATGGCTGCCCCGCAGCTTGTCGACAGCCTTGGAGATGTACTTGGAGCGCATGGGATAAAGCGAGGAAAAGCCGAGGTCTTCCAGCTCGGTACAAATGGAATGCATACCGAGGCGATTAGCAATAGGGGCGTAGATATCCAGGGTTTCGGTGGCGATGCGCTGGCGCTTTTCGTAGGGCATGGGGCCCAGCGTACGCATGTTGTGCAGGCGGTCGGCCAGTTTTACCAGGATAACCCGAATGTCCCTTGCCATGGCGAGGGTCATCTTCTGGAAGTTTTCCGCCTGCGCTTCCGCCCGGGACCGGAATTCAATCTGGGTCAGCTTGCTGACACCGTCGACCAGCTCGGCCACATCGTCGCCAAACTGCTCGGCCAGGGCATCCTTGGGAATGCCGGTGTCTTCGATGACGTCGTGGAGCATGGCCGCCATCAGGCTCTGATGGTCCAGCCTCAGGTCGGCCAGGATATGGGCAACGGCCAATGGGTGGGTGATGTAGCGGTCACCGCTTTTGCGCATCTGCCCTTCGTGGGCCTGTTCGGCATAATAGTAGGCGCGTCGCACCTGATTGATGCGATTGGTATCCAGATAGGTACTGAGCTCTTTCGCCAGACCCTCAACCGTAGCCTCTGCCGACACCGCGCCTCCGTATATTTATGAAATCCAGGGACAAAAAAACCCGAATGCACGCATCCGGGTCCTTCCTGATCCTGCCAACAACGTCCGTTCTATAGCTACACTATAAAGCGCCGAGACAGATTTCAATGCTTCCGAGGCGCGGATACGTATTTGTACCCGTACCTGAGGTCACTCGTCGTCGTCTTCCTGCAACAACTCACGACCTACTTTGCCTTCAGCGATCTCGCGCAGGGCGATAACTGTCGGCTTGTCGTTCTCTTCAGCCACCGCCGGTTCCGCACCTTTGGTCGCAAGCTGACGGGCACGCTTGGTAGCCAGCATCACCAGCTGGAAGCGGTTATCAACGTTTTCCAGACAATCTTCAACGGTAACTCGTGCCATAACTTCCCCGAAAATAAAATGACTGATCTAGCAGACCGCGTAGTTTACTGCGCCCGGCTCAATTTGTATACAGCAACAAGCACCATAAACTACTGCGACAACTGGGCCAGCAGCTCGCTGTGGCGATCCTGCTGGACCCCGATCCGCACCCGCTGACTGCGGACAATGGCCAGCAGATCCGCCAGCGCCACCTCGAAGTCGTCATTCACCACCAGGAAATCGAATTCCAGAGCGTGCTGGCACTCTTCCCTGGCCTCGGTCAGGCGACGCTCCACCACGTCCGGCGCGTCGGTACCACGCCCGGTCAGACGCTCCCGGAGAGTTGCCGCCGACGGCGGTACAATGAAAATGCTGACGCACTCGGGCATCAGCCGGCGCACCTGTTCCGCGCCCTGCCAATCAATTTCCAGGATAACGTCCTGGCCTCGGGCCAGGGTTTCGCGCACCCAGATGTGAGAGGTGCCGTAATAGTTGCCGAACACATCGGCGTGCTCCAGGAACTCACCCCGCGCAATCATCGCTTCAAAATCCTCGCGACTCACGAAGTGATAGTTCACGCCATCCCGCTCGCCTTCGCGCATCGGCCGGGTCGTGTGGGAAATCGATACACCCAGTTTATCGTCGTTGCCGAGCATGGCGGCCACCAGACTGGTCTTGCCAGCACCGGACGGCGCCGAAATAACGTACAGCGTACCCTGTTCTACTGTCGGGCTCATGAACAAACAACTCCAACCTGCATGTATTCAATAGCCCCACTGGATTCCCAGCGGCGCCTGGAAAACGCCGGATTATACGGTTTTCGGGCGGTCTCCGCACGTCACTCCAGGTTCTGCACCTGCTCGCGCATCTGTTCGATCAGCACTTTCAGATCCACCGCCGAGCGGGTCACCCGGGCATCAATACTCTTGCTGCTAAGGGTGTTGGCTTCGCGGTTCAGTTCCTGCATCAGAAAATCCAGCCGACGACCAATGGCATCGCCACCCTTGATGGTATCGGTGACTTCGCCAACGTGAGCATCCAGGCGATCCAGCTCCTCGGCCACATCACTCTTCTGGGCCAGCATCACCATTTCCTGAGCCACGCGCTCGGGCTCCAGCTCAACACCGGCCTTCTCAAATCGGCTGCGCAGGTTTTCTTCCTGGGCCACGAGCAAGTCCGGCATCAGTTCACGCACCTCGGTTACCAGCCGGGTCATGGTGGCCAGGCGGTCATCGAACAACGGCCGCAACCGCTCGCCTTCCCGCTCACGCACCGTCACCAGCTCTCGCACCGTGTCTTCGAACAGAGCCTTGGCGGCGTCCTTGACCGGACCAAAATCCTGCTCAGTTACCGACAGCACACCCGGCCAGCGCAGAATATCCAGGGCGCTGATGTGTGCCGGGTTGTCCAGAATCCGATTGACGTGATTGGCGGCCTCGTTGACCGCCTTCGCCATGTCGTCATTAATTTCAAAACTCTGTGACGCCTTGTCCGCCGACTGCAGTCGCATGGACACGTCGACTTTGCCACGCTTCAGCTGCTTGCGAAGCTCCTCCCGGAACGGATTTTCCAGCTCTCGAAACGCCTCGGGCAAGCGGAACGAAGGCTCCAGGTAGCGATGATTGACCGTGCGAATTTCGCACGTCAGCGTACCCCAGTCTCCCTGAACATCCTTGCGGGCAAACGCGGTCATACTTCGAATCATGGCAACTCCGGTCATGGTGGAAGACAGTGAATCGAGTTTAACAGGCTCTGAACGCCCTCGGCGAGCCTGACCGCTCCGAAGTCAAACCGACTTGACCGACGTGTTATACTGCCCGCCCTTTCGAAAACTCAACCGGGATCATCCCGGACATCAATCCAGACACCAACCACAGAATTCAGGATTAACTATGCGACCAAGTGGCAGAACGCCCGAGCAACCCAGAGACGTTCGAATCACCCGGAATTACACCCGTCATGCCGAAGGTTCGGTACTGGTGGAATTTGGTGACACCAAGGTGATCTGCACCGCCTCTGTCGAGAACAAAGTACCGCCCTTTCTCCGTGGCGAAGGCAAAGGCTGGATCACCGCCGAATACGGCATGCTGCCGCGCTCAACCGGTAGCCGCATGGGCCGCGAAGCCGCACGCGGCAAACAGGGCGGACGCACCGTCGAAATCCAGCGTCTGATCGGCCGTTCCCTGCGTGCTGCCGTTGACCTGAGCGCACTGGGCGAGCACAGCATCACCATCGACTGCGACGTTATTCAGGCTGACGGCGGCACCCGCACCGCGGCCATCACCGGCGGCTGTGTGGCCCTGGTCGATGCTCTGAACCACCTGGTGGCAGAAAAGCGCCTGAAGAAATCACCGCTCAAGCAGATGGTCGCGGCCTTCTCCGTGGGCGTTTACAAAGGCACGCCGGTCGTTGATCTGGATTACCCGGAAGACTCCGAAGCCGAAACCGACATGAACGTGATCATGACTGACCAGGGCGGGTTCATTGAGATCCAGGGCACTGCCGAAGGTGCACCGTTCGTGAAGGATGAACTGGACAGCATGCTGGACCTTGCGAAGACCGGCATTGAGCAGCTGTTCGAGATCCAGAAGGCAGCGCTGGAAGGTTAAAGAAAACTGCAGAGTCTGGGCATTGGCGTAGGGCCTACTGCCCAGACTGTTGGAGGCCATGGATGGCCGGAAACAAGCGTACAGGGATGTACTCGCAGCGTGTCTGGGCAGTAGGCCCTACGCCAATGCTCGCACCGATCTAGAATCCAATTTCGATGTCGTAATCCATGATCACCGGCGCGTGATCAGAGAACCGGGTTGAGCCATCAATCCAGCCATCCAGAATAGTATTGCGAATGCCCGGGGTCAGCAGGTGGTAGTCCACCCGGATACCCGCATTGCGACGCGCACCCTCAGCCTGCTCAGGCCACCAGGTAAACTGGTTGCTCTGCTTATTAATCTCCCGGAAAGCATCAATACAGCCCATCTCATCGAATAGGCGATCCAGCCATGCCCGCTCATGGGGCAGAAAGCCCGAGAAGTCGTGCTTGTGGTAAAGCGGACTGGCATCGGTCACATGATGGGCGGTCTGGAGATTGGCACAGAGGACAAACTGACGGCGCTTTCGCAGCGTCTTTTGCATGTGAAGGCCAAAACCTTCCAGAAACTCATCCTTGTGATCCAACACCGTGAGATCATCATCACCAATGAGCTCTTCTTCACGCCCCAGGGCACACGGAGCCAGCACACAGCCTACCGACACCTTGTCAAAGTCGGCCTGAATGAAGCGGCCTTCGCGATCAGCCTGCTCGTTGGCAAACCCATACATGATCGCCTTCGGGAAATGGCGGGTGTAAATGCCAACACCACCATCCTCGTTCTTCTCGCCATCAATAAAGTAGGCCTGATACCCCTCTGGGATGAGGTTATAGTCCTCGATCTCATAGGCACGCATGCGGTGATCCTGAACGCAGATAACGTCAGCATCCTGATCCGCCAGCCAGTCAAATAAACCTTTGTCAACGGCCTGGGCAAGCCCGTTAACGCTGATAGATACTACGCGCATACGTGTTCCCTGATTCGGTTTGTGTGTATGATACCGTTTTCACACGTTAAATAAAGATCCACACCCGCCAGAAGCCTTGCCATGCACGACTATCAGCAAAATTTCATCGAATTTGCCATCCGCCGGAATGTACTTCGTTTTGGCGAATTTACGCTCAAATCCGGCCGCACAAGTCCGTACTTTTTTAATGCGGGGCTGTTCAATACCGGCGACGATCTACTGCAACTAAGCAAAGCCTATGCCGCCGCGATAGAACGCAGTGGGCTAGAGTATGACATCATCTTCGGGCCTGCCTATAAGGGCATTCCGTTGGCCACAGTAACCGCCATGGCGCTGGCTACAGACGGTAACAGCAAACCTTTTGCCTTCAACCGTAAAGAAAAGAAAGATCATGGCGAAGGTGGCAACATTGTCGGCGCCCCATTGCAGGGCAAGGTCCTGATCGTCGATGATGTTATCACCGCAGGCACTGCCATTCGCGAATCCATGGATCTGATTCGCAATGCCGGTGCTGAACCGGCAGGTGTGCTGATTGCACTGGATCGCCAGGAAAAAGGCAACGGTGAGCTCTCCGCGATCCAGGAAGTGGAGCAGGAATTTGGCGTCCCGGTGATCAGCATTATCCGCCTGGAACAGGTTCTGGACTACCTGAAGGCCAACCCGGAATTTGCCGGCCACGCCGAAAAGGTCGCCAGTTATCGGGATCGCTACGGAGTCTGATAGATGGCCAGACGCTCTATTCTTTCCAGATTCTCAGCAGTGAAACTCACTGCCTGTACTGTTTTGGCGTTCAGCCTGGTCGCCACCGCAGAAGCCGGTATGTACCGCTACACTGACGAGAACGGGCGGATGGTCATCAGCAACACCATCCCCCAGGAAGCGACCAAACGAGGCTACGACATACTCGGCAGCAACGGCCGGGTAGTTGAAACAATCCCTCCTGCCCCGACCGAAGAAGAAATAGCGGCCCGGGAAGCGGAAAAACAGCGCCAGAAAGAACTGGCTGCTCAACAGGAACTAGACCGGCAGCTGCTGAAACGCTACAGCCACCCGGACCAGGCTGTTCGCGCCATGCACCGGAAAATCCGGGAACTGGAAGGCCTGATTCAACTCAAGCGCGGTAACATCTCCGTCATTTCCAGCCAACTGGACAGCGAGCAAAGCCGGGCAGCGAACATCGAGCGTTCCGGCGGCAACATTCCCGAATCCATGCTGGAAAAAATCCGGCGCCTGGAATCTCAGATCCGCGATCTCGAACGGGAAATCAGCATCCAGAGCCAGGAAATTGATGAACTCCGGGCCGAATTCGAGGCCGATATCAAGCGCCTTGAACAGGTGACCGGCGAATCCCGAACCCTCACCCTGGACACGTCCAGCGACCAATAAGGCCACGCCACGCAAGGCCAACTAAGAAAATCCAGACACTAAAAAAGGCGGTGGTTATTAAAACCACCGCCTTTTTTAGTTGCGGCCACCGACTACCGGTGGCCGCTTCAACGTCTTAGGCAGACGCAGTTGTCTTCTTGGCAGCGGCGCTCTTACGCGCAGTGCTCTTGCGTGCAGCCGGCTTGTTGTCGGTTGCAGCAGCTTTGGCGCTTTGAGCAACGCTGGTTACTTCGTCAGCGGTTTCAGAAACAGCGTCTTGCGCTTCTTTCTCAAGCTTGGCAACCAGGTCGGCTGCGAAGTTGCCGAAACGGCTGTTCAGGTTACGCAGTTGCTCAAACAGGCTGTCGCTGTAGCCGTTGTAACGGGTGCGCAGGCTCTTGACGCTGTATTCACGCGCCTCAGACTCCAGCTTCTCGGCGTATTCAAACGGCTTGGAGGCCAGCTTCTTCTGCTGCTCTTCCGCGGCGTTGATGCCCTTCTCAACGATTTCCTGAATCTGTTCCTGATAGGATTTGAGTTTACCCATGTCTAAATCTCCTGAGGTTTGCCAAAAATTTTTTGGTCCAGCGGCCAAGCGTTAAGCGCTCGCCTTCTCTGATCAACGAATGCCAATCTACGGAGAAAAATTAGAATGTTCATACTAAAACCGAACATGGGTGGGATCGCAGTTATACCTACCAGCGGAACAGCACCCAACTGGGCACAAGCATTTCAGACTCGGTTTCCTGAATCCAGCCACCACCGTCTGAAGGCACCAGGTAATACTCGGAGCCTACTTCCGGTACCACCTTGATCTCCATGAGCTGACCGTTTACCCGGTACTCATAGAATACCTCGTTCTCACCGGGACGAATCACGATCTGAGGCCCTTCGCTGGTCGGCTGATAGTCCGAAATCACCACCGGTTCGTCGGGTGTCTGGACCAGAGTGCCGTCGAGGGAGCCGTTTTCCTGGGCAATGACGGCACCGGACGAGCAGGCAAGGAGCAAGGCCACCGGACGGGCGAATCGTTTCATTTTCGTGATACCCTTTTGCGCATTGAATTCAATACAGAGTTGCACAAGCCAACCAACGCTTCAATCAGAATCCGGACCCCTGTAGACATGACTGAGCAAAAGACCCCACCCGTGGTTCTTGTGGACGGTTCGTCCTACCTTTTCCGCGCCTATCACGCACTGCCCCCGCTAATGACGAGCAAGAACCAACCAACCGGAGCGATCAAAGGGGTGATCAGCATGCTCCGGCGCCTGGAGCAGGATTTTCCCGGCTCTAAAATGGTGGTGGTGTTCGACGCCAAGGGTAAAACTTTTCGGCACGAGATGTACGACGAGTACAAGGCCAACCGCCCACCCATGCCGGACGACCTGGCCTGCCAGATAGCCCCCATCCACGAGATTGTCCAGGCCATGGGGCTGCCCCTGCTGATTGTCTCCGGCGTGGAAGCGGACGATGTCATTGGCACCCTGGCTCATGAGGCCACGAGCAAGGGTATCGAGGTGGTGGTCTCCACCGGCGACAAGGACATGGCGCAGTTGGTTAGCGACCATGTCACGCTGATCAACACCATGACCGAAACCCGCATGGACCGGGACGGTGTGGTGGAAAAATTTGGCGTCACCCCCGAGCAGATCATCGACTACCTGGCCCTGGTCGGCGACAAGGTAGATAACATCCCCGGGGTGAACAAATGCGGGCCGAAAACCGCGGTGAAATGGCTGCAAAGCTATCAGGACATCGACAACCTGATGTCGCACGCGGACGAGATCAAAGGCAAGATCGGAGAGTACCTGCGCGAAGCTACCGAGACCCTGCCCCTGAGCCGCGAGCTGGCCACGATCAAGACTGACGTTGATCTGGAGTTCGGCCTGGAAGACCTGAAACTGCGTGAGCAGAAAGACGATGAGCTGCGGGAACTGTTCCAGGAGTATGAATTCCGCACCTGGGTTGCCGAACTGGAATCCGGCAGCGACTCGGCGGGCGAAGCCGAGGCCCCGAAAACCGAAAAACCTGCCGTGGAAAAACGCTACAGCATCATTACCGACCAGGGTGAGCTGGATACGTGGCTGGAGCGCCTGCGGAAATCAGACCTGTTTGCCTTCGACACCGAGACCACCAGCCTGCGTTACAGTGAGGCTGAAGTGGTTGGCGTGTCATTCGCCGTCGAACCCGGTGAAGCCGCCTATCTGCCCCTGGGTCACGACTACATGGGTGCACCGGACCAGCTCGACCGGGACACCGTACTGGCGCAGCTGAAACCCCTGCTGGAAGACCCAAACCAGGCCAAGGTCGGTCAGAATCTGAAATACGACAAAAACGTGCTGGCCAATCACGGCATCACCCTGGAGGGTATTGCCGAAGACACCATGCTGGAGTCTTACGTGCTCAACTCGGTGTCCAGTCGTCACGACATGGACACTCTGGCTCGACAGTACCTGGACGAAAACACCACCACCTTCGAATCGATCGCCGGCAAAGGCGCCAAACAACTTACCTTTAACCAGATCGAGTTAGACACGGCCGGCCCCTACGCGGCGGAAGACGCTGACATTACCCTGCGCCTGCATCAGGTGCTGACGCCGCTGCTGGAAAAAACCGGCAAACTGGCCTCGGTGTACCGGGACATTGATCTGCCCCTGGTGCCCGTGCTCTCCCGCATGGAGCAGCGCGGCACCCTGATCAATGCCAGCACCCTGAGAAAGCACAGCCAGGAATTGGCCGAGCGTATGGCCGAACTGGAGCAGGAAGCCCACGAGGTCGCTGGTGAAACCTTTAACCTGGGCTCCCCAAAACAACTGCAGGTGATTTTCTACGAGAAGATGGGCCTGCCGGTGATCAAAAAGACTCCGAAAGGCGCCCCCTCAACCGCTGAACCAGTGTTGCAGGAGCTGGCCCACGAGCATGAACTGCCGCGGCTGATCCTGGAGCACCGAAGCCTGAGCAAGCTCAAATCAACCTACACTGACACCCTGCCAGAGCTGATCAGCCACCGCACCGGACGGGTCCACACCTCCTACCACCAGGCGGTAACCGCAACCGGCAGGCTGTCGTCGTCCGAGCCTAACCTGCAGAACATTCCCATCCGCAGCGAACAGGGCCGCCGGATCCGCCAGGCCTTTGTGGCACCGGAGGGTTACAAGTTGTTGGCCGCCGACTACTCTCAGATTGAGCTGCGCATCATGGCGCATCTGTCTGGCGACAAAGGGCTGCTGACCGCGTTCGAAAAAGGCGAAGACATTCACAAGGCGACCGCGGCAGAAGTGTTCGGGGTATCCCTGGATGAAGTTTCCGGGGACCAGCGGCGCAGCGCCAAGGCGATTAACTTTGGCCTGATCTACGGCATGTCCGCGTTTGGCCTGGCCCGCCAGCTTGATGTTGAACGCAAGGTCGCCCAGGCGTACATCGACAAGTACTTTGAGCGCTACCCGGGTGTGCTTACCTACATGGACAACATTCGCAAACAGGCCCACGACGACGGCTTTGTGGAAACCCTGTACGGGCGCCGGCTCTACCTGCCAGAGATCAACGCCCGCAACAAGCAGCTACAGCAGGCCGCCGAGCGTACCGCGATCAATGCCCCCATGCAGGGTACCGCCGCCGACATCATCAAGCGGGCCATGATCGAGGTGGAATCCTGGCTGCTACGGGACCACGCTGACGATGCCCGCATGACCATGCAGGTGCACGACGAACTGATCCTGGAAGTGAAGGAGTCGGCCCTGGACGCGGTCCGGGAAGGCCTGGTACAGCGGATGTCTGCCGCCGCCAGCCTGGATGTGCCACTGCTGGTGGAAGCCGGCGTCGGCGACAACTGGGACGAAGCGCACTAACCACGGAGACCTCCAGAATTCACCCTGGCACCAGGAACTCTACCGGTGCCAGGGGGACCCACTAAAATGGGGCAGATGCCGACATTTTGCACTGAAACAAAGCGCATTTTTTCAACCAGCCCACTCATGCTTTACCTCCGCCCTGACCCTCACCCCCCGACTTTCCAGTGTCCTCCACGGCTTTCATACGAAGCGGCACGATATTCGCAGCATGAGTCAGGTCGGCAGCGCCCAATCCCAAGGGACCACGCCCTGCCATGTTGTGACACCCCATTCCGAGGCCGTAACCATGACATCTCTGGCATCTGAACGAAGCTGGCTGCTGGACCCGGGTCTGCTGAAACTGGTTCATCAATGTCGTCGCCTGATCCGCTCCGAATTTGGCGTAAAGCTGCATCTGACGGAAGAACATCTGGAACAACAACTGGCTGAATTCGCGAGCAAAACTCGCTCCAGCCACCTGACCAACACTTGGAAAACCCTGCAGGAACAGGTTCCGCACTTGTCTGTAGCAACGGCAAGCGAGGAGGAGTCAGCGACACCAAAGCGGTTGTATCGGGGCCAGGAGATCGCGTGGGATAGCCGACCGACGGCAACGGTGGGCGATTCGGAGGGAGAAGACCTGGCACGGAAGAAGAAAGTCATCTACCGTGGCCAGGTGGTTGGCTGATCATTTGCCGTGGATTACAGACTACTGATCAGCCGGTGATGGTTTAAAACGCCTTGCTTACCTGAACCGACGCGCTCCAGGCACTGAGCTCGTAGGTACCCTGGTAATTGGCAGTTGATGACGGCTCAGTCGGATTCTGGTGGGTGTATTCGCGATCGTTGACCTCGGCATCATCCTCAAAGATCAGAGTGCCGACCGCCGCGTCTACGGTCCAGCCGTTACGAATATCCTGCCACTGGGCACCAAGGGTCAGCCAGTGCCGGTCCTCGGAGGGAATCCGAGCCGTGACATACTCATCCACCGGCGACTCGTCCCAGGCATAGCCAGCCTTGAAGGCCCATTCCGGGGTGGCCTGCCAGATACCACCCAGATTGAACTGCCAGGTATTGTTCCAGCGCTCGGTAATGTGGGTGATGTAGGTGCCTGGCTCCGACGATCGGGTAATTTCGCCGTTCGCCTCCCGACTAATGATGTCCAGCTCTTCAAACCGGCTCCAGCGCGCGTAGGTGGCGCCGGCCAAAACGGTGACTTCATCCGTCAAACGATGCCGGGCACCGAAGGTGATGCTCTCCGGAATCGCCAGCGGCACAGTAACTTTCTCATTCAGAGTGGTGGTCTGGGCGTAGGTCGGGGGCACCGGCACGTCGCTGATTTCTGCGTCTCCCTTCAACTCCAGCTCGGTTCCGGTCTGAGCGGTCAGGCCAAACTGGGTACGTTCCGAAAGTTCGTACAAAAAACCAACCCGGAAAGTCACCCCGACATCGTCGCCTTCAATATCGGCATAGGGCTCAGGCAAGACCACGGCCGCCGCACCGGCATCATCGCTCAGGTCCTGGTACCGGCTCAGCCGACCCTCGGCGTACATGATATTGAGCCCCGCCCCCATGGACAGTCCCTGGCCATTGCTGACCGATACCGAGGGCGTGAACGCAATGGCGGTCAGCTCGGTTTTATCAGCAAAGAACCGGCCGGCGAAATCGTTGTCATAATCGGCGGCTAGCCCGTAAGGGGCATGAATGCCAAAGCCAACGTCCACGTTGTCGTTCAACTCATGGGTCAGATAGAAATTCGGCAACACCGCAGGATCGGCAATGTCACCGCCATCAGTGGCCGGCTGTACAGGTACGGAGGGATTTTTCCGGGTAACGGAAATGCTGTCCCGCTTGGCCTCGGCATCGATATCCAGAACAGCGGCACCAAACGACATGTTGGTGCCAGACAACTGGCTCATGCCCGCGGGGTTGAACAGGACGGTGGTGGCGTTCTCAGGATTGGCGGCAACGCCAGCATTGGCCACACCCATGGCGCTGGCGCTCTGTTCGTTCAGGGAAAAGCCACCGGCCAGGGCACTGACCGGTGCGGTCAGTACGGCCAGCGAGGCAAATCGGACAGCCCGGGTAAGCAGTTGGGGTCTCATGTACTGGTATCTCCTTATAAATTTTGCGCGGAGTATACGCAGCACACCTATTTGGCCTCAAATACCAAAACTATCTATTCAACATGCTAATAATTAACGACTTTCCCTTAATCGTCCTGAATCGACAACTTATCAACGCTAGATGACAGCTGATCTGCACCCTGGGCATCCGCCCCGAGCTTGATCATCAGGCGCAGATCATTGGCAGAATCGGCATGGGCCAGGGCGTCTTCGTAGGTGATAGAGCCTTCTGCGTAGAGCTTATACAGGGCCTGATCGAAGGTTTGCATGCCGGTTTCGTTAGACTTGGCCATCAGCTCCTTGAGCTTGTGCACCTCGCCTTTGCGAATCATATCGGCAACCAACGGCGAGTTGATCAGTACTTCGATAACCGCCTTCCGGCCCTTTCCATCCGGCGTGGGCACCAGCTGCTGGGCCACGATGGCCTTCAGGTTCAGGGACAGATCCATCCAGATCTGGTTGTGCTGTTCCGGGGGAAAGAACTGAATAATCCGATCCAGCGCCTGGTTGGCATTGTTGGCGTGCAGGGTGGCCAGGCACAGGTGCCCGGTTTCTGCGAACTGCACCGAGTACTCCATGGTCTGGCGGGTTCGCACCTCACCAATCAGGATAACGTCCGGTGCCTGACGCAGGGTGTTTTTCAGGGCCACCTCAAAGCTATCGGTATCGATACCCACCTCGCGCTGGGTAACGATGCAGCCTTGATGCTGGTGCACGAATTCAATCGGATCTTCGATGGAAATGATGTGGCCACGGCTGTTGCGGTTGCGGTGTCCGAGCATCGCCGCCAGCGACGTTGACTTACCGGTACCGGTGGCGCCAACAAACATAATCAGCCCACGCTTGGTCATCGCCAGCTCTTTGATCACCTCGGGTAATGCCAGGTCATCAATCTGGGGAATCTTGACCTCAATACGGCGCAGCACCATGCCACACAGGTTACGCTGGAAGAAGGCGCTGACCCGGAAACGGCCAATTCCCCGGGCACTGATGGCGAAGTTACACTCGTGGCTTTCCTCGAACTCCGCGCGCTGCTTGTCGTTCATTGAACCGTAGACGAATTCCCGGGTCTGTTCCGGCGTCAGGGCGTTCTTGGTCACCGGCAGCACTTTCCCGTTCACCTTCATGCTGGGCGGAACACCCGCGGTGATGAACAGGTCCGAACCGCCCTTTTCGACCATCAGGCGCAGCAGCTTTTCAAATTCCATACGAATACCTGTGAAGTTTCTTGATTCTTGTTAGTGCAGATCAGAAATTGTCTGGCATTTTGGCCTTGGCACGAGCCGCTTCGCGTGAGATCAGGCCCTTTTGCAGCAGCCGCTCCAGGCACTGGTCCAGGGTCTGCATGCCCAGCGAACCACCGGTTTGAATCGATGAGTACATCTGGGCAATTTTGTCTTCGCGGATCAGGTTCCGGATGGCGGAGGTACCGATCATGATTTCGTGGGCGGCAATCCGGCCACCACCCATTTTTTTCATCAGGGTCTGGGAAATAACCGCCTGCAGGGACTCGGACAGCATCGAGCGGACCATGGACTTCTCTTCGGCCGGGAACACGTCAACAACCCGGTCGATGGTCTTGGCCGCTGAGGTGGTGTGCAGAGTGCCGAAAACCAGGTGGCCGGTTTCCGCCGCCGTCAGCGCCAAACGGATGGTTTCAAGATCTCGCAGCTCGCCTACCAGGATGATGTCGGGATCTTCCCGCAGCGCCGAGCGCAGGGCTTCGTTGAAGCCCAGAGTGTCCCGATGCACTTCACGCTGGTTGACCAGGCACTTCTTGGACTCGTGTACGAATTCGATCGGGTCCTCGATGGTGAGGACGTGCTCATACCGGGTGTCGTTGATGTAGTCCATCATCGCCGCCAGGGTGGTGGACTTACCGGAGCCGGTCGGCCCGGTGACCAGCACCAGTCCGCGTGGCACCGAGGAGATGTCCTTGAAGGTCTGCCCCATGCCCAGGTCTTCCATGGTCAGAACCTTGGAAGGAATGGTCCGGAACACGCCACCGGCGCCCCGATTCTGGTTGAAGGCGTTGACACGGAAACGGGCGACTCCGGGAACTTCAAACGAGAAGTCGGTTTCCAGGAATTCCTCGTAGTCCTTTCGCTGCTTGTCGTTCATGATGTCGTAAATCAGCCCGTGCACCTCTTTGTGCTCCATGGGCGGAAGGTTGATACGACGTACATCACCATCAACGCGAATCATCGGTGGCAGGCCAGCTGAGAGGTGCAAGTCCGACGCACCCTGTTTGGCCGAGAAGGCAAGCAGTTCAGTAATATCCATAGGAATCCTCGGAAGGCTTTTTCTTTTATCCCGGTAGCATCGGTCCGGCGGATTTCCCGGCGCGGTTCACTTGGCATTTCAGTGACCTGCGGGTAACGTGTCACCGTACAGGTGGCACACCGAACGTGGCGATTTCACACTATGAGCAGCATAGCAGACAACATCGGGAGCGTAACCCGACGCATACAAAAAGCAACATTGAAAGCGGGCCGGGAGCCCGGCTCTGTGCACCTGTTGGCAGTCAGTAAGACCCGAACTGCGGATGACCTGCGAGCGGCGATTGCCGCCGGGCAGACCGCATTCGGGGAAAACTACCTGCAAGAAGCCCTCGACAAGATCGACGCGCTGGCCGATATCGCCGGGATCGACTGGCACTTCATCGGGCCGATCCAGTCCAACAAGACCCGACAGATCGCCACCGCTTTCTCCTGGGTCCATAGCGTCGACCGCCTCAAGATCGCCCGGCGCCTGAGCGAACAACGGGCCGCCGAGCTGCCGCCATTGAATATCTGCCTCCAGGTCAACATCAATGAAGAAGACAGCAAGACCGGCTGCACACTGGCGGAGCTGCCTGAGCTGGTGCAGGCTATCGGCGAGTTAACGAACCTGTCGCTGCGTGGCTTGATGGCCATCCCCGATCCGGATCAGCCCGAGGCGGAGCTTCGGCTCAGTTTTCGCCGCCTTACCCGGGCCTTGCACGATCTGAAGGCGCAGTACCCGGACGCAGGGCCGCTGGACACGCTGTCCATGGGCATGTCCGGTGACCTGGAAGTTGCCATTGCCGAGGGCGCCACCTGGGTGCGCGTAGGCACCGATGTGTTTGGCGCTCGCCCTGTGAAGAGCTGAAGCTAGCGGATCCTGTTATGATCAGGGCCGGACGTTTAACCGATCAACCGTTGGAGTGAACCTTGAGCACATCACCAACCATTTCATTCATTGGCGCGGGCAACATGGCCAGCGCCATCATTGGCGGTATGCTGGACAGCGGCTACAAAGCTGCCAACATCTGGGTCAGCGCACCGGATGATGGCCATCTGCAGTCCATCCGCAAGAAGTTCGGCGTAAGCGTCACCACCGACAACCGCTACTGCGCTCAACAAGCCGATATGGTCGTTCTGGCGGTCAAACCCCAGGTCATGGCCGACGTCTGCCGCGACATTGCACCGGTAGTACAGAACACCCGACCACTGATGGTCTCTATCGCCGCAGGCCTGACCGCCGAAACCCTGGACGAGTGGCTGGCCGGTGGCCTGCCCCTGGTGCGGGTGATGCCCAATACGCCGTCATTGGTGGGCAAAGGGGCTGCTGGCCTGTATGCCAATGCCCAGGTGAAGGATGCACAGAAGAAGATGGTCGAGTCGGTCTTCGAAAGCATCGGCTCCGCGCTCTGGGTTGAGGACGAGAACCTGCTGCACGCAGTGACCGCGCTGTCCGGCAGTGGCCCGGCCTATTTTTTCCTGATGCTTGAAGCTCTGGAAGAGGTCGCCGTCGATGCCGGTATCGAGGCAGGCACGGCCCGGGAACTGGCGATCCAGACCATGGCCGGGGCAGCGGAAATGGCTGCACGCAGCGAGCACGACCCCGGTCAGCTCAAGCGCAACGTCATGTCTCCCGGCGGCACCACCGAGCAGGCCATCAACACCTTCGAAGAAGGTGGGCTGCGCGATCTGGTCCGCAAGGCGTACGGTGCGGCGTTCAAACGCTCGGAAGAAATGGCCAGCGAACTGGCAGGCAAACAGTAACCGATAACGGAGACACGGCTTCATGCTGGCAGACATCCTGATTACGATCCTGCTCATTGCATCCACCTTTTACATGACCATCGTGCTGCTACGGTTTCTGCTGCAGCTGGCCCGGGCGGATTTCTATAATCCGATTTCCCAATTCGTGGTCAAGGCCACCAACCCGCCACTGAAGCCGCTGCGTCGCTTCATTCCAGGCTGGGGCGGCATTGACGGTGCATCACTGGTGCTGGCCATCGCCATTCAGGCGATCACCTTTCTGCTAATCCTGATCGCACTGAACGGTGGCATTCCATCGTTCAACCCCCTCACCCTGATGGTGTGGGCGGTGCTGAACGTGCTCGACCTGATTGTGAAGATCTATTTCTGGTCGGTGATTGCCGTGGTCGTGGTGAGCTGGATCGCGCCCGGCAGCGGACACCCGGCGATTCAGCTGGTCGCCCAGATCACCGAGCCGGTGATGCGTCCGGTGCGCAACATCATGCCGTCCATGGGCGGCCTGGATCTGTCACCGATCATCGTGTTCCTGATTCTGAACGTAATTTCGGTGGTCATCGAGCACATGAAGATGGCTGCAGGGCTCGGCTCGATCGGCCTCGGTTTGTAAACTACATCTCAAAAATACATTTCGTTACAGTTCTCGACGAAATGGATTAATCCGAAGCTGCAAGATCATCCCTATGATTTTGCAGCTTTTTTATTGCAAGTCCTGCCGATATAGACGACAGTCTTGTGAGGCCCTGGCTTCAAAGCTGCGGGGAACAGGATACTATTAACAGTAATTAATCCGCCCTCCAGAGCATCGTGCCCCAAGCACCTGGCAGTCGCGCAGAAGGCTCGGTAGTAGCGCAGAAGGAAAGATCAATGAATCAGCAGGGAACTCTGTCGCAGCAGGTAGAGGCATACCACAACTGGAAGAAAGAGCTAATCCGACAGATTGGCCGCTACCGGTTATGGCTGCAGGACAACAACCTTTTTTCGGACGATGTCAGTACCCGTATCCGTCACGGCCTGGAACTGCTGGTTGAAGACGAACTGACCATTGCCTTTGTGGGCGAGTACTCCCGCGGCAAAACCGAACTGATCAATGCCCTGTTCTTCTCCGAATACGGCCAGCGCATGCTGCCGTCGCAGGCCGGGCGCACCACCATGTGCCCAACCGAACTGTTCTTTGATCGCAGCGCCAACCAGAACTACCTCTTACTGTTACCAATAGAAACCCGCACTGGCGAACTGTCCCTGCAGCAGCTGCGCAAGCTGCCTG
Organism: Marinobacter sp. LA51; assembly: GCF_030297175.1. Lineage (NCBI taxonomy): Bacteria > Pseudomonadati > Pseudomonadota > Gammaproteobacteria > Pseudomonadales > Marinobacteraceae > Marinobacter > Marinobacter apostichopi. The sequence goes on along the minus strand of NZ_AP028070.1, from coordinate 559,447 downwards.
AGCGCTGGGTCAAGCACGAGCTCGACGAACGCGACCCCGACGTCATGCGCGAGGTGCTGGCAGAGGTGGCCCGGGTCAAGAGCGTGCGCCCGCAGGAAGCCCGCCGCCTGGGCTTCGACGAAGACATGTTGGAGCATGATCGCAACAACCCGGGCCAGGTACTGGTGCCGGCCTGGCGCAACGCCCAAATCAGCATTCGCCACCCGCTGTTCGAGCGTGGCCTACGCATACTCGACACGCCAGGGCTGAACGCCCTGGGCTCCGAGCCTGAGCTGACCATCAGCATGCTGCCCCGGGCCCACGCGGTCATTTTTGTGCTGAGCGCCGACACCGGCGTGACCGCCAGCGACCTGACCATCTGGAAAGAGCACATTGATACCGAGCATGCCGACCACCGGGCCGGACGCTTTGCGGTACTGAACAAGATCGACGTGCTCTGGGATGACCTGCAGGGTGAGAAACACACTGAGGACGCCATTGAGCGGGTGCGCGAATACACCGCCGACCATCTGGGCATGCGCCAGCACGATGTCATCCCACTGTCTGCCAAGCAGGGCCTGGTCAGCCGGGTTCGCAAGGATGAGGCGCTGTTTGAACGATCCAACATCGGACAGCTGGAGCAACTGATCATCCAGCGCATCCTGATGCACAAGGAGCAGCTGATTACCCAGAGTCTGATCAATGATCTGCTGGGCATGCTGCAAAACAGTCAGGCCGCAATGCAGACCCGACTGGACTCACTCCAGGAAGAACTGGCGGCCTGCTCCGGCACCACCATGGACAAGGCCGCGCTGGCCCGGCTCGCCGATCGGGCTCATAAAGACTACGACTTCTACTACAAGAAGCTGATTACCCTGCGCTCCAGCCGTCGGTTGATGGATTCCCAGGGCGACCTGTTGAAACGGCTGGTGGCCGAGAAACGTTTTGAAGACCACGCCGAACGCATTCGCCAGTCCATGTCCAAAAGCTGGACCACGGCTGGCATGAACCGGGCCATGGACCAGTTCTTTGAGCTGCTTGAAAGTGACTTGACCAACCTGTTAAGCGAAGGTCACCTGGCGGAAAAAATGGTCGGCGCCATCTACCGGCGCTACAACGACGACACCCGGGCCCGCCACCTGGAACCGATTCCGCTGCGGGCCGGGCGCCATGTCATTGCAGTTCGTGAACTGCGCAAGAAAGCGCGGCGATTCCGCATCAGTCCCAAGAACCTGCTGACCGAGCAGTCCCTGCTGGTGCGCCGCTTCTTCAATGTCATGGTGGGCGAAGCCCGTACCCTGCACGCCCGGGTGCGCACCGACGTTGATCGCTGGCCCCGGGAAGCATTGCTGCCGATCATGCAGTACTCCATGGAACAGAAGCAGCTGCTGGAGCACCAGATCCGGCGCCTGCGGGACATGGTGCGCAATGACCGCGACGGCCGTGCCGAACGGGAACGCCTGCACAACACCATCTCCGACCTTAGCCGGCAGCTGGAACTGGCCGACGCCATGCACCGCCAGATCCGAAAACCGGCGCCAACCCTGATCCAGCAAAAAGTCGTCAACATCTCCGGGGCGTTCTAAGCCCCCGTCACAGGCACTCGCCATCGGTTGCAGCCATGACGGCCCGGCTTTAAACTGCTGGGCTGGCGATGGCTTTGCCATTGCTGTTCCAGATACTTACAGACCGAACCAGGAACCTTTCGCGCCAATGCCCGATTCCCTGCCTGCGGATTCTGTCGGAGTAGTTGCCCCGCAGACTCTTCATTTCGACACGCCCATCGAGCTGGCCTGCGGCCAGGCCCTGGACAGCTATGACCTGGTGGTTGAAACCTACGGTCAGCTGAACGCCGATGCCAGCAACGCCGTGCTTATCTGCCATGCCCTGAGCGGCCATCACCACGCCGCCGGTTACCACAGCGCAGACGAGCGCAAACCCGGCTGGTGGGACAGTTGCATCGGCCCCGGCAAGCCCATCGACACCAACCGTTTTTTTGTGGTGAGCCTGAACAACCTGGGCGGCTGCCACGGCAGCACCGGCCCCAACAGCATCAATCCGGCCACCGGCAAGCCCTACGGCCCGGATTTCCCCGTTATTACCGTCGGCGACTGGGTGAAGAGCCAGGCCCTGCTGGCGGATAGGCTGGGCATTCAATGCTGGGCCGCGGTGGTGGGCGGATCGCTCGGTGGCATGCAGGCGCTGCAATGGAGCCTGGATTATCCGGAGCGACTGAAGCACTCGGTGGTGATCGCCTCCACGCCCCGACTTACGGCCCAGAATATCGCCTTCAATGAAGTGGCCAGGCAGGCCATTACCTCCGACCGGGAATTCCACGACGGCCGCTACTACGATTTCGGGCTGGTACCCCGGCGCGGCCTGATGCTGGCACGCATGGTCGGCCACATCACCTACCTGTCCGATGCCTCGATGGGCGAAAAATTTGGTCGCGAGCTGCGGGACCAGGCCTACAAGTTCGGGTACGACGCCGAATTCCAGGTGGAAAGCTACCTGCGCTACCAGGGCGAGCGGTTTTCCGAGTCCTTCGACGCCAACACTTATTTGCTGATGACCAAAGCGCTGGATTATTTCGACCCCGCCTACGATTATGGCGGCGACCTGGCCCGGGCGCTGGCTGAGGCCCGGTGTGAATTCCTGGTGCTGTCGTTCAGCACCGACTGGCGCTTCACTCCGGCCCGATCGGAGGAATTGGTCAACGCCATGATTGCGGCCCGACGAAAAGTCAGCTACTCCGAAATAGACGCACCCTGGGGCCACGACGCGTTTCTGATCCCGACGCCCCGCTACACCGACATTTTCACCGCCTACATGGATCGCGTAGCCAGGGAGGTGGGCCAATGAGACCGGATCTTGAAATCATCCAGCAATGGATCCAACCCGGCTATCATGTACTGGACCTCGGTTGCGGTGACGGCACCCTGCTCGACTACCTGCAACGGGAGCGCGGCGCCAGCGGCTTTGGCCTGGAGATCAACCCCGAGCATATCACCACGTGTATGAGCCGCGGGGTCCCGGTCATCGAGCAAAACCTCGACACCCAGGGCCTGGGTAACTTCGACGATGGCAGTTTCGATACTGTACTCATGACCCAGGCATTGCAGGCGGTGCGCCGCCCGGACAGGGTTCTGGACGAAATGCTGCGGGTCGGCCGCGATGGCATCGTCACCTTTCCCAACTTTGCCCATTGGCGTTTGCGTTGGGGCCTGGCGTTGAGCGGTCGTATGCCCGAATCCGAAGCCTTACCGTATAAATGGTACAACACCCCCAACATCCGGTTGTGCACCTTCAAGGATTTTGAAGCTCTATGCCGCCAAAAGGGCATTCGCATCAAGAGCCGACGGGTTGTCGACGGCCAGCATCAGAATAGTTGGCTGGCCCGGTTGTGGCCCAACCTGCTGGGGGAAATTGCCATCTATCGCATCACACGGGAGAACGAACAATGAGACTCGCAAAGCGTCTTTGCCTGTACGCCCTGTCCACCCTGGTGGCGCTGGCGTTTGCCCTGCAGGTACACGCCGCCGGCAACCAGGACTTCGGTGACATCCAGGTGCACTGGAGCGTCCTGCCCAGCACCTTCCTTTCCCCGGAAGTGGCTAAGGCCAACAACCTGCAGCGCAGCAAGGGCATTGGAATTATCAACATTGCGATCATGAAGGAAAACGAAGACGGAACCATGGCGCCGATGGGCGGTCAGGTTGAAGGCAAGGTTTCCAATGATATCCAACAGGTGCGGTTCCTGGCGTTTCGAAGGGTGCAGGAAGGCGACGCGGTGTATTTCATTGCCGAGTACCAGTACAGCTCCGGGGAACTGATGACTTTCAATGTCACGGCCCGCCCCACCGGCGAACAGCGAGACCTGCCGGTCCGGTTTGCCCACACACTGTTCAGCGACTGAGTAAAGCATGACTGACAAAATCGTGATTGCCAGCAACAACAAGGGCAAGATCGCAGAACTAACAGATCTGCTTGCCCCCCTGGGCATGACACCCGTAGCCCAGGGTGAGCTGGGTGTGGGTGAAGCCGAAGAGCCAGCCGTGACCTTTGTGGAAAACGCCATACTCAAGGCCCGGCACGCCTCCCGGATAACGGGCCTGCCGGCACTGGCCGACGACAGCGGACTGGCGGTGGACTGCCTGGATGGCCAGCCGGGCGTGCGCTCGGCCCGCTACGCCGGCGACAATGCCAGCGATCAGGACAACGTCGACACGCTGCTGGCTGCCATGGCCTCGGTACCCGAAGGCCAGCGCGGTGCGCAATTTCACTGCGTACTGGTATTTTTGCGGCATGCAGACGACCCTACACCGGTCGTCTGCCACGGTCGCTGGCCCGGGGCCATCCTGTCCGCGCCCGCCGGTGACGGTGGCTTCGGTTACGATCCGGTATTCTGGGTCTCCGAGCACCAGTGCAGTGCCGCCGAACTGACCCGGGCTGAGAAGAGCCGCATCAGTCACCGGGGCCGCGCCCTGGCGCAACTGACACAACAGCTGAAAGCGGGAGCGTGACGCCGTGACCGCCCCTGCACCGGTGGCGGTCACGCCACCGCTGAGCCTGTATTTGCACATGCCCTGGTGCGTGCGCAAATGCCCCTACTGTGATTTCAATTCCCACGCGGTTAAGCACGAGATCCCGGAAACGGCGTACCTGAAAGCCCTGCTGGAAGACATCGACCAGGACCTTGGCTTTGCCTCAGGCCGGGAAATCCAGACGGTATTCATTGGCGGGGGCACCCCCTCGCTGATGACCGGTGAGTTCTACCACACTCTGTTCCGGGAGCTACGCGCTCGCCTGAACCTGGCGCCGGATGCCGAAATCACCCTAGAGGCCAATCCGGGCACTCTGGAGGAAGGCCGTTTTGAAGCCTTCCGGAGCGCCGGTATCAATCGCCTCTCCATTGGCGTGCAAAGCTTCAACAGCGCCCATCTGCAGGCTCTGGGCCGGATCCACGATAGCCATGCCGCGCACCGGGCCATCGAAGCGGCGCGCCAGGCCGGCTTCGACAACTTCAACGTCGACCTGATGCACGGATTGCCGGGCCAGACCCCGGCCGACGCCATTGCCGACCTCAAGGCCGCACTCAGTCATAACCCTTCGCACCTGTCCTGGTATCAGCTGACGCTGGAACCAAACACCGAATTCTACAGCCGCCCGCCCCGGTTACCCGACGACGAGCGGCTGTGGGAAATCTACCGTCAGGGTGGCGACTTCCTGCACCAGCAGGGATTCCGGGATTACGAGGTGTCGGCCTGGAGCCGCCCGGGACAGGCATCGCGCCACAACCTGAACTACTGGACCTTTGGTGACTACTTGGCACTGGGGGCCGGTGCCCACGGCAAAATCAGCCTCGCCGATGGCAGCATCCGACGCTACTGGAAAACCCGGCAACCGGAAGCCTACCTGAACCGGATCGGCAGCCGAACGGCAGGCACAGAGACCATTGAAGTCGAGGACTTGCCGCTGGAGTTCCTGATGAACGCACTGCGGCTGACGGAAGGGGTGGAGGAAACACTGTTTACCGAGCGTACGGGTTTACCCCTGTCCTCAGTTGCGGTAAAACTTGAGCAGTTGCGTGACGAAAAACTGCTGGAGCGGCATCGCCTACAGGCCACTGACCTGGGCCAGCGATACCTGAACAGCCTGTTGGAGCGATTTCTGTAATGGACTGGATGAAAGAACTCGCAGCGCTACCCAAGACCTTGAGGGTTACCCTGATCACCGCCTTGATGCTGCTTGTGGTATTGATCTTGGTCAACCAGCCATTACAGACCGGCTCGGCGCCCCAGGGCATTGTCAGCTTCCAGATGGCCGGAACCGCGGATCAGGCCCATGCCATTCTCCGCAGCTGGCGCTCTGGTGGTGAAGTCTGGGCTCAGGTGTCGTTGTGGCTCGATTTCCTGTTTATCCCCGCCTACGTGCTGGCGCTGATCCAGCTTACCCGACACTTTACCCGGGATCGTCCCGGTGTCCGTGAGCGCATGGTCGCGCGCTGGGTTCGAGCCCTGTTCGTCGCGGCTGGCCTCAGCGACGTCACCGAAAACATCCTGTTGCTGAACAACTTCAACCCGCCGACCGATGTGGTTAGCCTGTCCGCCACCATCTGCGCCCTGATCAAGTACACCGGACTGACCTTGGGCATTGCCGGCCTGGTCATCGTTCGGGCTTCACGCCGCCACCCGCTCGCTCACGGCTGACGGCTATCGGTTTCCCGAGTCAGTTAGTGCGATGGAACAGCAGGTCCCAGACGCCGTGGCCGAGTCGCTCACCGCGCTTTTCGAACTTGGTGATGGGTCGGTCTTCGGGCCGGGGTGAGAAGGCACCGTTGTCCTGAGTGTTGGCAAAGCCCTCCGATTCGCACATGACTTCCATCATGTGCCCGGAGTAATTCTCCCAATCCGTCGCCAGATGAAGAATACCGCCAACCCGCAACTTGTGACGGATGCGCTGCACGAATTCGTGCTGGATCAGGCGACGCTTGTGGTGCTTTTTCTTGTGCCAGGGGTCCGGGAAAAACACCATCACCCGATCAAGACAGGCGTCCGGAAGGCACAGGTCAATGACGTCGTTGGCATCAATACTGTAAACCCGGACATTCTCCAATCCGCGATCTTCCACCTCTTTCAGCAACGCGCCGACACCCGGCAGGTGCACTTCGACACCAATGAAATCCTGCTCCGGCGCGGCCTCGGCCATGTCCGCCAGCGACCCGCCCATACCAAAACCGATTTCCAGGTTCAGCATGGCTTCGCGGCCAAACACCTCCCGTGGGTCAATCATGCCGTCTTCGCGGGTCAGGCCGTACTTGGGCCAGCTGCGTTCATAGGCTTTCTTCTGGCCCTCGGTCATCCGGCCCTGCCGAAGCACGAAGCTGCGAATACCTCGGCGGGTGGTTACCGGCGACTCTTGAGCAGATTCCTTCGGCTCATGCGGGTCTTTCTGGTCGGTCATTTGAAGTCCTCAACCGCAGGCTGCGGGTCTGGTTAAGCGGAATTTTGGCAACAGTTTACCAGAGTCCTGGGGGTCAGGGGATCAGGGGTCAGGAGGACACCAGGGCACTCTGTCCGTGCTGGCGATCAAGCTGGCGATAGCCCAACGCCTCAACCAGGTGACTGTGTGCCAGGTGCTCGGCTCCGTCCAGATCCGCCAGGGTGCGGGCGACCCTCAATATTCGGTGCAGGGCCCGCGCTGACAGCCCCAGTTTCTCCATGGCACCGGTGAGCAGGCGCTCGCCGTCGGCATCCAGGCGACAGACTTCCTGCAAGGCACGGCCGCCCAGTGCCGAATTCTGTTGTTTACGCTTATTCTGCCGAGCCCGCGCCTGTGCAACCCGGCTCCGGACCACGGCACTGGATTCGCCACCCCCGGCCTGCCCCATCAGGATGTCACCACTTTGAACCGGTACTTCCACGTGCAGATCGAAGCGGTCCAGCAATGGCCCGGAAATCTTCGACCGATAGCGCAACACCTGTTGCGGCGTACACTGGCATTCGATGCTCGGATGACCACTGTAGCCACAGGGGCATGGATTCATCGCACCAACCACCTGAAATCTGGCTGGAAACCGAACCTGGCGAGCGGCCCGGCTGATGGCGATTTCCCCGGTTTCCATGGGTTCACGCAGCACTTCCAGGACCCGGCGTTCAAACTCCGGTAACTCGTCCAGAAACAGTACGCCCCGATGCGCCAGGGAGATTTCACCAGGCCTCGGGCTACTGCCACCACCGACCATGGCAATTGCCGAGGCGGTGTGATGGGGCGCCCGATAGGGCGGGCTGTGCCAGTCGTCCGTAGCCAGGGCCAGACCCGCAACGGAATGAACACTGGCGACTTCCATCGCGGCGTCATCCTCCAGATCCGGCAGAATGCCGGGCAATCGGCTAGCCAACATACTCTTACCAGTGCCCGGCGGACCAAAGAACAGCAGGTTGTGATTGCCGGCGGCGGCCACTTCCAAGGCTCGCCGGGGCACATTCTGGCCACAAACATCGGCCAGATCCGGGAGCTCGCGGCCAGATTCCGATGCTGGCGTACGCGGAGCCCTGGCCACCGGCACCAGCCGGGCACGGGCGGTTAGATGCTCAACCACCGCCAACAGGTGCCCCGCCGCCAGAACCTCGCCCTGGCTGGCCAGGGCCGCTTCAGCGGCATTGGCCTGGGGCACCAAAAGCGCCCGGCCATCAGCCCGGGCAGCCAGTACGGACGGCAAGACACCATTCAGCGGGCGAAGCGCTCCGTCCAGAGACAACTCTCCCACGAATTCGTGGGCAGACAGACTATCGGCGGGAATCTGGCCCGAGGCGGCAAGAATGCCGAGGGCGATGGGTAGATCAAAGCGGCCGCCCTCTTTAGGCAAATCGGCAGGCGCCAGGTTGATAGTGATACGACGGGCGGGGAATTCGAAGCCGGCATTTAGCAGGGCGCTGCGAACGCGCTCACGACTCTCCCGGACGCCGGTTTCCGGCAGCCCGACGATTGAGAGGGCGGGCAGACCACCCGAAAGATGAACTTCAACGGTCACCGCAGGCGCGGAGACCCCCACGCTGGCGCGTGAATGGACAATGGCAAGCATGACAACCTTCCCTGGTTAACATAGATACAACCGGCCCGAACTCCTTTCGGGCCGTTGTCGGGCTATTGCTCTTGCAGCTTTTGCTCGAGCGCGGCAACCCGGTGTTCCAGTGCGTCGACCTTTTCACGGGTCTTCATCAAAACCGCCTGCTGGGCGTCGAATTCTTCCCGGGTTACCAGTTCCAGCCGGGAAAGCACCGACATCACCGTGGCCCGAGCCTGGGTTTCGAAATCCTCACGGGCAGCCCGTGCCATATCCGGAACGAATTGACCAAACTGGCCCTGCAATTGGGCGAAAATATCCTGCGGACCTTTCACGCATCACCTCTACTGATTGAAATAATGGCCGGTTTTACGACCAGACACGGGGCCTGCACCGGTACGCGGGAGTGTATCACACCGCGCCCCCTGCCATACTGTAGCCGGTCGACAGTATAATGACTGGCGCTGCCCCGTTGAGTCGCTCTAATTTGGCCCAATACGGGGCGCAACGCCCGATTTTGGTGCACGGTTTTGCGCCAATCTGGGACAGCCGTTCGCTAGACGACTGTTATTAAAGATTTTTTTTGCGTTGGCACACCCGATGCTAAAGCTCTCGTACGCAATCCGCACAATTGGTGTGCGAGGTGGCAGCATTCCGAACCCAACCGCTGGCCCAGAAGCCTTTGAAGTTGGGACGGCTTTACCAAGGAGAAAGCAATGAAACTTGTGACAGCGATCATCAAGCCTTTCAAGTTGGATGATGTCCGTGAGGCACTATCCGAGATTGGCGTGCAAGGCGTAACCGTCACTGAAGTCAAAGGCTTCGGTCGACAGAAAGGCCACACCGAGCTTTACCGTGGCGCAGAGTACGTAGTGGATTTCCTGCCCAAAGTTAAGGTGGAAGTTGCCATTGGCGACAACCTGCTTGACCAGGTTATTGAGTCCATCACCAAGGCAGCCAACACCGGCAAGATCGGTGACGGCAAGATCTTCGTGACTGAACTGGAGCAAGCCATCCGGATCCGGACTGGCGAAACCGGCGAAGAAGCGGTCTGATCCAGATCTAAAAAGAAAGACTTAGCCAGCGCAAAAAAACTTATAACCTGAAAAGCCTCGTGCGGAGGGCTTCAAATGGAAAGCAATCTTTTTCACCTGCAGTACGCAATGGATACCTTCTATTTCCTGGTGTGCGGCGCCTTAGTAATGTGGATGGCCGCGGGCTTCGCCATGCTGGAAGCCGGCCTGGTACGCTCCAAGAACACCACGGAAATTCTGACCAAGAACGTGGCACTGTTTGCCATCTCCTGCATCATGTACCTGGTGTGCGGTTACGCCATCATGTACGGCGGTAACATCTTCCTGTCCGGCATCGCCGACGTAGATACCGCAGCTGTTCTGGGTGACTTCGCCGGCCGTGAAGACGGCTTCGAGGGTGGCTCCATCTACTCCGGCGCTTCTGACTTCTTCTTCCAGGTGGTGTTCGTCGCTACCGCCATGTCCATCGTTTCCGGTGCCGTGGCTGAGCGTATGAAGCTCTGGGCCTTCCTGATCTTCGCGGTTGTCATGACCGGCTTCATCTACCCGATGGAAGGTGCATGGACCTGGGGCGGCGCGTCTGTCTTCGGTATGTACTCCCTGGGTGACCTGGGCTTCAGCGACTTTGCCGGCTCCGGCATCGTTCACATGGCGGGTGCGGCCGCGGCTCTGGCGGGTGTTATCCTGCTGGGTGCCCGTAAAGGCAAATACGGTGCGAACGGCGAGATCCGCGCCTTCCCGGGTGCCAACCTGCCGCTGGCTACTCTCGGTACCTTCATCCTGTGGATGGGCTGGTTCGGCTTCAACGGTGGCTCGGTACTGAAGCTGGGCGACATCGCCAGCGCCAACTCCGTGGCCATGGTGTTCCTGAACACCAACACCGCCGCTGCCGGTGGTGCGGTTGCCGCCCTGATCACCGCTCGCCTGATGTTTGGCAAGGCCGACCTGACCATGCTGTTGAACGGCGCCCTGGCTGGCCTGGTGGTGATCACCGCTGAGCCGTCCACTCCGAGCGCTCTGACCGCTACCCTGTTCGGCGCCTTCGGCGGTGTCCTGGTAGTACTGAGCATCGTCACCATGGACAAGCTGCGTATCGACGATCCGGTCGGTGCCATCTCGGTCCACGGTGTCTGTGGCCTGCTGGGTCTGCTGCTGGTTCCGATCACCAACGGTGGCGCAAGCTTCAGTGGCCAGATCATCGGCGCAATCACCATCTTCGCCTGGGTTTTCGTCGCCAGCCTGGTCGTCTGGGGCATCCTGAAAGCCGTGATGGGCCTGCGGGTCAGCGAAGAAGACGAGTACGAAGGTGTGGATCTGTCCGAGTGTGGTATGGAAGCCTACCCGGAGTTTGTGAGCGCCAAGTAATACACGGCCTCTCGATCCCAACAAAAAAGGCGCCCTTCGGCGCCTTTTTTCGTGGTTACACTTTAGTGTGTTAGCTGGGCACAGTACGACTGGTACTCAGCCTTTTGCAAATACACACGCAATTCCAGCACAGCCTCAAGCTCAGACTCAAAAGGGCCTTCAATTGAACCCTCCCGGGTTTCAAAGAAATACTCACCATTCACCGAACTCAAGCGCTCTGACCGGAACCAGTTTTTCTCAGACTCCCCTTGTCGCACCGTCATGGTTCCCTCTCCTGACGTAGTTCCCTATCTCAGATCATTTCCCACTGCTCCATCAGTCTAGTCAAGCCATCCTGCTCCGTAGAGACCATCTTGATCAAAGCAACCAGCCGCTCATAGCCGGAAGGAATGACGACACCCGAAACCCGCCAGAAACGACTACAGGTTCAGGTGCCGTCGCCGTATCAGCCCTCGCCGGGTATGACGTGATCCTCCAGTTCATCAACCATGAACTGCGGCATCGCCAGGGCGCCGTGGTGGGTACCCGGGTTGTAATAACGGGTAACAAACGGACGGTTCTCGGCATCTTCCTCGCGGAAATAGCGCACAGGCTTGTCTTTGCCCGCCATGGTGCAGCTCCACCAGCCCGTGGGATAAACCGGCTGCGGGAATGGCAGGGTCTGGACGTGGTCAAAGCCGGCCTTGCGCATGTCGTCGTGAATCGACTTGATGATGGTGCTGGTGTGCAACAGCGGAGACTCGCTCTGCTGCACGATCAAGCCGCCGTCACGCAGAGCCAGCATGGCATCGCGATAGAAATCGAGGGCGAACAGGCCTTCGGCCGGACCGACCGGATCGGTGCTGTCGATGATGATCAAATCGAGGCTATTGGGCTCGATGTCACGAATCCACTGGATGCCATCGCCAAAGAAGAAATTGGCCCGGGGATCACCATTGGATTCACACAGCTCCGGGAAGTACTTTTCCGAAACCCGGGTGACCCGCTCATCAATCTCCACCTGCCAGGCTTCTTCTACGCCCGGATGCTTGAGCACTTCTTTCAGGGTGCCACAGTCGCCACCACCAATGATCACTACCTTGCGCGGATCCTTGTGGGTGAACAAGGCCGGGTGGGTCATCATCTCGTGGTACAGGAAGTTGTCGCGACTGGTCAACATCACGCAACCGTCCAGCACCATCAGGTTGCCGAAGGTTTCGGTTTCATAGATTTCCAGCTTCTGGAACGGCGTCTGCTCCTCATGCACCTTCTTTTTCACCTGCAGGGAAAATGCCGTCCCGTGATCCTGGAATACTTCGGTAAACCAACCTTCGTTCAATGCCGTCATCGTACTTCTCCTGCTGTGGTCCATGAGCCGGGTTAAGGGGCGTATTGTAGGCATGCCACCCCGGTAGCTAAAGCTTTAATCGCCGGACTTGTCGTGTAGTTTCCACACCCGGTTCTTTTAGCCGGCGAGCGGAATCCATACAATGGCGACCATACAATCGGCCGCGTCTGCCCCTATCTCGCCGGCCCCGGTTTTCTGACAGGATAGCAAGCATGAGCGAATCCAGCGGCACCACTGCCCACAAGGTCTACAACATTGCCCATTGGAGCGATGGCTACATCGGTGTGAATGATCAGGGCCAGGTGCTGGTCCGCCCGGATCGTGGCCACAGTCCGGCCCGCATCAACCTGCCAGACCTGACTCAGTCGCTGCTGCAGTCCGGCATACAGCTGCCGGTGCTCATCCGCTTCACCGACATCCTGCACGATCGGGTCAACAAACTGTGCGGCGCCTTCAACATGGTTGCCGGCGACCAGGGCTATCAAGGCCAGTACACTGCGGTGTATCCGATCAAGGTCAACCAGCAGCGCCGGGTGATAGAAGAGCTGTTGTCGGCCGAACCCGCCGCCAGCCAAGGCCAGATCGGTCTGGAGGCTGGCAGCAAGCCCGAACTGATGGCGGTGCTGGCCATGTCCCGGCAGCCCGGTTCGGTCATTGTCTGCAACGGCTACAAGGACCGGGAATACATTCGCCTGGCACTGATCGGCCAGAAGCTGGGCCACCGGGTATTTATCGTGGTGGAAAAGCAGTCAGAACTGCCACTGATTCTGGACGAAGCCCGGGATTTGGGTGTGTCGCCACTGATAGGTGTGCGCGCCCGCCTGGCCACGATCGGCAAGGGCAACTGGCAGAATACCGGCGGCGAGAAATCCAAGTTCGGACTGTCCGCCAGCCAGGTGCTGGATGTGGTCAACACCCTTCGCCAGGCCGGCGCCCTCGACACCCTGCAATTGCTGCACTTTCACCTGGGCTCGCAAATTGCCAACATCCGCGACATCCAGACCGGCCTAAGGGAATGCGCGCGTTTCTACAGCGAGTTGCGCCAGTTGGGCGCGCCCATCGGCACCGTGGACATTGGCGGCGGCCTGGGCGTGGACTACGAGGGCACCCGTTCCCGCAGCAGTTGCTCGATGAACTACAGCGTGCACGAATACGCCTACAACGTGATTCATGTCCTGCAGACCGAATGCGACCGCTACGGCATCCCGCACCCAAACCTGATCAGCGAATCGGGCCGGGCCCTGACTGCGCATCACTCCGTGCTGGTGACCAATGTGATTGACCGGGAAGTACCCCAGGACCGCAGCCCGGAGCAGCCGTCGCCCGAGGCACCGGGGCCATTGCATGATCTGTGGCGGGATCTGCTCAGCCTGGAGGATTCCGACACCCCGCGCTCGCTGGCCGAGATCTACCACGACGTGCTCCACGCCATGGCCGATGTCCATGGCCAGTTTGCCCATGGCGTGCTGTCGTTACCGGAACGTGCCGACGCCGAAACCCTCTACACCCGCTGCTGCCGCCTGCTGCGGAACCAGCTGAATTCGGCCAATCGGGCGCACCGGGAGATCATTGACGAACTGAATGAGAAACTGGCGGAAAAGCTGTTCGTGAACTTCTCCCTGTTCCAGTCGCTGCCGGATGTTTGGGGCATCGACCAGATCTTCCCGGTAATGCCGATCAACGGCCTGAACCGGCCAATGACTCGCCGCGCCGTTATCCAGGACATCACCTGCGATTCCGATGGCCGCATTGACCAGTACGTTGACGGCCAGGGCACAGAAACCACCCTGCCGCTGCCCGAGGAAAGCCCGGGCGAGCCAATGCTCATGGGCTTCTTCATGACCGGGGCCTACCAGGAAATTCTCGGCGACATGCACAACCTGTTTGGCGACACGCATTCGGTAGATGTGAAACTGAATCCGGAAGGCGGCTTCAGCATTGGCCAGCGGATCACCGGCGATACGGTTTCCAAGGTGCTGCGCTACGTTAACTTCGAGCCCGAGGACCTGCTCAAGACTTACCAGCAGAAATTCAGCGCCAGTCACCTGTCCGGTTCCCAGCGAATGCAGTTGTTGGCGGAGCTGACCGCAGGCCTGGAAGGCTACACCTACCTGGAGGAGTGAACCCGGCGCTTCTCCGGAAGCGCCGCCTGCCCCCTCACCCATCCTTCTTTTTCGTATTTGCACTGATCCGGGCACCGATCCGGCCCGTAAATTACCTGACTGACAAACCCGGGACGAGTGCATAGAATGATGGCTAGAACAAGTTCGAATCATGTATCTGTCAAGGAGCGTCCAGTGAGCACACTGGAGCAAAAACCGACCAGCTCTGAAGGAAGAAAAGACCCTTGGAGCCAGTTGCTGCAGAAAGTGGGCAAGAACCAGGATCGCGCGGCTTACCACGCGCTCTTTGAGCACTTTGGCCCGCAGATCAAGTATTACGCCATGGCAAACGGACTGGCGAGCCATGCCGAAGAGCTGGTTCAGGAGGTCTTCGTTTCCATTTGGCGTCGATCCTGCCTCTACGACTGGCGCAAGGCCGCCGCCTCGACCTGGATTTTCACCATCGCCCGGAACCAGCGCATCGACATGCTGCGTAAGATGCAGCGCACTAGCGCGGAAATGCCGGTTGAAACCGAAGATCTCTGGCAGATTCCCGGAGACAATGAGAACGAACCCGTCACATCGTTGCACCGTCTCATGTCGGAGCGGCGCATTCGGGAGTCGCTGACGCATTTGCCCGAAGAACAGACTACCGTGATTGCCAAGGTCTACATGGAACACAAGTCGCACCAGATGGTCGCGAATGAGTTGAATATTCCCCTTGGCACAGTGAAAAGCCGGGTTCGCTTGGCGTTGAACAAGTTGAAAGTGATTTTGCAGGATCAAAACGTATGACACGTCATCATCCCGACAGTCTGAGCTTGATGGAATACAGCGCAGGCAATCTGAGCGAGCCGCATGCTCTGTGCATTCGGCTGCACCTGGACGAATGTCCACATTGCCGCAGTCGCGTCGATACGCTCGACAGCCTGGGTGCGGTGATGATGGAACAACAGCCTAAGGTGTCTGTTTCCGAGGGCATGTTCGATAGCATTCTCTCCATGATCGACAGTGAGCCGGCGGAAGCAGCCAAGGCTGCCACAGCGCCACGGATCAGTGTCTTACAGAAGCTGCTCGGCGACGACATCAACAAGCTGCCTTGGAAGCGGCAGCTGGGTGATGTCAGCGTGCTGGACATTACCGATCGCTTCCCGGGTCAGTCCGAGCAGGTTGTGTTGCAGAAACTGGCGGCAGGCGGCAAGGCTCCGGCCCACACCCACCGGGGCGAAGAAACCACAATCGTCTTGCAAGGTGCATTTGCCGACCAGAAAGGTGTGTTCAATCAGTGGGACTTTGTTGTGCTGGATGACAAGGACGAACACAAGCCCGTGGCTGTGGGTTGTGAAGATTGCATCACGCTGTCGGTATTGAGTGCCCCGGTAAAACTGACCGGCACTTTTACCCGGATGCTGAACCCGTTCATCCGCTGAGCGGCTCAAGGCTGACAAAAAGGGCGATCGTTGATCGCCCTTTTTTTGTGCCCGCCATAACCTACCAAGGCAATTCTGAACCATCCCAACTCAGGAAGCGGCCGTTGTCGTCACTGTTCACATTGCCTATGACCTTGAGCAGATTCTCCGCAGTCTGCGCCGGCGTATGTACCTTCAGTTGCGCCAACGACTGACGAAACGGCTCACTGAACGTCGACTCGGTAGTGCCCGGGTGCAGCGCCACACAGGCTACCGGCATACAACGCCGGGGCAACTCCACCGACAGCCCCCGCACCAGCATATTCAGAGCCGCCTTGGAGCTCCGGTAGGTGTACCAGCCGCCAAGGCGGTTGTCGGTGATGGACCCCACCTTCGCCGAAATTGCCGCAATACGTTTCAGCTCCTTGTGCCTGAGCCACGGGATCAGAGCCTGCACCAGCAGGCCAAATCCGGTGACATTGACTGCAAAAGCCTGGCTCATAGCGTCGGCAGACAAGTCTTCCAGGCGTTTCTCCGGAAACACGGTGTCGGAATGCAGCAAGCCGACCGCATAAATAAGTGTGTCGATACCCTCTCGGGCCGGGAACACAGATTCCAGAGCATCGGTCACTGAGGCCAGAGAACTGCCGTCACTGGCATCCCAAGGCACCAACATGACCCGATCGGAGCTGCGCAACGTCTCGGGCGCCCGATCCGGGTTCCGGCACAGACCCACTACCCGGCTATCCGGGTACTCGGCCAGAATGGCCTCCGCCAATGCAGCACCAATGGCTCCCGACGCCCCAGCTATCAGCACTCGTTCCATGGTATCTCTCCCACTGCTGTGAACATTCTAGCGCTCGGGCTCGCTCTTGAGTCGCGCGCTCAGATCCTGAAGGAAATACGAACAATTTAATGGCTGGACTGCTGGCGCCTGTGAACCGGGACATTAAAACGGGCGTATGAATATCCGGTTCTGATTAACCACACCAACAGACACCACAAGATTTCGGGCGATTGGCTCGGCGTCTCAAGGTCAAGAAGCACACTGAGGAGAGTACTCCATGCAATACCAGGCTCCCGCGAACGATCTTCGCTTTCTGTTGTTTGATGTATTGGGTGCAGACCGGCTCCACGAGCTGGAAAAATACGCCGACGCCACTCCCGACCTGATTTCTGCGGTCATTGACGAAGCCGGCAAGCTGGCCGCGGAAGTGATCCAGCCCACCAACCAGGTTGGCGATCGCGAAGGCTGCAGCTACGATCCCGAGACTCACGAGGTGACCACGCCTGCCGGTTTCAAGGAAGCCTATCAAAAGTTTGTTGAAGGTGGCTGGACCGCCCTGGATGCCCCGCTTGAGTTTGGTGGCCAGGGACTTCCGCACACCCTCAAATTTATTGTCGATGAGATGGTCTGCTCCACCAACCTCTCGCTGGGCATGTACCCGGGCCTCACCCACGGCGCCATCAGCGCCCTTCACGCCCACGGCTCTGATGATCTGAAAAAGGTGTATCTGGAGAAACTCATCTCCGGCGAGTGGACCGGCACCATGTGCCTGACCGAGCCCCAGTGTGGTACTGACCTGGGCCTGATCCGCTCTCGCGCGACACCGAACGACGACGGCAGCTATGCCATCGAAGGCACCAAGATCTGGATCACCGGTGGTGAGCACGACCTGGTCGACAACATTGTCCACCTGGTACTGGCCAAGCTGCCCGGTGCGCCCGACACCACCAAGGGCATTTCCCTGTTCGTGGTACCCAAGGTCCTGCCGGACACCGGCGAGCGCAACCCAGCGTTCTGTGGTGGCCTGGAACACAAGATGGGCATCAAGGGTTCCGCCACCTGCGTGATGAATTTTGAAGGCGCCAAAGGCTGGCTGGTGGGCGAGCCCAACGACGGCATGCGTGCCATGTTCACCATGATGAATGAAGCCCGTCTGATGGTGGGCATGCAGGGTCTGGGCCTGGCCGAAATGGCTTACCAGGAGAGCCTGGGCTTCGCCCGCGAGCGTCTGCAGAGCCGTTCCCTGAGTGGCCCCAAGAATCCGGACGGCCCGGCCGACCCGATCATCGTGCATCCCGACGTGCGTCGCATGCTGATGCGCCAGAAAGTGTTGAACGAAGGCATGCGTGCCCTGGCCCTGTTTACCGGCCACCACCTGGACCTGTCCGTGGCCCACACCGATGAAGCCGTGCGTGAATCGTCGAACGATCTGGTGCAACTGCTGACGCCGGTGGTCAAAGCCTTCCTGACCGATGAGGGCTTCAACAACGCCAACACCGGTCTGCAGGTACTGGGCGGTTCCGGATTCACCACCGACTGGCCGCTGGAGCAGCTGGTTCGTGATGGCCGCATCGCCAGGATCTACGAGGGTACCAACGGCATTCAGGCCATGGACCTGGTCGGCCGCAAGCTCAGCCTGAAGGGCGGACAGCTGGTGCGTAGCCTGTTTGGTGTGCTCACCGGTTACCTCAAGGACAACCCGGAAGCACCCCATCGTGAAGAGCTGAAAGACGCCATCAAGTGTCTTGAGGAAGCCACCCTGTGGCTGGCAAGCAACGCGCCGAGCGATCCGGAACAGGCCGGCTCCGCCGCCACCCCGTACCTGCGACTGATGGCCCTGACGGTGATCGGCTACCTCTGGTCGCGCATGGCCGGTGTTGCCGGTCAGCAGCTGGAAGCGGATGGCGCCAACAAGCCACTGCTGGAGAGCAAGCAGGTGTCTGCCCGTTTCTACTTTGAGAAACTTCTGCCGGAAATCCACTGGCTGCTGGGCGACATCAAGACTGGCAAAGGCAGCCTCATGGCGTTCGACGACGACCACTGGGCCGCTTAAGGTCAGAACCGGTCAGGGCCAAACGGCCCTGACCTTCCCTCACTCTTTCAACACCCTGCAACACCCGGCACCGTCCGAGTACTGCAACACCTGCGGGCTGACCCGGCTCTGGGTTACAATTGCGCTCTTTGATTCCGTCCGGTCCCACACCGGACCCGACCGGAGGCCGCATGAACGCCGACGATTACGCCTTTCGCTTTGGTGGTATTGAACGACTCTATGGGCGCCGCGCCCTGGAGGCCTTTCGATCCGCCCACATTGCCATTGTCGGACTGGGGGGCGTGGGCTCCTGGGCCGCCGAATCGCTCGCCCGTAGTGGCATCGGCACCATCACCCTGATCGACATGGACGACATTTGCGTGTCCAACACCAACCGCCAGCTTCATGCCCTGGAGCAGCAGTACGGTCGTACCAAGACCGATGCCATGGCGGACCGCCTGCGGGCAATCAATCCCCAGGCTGATATCCGGGTGCATTTCGGTTTCCTGACCACCAAGAACGTCGCTGAGCTGATCACTCCGGAGATGACCGGCGTGGTCGATGCCATCGACAGCGTCAAGGCCAAGGCCGCCCTGATCGCTCACTGCCAGCGCCGCAAGCTACCGTTAGTATGCGCCGGCGGTGCCGGTGGTCAGATGGATCCGACCCAGATCCAGGTCGCGGATTTGAGCAAGACCACCCAGGATCCGCTGCTGGCGAAGGTTCGGAACCTGTTGCGCCGGGAGTACGGTTTTTCGCGCAACCCAAAGCGCCGTTTTGGTATTGAGGCCGTATACTCGCTGGAGCAACTGACATATCCTGCCGGGAACGGCGAGGTGTGCTTGCAGAAACCGGCAACAGAAGGGCCGGTGCGACTGGATTGCGCATCAGGTTTCGGCGCGGCAAGCCCGGTCACCGCCAGTTTTGGCTTCTTTGCGGCGTCCCGGTTGCTGAACCGGATTGCCAGACGCGCCAACCAATAACCCTAAGGATTTGCCCTCATTATGCCCATTAGCACGGTCCTGCTGCTTGCCAGCATCGGCGTTCTCTCTCTGTTCTGCCAATGGCTGGCCTGGCGGGTCAGGATGCCGGCAATCCTGTTTCTGCTCGCCGGCGGCCTGGCAGCTGGTCCGCTCTTCGGCTTCCTGGTGCCAGAAGCGGTGTTCGGTGAGCTGCTGTTCCCGGTCATTTCCCTGGCGGTCGCCATTATCCTGTTCGAAGGAAGCCTGACCCTACGCCTGGCAGAAATCCGTGGCCACGGCAAAATGGTGCGCAACCTGATTCCGGTTGGTTCCATCGTCACCTGCATCATCGGCACATTATCAGTACGCTGGCTGCTGGATGTATCCTGGCCGGTGGCACTGCTGTTCGGCGCCATTTCCATCGTTACCGGCCCCACGGTAATTGCACCGCTGCTGCGCTCGGTCCGGCCAAAATCCAATCTGGCCAACATCTTGCGCTGGGAAGGCATCATCATCGATCCGGTTGGTGCCCTGCTGGCGGTCCTGGTGTTCGAGGGCATTGTGTCCTGGGGCCAGGGCAACGTGTTTGGCCACTCGCTGTACATTTTCGGCAAGACCCTGATGGTGGGTTTTCTGATCGGCGCTGTGGCCGGTTACCTGAACGGCCTGATACTGCGCAAGCACTTGGTCCCACAGTACCTGCACAATGCCGGCACCCTGACGTTCATGCTCGGGGTGTACGCTCTGTCCAACGAAATCGCCCATGAATCTGGCCTGCTGACGGTCACCGTGATGGGTATCTGGATGGCCAACATGAAGCAGGTGCCGATCGAGAGCATTCTTGAATTCAAAGAGTCGCTCAGCGTCCTTCTCATTTCTGCCCTGTTCATCATTCTGGCGGCCCGCGTGGAGTTCAGTGCCATTGCCGAACTGGGCTGGGGCCTGGCCCTGGTTCTGGCAATCCTGATGCTGGTGGCCCGTCCGCTGAGCATTTTCCTGTCGGCGATTGGCACCAAACTGAACTGGCGGGAGAAACTGTTTCTGAGCTGGATTGCCCCCCGTGGCATTGTAGCGGCTGCGGTCTCGGCACTGTTTGCTTTTCAGCTTCAGAAACTAGGCTACGAGAGTGCCGGCACCCTGGTGCCGCTGGTGTTCATGCTTATCATTGCCACCGTGACATTGCAGAGCCTGACCGCTCGCCCAGTGGCCAAAATGCTGAAAGTAGACGAGCCGGCGGCCTACGGATTTCTGGTACTCGGGGCTAACCCCGTAGCGCGCATGATCGGCCTGGCCCTGAAAAAATCCGACGTGCCGGTCACTCTGGCGGACACCAACTGGGAGAACGTGCGTCAAGCGCGCATGGAAAACCTGCAGACCTATTTTGGCAATCCGGTGTCGGAACACGCCTCGACCCACCTGGACCTGACGGGTATCGGCAACCTGCTGGTGATCTCGCCCTATAAACACATGAACTCACTGGCCACCTACCACTTCCTGGACTGGTTCGGGAACCACAGCGTGTTCAGTCTCGCGGAAGGCGATCAGGATCAGAAAGCGCGGCACCAGACCGCTGAGAAAATCCAGATGACCCGCGGCCTGTTCGGAGGTGTGAGCTACGCCAAGCTGGCCAGCCTGGCGAGCCAGGACTACACAGTGCGCACTACCCAACTCAGCGACGAGTTCAGCTATGACGACTTCCTGAACAAGTTCCAGCGCCAGGCCCTGGTGCTGTTCGTGTTCGACAGCAAGGGCCACGTCATGCCGGTAATGGACATGGAGACGCTAAAACCGGAGAAAGACTGGATGCTGATCAGCCTGGTTCCGCCCCAGGCTCGCAAGGAGCGCAAGGAGCGGGACGGCCAGGCAGACAATGGCACTGCCGCTGGCGACGGCTCGAACGAGAAGGAGAGCGAGAGTAACCGAGGGGCTTAACCTAAGCCCCTCAGCGGCAGTCCAGCACCAGTTTGCCACGCACGTGACCGCCTTCGAGCAGTTCATGGGCGTGGGCAACCTGATCAAGGGGAAAGATCTGATCCAGATGTACCCGGACATCGCCATCCTCGATCAGCTCGGCAATTTCATCCAGGTGAAAGACATCGGGACGCACGGTCATCCCATGGGCACGCAAGCCCATGTTCTCGGCGGCACTGATGATTTCATCGGCGGTCACCGTCGGGATGGTCACCAGAACACCATGCTCACCGAGGGTATGCAGCGAGCGCTTACCTTCCTCACCGCCCACCAGATCAAGCACAACATCGAGGCCGTAGCACTCTTCAGCCACGTCGGTGGTGCGGTAATCGATGACTTCGTGCACACCCAGCTCGGCCAGGAAATCCCGGTTCGACGCAGACGCCGTGGCCACCACGTGAGCACCGCGCTCCAGCGCAAACTGAACGGCAAAATGCCCTACCCCACCGGCACCGGCGTGAACCAGGATTTTCTGCCCGGACTCCAGCTTGGCCACTTCGAACAGCGCCTGCCAGGCAGTCAAGGCTGCCAGGGGTAAGGCGCCGGCCGCCAGCAGATCCAATTCTTCCGGTACGATGGCAAATTCATCAGCCCCGGCCACCGCGTAACTGGCGTAACCACCGCCACCCTCGGGAAAGCCGATCATGCCCATCACCCGATCTCCGGGCGCCAGTGTCGTCACGTCGTCGGCGACTGCAACCACTTCGCCGGCCACGTCGTAACCCGGGGTCCATGGCAGGCTGTTTTCAATCTGCCGGGCGGCGAAGCCCAGCCCTTTACGGGTCTTCCAGTCGATGGGGTTGAGACCGGCACCATGAACGCGCACCAGTACCTGGCCCGGGCCGGGCTGCGGGATATCCGACGTTTTCACCTGCAGGACATCGCGTTCGCCAAACCGGGCATAGCTGACATGACGCATGGTGTTTTCGGTGCTGGACTCTTCGGGATTTACCATGACGGTCTCCGGACAACGGCAGTAACGGGAAGCAGTTTTTTCAGACTAGCAGAAGATGGCACCAAAGGTGATTCATTTGACGGCCACGCCGGCGCCACCGTCGACTGCGGCGGCGGCCAGGATCTCGGCGAATTCACGGGGAGCCCGGCTCGGGCGCTGGGATTTCATATCGACGCAGGCATGGGTGGAAACCGCCCGTACCAGGGTCTTGCCGTCAGCCGGGCGGACCAGCTGGAACTGGCGCGAAGAGCGAAAGCGGCCGTCATAGCCGGTCAACCAGGTGCCCAGGATCAGCCGGTCACCGGTATTGGCTGAGGTCAGATAGTCGATCTCGGTGCGGGTGATGGCCATCGCCTTGCCGGTGGCCTCATGCAATTCCCAGGTCATACCCAGACTTTCGATGTGGGCCCAACTCACGTCTTCCAGCCAGCGCACGTAGACCACGTTGTTGGCATGCCCCAGGCGATCGGTGTCGTCGTCCCGCACGGTGATTTCAAGGGTAAACGGATCTGGCAGATCCCACTGAAGGGCGCTGGCGTCGGTCATACTTCATCGTCTCCAAGACCGGGAATGGCCTGCAACGGTAGCCGCCCGATACGATCGTTGTGAAGTGAACCAAAGTATAGGTAACCGCCGTGGGGATTGACCGAGGTGATCTCCTGCAAGTGCGTGCCCCGGGTGTCATGGAGACTGGTAATCACCTCCCCATCCCGATCAAAAGCCACCACCAGGCCGTATTCACGCGGCGTGGGCTTTAGGCGGTCCGGCAGCTTGGCCACCAGATCCTTGAGCCAGGGACTGCGGTGCAGGGTATCCACCCGGGTGTCACGAAGCGAGGGAAAGGCCACCCAGTAACGACCCTCAGCGTCCACGGCCAGGTTATCGGGGAAGCCCGGCAGGTTGTCGGCAAACACCTCGGCCTGGCCTGCCTTGGGGCCGTGAATCCAGTAACGTAGGGTGCGGTACTTCCAGGTTTCGTTGACCAGCACAAAGGCCCCGTCCGGCGAGACCGAGACACCGTTGGCAAAATGCAGGTTGCCGAGCAGCACCTCAACCTTGCCGGTATACGGCGAATACCGCAGCAGGCGCCCGTGGGGACGCATTTCCAGGAGGTCGAGCCGGTAATCCGGATGCTGGAAACGGGAACTGGCGTCGGTGAAGTAGATGCGGCCATCGGGACCGATATCGACGTCGTCGGTGAACCGGAACGGGGTGCCCTCGGCTTCCCGCGCCAACACGGTGATAGTCTTGTCCGGCGCGATCGACAACAGGCCTTTCCAGGCGTCGGCCACAATCAGATTGCCGGCGTCATCGAACACCAGGCCCAGGGGGCGGCCTTCGGTCTTGAGCCAGGTTTCCACCCGGCCATCAGGGAACAGCCGGACAATGCGGCCATCCTGGGTGCCGGCGTAGACAGTACCATCGTCACTGACGGTGGTATCTTCCGGGCCATACACTTGCCCGCGTGCCAGCAGGTCCGCCAGCCGGAGCCGCTCATTGGGGGCCAGGGGCCCGGTCAGCGGCGGCGGCGATGGCGGCTGCCAGGCCTTGCTGTCAATGGGCGACGGTGTCAGCAGAAAACTGCCCAGCAACACGAACAGGACCAGCGCTCCCACCATCAACCATTTCATAGATCATGCCCGCCTGTTCGTGTATTCAAACCCGTCCCCGCGATGGCTTAACCTTAGCAGACCGCTGCCACCGGAGAAAAATACGAACCCCGGGGGAAAAATAACCTACTGACCCTCGGCCAGGAACCGGCGACTCAGGGCAGCAAAGGTATCGGCCTTCTCGGCGTGCAGCCAGTGCCCGGTATCCTCAATCACACGCAGCTCCGCGGCAGGAAACAGACGCTCAATCTGCTCCCGGTGCTTCTCCTGAATGTAAGCCGATTCGGCACCTTTCAGGAACAACACCGGCCCTTCGTAGGGTCCGTCGCCTTCCGGAGCCATGGCAAGATTGCCGTAACAGGCATCGATGACCGGCAGGTTCAGGCGCCAGCGGAAGACGGCTCCGCCCTCTTCCTGCTCCTCCCGCGGTACCCGTTCAAGATTCTTCAGCAGGAACTGGCGGATGGAAGGCACATCAACAAACTCAGACAAGAACTTGTCGGCATCCTGGCGAGTGCGCGCATTCTGCAAGTCGAGGCTTTTCAGGCCTTCCAGAATGGCGTCGTGGCGGGGCTTGTAACTGACCGGCGCAATATCGGCGACCACTATTTTCTCGACCCGGTGCGGGGCCTGCAAGGCCACCTGCATAGCCACCTTGCCGCCCATGGAATGGCCAAGGAGACGGGCCTTGTCGATGCCCTGCCGGTCCAGATAGGCAATCACATCCTCGGCCATGGCGGGGTAGTCCATGGTATCGCTGTGGGGAGAACTGCCGTGATTACGCTGATCCAGGGCGTGGACTTGCCACTCGTCCTGCAGCCGGCGGGCAATGCCGCCGAGATTCTCCAGCGACCCGAACAGGCCATGCAACAGGATCAGCGGCGCACCTTCGCCGGTAATTCGGTGGTTCAGCTCGACACTCATGGGTAGACGATCTCCGGTTTAGCGGGTGGTTTCTGACCGGTTACATTACCACCGCCAGTGCAGCGCGCAAATTTTGCCTGGCCGTGATCGTCCTTCTGGAACCAAAGTACAGGCACAAAAAAGCCGGGCCAAGGCCCGGCTTTTTCAGTCGTCGGCGTTACGCCGAAGGACTCAGCAATAGAAGATGCTGTTCAAGTACTCGGCGAGCGCCATAACGTTCGTCCGTTCGGTCTCATTGTGCGGTACAAAAATTTCCTGTTCCATATAACTCCTCCTGAAAACACCGTTCCATTGCATCAACCTGATGACTTAATGCTATCGTTGTTGCCATGACAAACCGTTGACAGGCGGTTTCATTCGCTTGACATTTTGTATCAAACCCAGATGAAAGTTTGTTAACCATCGGGAATACGCCTTGATCTCTGCTGCGTCAGAAAACAACCACACACCCCTGGTGGCCGCCTCCAGTACGCTGGCTCTGGTGCATTACCTCCAGAGCCAGGGCCTGCTGGACACAGCCCGGGTACAACAGATCATTGGCATGGACTTGCAGGCGTTGGCCGATCCGGATTTGAGGATACCGGCGCCGGCTCACTACCGCCTGTGGGACTACGCTGAGCAGGTAACCGGTGATCCGGCCGTGGGTCTGCACGCCGGCCTGGTAGTCGATCCGGAACGCATGGGGCTGGTGGGCCACGTGTTCTTCAACTGCGACACCCTGGGTGAAGCGGTGACCCAGTATGTCCGCCTGCACCGGTTAATCAACGAATCGGTGACCCTGAGTTTTGAGCAGACGGGCGAAGAGGCCATCCTGACCTGGCAACCGGATGCCCCCAACCACTACTCCCGGCAGGACATGGACCGAACCCTTGCAGCAGCGCTGAGCCGGACCCGTCACTTCATTCACCCGGAGATTCAGGCCGAGTGGGTCGAGATCGCTCATCCGCGCCCAAGTTACGCCGGCGAGTATGAAACCCTGTTGGGTGGCCCGGTGACATTTGACTGTGTCTCTACCCGGCTGGCCTTCGACAGTCGCCATCTCAGTCATGGCATCCCCCGCCGCAATCCCTACGTATACTCCGCGGTACTGAAGCAGGTGAACTCGGTGTTGGCGCGGCTGCAACCGAGACGCTCATTCGGCCGCAAGATCCGACGCCTGATTTCCAAGCAGATGGCCACGGAGAGGATTGATGCCGACAGCCTGGCGAGGCAGTGTCACATGAGCCGCCAGACCCTGTATCGAAAACTGAAGCGGGAGGGGCTCAGCTTCCACGATCTGGTCGAGCAAGTTCGCAAGGACAAGGCTCTACGCTATGTCGCTGCAGATCACTACGCCCTGGGTGAAATCGCCTTCCTGCTGGGATTTTCGGAACTCAGCGCCTTTAGCCGCGCGTTCAAACGCTGGACCGGCACGGCGCCGGCCCAGTACCGCGCCAATCAGCTGGCCCGCACCCACCCGACATCCGGGGCCTCAGCCCCTTCGGAAACAGATAAGTGATTATGGAAAATGTCTCTCTGGTGGCAGTGGCGCTTGGCCTGCTTTACTTGGCCGCACTGGCCTGCATCTACCGGATTCTGCTGACCTATCGCACCGCCCAGGGCGCCATCGCCTGGATCATCGGCCTGCTCGGTTTGCCCTACGTGGCGGTGCCGCTGTTTGCGCTGTTCGGGCGCTATCGTTTCGGAGGTTACGTCCGGGCCCGGCGCATGGGGAACCGGGGCCTGACCAACCTGCTGAACCGGTTTGAGCGCCAAACCACGTCCATCGCGGCGCCGGCCGACCAGTACTTTACCGACGAACTCCAGGTGCTGTGCAAACTGGGCCGCCAACCCTTTACCGAGGGCAATCGCTGCACCCTGCTTCGAGACGGAGAGGCCACGTTTGAAGCCTTGTTCGAAGCCATGGAAAACGCCACCCGCTATATTCTGATGGAGTTCTACATTGTCCGTTCCGACCGGGTTGGCCGCCGCATCAAGTCGATCCTGGAGCGCAAACTGGCTCAGGGCGTGGAGGTCTGTTTCCTGTATGACAACATCGGCAGCGTCGGGCTATCGAAAAGCTATCTGAAGCAGCTGACCGCTGCCGGCGCCCGGGTAGCCTCCTTTGGTGATGGCAACGTTCGCCGACGCCGGTTCCAGATTAACTTCCGTAACCACCGCAAGCTGCTGGTCTGCGATGGCACCATCGGCTTTGTCGGCGGCATCAATCTCGGCGACGAATACCTTGGCACTGCCATGGACCAGGAACCCTGGCGGGATACCCATTGCCGGATTGAGGGCCCGGCGGTGACCGGGCTGCAGCTGACCTGGCTGGAGGACTGGAATTGGGCCAGTGATGAGTGCCCGGACCTGGACTGGGCGCCGCAGAACAACACCGCCGGTGAGGATCGGGTACTGATGCTGCCAACCGGGCCGGCGGATGACTGGGAAACCTGCACCCTGTTCTTCCTGAACTGTATCAACAACGCCCGCAATCGCCTGTGGATCTGTTCGCCCTACTTCGTGCCTGACTTTCAAATCATGAACGCGCTGCAGCTGGCTGCCCTTCGTGGTGTCGATGTGCGCATCATGATTCCGGAGAAATCCGACAGCAGGCTGATTGGCCTGGCGGCGTACTCTTATCTGGTTCAGGCCTGTAAAAGCGGTGTTGGCATCTACCGCTATCAGCCGGGCTTCATGCATCAGAAGGTCGTTCTGGTGGATGACCGTTACGCCGCGGTGGGCACGGCCAACCTGGACAACCGGTCAATGCGGCTGAACTTTGAAATCACTGCCGTAACCACCGCGCCTCATTTCATCAACAGCGTTGAGTCCATGCTCGAAGACGACCTGGACAACTGCCGGCTGATGACCGAGCGCGACTACAAGGACAGGTCCATCCTGTTCCGGTTGACCTGCCGTGCCATCCGCCTGCTCGCGCCACTGCTATGATCCCGGCTGCGAGCAAGGTACTGGTTTCTTCCAGCCCGATTATGCGACTATTCCAAGATCTATCGGCCCGTATGCAGTAGCGACACCACACCATGAACGCCTTCCGACCCAGAGAAACCCTGACCGAACAGGTCGCCCGCCATATTGAAAACCTGATTGCCTTCGGCCAGCTACGTTCTGGCGAACGCATTTACGAAGGTGCCATGGCCAAGGATATGGACGTCAGCCACGGCTCCATCCGCGAGGGTCTGCTGTTGCTGGAGAAACGCCACCTGGTGCGGAACGTGCCGCGCAAGGGCGCCTTCGTGACCACCCTCGACGAGTATTTTGTCCGCAGTCTGTACGAGACACTCGAACTCTACCTGACCCACACCGGCCGAAAATTGGTCCGGCAGTGGCAGCCGGCCGACATGGAACGGCTGGAGTCGCTCTATGCCCAGATGAAATCCTGCTTTGAGACCAGCGACCTGATGGCGTTTCTCGAACTGGGTATCGAGTACACCAAGGCCTCGCTGGTGTACGCAGACAACTACTTTATCGTGGCCGCCATTGATGATCTCTGGCCCTCGGCCAAGCGTTGCGCTTTCGTAGCCTTCCAGCGCGGTGGCAGCCATGTCTTCGAGGACAACCTGGCGCACATGCAGGAATCCATCCAGGCGATTAAAGACCGGGATGAGGAGCGCCTGACGGCGATCCTCCACCGCTACGCCATGCAGCAGTGCCAGCAGGTGCTGGACGCCATCGCCGTGATCGAGAAGCAGGACACCTAGCGGAAGATCAGTAGAACAGCTGGGTGAACGAGAAACCGATGTTCAGGTAGGCGGCCCAGTCGTCCCGGTTGTTGTAGGCGGTAGCAAACTGCACCGGCCCCAGAAAGGTATCCACGCCGGCAAACACGCTGTAGGAACGCACCGTGTTACGCCAGCTGGCCTGATCAAACGATTCCCAGGCGTTTCCTGCCTCAAAACCAGCACCGGCAAACCAGGGCACCCACGGCCCGCCAAATGCCTGACTGGCATAGAGTGCACCCAGCAGGGCGTTATCGCCGGTAATCTCGCCCGGCGCGTACGCCGACAACCGGCGGAACCCACCCAGGCGCACCGCGTTCTCGATGCCGGGTTCACCGGCGGTTACCGCCTCGGCAAACAGCAAGCCGGTCATATTGAAGCCTTTCCAGCTGTCGGTGCCCAGCACCATGCCGGTGACCGAATCGAACTGGCGGTCTGAGCCCAGACCCTCGCGCTCCACCCGGCCCCGAATACCAGCGAAGGCGCCGTGGCGGGGGAAGAAGGTGTCGTCCAGGGAATCATGCACCAGTTGCAGGCTGAGACCGCCCCGATGCACGGTATCATCGCGTACGATCGGCTGGCCGATCTGTTCATCCACGGTGGCAAAGCCACGGACGTATGTCAGGCGGATTTCAGCGTTACCGCCCAACTCCATACCCAGAGCCAGGTCCAGATCCCGGTACGTGACGTCCACTTCGCTGACCGGTCGGGTACCACCGTCATAGATACCCAGAGTGTCACGACTGTACTCGCCACCAAGCACCAGGAAACGTTGGTAGCCATAATCGAGTGGCTGATACCACTGGGTTCGTACCCAGGGATCGGTACCGAGCTGAACCCCGCTCTGCCATTCCGCACCCAGATCATTAAGCTCGGTCATCCTCAGACCGGTGGCGATATTGAAACGGGTCTCACCGTCGAAGTTGTCCTCGTACCCAAGGCCAAACGACAGGTAATTCGGCCCCCAGCTTTTCTCCTTTACCCGCACAGTCAACACGGTGCCATCCGGACTCGGTTCCAAGGCGTAGGACACCGTTTCGTAATAGCCCAGACCATAAATACGCTTGAGATCCGCTTCCAGTGTTTCCACGTCGAGTGGCTCACCAGCCTTTTGTTGAATTCGCTCCCGCAGGAATTCAGGGGCCAGGCCCCCACCCTGTTCAATTCGAATACGGCCAATCGGCCCGGCCTGGTAGGGGGTGAATGCCACCTGCTCCTTGTAGCCGGCCCACGCGATAGGCGACACCATCAAAGGCCTCAACTCCACAGCCTTTTCCCTGGCAGCGGTAGCACCCAGTTCGAACAGCATCGGCGCATTGTAGAAATCTGCCGAACTGACGCCCACGAGGTCGGGCCGGACAATGATGTCCTGATCGCCCAGCAGATCAAGCTGCTGTTCGGTATTACGACGGGTCATGATGGTGGTCAGCTGTCCCACTACGGAGAAAGCTTCGTTCAGTTTTTCAGCATCCAGCAGCGGGTCGGTGATATCGACAGCAATGATCACGTCTGCGCCCATGTCCCGGGCCACGCTAACCGGCAGGTTATTAGCCACTCCACCGTCCACCAACAGCCGGCCATTGCGGTTAACAGGAGCGTAAACACCGGGGATACTCATGCTGGCGCGGACTGCTTCGGCCAGATTGCCATCGCCCATCACCACTTGTTCGCCGGATTCCAGATCGGTGGCCACCGCCCGGAATGGGATGGCGAGGCGATCGAAGTCCTCCACCAGCGCGGCGTTGCGGGTCAGTTCATTGAGAATGAAACCGAGATTCTGACCCGCGATGATGCCGCCCCCGACGTACAGGCCATCGGCCCGGACCCCAATGCCCGGGGTAACGGGCAGTCGCACCTCATCCTGTTTGCGCCGTATTGGCTTGTAGACCCGACCGGGATCGTCCTGGAAGCTGGACAGCCAGTCCATCTCAATGAACCGACGTTCGATGTCCTCCACCGGCATCCCTGATGCATACAGGGCGCCCACTGCAGAGCCGGCACTGGTGCCCACCACCAGGTCCACGGGAATGTTCATTTCCTCCAGCACCCGCAGCACCCCGACGTGGGCCATGCCTTTTGCGCCGCCGCCACTCAGTACCAGCCCAACCTTTGGCCGCTCTGCCGCATACAGGGGCGCAGCCATCACGGCGATGGCCAGGACCACAACCTGCAAACCAAGTTTCATTGCCAGCAGTACTCTCGAATCAGGCACCGTGGGTGGGCTTGTCAGTTGCGTCTTCGTCGACCAATGACAGGTGCGACACATCCGGCACCACCGGCGGTGGCAACTCCCGCTCCACGCCCAGATCGGTGCCGGCGGGCGCCAGTGTCCAGTCTTCAATGTGCTGGAACATCGGCGCTTCCACCTCGAGATGCTCCATCAACGTGACACCCACCGGGTCCAGGCTCAGACCCGAGCCGGACAGAATGTCGTCCACCTTGTCACCGGCCACCGGCAAGCGTTCCCCGGGCTCGGTTTCAGGCACCGTGCCGGTTGCCGGGGCTGGCTGCGGCGTTTCAGTGGCCGCCGGCTCAGCGGCACTCGATGCCACGGGCTCCGGAGTGGCCGTGGAGGCCGGACGCGACGGTTCCGGCGCGCCCGCCATAGGCTGAACATAGGCAATCATGCCGTGCTTCTTCAGTACTGCACGGTACTTTTCAGCCTGAACCTCTTCCAGCTTGTTGCGAATCACCACCGGCTGGCCACTGAACATCCGCTCCACCTGCTCGACACTGGCCTTGAACAGGTTGCGCGCATTGGCTCGAGCAGCTTCCGGATCGGTACCGGGAGCGCATTCTCCTTTAAAGACGAGCTGAAACATGCGAATTCCTCTTATATGACTGTCTTATTCACAGAATAGTTGATAGCTTAGCCGCCGGCTGCTGCCAGGCCGCCACCCGAACCGCAACAAACGCAAAAAGTTGAAAAATTAATGCCCTTCACTACGCAAAGTGCCAGCCACTCTGCAATAATCACCTGTAACGAAAGTTTACACTCGGTAACACGAATGTCTGATTGCCACGGGGAGCACCCGTCATGAGAACCACTTTTTTTGCCACTGCCATGCTCGTCACCCTACTAGCAGCCACCGGCTCCGCCCATGGCGAGAACCTCGATATCCTGATGAGCCAGGTTTTTCCCCAGGACCAGGCGACGTACATTGGCTACGAAAGTGTAGAGCGTGAAGACATCCCCGCCTCTGCGGCCGTAGAACGCAAATACCTGATTGTTGATTTCCGGTTTGAAGCCGCGCAGCCCCCAGTAGAGCAACTTCAGGCCAGCGTGCACAAGGTATGCATGACCCTGCTGAAAGACCTCGATCTGATTCGCCAGCTCTCCAATTCCGGTTACGACATGGTTGCGGTTGCCTTCGACCGCCGCTCCCAGTTCGACTGCCTCTAAGGCACCCCGACTATCGCTTGCGACCAAGCAGTTTCGGGAACGATTCCAGAGCACTGTTCACCGCGTCCAGATTAAACGCCTCCACGTCCGCCAGCAGTTTCTCACCGTAATGGGTCACCGATTTCGAGCGGAACCGCTGCCCCCATGCCATCAACCGCCGGGCGAAATCTTTCATCTTCTCCGGATCCCCGCTTTCGCGAATGGTTTGCCACTCATCTCCGAAATCCGAGGCCAACTGTTCCCGCAGCCAGCCACGCTCCTGAATACTCAGGGTCTGGGCCAGCAGGCGCTCGGCTTCCTTGGGTTCGCCTTCGTCTTCGGCTTCTTGCCCGGTTGCCTCCACCCTGGGCAGGACCACGGTAAACACCGAGCCTTCACCGGGCTCACTCTCAAGCTCCAATTCACCGCCCATCATGCGCGCCAGTTTCCGGCTGATTGCCAGCCCCAGGCCGGTACCGCCATAACGCCGGGTATTCTGGCCTTCCTGCTGTTCAAAGGCGTCGAATATTCGGTCGCGCTGATCCGCAGGAATCCCAATACCGGTATCCCGGACCGTAACCACCAGCCGGTAGAACTTACGAACCTCACCGCCGCCGGCGTCCGACTCGCTGGTTTTCTCGGACTTCAGCCGCGTCGCCGTGGCCCGTACCGTAACCCCACCCTCGTGGGTAAACTTGATGGCATTACCCACCAGGTTGAACAGCACCTGCCGCAACCGGGTTTCATCGAGCATCATCGCGGCCGGCATGTTTGAATCGACACTGACCTCCAACGAAATACCCTGTTCCATGGCGCGCAAATCGAAGATGTGTCGCACATCGCCCAACAATCGGCGCATCGAAACCGCCGAATAATCCAGTCGCAGCTTGCCGGCCTCGATTCGGGACAGATCGAGAATGTCGTTGATCAGCATCAACAGGCTTCGACTGCCCGCCCGGATTGCTTCCAGATAGGTTCGCTGCTGGGGATCGGTAACGGTATTGTTGAGCAGGTCGCTGTAGCCAATGACAGCATTCATCGGAGTCCGGATCTCGTGGGACATATTGGCCAGGAACTCACTCTTGGCCAGACTCGCGGTTTCCGCTTCCCGGGCCAGGCGCTCGGCTTCCAGCTTGGCCGCCCGCAATTCATCTTCGCTACGCCGCAGGGCATTCTCGGAACGAATCCGCTCATCCACTTCCCGGGACAGCTTGCGGTTCCAGTACAGGAAGATCAGCACCACCAGCACGGCTATCAGCACCACCCGTCGCACCACCGTGTAGTCAGTCTCCTGCTCGATATCGAGGTGGATCCAGCGGTTGTAGATGGCCTCCGTTTCCGACGCGTCGAGGCTGTTCAGTGCCTGATTCAGAATCCGGTGCAACTCGGGGTTGTCCTTGCTGACCGCCAGCCGCAGGTCGTACTCGTAGGGCGTGATGCTGGTGATTCGCAGATTCGACAGTCCGAGCCGGGCCACGGTGTAACTGACCGCCGGAATGTGGGTAACCATCACCTCCAGATCGCCGTTGGACAACGCCAGCAAGCCTTCCTCAACCGTTTCCACCGGATAGATATCGAGGTTCGGGTGGTTGATCAGCAGGTAATCATGGGCCGCGTGACGATTGACCACCCCCACACGCTCATCGCGCAGTTCGCGCAATTCACCAATAAAGCGGCCGTCGTCCCGAATGGCCAGGGCAATGGGCACAGTCAGGTAGGCGCGGGTAAACAAGTACTCACTTTCGGTGCGCGGGGTTCGAGACAGCCCCGGCAGAATATCGATATCGCCGGCTTGCAACTGCCGCTCGGCGACGCCACGATCCGACACCACCGAACGATTGAACCTGGCATTCAGCTCGGTCTCCAGACGAGTCACCAGATCCGGCACCAGACCGGTTGGCCGGTCATCCTGGGCATACTCGAACGGCGGCCAGTCCGATCGGAAGGCCACTCGCAAATTGGGATGCCGCTTGAGCCACTCCTGATCTGAAGCCGATAATTCGAGGCCACTGCGTTCCAGCGCCGGCACATCGGCCTGCAGCCAGGCCTGGCGGATAACCCGGTGTTCGTTGTGGCTGATTGCCGCCACCGCCTGGTTCAGCACGTGAAACAAACGATCGTCGTCCACGTCCACCTGCAACACCACATCAACCCGGGCCTCCTCCAGCAATGCCGCCAGTCCGATACCACTAATCATCGCCGACTGCAGGTAATCCGATACCACCGGCACGGGTCCGAGAAAAGCATCGGCCTGCCCCGACAACACGCGACTGACGGCATCACCAATGCTGTCGACCGGAACCGGGGTGAAGCTCTCAACCGGGTCGAGCATCGGATACTGGCTAACGTCGCCATCGATGATCGCTATGCGGCCACCTTCAAGATCCGAGAGGCTGCGAATGGCAACGTCGCCGGCACTGACAAACAGACCGTACGTCAGGCTCATCAGGGGTTCGCTGTAACGCTTGCCCGGGGTCACCTGGGCGTCGGGCAGGCGGGTTGTCAGAATTGCGTCGGTGACCGGCCCGGGCGCTTCGCTGTCCTGGCCCAGGGTTACCGGCTCAATGGGCACGTCCAGCTTACCCGAGAGCCGGGCCAGGTAATCGATGTAGGTACCGGCAAGGGTGCCATCGCCGGTATCGAAGATCAGCGGAACCTGGCCGATGTGTACGCCAATCCGAAAACTGTCCTGCTCGCCAAGCCAGGTCAGCTGTTCATTGCCCAGGATCGGCGCTGGCGACGGCTGGGGCGGGTCGGCACGCAATGGGGATTGAAACAGCACGAGAAGGCAGCATAGTAAGAAGGGTGGGATCGCCTTCACTGGATATCCTTAGGGGTTCCGCTACATTTCAGGGAACAATACCTGCAAACGACTGTGATTTCATTCTGGCAAACGCCGATCAGGAGAAACCAACCCATGGACACCAGCAAGCACACGCTCAATACCCTTTTCGAACAACTCGGCCTGGCGGCTGATGAAAAGAGCATTGAGGACTTCGTGACCAAATACTCGCCGTTGCCCGGGGAGATTGCGCTGCAGGATGCGCCCTTCTGGTCTGAGAGTCAGTCACACTTCCTGGAAGAAGGTCTGGAAGAGGACAGCGATTGGGCCGAAGTTATCGACGAACTCGATGCTCGCATGCGTCACTGACTGGCGTCTTCGTCTTCAATATTGATGCGATTCCGACCGGAGTCCTTGGCCAGATAGAGGGCCCGGTCGGCACGTTCAAATACGGCTTCTTCCGAGTCTCCCCGCCTGAACGCCGCCAGGCCCGCCGAAAAGGTCACGCTTACTGGTTCGCCACTGAAGTGAAACGGCAACTTGCTGATCCGCTGCCGTAACTTTTCCATCGCCACCAGGGCCGCGTCCGGTCCCGTCTCCGGGAACATTAATACAAATTCCTCACCGCCATAGCGGGCGACATAGTCGGTAGTCCGAAGGCTGGCTTTCAGCTCCCGGGAAATCAGTTGCAGCACCCGGTCTCCGGCCTTGTGGCCGTAGCCGTCGTTGATACGCTTGAACAGATCAATGTCCAGCAGGCCGATGGTCAGCTCGTTCTGGTACCGCTGCCAACGGTTGAACTCAAACGACAGCCGCTCCTGCCAGGCTTCGCGGTTGGGCAGCTGGGTCAGCAGATCGGTCATGGCACGCTCGCGCTCGCGCCGGACCTCCGATTGCAGTTGCTCGGAATTGGCCTCCATTACAGCAATTTTTTCCTGCATTGCCCTTAGCTGGTCCGACATCACCTTCTCACGATCGGTTTCCTTATCCCGGAACCGGCCGACGGCATCGCCAATGGAAGACAGGTGACGGCTCACGGAGGCTTTCAGCTGAGTCAGGTCTTCACTGTCGCGAACATCAGCCCCAATGCGGGCCATGCCCTCGCGAATTTCCTGATCCAGGGTCTCGGACGCCGACAGCCGATCCATCTGAGCCGTAGATTGCTCCGCGAAATGCTCATGCAACAGCGCCAGCCGCTCATCAAGACGTTTGAGGAAGGCTTCAAATTCGCCACGGCTTCGGTTCACCGCCGTAATCACCAGCTCGGCAACATAATTCAGCCCCTCGCGAAGCTCATTCCAGTCGTCACTGGAAAGCAGGACCCGCTGCAGTTCCCGGGCACGGGCTTCGGCCACGGAATCCAGGGACACTTGATCCAACAGTTGCCCCAGCAGTTGTCCAACTCGCTGGGCAATTCTCAGGCGCCCACTGTTATCCGCCAAATCCCGGTCATCACCCGGGATGGACGCCACCGGTGCTACTTCGGCATTGCTATTGAGGGAATCCCGCGACGGAGCCGACGATGCTTGTGCCTGCTTCGCCTCTGTGTGCTCATCCAGCAACGCAACCTGCCGATCAATCTGCTCCTGCAGTTCGCGCCAGGCCTCGACATCCACCGTTTTCTTGCGAAGATCCTTGCGTACCCGCGCCAGCAGAAGATCCAGCTCCCGGGACTGGCCCTCGGAAGCAAGACTGGTTCGGACCAGCATCCGCTCAAGGGTATTACGCTCGGTTTGCCACTGCTCTTCGCGGCTGTCTGACGACTCCAGCGCCTGCAGGTATTTCTCCTTCCAGGACTGATCCGATGCCATGAAACGCTCCTGTAGTGCTTTCCCAAATCCCATGATCTTGCAGTATTTCCCTATCGTCAGCTAGTCATCAGCTTGACCATCCCCACGCGATTCGCTCGCCGATCCTCGACGGTGCGCACGGGGATGACTCCGGTCATAAACCCGGGCCAGATGTTGAAAATCAAGGTGAGTATAGACCTGTGTGGTGGCAATGTCGGCATGACCGAGTAACTCCTGCACCGCACGCAGATCTCCGCTGGATTCCAGCATGTGGCTGGCAAAGGAGTGACGCAGCAGATGCGGGTGCAGTTTTTGATCCGCGCCCTTGGCCAGCCCCCAGCGATTCAGGCGGGACTGGACACTGCGATGACTGAGCCGGTGGCCGCGCTGACTGACAAACAGCGCCGGCTCGGATTCGGCAGCCAGGCCAGCCCTCAGCGGCAACCAGGTCTCGATGGCAGCGCGCGCCTTGCGGCCAACTGGCACCACCCGTTCCTTGTCGCCCTTACCCACCACCCGGACTTCACCACCGGACAGGTCCACGGACGTCAGGTTTAGCCCCACCAGCTCCGCCAACCGCAAACCCGAGGAGTACATCAGCTCGAACATGCACAGATCCCGAGTTTCCAACGGGTCTTCGGCATCGGCATCCAGCAGGTGATTGAGCTGATCCACGTCCGCCACTTTGGGCAATCGCCGGGGGCTCTTGGGCGCACGAATATCGAGAGCGGGATTGTCGGTCGCCAGACGCTCCCGCAACAGGTACTGGAACAGTCGGCGAATGGCGGACAGGTGGCGGGCAATACTGCGACCGCCGAGCCCGTCACGGCTGAGCGTGGCCACATACCGACGCACGTCGTGGGTGGACACATCCCGCCACTGGTTTTGCTGGCCGGCGTTAAGCCAGTGTGCCAGCCGCAGCAGGTCGCGCTGATAATTGTCGCAGGTTCGGGGGGAATGACGTTTTTCCGAGGCGAGATGACCGATGAAATCGGTCAGGGGTGCTGACAGGCTGTCCGGCAGCTCCGTAGCACCCTGCACCTCGGCCACTTCAGCGGGACTCCGTTGCGATCTCGGTGACCGGGGTTGCTGAGGTATGGCGCTGAACCATCGGGGGAAGCAGACGGCTCAAGGTATCACTGATGTAGCTCAGAAACAGCGAGCCCATGCTCTGGTCAAAATAGCCGGGCTGGCAGCTACCCACGGCAAACACCCCAACCAGCTCGTCGCTGCGCAGAGGTACCAGCGCCACCGAGGCAATAGGCTCTTCCCGGTCCGGAAACAGGAAGGCTCGTTCACTCTCCCGGAACTGGCCACAGACCGCG
The DNA here is from genome assembly GCF_030297175.1 of Marinobacter sp. LA51. Lineage (NCBI taxonomy): Bacteria > Pseudomonadati > Pseudomonadota > Gammaproteobacteria > Pseudomonadales > Marinobacteraceae > Marinobacter > Marinobacter apostichopi. The sequence goes on along the minus strand of NZ_AP028070.1, from coordinate 521,426 downwards.
CGATCACCTTCGAGCAGGGAGCCAAGGCGTTCACGGGCTTCAACCGGACGAACCACGTGCAGTGCACCCTGGGACGCGCCGGCTACGTCAGCGTCGGTAAACAGCAGGACCGACGCAGCGTCAAGGCCAAAATCTCCGCGGATGCTGTCATCAATGGCCGAGGCCATATCGTTCAGGGTGCGGGCTTCAATGACCTGCATCAGCAGGCGCTTGCTCTTTTCGAACAGACGGTCATTCTGGCGGGCAATCGACACCAGCTCGACCAGTTCACGGCGCAATGTATCGCGCTGTTCACGGAACAGGTGCACCTGCCGTTCCACCAGTGAAATGGCTCGACCGCTGTCATGGGGGAGGGTCAGGCTGCGCAGCAGCTCATCCTGATCCACGAAAAACTCCGGATTCTCACGCAGGTAATCTGCTACCTGCTCCCGGGTGAGCTCTTCGGCCTTCTGGTGGGCCGTTTGTTCTGTCATCACGCTCTCCTGACTGTCCGGACCATTATCGGGAGGATCTGCCGTTTCTCCGGCGACGCCCCTGATGGTCGCCTGGCAGCCGCAGTTGGCCCTCGAATACGCTCGTTGCGGGGCCTTCCATCATAACAGGGGCCCCATCACCCTGCCATTCGATCACCAGGCGGCCACCACGCAGCTCTACCTCGACCCGATGATCCAGTAGACCGCGCAGGCAGCCTGCCACGACAGCAGCACAGGCGCCACTGCCACAGGCCAGGGTTTCGCCTGAACCGCGTTCAAACACTCGCAGACGGGCATGGTTGCGATCGATGATCTGAAGAAAACCGATATTGGCACGGGCGGGGAAGCGGGGGTGGTTTTCGAGGCGCGGCCCCAGTGTTTCCACCGGCGCGGTATCGACATCATCGACCAGCAGAACGCCATGGGGATTACCCATGGAGACCGCACTCAATTCCGCGCTGGTGCCGTCCACTTCCACGGTGTACACGTCCTTCCTGCGATCGGCGGCAAAAGGAATAGCCGGTGGATTCAGTTCCGGCACGCCCATATTGACCATCACCAGGCCATCTTTGCCCACCCGCAACTCGATCACGCCCTTGGCGGTCTGCACCCGGATTACCCGCTTGTTGGTCAGGCGCTGGTCACGGACGAAACGGGCAAAACAGCGGGCCCCGTTGCCACATTGCTCGACTTCGGAGCCGTCGGCGTTGAAGATCCGATAGCGGAAGTCCACATCGGGAAGTCCCGGCGGCTCCACCACCAGCAACTGGTCGAAGCCGATGCCGAAATTGCGATCAGCCAGGTCCCGAATCACTTCCGGGCGCAGCCGAAATGGCTGACTGATGGCATCAACCACCATGAAGTCGTTGCCCAGACCGTGCATTTTGGTAAATCGCACGGCCGCACCCTGACCCCGTCGCTGCTGACTCATCTCTGGCGCTCCACTCATTCCGGCAGACAGCTTTCAGGCGCAAGCTGGTCTTCGAGGGTTTCACGGCGACGAACCACGTGCACCTGATCACCATCGACCATCAGCTCGGGTGGTCGGTTTCGGCTGTTGTAGTTCGAGCTCATCACGAAACCGTAGGCGCCAGCGGAACGAACCGCCAGCAGATCACCAGCCTGAAGCCGGAGCGATCGGTCCTTGCCCAGGAAGTCACCGGTCTCGCACACCGGACCCACCAGATCCCAGAACTTCTCGTCACCCTCGGAGTGAGGCTTTACCGGAACGATGGCCTGCCAGGCATCGTACAGGGCCGGCCGGATCAGGTCGTTCATGGCAGCATCAATAATGCCGAAGTTGCGGTGTTCGGTGCACTTCAGGAATTCCACCCGTGTCAGCAGGATCCCGGCATTGGCGGCAATTGAACGCCCTGGCTCCATCACCAGCTCCAGCTCACGATCGCCGAGCCGGGCTGCCAGCGCGGTCACATAGTCTGACGGCTGCGGAGGCTGCTCCTGATTGTAGGTCACACCCAGGCCACCGCCGATGTCCAGGTGGTGCACGGTAATACCTTGCGCGACCAGGGTGTCGATCAGGGCCAGCACCCGGTCGAGGGCGTCCAGAAACGGCGAGACCGAGGTCAGCTGGGAGCCGATGTGACAATCCACGCCTTTGATGTCGAGATTGGGCAAAGTCGCGGCCCGGGCATAGACCGCAGGCGCTTCTGCAATGTCGATGCCGAACTTGTTCTCTTTCAGACCGGTAGAGATGTAGGGGTGAGTACCCGCATCCACATCCGGATTCACCCGCAGGGATATCGGCGCCTTCACGCCCAGCTCACCGGCGACGGCATTCAGACGATCAAGCTCGGTGTCCGATTCAACATTGAAACAGCGCACGCCAACCTCAAGCGCGCGCTTCATTTCCCACTCCTGCTTACCAACGCCGGAGAACACAACCTTGCTCGCATCACCGCCGGCCCGCAGCACTCGCTCCAGCTCACCGGCAGACACGATGTCGAAGCCCGCGCCCAGGCGCGCCAGAACGTTCAGCACCGCCAGGTTACTGTTGGCCTTAACTGCATAGCACACCAGGTGCGGACGGCCTTCGAGGGCATCGTCATAGGCCCGGTAATGGCGCTCCAGGGTCGCCCGGGAATACACGTAGGCCGGAGTTCCAAAGCGCTCGGCAATGGTTGCAACCGGCACGTCCTCGGCGAACAGCTCGCCGTTGCGGTAATTGAAGTGATCCATGATTGTCCTGATTCGTTAAACGGGGCACCCGAGCACTGGGTCAGTCGCCGGCATCCTCATCATCGCGGACGTCCCGGCTGCCGGTTTCGGCCGGAGCCGTGCTCGCTTCCGCTGTCGACTCACCCGGAGCCTCCCGGTAAAGCGGGCCCTTCTGACCGCAGCCGGCCAGTGCCGTCAGCAGAATCAGACCGGTGACCAGAATGTGTACCGCGCGCATGCTTGCTACCCCTGTATTTATATTGGCGGAAGTATACCTGAGACCCGGCCCGTGCGGCGAGAACACTAGCGCCCGCTATTCATTGCCCGGTTCAGGGATTGCTCGAGAATCGATCGATAGTAGAGGTACTGACTGGTCTGTATATCCCGCTGGTAGACTTGGGGATCAAGATCGTTGGGCAGGTGCAGGTCGGTCAGATACACCGGATAGCCCTCCTGATTTTGACGCAGGGACCGGATGTAGTGAGCCACCGCAGGAATCAGCTGGTCGCCGTATTCCTGCACGGTGAATTCATGTTCACCACAGAACAGATCAAAACGAACCCGACTGCCACCCTCCTGTACTCCGACCGCCTGGACCTCCAGGCCAGGCAGGGCCAAGCCAGCATCGTGCTCCGGCCGCAGTTCGGTCTGCCAGCTCCCCGCCCGCTGCACCACTTCCAGACACTGGATACCGGCACCCGCCATCGGCATATCGCCTTGGCGCAGGAGTCTGCGTTCCAGCAGGTTTTCCAGAAAACGCAGCAATGGCGTCAGCAGATAGCGGCGACTGCTGACAGGCTGTTGCCAGCTGGTTACGGACCCCATCTCGTCCACAACCCACAGGCGCGCCTGATCGCCTCGCACATAGTAGAAAACTTGGATGCTGTCCGGCTCGCTGGCCTGGCAAACCGCCCTGAGCGCGGGTTCGTCGATGCCCGCATAGCGATCAAACACTACCGGCAGGTACTGCTCCTGGGGTAACGCCAGGTGTTCCATCAGGCCGGCGAAACTGTCGAGGGCGACAAAACCCGGCTCCTGGCCGCTGAACTGCAGCAGAAAATAGCGCCGGTCCATTTCGATGACGTAGCGCAAGGGGTGCGGCCCGACACCGCCAGCAAAGAACTGTCGCAAGACATCTCCGAACAGTTCCTGAACCCGTCGGGCGACGGCGGCTCCGTGGCCGCGATTATGGCTGTGAACCTGAATGCCGGGCAGATCGGCCGGATTTCCGGCCACCGACGCCAACACGTTTTTCAGGCACTGGATCAGGGTGTCGCCCGCCGCGTAGTGCTGCAGGCTTACCTCGTGCCAGCTATTGAAGGTGGCCTGATCGATGGTCACTACCAGGTTCTCCCGGCCACCACTGAAGCCCAGGGAGTCGTGTCGGGCGCTGAGTTTGTGCAGGCCTTTCTCGGTCAGATGGGCCTGGGGATCAACGGCGACATTTACCAGCAGCAGGTGTCGTAATGGGTGCACCCCTCGGGACAGGGCCTCCCGGTTGGCTGGTTCAACGGGGAACGGCAGGAAACTGGCCAGGGCATCCAGCATTTCCCGCAGCTCGCTGACCGACGCCACACTGTGGCCGGCACGCACGTTCAACCGGGTGGTACGGGACAACAGGCCATTGCAGTAACACCACAACATCAACTCGGTGAGATTACCGGACCGTCGAATCACCGGCTGCCAGAAAGCGTCTGCCGGATCTTCCAGATCCCGGTACAACAGCCAACCATTACCATCGCCGCCCTGCTCCGATTGGTGATGGAACGCCAGGTTCTCCTCCACCAGGGTTGGCGCCAGGCCCGGATTGATCTGCTCTACCTTGCCGGCTTTGCGCTGAAAAGCCGCGTACAGCTTTCGCCCCAGTAGGTTGATGTCGTTGGCACTGATGGCGGCGCGGGTTCCGTGGTCCCGGGCCATTTTCGATAACAGCCGGTAGCTGTGAGTAAGCTCCGCGACAATCACCCGGCGCAACCGGGTGACATCTTCCGCCCGCCAGCGCTGGCGGTTATCCAGCTCGGTCAGCACCGGCTCGGGCCATTGCCAGCGCTCTACCAGTTGCGCCAGCAGGCGAGCACGCCATTGCTCCGGTGCCAGGTCGGCGCGGGTCAGTGGTAGCCCGGCCTTCAGGTACAGGCTCCGCCGCACCAAATCAAGCCTGGCGCCGGCCTCCGGCACGGACAGCCAGGCCTCCAGCCGGTTGTACAGCAAAACATAGGGATCCAGTCCATCGGCATCGGTCTTCCCCAGGTACACCGCGCGCTTGAACACGCTGGACAGCAGCGGCTGATCCGCAGTCTGGGCGTAGCATTCGATCAGCAACAACTTGAGAATCGATTTCCAGGGCGAATCAATGCCCTTGTACAGCTGCCAGACCCCGGCCCCCAGAAACTCCTCCTCGGGAATCGCCGACACCGGACCAAAATCAATGAACTCATCGCCCCGAATGAACCGGCAGTCCACCAGCTGGCGCATGCACTCGTCATAGCGGTCTTCCTGATCGGCAGGCACCAGCCACCACATAGGGTAACGGCCGCCGAGATGAATACTGGTGCGGTAGAATTCATCGAGCAGCAGGTAATGCTGGGCACTTCCGCAATTCTCGCCGGTCACCTCGGCTCGCTGACGCCCGGCCCGCCAATCGTCGGCACAGAATACGAAGACATGCAGCTCAACCCCAAGCGAGGCAGCCCAGTCGGACAGCCGGTCAGCTTTGCGCTCGAGACAGCGGATGCCCCGCTCCGACAAATCGCTGCGATGGCACAACCACACATCCAGATCACTGGCTACAGAATGACCAAGGGTACCGGGGCTGCCCATCAGGAACAGGGCATCCAGGTCCGCTCGGCGCTTGCCCTCGTCGCGCACGCTGAACGTGCGTGCCAGACGACGGGCGGCGCCCAGTGTCGCGGGTGAGGGTTGATAGTGGCTCAGCCCGTAAGGGCAATCAGCGTCCTGATAACCGGGCAAGGCGGGATGATTGGTGTGAAACACCAGCGGCAGGACTTCCAGCACCATCTGCTGGCGATAGGTCAGCGCCGAGTGGGCCCGCTGCCAGCGCTGCTGATTGACCGCAAGAAACCGGTCCCGCAAACGACGCAGGGTTTTGCGATCAATACCCTCGTCAAAATTCAGGGCGATCGGGGCAACGTGGGCGGTCAAGGCAGCTCCCGGGAGAGGTTCTTTTCGAAGTCAGTATCAGTATGATGGAGCATCGTGGCAAAACCGACAAAAAAATAAAAGCGATGCCGGCAGGCATGCGGCCAGCGCGCTGAATGAAAAAAAGAAGACCGAGGCTCCCCCGTCGTGAAAGAATTTGTTATTCGTCGCTACCGTTCCGATCAGCCCAGCGGTTCCGAGCGCAGCACCCTGGTGCGCATTGATGACGAGGGCAAGGTCCTGTTCGCAGACCGTCACGCCGAATCCGTCCTGGGCTACGACGCCGGCGACCTCGAAGGCTTCCCGGCAAACCGGGTGCTGGCCTCCCGCCAGGACGACCCCTTTGCACCCGCCAACCGCCACCAGCTTGAACGGGGACAGACGGTGATGGTGACCTGCCGTCACAAGGATGGCTTTTTCTATACCGCCTGCCTCAGCCTGCGCCTCGACATGCAGGATTCCGATCCCGCCGCCAACGCCAGCATTCACCAGCAGGACAGCCGACACATGGATCCGCGCCTGCTGAAACAGGCCGAGGGCAACGCCGCCTTCGGGCTCTGGCAATTGGACGCCCGGACTAACGAGATGACCTGGACCGAAGGCGTGTTCCGGCTGCTGGAACTGCGGCCTGACTCAGACATCACCCCGGAGCAGGCACTGTTTTACTGCCAGACTGGCCAAAGCCGCATTCGGGCCTTGTATCGCCGCTGCCTCCGGACTGGTAAGCCGTTCACCCTGGAGCTGACTCTGCTCACCGCCCGCCAGCGTTCCCGCCGGGTGCGTCTGTACGGGCGAGCCCTGAAAGACGGTCAGCAAATCCGGCGAGTGGGCGGTAGCCTGGTGGATCTGACCCCGGTAATGGAACAGAATCAGGCCCGCCAGAACGCCGAACAGATCCTCGAGGCCACCACACTGGCCACCCCGGACCTGGTGGCGGCGGTAGACCGGGAGCTCAACCTGCTGCATTGCAATGCCCCGTTTCAACTTCAATTTGCCAGTGTCTTCGGCGTGTCCCCAAGCACCGGTGACAACCTCAGGCAACTGCTGGCCAAGCACCCCAACGAACGCCGGCTGATTGACCGGTTGTGGCAGCGAGCCTTCGACCGGGACAGCTTCGTCGTGGAGATGCCCTTGGCCCAGCAAAACCGGGAACTGCCGGTTTACGAATTTCACTATCAACGGTTAACCAACAGCCAGGGCGAAGTGACCGGCGCGGTACAGGTTGCCAAGGACATCAGCCAACGCATCCAGCACAGCGCCAGCAGCGATTACCGTATCCGCCACGATCCAGTCACCGGGCTGATGAACCGGCGTGCCTTCATCGCCCGGTTGCTACGCACACTGGAACAGAAAACCCACCGCGACTCTTGCGACAGTCTGCTCTATCTCGACCTCGATGGCTTTGAAGACTTCAATGACCGAGCCGGCAGCGGCACCTGTGATCGCTACCTGCGGGAGCTGGCGGGCACCCTCGGCATCCGGGTGCGGCAACGGGATGCCCTGGCCCGACTGTCCGGTGACACCTTTGCCCTGCTGATCGAAAACTGCCCAGAACCCCGGGCCCGGACAATTGCCGAGGACATCCTGGCGCTGATTGGTGAGTTTGTCTTCGAATGGCAGGGTCAGGCCCTGCAGACCACGGCCTCCGGCGGCTTGCTGGTGATGGAGACCGATGCTCCCAGCGATCCCGAGCACTTGCTGAAGCAGGCCGCCAACCTGTGCCACACGGCCAAAACCTCCGGGCGCAACCGGGTGCACACGGCCCGGGCAATGTCCTGCCAGGCCGACGACACCACGGCGAACCAACAGCTGGATTTGATTCGCCGGGCGCTGGACGACAACAACCTGATCCTGATGTACCAGGCGCTCCGGCCGGTGGCCAGCGTCACTTGGGGCGATCACATCGAGATCCTGAGCCGGATACCCAGCGACGATAACAACTCCGAGCCACTGATGCCGGACCAGTTTCTGCCCATTGCCGAGCGTTTCGACCTGGCCAAACGGCTGGACCGCCGGGTCATCGGTGAAACCCTGGCCTGGCTCAACAGGCAGCCGTTACTGGAACCACGAATTAAATACTGTGGCTTTAACCTGTCACTGACCAGTGTACTGGACGACACCTTTGCCGACTTCATGGAAACGCAGCTGCGGCAGTCGCCATTCCCGGCGCACTGTTTCTGCCTGGAAATCCGCGAAGCCCACGCCACCCAATACCCGGAAGTAGTGGCAGTACTGTGTGATGCCCTGCACCGGATTGGCTGCCGGGTGGCGCTGGACGGAGCCGGCGCATCGGTGGAAAGCTACAGCCTGGCGGCCAACCTGCCGGTCGACATCATCAAGCTGGATCGTCGGGTCATGGAAAATCTGGACGAGGATCCTGTGCAGCAGGTTATGGCGGAAGCCCTGCACAGGATTGCCGAGGTAGCGGGCAAACAGACGGTGGCGACGTTTATCGAAAACGACGATACGCTCAGGAAGGTACGAACCCTGGGGATTCATTACGGCCAGGGCTTCCGTTTAGCCCGGCCGCAACCGCTGGCAGAACTGACGCCCGCCGCGGTTGATCTGACCACCGGGCGCATCGGCGGTTAAACCGCGCGCCCTGGTCACCTGGCCGGACTCAGCCCAGCAGCTTGCGCGCTCGACCGACGGCGGCCCGCACCTGATTCGGCGCTGTGCCACCCAGGTGATCCCGGGCCTGGACCGAGCCTTCCAGGGTCAGCACGTCGAATACATCCTCACCGATCACGTCCGAGAACTGTTTCAGTTCGTCCAGGGTCATGTCCGACAAGTCACGGCCCTCCGCCACGCCAAAGGCAACCGACTTACCAACAATCTCATGGGCATCGCGAAAGGCCACGCCCTTTTTGACCAGGTAGTCGGCCAGATCGGTGGCGGTGGAGAAACCATGCTTGGCCGCCACACGCATGTTGTCGGCCTTGGCACGAATCGCCGGGACCATGTCGGCGTAGGCCTTCAGGCAGCCCTTGATGGTGTCGACGGTGTCAAACAGTGGCTCCTTGTCTTCCTGGTTGTCCTTGTTGTAGGCCAACGGCTGGCTTTTCATCAGGGTCAGCAGGCTGATCAGGTGACCATTAACCCGGCCGGTTTTGCCGCGCACCAGCTCCGGTACATCCGGATTCTTCTTCTGGGGCATGATCGACGAACCGGTACAGAACCGGTCTGGCAGATCGATAAAATCAAACTGGGCCGAGGTCCACAGCACCAGTTCCTCGCTGAAGCGCGACAGGTGGGTCATCAGCAGCGCGGAGAAGCTGCAGAATTCGATCGCAAAATCCCGGTCACTGACCGAATCCAGCGAGTTCTCGCTCGGGCGATCAAAGCCCAGCAGCTGCGCCGTCATGTTGCGATCGATGGGATAGGTGGTGCCGGCCAGGGCAGCAGCGCCAAGGGGCATGACATTGACCCGCTTGCGACAATCCTGCAAACGCTCTGCATCGCGTACCAGCATCTCGTACCAGGCCAACAGATGGTGGCCAAAGGTGACCGGCTGGGCGGTTTGCAAGTGGGTGAAACCGGGCATGATGGTCTCCGCCTCGCGCTCGGCCAGATCCAGCAACCCCAGCTGCAGGCGATGCAGCTCTTCGGTGATGACATCGATCTCGTCGCGCAGGTACAGGCGGATATCGGTAGCGACCTGGTCGTTACGACTGCGACCGGTGTGCAACTTCTTGCCGGTGATGCCGATGCGGTCGGTCAGCCGCGCCTCAATGTTCATGTGAACGTCTTCCAGGCTCACGGACCACTGGAACGTGCCGGCTTCGATGTCGGCCTTGACCGCCTTCAGGCCTTCAATGATGGTGTCGCGTTCTTCTTCAGTCAGCACGCCCACCGCGGCCAGCATGGTGGCGTGGGCGATGGAACCGGTGATGTCATGGTGATACAGGCGCTGATCAAAGCCCACGGATGCGGTGAAGCGCTCGACGAAGGCGTCGGTCGGCTCGCTGAAGCGTCCGCCCCAGGGTTTTTCAGACGTTGTGGCCTGGTCAGGTTTGTTCTGATCCGTCATGGTCTATCTTTCCTGCTGACAGCCCGGCATCATCGGCCGGGAATTGGGTACATTAGTGTGGCGGGAGTATAGCATTCTGGCCGATGTAAAGGAGCCACCCCTGAACGGTGACAAAGCGGTAGACGTCAGCGAATTCTTTGTACCAGACCTGTGCCGGGTGCGGGCAGTGTTCATGCTGCTGATCACCAGCGAACTGCTGGTGCTGGTGCTGGCAATCGTCCAGGCCGAGGCCGGCTGGATCGACTGGAACTACTTTGGCCTGCTGTCACTCTTCGTGCAGTGGACCACCCTGACCAGTGCCGCGCTAATCTGCCTGCTGCGGCAATGGCTGGCACGGCTGACGGTGACCAAGGCCACTCTCAGTATTGTCACCATTGTGCTGTTGGACGTGTTCGCGTTCAGCCTGTTTGCCGACAGCGTCCTGCACCCCCAGGCCGGGGTCGCGGTTTGGCAGGGTATCGCCAAGAAACTACTGCTCGCCCTGCTGATCGTACTGATGGTGCTGCGTTATTTTTACCTGCAGCATCAGTGGCAACAGCAGCGGGAAGCCGAAATGCAGTCTCACCTGACTGCGCTTCAGGCCCGGATTCAGCCTCACTTTCTGTTCAACAGTATGAACACCATCGCCAGCCTGATCGCGGTCAATCCGGACCAGGCTGAAGAAGCCGTTCTGGACCTGTCGGAGCTGTTCCGGGCCAGCCTGCGCACCGTCGACCAACTCATTCCCCTGAACCAGGAGCTGGACCTGTGCCAGCGTTATCTGGCCATTGAAGCCCTGCGTCTGGGCGACCGCCTGACCCTGGAGTGGGCCATCGAACCGGGGCTTGAGGCCCAGGCCATTCCGCCCCTGTCACTGCAGCCGCTGGTGGAAAACGCCATTTACCACGGCATCCAGCCCCGGCCCGACGGTGGCATCGTGCGCATTGAGGCGCAGTCCCGCGGGGATTTTGTATACTTGATGGTTCAGAACCCGATACCGGATCAGAACGATCGCCAGCACGAGGGCAACCGGATGGCCCTGGCCAACATCCGGCTGCGCCTGCAGGCGCTTTTTGGCGCTCCGGCGGTGCTCAAACAGAGTCACCACAACAACATTTACACGGTCACCCTGAGACTCCCGCGCCAGAGCGCGAACTCCCAGCCAGCCACAGACCAGAGGAGCTGATTACCCGCCATGCCCAGCAGCCCTTCAAGCCCCCGCAGAATCCTGATCGCCGACGACGAACCGCTGGCACGGGAACGGTTGCGCCGGCTGGTCAGTGCACTTCCCGAGTACACGGTGTGCGGCGAGGCCGCGGACGGCGATGCGGCCCTGCGTCAGATGGCGACTCTGGAACCGGACATCCTGTTGCTGGATATCCGGATGCCCGGCATGGATGGCATGGAGGCAGCGGCCCGACTGGAACAACTCACCAACCCGCCCGCACTGATCTTCTGCACCGCTTACGACCACTATGCGATCCAGGCCTTCGGCGTTCAGGCCACCGCCTACCTGCTCAAACCGGTGCGCAAGGAAGCCCTGGCCGATGCTCTGGGGCGGGTTGGCCGGGTCAACCGGGTGCAGCGGCAGACACTGACGGAGCAAAGCACTGCCAACGATGAACAGCTCGCGGTGCGCACCTACCGGGGCACCGAATTGATTGACCTTGCCGATATCCTGTACTGCGAGGCCGACCAGAAGTACGTGACCCTACACCACGCCGCGGGTGAAACCGTGTGCGATTTCACCCTCAAGGAACTCGAAGGCAGCTACCCCCATCACTTGCTGCGCATTCACCGCCACACCCTGGTTGGCGTGCGCTTCATCCAGGCTTTACGACGCACCGCCGATGGCCAGAGCGTGGTCGCGCTGCGCGACGGCCAGGGCGAACTGCCAGTGAGCCGTCGACACGCCAGCAGCGTGCGCCAGTGGCTGCAGGAACACCAACCGGGCTAAGGTCTTCCCTCGGGAAGCCACAACACCGATCGCGGGACATTTTTGCCGTCACAAGGTAACCTTGGCGTACATTTACCGAACCGACAGTGAGTGGCATGTCCAAACGCACCCTTCGCATCGCAACCCGCAGCAGTGCACTGGCACTGTGGCAGGCAGAATTCATCAAAGCGGAACTGGAACGGCTGAACGACGACATCACCGTTGAGCTGGTCAAGATCAAGACCCAGGGCGATAAGATCCTGGATGTGCCCCTGGCCAAGATCGGTGGCAAGGGTCTGTTCGTGAAGGAGCTGGAAGAGGCCATGTTGGATGGCCGTGCGGATCTGGCCGTGCACTCCATGAAAGACGTTCCGATGCACTTCCCGGAAGGCCTCGGCCTGGTCGCTATTTGCGAGCGCGAGGACCCGACCGACGCGTTCGTGAGCAACAACTACGACAATGTTGACGCCCTGCCCAATGGCGCTGTGGTTGGCACCGCCAGTCTGCGCCGTGAGGCGCAACTGCGGGCCTACCGCCCGGATCTGCAGATCCGCGTGCTACGGGGCAACGTCAACACCCGTCTGGCCAAGCTCGACGCCGGTGACTACGAAGCCATCGTTCTGGCCAGCTCCGGCCTCAAGCGGCTGGGCTTCCACGACCGCATCCGCTACTGCCTGCCGGACACCATTTCGCTGCCAGCCGTCGGCCAGGGCGCGCTCGGCATTGAATGCCGGCTCGACGACAACGAGCTGCGCGCCATGCTGGAGCCGCTGAACCACGTCGACACCTGGGATCGGGTCAGCGCCGAGCGTGCCCTCAACCGTCGGCTCGAAGGCGGCTGCCAGGTGCCCATCGCTGCCTACGCCCTGCTGGAAGATAACGACACACTCTGGCTGCGCGGCCTGGTCGGCGCCGTTGATGGCACCCAGATCTTGCGGGTAGAAGGCCGGGCACCTCGCAGCGAAGGCGAACGCCTGGGCCGCGAGCTGGCCGAAGACCTGCTCGCACTCGGTGCCGACAAGGTACTGGCTGAGATCTATGGCCACACCCCCCGCTAAGTTGCCCGATCTCCAGGGCCGGCACATCCTGATCTGCCGGCCCGAACCCGAAGCCTCCCGTCTTGCCCAGTGTTTTCGTGAAGCTGGCGCGGTGCCCCGGGTGCTGCCCCTTATCGAGCGCGAGCCCTTGCCGGAGACACCGGAGCGCCGCACGCTGATTCTCAGCCTCGATCACTTCACCCACATCATCACCGTCAGCCCCTACGCGGCCCGCCTGCTTCTGGACGAGGTAGACACCTGGTGGCCACAGATTCCGACCGGCATTCGCTGGTACGCCGTCGGTTCCGGAACCGCCGCGGTGCTGGCCGAGCAAGGACTGAGCCCGCGCCGACCGGCCCAGGGCTGGACCAGCGAAGCGCTGCTGGCCTTACCCTCCCTGGCCCGGATTGACGGTGAGCGGGTACTGCTGGCACGCGGCGAAGACGGCCGCGAACTGATTCGGGAAACCCTGGAAGCGAGGGGCGCTCAGGTGACCGTGCTGCCGCTGTATCGCCGCTACCTGCCCGACCACTCCAGCGAACAGATTGATCACCTGCTGGGCGACTTTGCTCCCGAGGCCATCGTCACGCTCTCGGGCGAAACCTTGAACAATCTCATCGCACTATGTGCGAAGAGCGACCATAATCTATACGATAGGTTATTGATTGTTCCCGCAGATCGGGTCGCCGACCAGGCTCGTACTGCAGGGTTCGAATTTCCGTGCATACCAGGAAGCCTTGCCGACAACGACATCGTGGCCACCGTTGCAGAGCAACTGAACGGCCGGGACGGTAGCTCCGGAACAGTTAAGTAAGGACGCCCGTGACTGAGACAACTAATCAACTGCCCGCCACTCTCGCCAAGGAACCAGCACAGCGCCAGAGGCTCTGGCCGGTCTGGCTCATTGCCATCGTCGCCCTGATATTGGCCATTGCCCTGGCTTTGTGGAGCTGGCAGCAGTGGAACAACCACCAGGCCGTTCTGGCCTCACTCGACAATCTCCAGCAGGACACGGCTCAGCTTGAGGACCGCTACGGCGATCGCGGCAGCGAGCAGAATCAGCGCCTGCAATCCCTGGAGCAGACCCTGAGCGCGCAACGGGAACTGATCGCCCGACAGCAACGCCAGATCGATCACAACGCCCGGGAATTGCTGGAAGCCGGCAACCGCACCCGTACTGACTGGCTGCTGGCCGAAGCGGAGTACTTGCTGAGGATCGCCAATCAGCGCCTGATGATTGAAAAGGACATCCGCGGTGCCCGCTCGGCATTGGAAGCCGCCGACGAGGTGCTGACCGAATCCGACGACATTGGCGTGTACCCGGTCCGCCAGCAACTGGCCCGGGAAATCCTCGCACTCAAGAGCATCAGCGGCGTTGACCGCACCGGGCTGTACCTGAAGCTCGAAGCGGCTATCGACAGCATTCACCAGCTCACCGACCAGGCCCTGATCAGCGAGCAGGCGCCGGGCTTTGTTCGTAAAGATGGCGATACCTCCGCCGATACAGGGGAGGAATCTGGCGCCCTGAGCCAGGCCTGGAACACCGCCAAGACAACGTTGAAGCAGGTCGTGGTCGTGCGGCGTATGGACGAACCGGTAAAACCGCTGCTATCTCCGGACCAGAGTGCCTACGCCCGCCTGAATCTGCAGCTGATGCTGGAAGAGGCGGAAATGGCGGTACTCCGCGGTAACCAGCCGCTGTACGAACGGGCACTGACCAAGGCCCGCAGCACCATCGACAGCTGGTACGACGCCAGCAACCCTCGGGTCACAGCACTGTCAGACACCCTGAGCGAACTGGCCGGGCGCAATGTTGATCCGGAATTGCCGGACATCAGCCAGTCTCTGGACCTGCTCAAGCAGCGTCTGGCAGGCCGGCTGAATGGCGGCGAACAGAAAGAGACCGAGGCTCAAAGTGGAACCCGAGGCAAGTCCGAAGGCAATGGAGGCGATAATTCATGATTCGCCTGCTGCTGATTGTCCTGCTGGCCCTGCTGATCGGGACCGGGCTGTCAATGGGTCTGCAATATGACCTCGGCTATATCCGCATCAGCCTCGGGCACTATCTGATCGAAACCAATTTCTGGGTCGGTGTCGCTTTGCTGGTGGCATTGGTTGCACTGATCATGGTCAGCGTCGGCCTGTTCCGACGCTTCCGCCAGAGCACTGGCGTGGTTGCCGGATGGCTGGCCCGTGGCAACGAACGCCGCGCACGCCGTCGTACTACCCAGGGTCTGCTGGCGCTGGCCGAGGGCAACTGGCCCCGGGCGCGCAAGCTGCTGACCTCCTCAGCCAACAACGCCGACACCCCACTGATCAATTACCTGGCTGCGGCCCAGGCCTCGTTCGAATCCGGTGATCACGAAGCCGTGGACGAGCTACTACGCCTCGCCTTCGAAAGCACACCCGGATCCGACATGGCCGTGGGCATCACCCAGGCCCAGTTGCAGCTAGCCGGCAATCGCCTGGAACAGGCCCTGGCCACTCTGGTGCGCCTGCGCAAACAATCGCCGCACCACCCGTTCGTTCTTAAGCTGTTGAAGAACACCTATCTGCGCCTGGAAGCCTGGAGCGAGCTGTCGAAATTGCTGCCCGAGCTGCGCAAGCGCAACGTACTGCCGGACGATGAGCTGCACGAACTCCAGCGTCTGGTTTGGCACAACCTGCTGGAAGATGCGGCCGAGGATTGTCGCCGGCAGCGCAAGGAAGACCCGAACGCCTCGTTGGAACCGCTGACTCGCCTGTGGGACGAGCTGCCTGGCTTCCTGCGCCGTGACGAACACACCATCCGGGACTACGCCAGACTGTTGGCCAACCTGGGCGAAGAGGCCCAGACCGAAACCCTGCTACGCAAGGTGCTGAGAAATCACTGGAGCGATGAACTGGTGAACCTGTACGGCCGGATTGAGGGACAGAAACCGGATGAGCAGCTTCTCGTCGCCGAACAATGGCTCAAAGACCGGCCCAACAATGCCGAACTGCTGCTGGCACTGGGCCGCCTCAGTCTGCGCAACGAGCTTTGGGGCAAGGCCCGCGAGTACTTCGAAACCAGCCTGCGCCTGCGCCGCAGCCGGGAGACCCTGGCGGAACTGAGTCGGCTGAACGCGCACATGGGTGAGGAAGAGGTCAGCATCAAGCTGATGATGCAGGGGCTGGCCAACGACAACGGCCTGCCCGAACTGCCAATGCCACGGGCCTAAAAATTACCCTGAAAAACCAATAAAAAAACGGGCCTGCTGGCCCGTTTTTCTGATCTCTCTATCTTCGACCAATCTTTCTGACTAACCCCGGGGCGCGTACTCCAGCACATCGGAAAAGAAGGCTTCTTCTGGCAGACCGGCCTCAATGAGGGCATCCATAAGCGTGTACACCATGGTCGGTGAACCACTGGCATGCACTTCCACATTAGCCCAATCCATACCGGTGGCCAATACGGTCCGCACCAGCTGATCGTGGTGTCCGCCCCAATCATTGTCCTCGTCATCACCCACCACCGGACGGAAGGTAAACGCTGGCCACTCCTGGTCCCAGCGGTGAGCCAGTGAGCGCAGGTACATGTCCTCATGACGGCGCACGCCCCAGAACAGCGTCACCGGCTGGTTGTAGGAGGTGCTCCGAAGGTAATCCACCAGGCTCTTCATCTGCGCAAAACCGGTACCGGCGGCAACCAGCAACAACGGCTTCGCCGGCGCTTGCGCCAGACAGGCCTTGCCGTGGGGCAACTCCAGGGTCACCTCGCCGCCGGAAGTCAGCGCGTCGATCACTTTCTGGGCCGACACCCACTCCGGTGACGCCTGGATGTGCAGCTCGATGCTCTGCTCCGAAGGACAGCTGGCAATGGAAAAGTAGCAGGGATCGGCGTCCGGCAGGATCACCGACAGATACTGGCCAGCGTGGAACGACAGCTCCCGCCGGCGCGGGAGCTGAAGCTCGACGCGGTAGACGTCATGACTGATGGACTGAACGTCCGCGACCTTTGCCTGAAATTTGCGAGGCTGATTAGCTCCAGCTGCCATAACGGCGTCTATCTCCAGTTCGAGATCAGTCAACGCCCGGCTTCTACACAGCATCAGGGGTTCACCGATCGAAATATTCTGTTGATTTCGGGTATTCAACGCGGTGCCAGCCATCAGCCGGCCACCGCAAAGTTCACACACCCCGTTGCGACAGGCCGCGGGAACCGCGATCCCTGCCCTGGTGGCAGCGCCCAGTAAATCGTCTTCGGGCTCGGCGTCAAAGCTGAGCCCGGAAGGCTGCAAAACCACCCGCTTCACGTTTCTGACCCTATTGGTCGGGGCGATCAGGTCCGGTTTCAATGCCCAGACTGTCCCAGAGTGAATCCACTCGCTGCTTGACCTCATCGGTCATCTCAATGGGCGTACCCCACTCCCGATCGGTCTCCCCTGGCCACTTGTTGGTGGCATCCAGGCCCATTTTCGAGCCCAGGCCGGAAACCGGCGAAGCGAAATCCAGGTAATCGATGGGCGTATTGTCCACCAGCGTGGTGTCCCGGGTCGGGTCCATGCGGGTGGTCATGGCCCAGATCACGTCTTTCCAGTCCCGCGCGTTGACGTCGTCATCGGTGACGATTACAAACTTGGTGTACATAAACTGACGCAGGAACGACCATACGCCCATCATCACCCGTTTGGCATGGCCGGGATACTGTTTCTTCATAGTCACCACTGCAAGGCGGTAGGAACAGCCCTCCGGTGGCAGGTAGAAATCGACGATCTCCGGAAACTGCTTTTGCAGAATCGGGATAAAGACCTCGTTCAGAGCTACCCCGAGAATGGCCGGCTCATCGGGTGGCCGCCCGGTGTAGGTGCTGTGGTAGATCGGGTCCTTGCGATGGGTAATGCGCTCAACGGTAAAGACCGGGAACTGGTCCACCTCGTTGTAATAGCCGGTGTGATCCCCGAACGGTCCTTCCGGGGCCATGTCATCCGGGTAGATGAAGCCTTCCAGCACAATTTCAGCACTGGCCGGCACCTGCAGGTCACTCAATCCGGCTTTCACCAGCTCGGTCCGACTGCCGCGAAGCAGGCCCGCGAACGCGTATTCCGACAGCGAATCCGGCACCGGCGTCACCGCCCCAAGAATAGTAGCCGGGTCCGCGCCCAGGGCAACGGCCACGGGATACGGCTGGCCCGGATTGGCCTTCTGGAATTCCTGGAAATCCAGCGCACCACCGCGGTGGCTGAGCCAGCGCATAATCAGCCGATTGCGACCGATCACCTGCTGGCGATAGATCCCGAGATTCTGGCGTTCCTTGTGTGGCCCACGGGTAATCACCAGCGGCCAGGTCACCAGCGGCCCGGCATCGCCCGGCCAGCAGTGCTGCACCGGAATCTGGTACAGGTCCACCTTATCCTTCTCGATCACCACGTCCTGGCACGGCGCCGAACGCAACACCTTCGGGCTCATGCGCATGACCTGTCGGAACAGCGGCAGCTTCTCGATGGCGTCCCGGAAGCCCTTGGGGGGATCCGGCTCTTTCAGAAAGGCCAGCAGCTTGCCGATATCCCGCAGCGCGGTCACATCGTCCTGCCCCATACCCATGGCCACCCGCTTTGGCGTACCGAACAGGTTCGCCAGCACCGGCATGTCGTGCCCCTTGGGGTTCTCGAACAGCAACGCCGGACCGCCCGCCCGCAAGGTGCGGTCGCAGATTTCCGTCATTTCCAGATGGGGATCAACTTCAACAGAGATGCGCTTCAGTTCGCCCAGCTTTTCCAGCTGGTCCATGAAGTCTCGCAGGTCGTTGTATTTCATCGCGTGCTCCGAAGGTTTCGGGCTTTTTACGGGCTGCGGCGCTTATCGGATGTTTAAACTTAACGCCAGGTCAGGATGGAGGGACGGGTGCGCGCAGGAATCAGGAGAGCAGTGCCGGGAGACCTTGTTCCGGACTGTGTCTTGCCAGGGATGGCAAGACCAAGCCTACAGGGACGTATCCACGGCGTGTCCGGGGCAAGGTCTCCCGGCGCAGCTAAACCGAAAGGTTCAACGCGCCGGGGCTAATCCCTGACTCTGCCTTAACGACGCTTCATCGACTGGAAGAACTCGTCGTTGGTCTTGGTGTCCCGGAGCTTGTCCAGCAGGAACTCGATGGCTGCGGTATCGTCGTCCATCGAATGCAGCAGCTTACGCAGGATCCACACACGCTGGATGTCCGCCTCAGTCATCAGCAGGTCTTCACGACGGGTGCCGGAGCTACGGATGTTAAGCGCTGGGTACGTACGCTTCTCGGCGATCTTGCGGTCCAGGTGCACTTCCATGTTACCGGTGCCCTTGAACTCCTCGTAGATCACCTCGTCCATCTTGGAACCGGTGTTGACCAGTGCCGTCGCCAGGATGGTCAGGCTGCCGCCCTCTTCCACATTCCGGGCTGCACCGAAGAACCGCTTAGGCTTCTCCAGGGCGTGGGCATCAACACCACCGGTCAGAACCTTGCCGGAGGACGGGATCACGGTATTGTAGGCACGAGCCAGACGGGTAATGGAATCCAGCAGGATCACCACGTCTTTCTTGTGCTCAACCAGGCGCTTGGCCTTCTCGATCACCATCTCGGCAACCTGAACGTGCCGCGCGGGTGGCTCGTCGAACGTGGAAGCAATAACCTCGCCGCGCACGGTGCGCTGCATCTCGGTCACTTCTTCCGGACGCTCGTCGATCAGCAGCACCATCACGTGGCATTCCGGGTTGTTGCGGGTAATCGACTGGGCGATGCTCTGCATCAGCAGCGTCTTACCGGCCTTGGGCGGCGACACGATCAGGCCACGCTGGCCCTTGCCGATAGGCGCCACCAGATCGAGCACCCGGGAGGACAGGTCCTCGGTGCTGCCGTTACCGGCTTCAAGCATCAGGCGCTCTTCCGGGAACAGCGGCGTCAGGTTCTCGAACAGGATCTTGTTACGGGCGTTGTCCGGCTTGTCGAAGTTAATTTCATTAACCTTCAACAGGGCAAAATAACGCTCGCCGTCTTTGGGCGGGCGAATCTTGCCGGCAATGGTGTCACCGGTACGCAGGTTAAAACGACGGATCTGGCTCGGAGAGACGTAAATATCGTCCGGTCCCGCCAGGTAGGAAGCGTCGGCGGAACGGAGGAAACCAAAACCGTCCTGCAGAATTTCCAGTACGCCATCGCCGTAGATGTCTTCGCCGCCCTTGGCGTGTCTCTTCAGAATGGTGAAGATGACATCCTGCTTGCGCGAACGAGCCAGGTTATCGAGGCCCATCTCTTGCGCAATTTCGAGCAATTCGGGCATGGACTTCTGCTTGAGTTCAGTAAGATTCATAGTTTGTTGGATTATCAGGAATGGAAGTAATCGAATGTGGGATGACAGGGTGTCCCTGCACGGATTGATCAAAAATTAACGTCGTTGAGCTTGTTGCTGGCCAGATGGAGCAACCGGGTGTAGATGGAATCCGGGTTTAAAAGGGTCTGAAGCCAGAGAGTGGGAACAACCGTCCCCTAGGCAACGAAGATCATCGACCACCTCACTGGCGAATGTCAAGTAAACTGTCCAAATTAACGCCAACTTAACCCGGATCCTGATCCCTGTGACCAACGCCGCCTGGCAGGCTTGGCCGGAGACCTCTTCCAATCCTCGGCCGTGATCCGGATACTTACGTTATCAGTATTTATCCCAAAATTACGGAGCTAACGCCATGGGCATCGACCTCGCCGGCGAATTCAAACCCCTTAACATCGCCCTGTTGACCGTCTCTGACAGCCGCGGCCCCGAGCAAGACACCTCGGGCCAGTTTCTGGCCGACAATCTGCTCGAGGCAGGACATCACTTGGCAGCCCGGCGCATCCTCCCGGACGACGTGTACCTGATACGCGCCCTGATCGCCCACTGGATCGCCGACCCGTCCGTGCATGCCGTACTGATCACGGGCGGCACCGGTTTTTCTGAACGCGACAGCACGCCAGAAGCGGTTGGACCACTGCTGGACAAGACCGTTGATGGCTTTGGTGAGGAATTCCGACGCCTGTCAGCCGCAGAAATCGCCAGCTCCACCATCCAATCCCGGGCCTTTGGCGGTTTATCCAACCACACCGTTATCTTTTGTCTACCGGGTTCCACTGGCGCCTGCCGGACAGGCTGGAACGGTATCCTGCGCAATCAGCTGGACAGTCGACACTCCCCCTGCAACTTTGCCGGGCTGGTTTTGCGCAAACCGGACAAGCCCCTGCACCGGGTAAACGAACAGATCGCCACCCGCGCGACCAATTGAGTGCATTCAGCGAACAACAAGGAGAACCGCTCATGGTCAGCCCTGACCTGACGCCCCTGGAAGATGCCCTGGGTCACTTGCTATCCCGAGCACCGGCGATCAGTCGCACCGAAATTGTGGCGCTGCCCGATGCTCTGGATCGTATTCTGGCTGAAGATCAGAGGGTCCCGGCAGATGTGCCACCGGCGGACAACAGCTCGGTGGATGGCTACGCCCTGCGCCAACAGGACCTTCAGGCAACCAAGCCTCTGCCGATTTCGGCCCGCATCCCTGCCGGCACCGCACCCACGCCACTGGCCGCAGGTACCGCTGCCCGCATTTTTACCGGCTCGGAGATCCCAGCCGGAGCCGATTCCGTGGTCATGCAGGAACAGGTCGATGTTTCTGAAACCGGCATCCGGGTACAGACAGACGTTGAGCCAGGCCAGAACATCCGGCGCCGGGGGCAGGATCTGAACAAGGGCGATCTGGCCTTGCCCCGAGGCACCCGCCTGCGCGCTCAGGAGCTGGGGCTACTTGCCTCCATGGGCGTGGCTCAGGTGCCCGTCATGGGCAAGCTCAAAGTCTCTATCCTCACCACCGGAGACGAGCTGGTGGAACCCGGGCAACCCCTGGGCCCGGGACAGATCTACAACACCAATAGATTTACTCTGCTGGGCCTGCTAAAGCACGCCGCCTGCGAAGTGGTCCTGTGCGAAGGTCTGGCCGACAACCGAGCCGCCACCGAGACCACGCTGAAAAAAGCCGCCGCCCAGGCAGACCTGATCATCACCACAGGCGGGGTTTCCGTAGGCGAGGAGGATCACGTGCGTGCCGCACTGGAGGCCACCGGCAACCTGTCGCTCTGGCGCCTGGCGATAAAGCCGGGCAAACCACTGGCCTTCGGCGCGATCGACGGCACTCCCCTGCTCGGACTACCCGGCAACCCAGCTGCCGTTCTGGTCACCTTTGCCATGATCGTGATGCCCTTTATCCGTCAGTGCCAGGGCCAGCCGCGCATTCATCCGGTCGGCGAGCGGCTGCCAGCGGACTTTGAGGTTCCTTCACCCTCAATCCGCCGGGGCTTTTTCCGGACTCGCAAAGAGCATAAGGCCGGAGAGCTCTGTTTGGCTGCGCACCCCAATCAGAGTTCCGGCATGCTCAGCTCCGCCTGCTGGGCCGATGGTCTGGCAGTGATTCCCGAGAACAGCGAAGTCCGGATCGGCGACGTGCTAACCTACTATTCATTCACCGAGCTTTTGGCCTGATCATGACTGCAGACACCTTCACTGTCCGTTTCTTCGCCCGACTACGGGAGGAACTGGACACCGAGAAGCTCACGCTTCCGGCCGAACCCGGCCTGACCACTGGGGCTATCCTGGCCAGCCTGGCCGAGCGCGGTGGTGCCTGGGGCCAGCTTCAAGGAAAACAGCCGGTAATGATTGCGGTGAACCAGGCCATGGCCAAGCTGTCTACCGAAGTACGTGCCGGCGATGAGGTAGCTTTTTTCCCGCCGGTAACCGGAGGCTGAGATGATTTCGATTCAGACCGAAGATTTCGATCCGGCGGCGGAATACCAACGGCTCAGAGACAGTGGGGCTGGCACCGGCGCCATTGCGACCTTTACCGGCCTGGTAAGGGACAGTGGCGATCTGAGTGACGTTCAAGGCTTATATCTGGAGCACTACCCCGGCATGACCGAGCAGGTCATTGAGGGATTGGTTGCCGAGGCGTCATCCCGCTGGGATGTCCGCCAGGCGCGAGTGATCCACCGGGTAGGCCGACTGGCACTGCAAGACCAGATTGTCTTCGTTGGCGTCTGCAGCGCGCACCGGAGCGACGCATTCGCCGCCTGCCAGTTCCTGATGGACGCCCTCAAGACCTCGGCACCGTTCTGGAAAAAGGAAATCACCGCATCCGGGGAGCATTGGGTGGAGCAGAAGGACTCTGACGTCGCCCGCAGCGACGCCTGGCAATAAAAAACCGCCCGTGAGCGCATGCTCAGGGGCGGTTTTTAGCAACCGGCCGGCAATCAGAGATTGCTGTCCAGGAAGGCTACCAACTGCGACTTGGACAGGGCGCCTACCTTGGTGGCATCAACGTTGCCGTTCTTGAACAGCATCAGAGTCGGGATACCGCGGATGTTGAACTTGGGCGGAGTCTGCTCGTTTTCGTCGATGTTCAGCTTGCAGATTTTCAGCTTACCTTCGTATTCGTCTGCAATGTCTTCCAGTACCGGAGCGATCATCTTGCAGGGACCGCACCATTCCGCCCAGTAATCTACCAGTACCGGAACGTCGGACTGCAGCACGTCCTGCTCAAAGGAAGCGTCGGTTACGTTTACGATATTTCCGCTCATTACCATTTCCTGATTCGTGCGCCCTACATCATGTCAGCCAGCTTTAGAACTGCAGCAGGGCGCTGTTCACTTCGCTGAATGATTGCCTCGTTGTTGAAACAACCTTTCACCCTTATCGAGATGAGCCATACTTTACGCGATTGGTCCGCAATATGTGAAGCGGTAGATCGGCCTGTCCGTTACTGACAGGCCTGAGGGATTTCGCTTATAGTAGCCCGGAAGCTCACCTTTAAAAGGATTTCGACCACCGTGACGGCCGCATCCACCTCCGAAAATTCTGTTCCTCCTTCGGAGGTTCTCGCAGCCATCGACATGGGCTCCAACAGCTTCCACATGGTCGTTGCCCGGCTGGTACACGGAGAAATCCGCACTCTTGAGAAAATGGGCGAAAAGGTCCAGCTGGGCGCGGGTCTCGACGAAGCCAACAACCTGACCCCCGAGGCGCAAGAGCGAGGCCTGTCCTGCTTGCGTCGGTTCGCTCAGCGACTGAACGGCATGCCACCGAGTGGCGTTCAGATCGTCGGCACCAATGCCCTCCGGGTGGCCCGCAACGCCCACATCTTCATGGACCTGGCCGAGGAAGTGCTGGGCTACCCGGTGGAAATCATCGCCGGCCGTGAAGAAGCCCGCCTCATCTACCTGGGCGTTTCCCATACCCTGTCCGACGATTGCGGCCGACGACTGGTGATCGACATCGGCGGCGGCAGCACCGAGTTCATCATCGGTCAGCGCTTCGAACCCGAAGTGCTCGAAAGCCTGCACATGGGCTGTGTATCTTTCCGCAATCGCTATTTCCCGGACGGCAAGATCACCCGGCGCCAGATGGACAAGGCCGTTACCCACGCCGAACAGGAGTTGCTGAACATTCGCCGGCACTTCCGGTCCGTGGGCTGGCAGAGTGCAGTGGGGTCATCCGGCTCCATCAAGGCGATCTCCAGTGTCTTGGCCAACTTGAAGATATCCGACGGCACCATCACCCGAGACGGAATGCTGGAGCTTCGCAAGCGCCTGGTGGACATGGGCAGGATCGAAAAACTGGATGATCTGGGCGTGCGCGCAGACCGCCAGAGCATCTTCCCGGCCGGCTTCGCGATTTTGATGGCTGCATTCCAGTCACTCGGGATCGAGGAAATGGAATTTGCCGATGGCGCCTTGCGGGAGGGGTTGTTATATGACATCGCCGGACGGATTCAGCATGAAGATGTGCGCGAGCGCACCATTTCCGCACTGCAGGAGCGCTATCACGTGGACCAGGCCCATGGCGCCGCCGTCGAGCAGACGGCTGTGGCGGCCTGGGAGCAGGTGGCGGACACCTGGGGTGTGCGCACCGCCAGCGACGAGGAGGTTTTACGCTGGGCCTGCCGCCTCCATGAGATTGGGCTGACCATCTCTCACAGTCAGTATCACAAGCACGGCGCCTATCTGCTGCGTTATTCCGACCTGCCTGGTTTCAGCCAGCAGTTTCAGCGTGATCTGGCCACCTTGGTGCGGGGTCACCGACGGAAATTCTCGCCGGCCATTTTCGAAGGCGTGGATGATCCGGACGACAAAACCCGGCTGCGCTATCTATGCGTGCTGGTTCGCCTGGCCGTGCTGATTCAGCACCCGCGCAACCTGGAGCCACCACCGCGACTGGCACTCAGTGCCGACGCCAACAAACTGACCGTCGAATTTGACGAGGGTTGGCTCGACGATCGGCCGCTCACCCTGGCCGATCTCGAAAACGAACGGGACTATCTTGCCAGGCAGAATTTCGAGCTGGTGATTCCGGTCGCTGAGCGGGCCTAGCCCGTCAGCTCCGCCTCCAACGACTCAACAGTTTCACTAACCTCAAGCCACTCCGCCTCAATGTCTTCCAGCTGGCGCTTGGCCTCCGCCTGCTTGCCCAGCAGCTCTTTCAACCGAGCTTGCCCCTCAGCATCGTACAGGGCCGGGTTGGCCAGGTCGGCCTCCAATGCCTGCAGGGATTGCTGCAGGCCATCCATATCCTTCTCCAGGCTGGTCTGGCGCTTGCGGTACGGACTGATTTTCTGGCGCAGTGCGGCCTCTGCTCGCTTGCGGGCTTTGCGATCGTCAGCGCTCTCACCGACAGGCTCCGCCGTACTGGTTTCTGCCTCAGCGCCGTTGACTGAGGCCTGGTTATTACGCGGAGCCTCGGTGTCGTCTTTGCGACGATCTGCCAGCCAGCGCTCATAATCTTCCAGGTCACCCTGATATTCTTGCACGCGGCCGTCATTCACCAGCCAGAACTCATCCACCGTATTGCGCAGCAGGTGACGATCGTGGGACACCACTACGATGGCGCCTTCGAAGTTCTGCAGGGCCATGGTCAGGGCCTGGCGCATCTCCAGATCCAGGTGGTTGGTGGGCTCATCGAGTAGCAACAGGTTCGGACGCTGCCAGGCGATGATCGCCAGCGCGACCCGGGCTTTCTCGCCACCGGAGAACGAACGGATTGCGCTCAGTGCCTCATCGCCGTGGAAATCGAAGCCGCCCAGAAAATTGCGAATGCTCTGTTCCGAGGCCTTGGGAGACAGGCGCTGAAGGTGCAGGAACGGACTGGCGTCCAGATCGAGGGATTCCAGCTGGTGTTGGGCAAAATAACCAATGGCCAGATGTTCGCCGCAGGTCCGGTCCCCGGCCAGCAGGGTCTTTTCACCGCGCAAGCCATCCATCAATGTCGATTTACCAGCGCCATTGGGGCCCAGAAGGCCAATGCGGCTGCCAGGCAAAAGCGTAAGATTGATCCCGGAGAGAATCGGTGTGGTGCCATGGCCGGCCTGGCCATTACGGATGGACAGCAGCGGGTTGGATACTTTCTCGGACACCGGGAATTCGAAGCTGAACGGCGAATCGATGTGCGCCGGTGCGATACGCTCCATGCGCTCCAGTGCCTTGACCCGGCTCTGGGCCTGCCGGGCCTTGGTGGCCTTGGCTTTGAATCGATCGATGAAGCGCTGAATCTCGGCGATCCGGGCCTGCTGGCGCTCGAAGCCCGCTTGCTGCTGGGCCAGGCGTTCGCTGCGCTGGCCTTCGAAGGCGGTGTAGTTACCGGTATAGAGCTCAAGCTGCTGCTGGTCAAAGTGCACCAGATGAGTGGCCACCCGGTCCATGAAATCCCGGTCATGGGAAATGAACAGCAGGGTACCGGGATAGCGGCGAAGCCAGTTTTCAAGCCACAGGCAAGCATCCAGATCCAGGTGGTTGGTGGGCTCATCCAGCAATAACAGGTCCGAAGGCCTCATCAAGGCCTGGGCCAGGTTGAGCCGGATCCGCCAGCCACCAGAAAACGCCGACACCGGCCGGCCAATGTCGTAATCGGAAAAGCCGAGTCCGCGCAGCAGGGTCTCGGCACGGCGCGACGCCGACCAGGCTTCATGGATATCAAGCTCGCCGTGAATGCGGGCCTGGGCGTAATCATCGCCACGTGCTTCAGCTTCGGCCAGCTCGGCCTCCATACGCCGGAGATCGAGGTCGCCGTCGAGGACAAAATCCCGGGCGCTGCGATCGGAGGCTTTCACCTCCTGGGCCATGTGGGCAATGCGGCAGCCGCCTGGCAGCGACACGCTGCCCTGCTCCGGTGCCAACTGGCCCAGCAGCAGCTGGAACAGGCTGGATTTACCGGCGCCGTTGGCGCCGACAATGGCGACACGCTGGCCCGGCTGGACGGTGAGGTTGACCGCCTGTAGCAACCAGGCGCCGCCCCGTTGTAAACTGAGATCGGTTATCGTTAACATATGTCCATTTTATCAACGTATCGTTGGCAAAGAAGGTCCAGTTACCATGACGGTTTGTTCACAGAGCCCATCGGAACGAACGACGGACAGCTTGGACTTGCCGGTGCAACTGCAATCCGATAACCCTCTGTGGCAATTCGCATTAGCCTTCTGGCAAAAGGCGGGCGTTCAGGAAAATTGCCTGGCGCTGCAGCAGCAAGGCTGGAGTGTCACCAGAGTCCTGTGCGCAGCCTGGCTGGCGCTGGACGATCAATCGTACACCGGAAATGAAGACGCTACGGTAACAGAGTGGCGCAACCGTGTAACGAGCGCCTTGCGCGCTGTTCGACAACGGCTTCCGAAGGCAAGTGCGCAGTGTACCACTCTGCGTGAAGGCGTTGCTGGTCTCGAACTTGAAGCCGAGCGTATAGAACTCGCACTAGCCTGGCATACACTGACAACCAACAATCCGGAAACTGGCGATATGCACGGACGCGATGTACTCATCCAGAACAATCTCGAGGCTGCCGCCCCTTCAACGGGCGCGGTCGCGAACGCAAAGAGCCAATTGAATGCACTGGCCGGCACGCTGGCCGACATCTCCACGGGAGACCACAAGCCATGATTATGAAATGGCTCATCCGGATCTCATTCCCGGCACTGGGGTTGTTATTGATGCTGATTTTCTTTGGCCTCAATGACCCCGAGCAGGTTACAGAATCTGTCGCCGAGGAAACACCTGAAGAAATACCAGCCTTCGAAGGACTGGTACCCTCCCCGGTGCCTACCGACGGACCGGACATCGTATTCAAGTGGCAGGACACCGAGGGCAACTGGCATTACGCCGACCAACCCCCGTCCCAGGGTCGCTGGAACACCCTGGCGATCGAGCGCGCCGACACTGATCTGTCCCGCAACCGGGTCGCCGATCCGGAAAACGACTGGCAGTCTCCCTATCGGGCCCCTTTCTCCATGGGTCCGACCGCGGGCAGTAACGGTAGCTAGGATATCCGTCCGTTTTCTTAACACATGTTCAGTGGCAACTGCCGCCAGAACCCGTTACCTTCTGCGTTCCGACATACACTCTACGGGGCCCTGCCCCGGCACATACGTTAAAGGATGAAGCAATGAAAAAGACACTGCTCGCACTGGCAATGGCTGGCGTTGTGGCCGGCTGCTCCACCCCGCCAGAGACTCCGGAAGATCCGAAGCTGGAATCCACCGACCAGAAAGTCAGCTACGGCATGGGCCTGGTACTCGGTGAGCGGATGAGCAACGATCTGCCGGATTTGCAGATGGATCAATTCCTACAGGGTATTCAGCATGGCCACGCTGGCGACGAAGAAGCCCAGCGCATGAGCCGCGAAGAAATTCAAGCTGCCCTGATGAGCTACCAGCAGGAAATGCAGCAGAAGCAGTCTGAACAGGCTGAAGAGCTAGCCCAAAAGAACCTGGAAGCAGGCGAAGCCTTCCTGGCAGAGAACGCGGATCGCGATGACGTGGAGAGCACGGACTCGGGCCTGCAGTACGAAGTCCTGGAATCAGGCTCCGGCGAGAAGCCAGCCGCCACGGACACCGTCCGGGTTCATTACACCGGCGAGCTGCTGTCTGGTGAAGTCTTCGACAGCTCCCGCGAGCGCGGCGAGCCGGTAACCTTCGGACTGAACCAGGTCATCCCGGGCTGGACCGAAGGCCTGCAGCTGATGAGCGAAGGTGCTCGTTACAAGCTCTACATCCCGGCCGATCTGGCCTATGGCCCTGGCGGCAATCGCGCCATTGGCCCGAACGAAACACTGGTATTCGACGTCGAACTGCTGGAGATTAATCCGCAGGCTGACTCAGAATAACGAGCAGCCAGCAAAAAGCCTCAGCCCGGTTACCCGGTGCTGAGGCTTTTTTTTGCCAATTCCGTCGGTCAGACCGAAGCTAATTTGCCTGCATGCGCGTTGTGCAGATGCTCGATCAGAAAATCTTCCATCTCGAAACGGCTTTCCAGACTCTCACCCAATTTCGACAGTTCGCCATACAGAGCTTTGAGCTCGTCTTCGGACAACTCCTTGCCGTCCAGACGATCGTTGAAGTTCAGGGCCACCTCAGTGGTTTCCTGAATACGAGGATACAATTTGGCCGCCAGCTCCTGGCCACCGTCGTTGAAGTCCTTGGCCTCACGAACCAGCTGCTCGTAGATTTCAAAGTGCCCGGTCGAAACATAATCAACCAACACTTCACACAGGCGCACAAATTTTTCTCTCAGGGCTTCAGTCTGGGAAAAATCGTTTTCCCCGGACAGATCACAGTAATGAACCAGCAACTCCTGACGCTCTTTGAGCCAGCGGTCAATGAGCTCGCTGACTCCGCCCCATCGCTCCCTCGCATTTCGGCAATTTTCCAGCATGACGCCTGTTCTCCGCTTTATTCCGGATCTTCTGTCTCGGTCTTGATGTCTTTTCAAGTAATTTCAACTTACCCCATGGCTGCGGTCTGCCGCAACCGTTTCAGCCGGCAATGCCGTTTTTTGGCGTTGAGCGACGCAACAGCAAGGCAAGGCCGGTCACTACCAGCAGGCTAAAGAACACGGCCGTCCAGCCGGGAATGCTCAGACCCATGAAACGCCAAACCACTTCGGCACAATCACCTGTGCCTTTCAGTGCAGTAGCCAGCACCTCAAAAAACGGCAGTACCTCCAGCATGTAATCGACAGAGGGGCCGCAGGCAGGAACCTGATCCGCCGGAAGGCTCTGCAGCCAGAGCTGACGACCGGCAACACCCAGGCCCGCGCCGGCCATCACGGCCAGCAGCAGACCGTAGATGCGCACACCCAGGCCAGAAGGGCCATGTAACACCGCCATCAGACTGACCAGACCTGCGCCCATGAACCCAAAGCGCTGGAGCCAGCACAGCGGGCAGGGCTCGAGCCCCATCACGTATTGCATGTAAAAGGCGACACCCAGTAACCCGGCGCACACCAGAAAAATAAGTCCGAACACCTGCCTGCTTGTCAAAACAACACCTCGGATAAACGAATTGAACCTGCATCCACCCACAGGGCCTGCTATTCTCGGTCCCATCGGTGGCATCATTGTTGATCGGCCACTTAACCCTAAACCATGACCAACTTCAAGCTTATGACACTTCAGCCAAAACTCGCCCTGACCTTGTTGCTTCTCTTATGCTCACTGGTGGCCACACCACTGGCCGCCGAGGAGCCCGAAGAAGAAGAGGAAGCCGTCGAGGAAGATCGCATTACTGCCTATATTGCCATGGACCCGCCGTTCGTGACCCACATCGGCACGCCGGGCACCAAGGTGACCTATCTCAAGGCCTCAGTCAGCCTTCGGGTTGCCAGTACTGGCGCCCAACCGGCGCTGGACGCACACATGCCGAGACTGCGCCATGAGCTGGTCATGCTGCTTGGTGAGCAAACGGACAGCGAGCGGCTGACAGCCCTGGAAGGCCAGCAGGCTCTGCGAGAGGAAGCGACAACCCGGATCAATCAGGTGCTGGAAGAGCAACAAACCGGTGAAAGCATCACCGGCGTGCTGTTTACTGAATTCGTGGTGCAGAAGTAGCGCGGAGATTAACAGGTTCAGGCGATGCGGGAGAACAA
The DNA here is from genome assembly GCF_030297175.1 of Marinobacter sp. LA51. Classification (NCBI taxonomy): domain Bacteria; kingdom Pseudomonadati; phylum Pseudomonadota; class Gammaproteobacteria; order Pseudomonadales; family Marinobacteraceae; genus Marinobacter; species Marinobacter apostichopi. Next base: position 490,732 of record NZ_AP028070.1, on the reverse strand, counting down.
ATCGTTGTCCTGCACTGCCTGCCTTTCCCGGGCGACCTGATCGGCGTCGTCCCAACCCGCTTCCCAGGCGGCAATGACCACATCACCGCGGTACGGGCAACGGGCCTTATCCATGCCCATCGAGGCTGCCATATAACCCTGTCGATAGGCCTTATTGAGCGCCTCTACTTCCCAGCCGAGCTTGATATCCCTTGGCATGACGCCATCCCCTGTTGTCCCTGTGATTACAAAAACTAACAGTCGGCCTGAGACCTGACAAACAGTTTGTCTGGATTCTGTGAGTCAGGTCCGCCCAAGCTGCGAGACCCCGGCCTCAAGCCTTCAGGTACTGGTCCAGGAACACGCCAAACGGCGGCTGATCCACATCTTCCATGCGGGCCTGATCCGCCAGGGATTGCTCGGTCATGGCCTGGAACGATGCCTGCATTTCCGGTGACAGACCTTCCTCGCGAAGGGTCTGCTGGTGTTGGCGGGATTGCTCCATCACCCACTCCCGATGGCCCAACCCGGATTCCCGCATGGCATCCACTACCTGGGACGACGGCACCGACCAGACGCCAAGCTCCGGCATTTTTCCGCGCTGCTCGGCCAGTGCGTTGCGATAGGTGTCGGTTCCGGTCCAGCTGTCCAGCAATTCCGCCAGCGGCTCCAGTTGGTCAAAGAGGGCTGTTGCTGCGTCACCCACTGGCTTGCGCGCACCACCCTGGCACAAGTTGAGTTCTCGGTTACGGCCCTGGGCAACCACATCTTTGTAGTTGTCATCCAGCCGCTCGCACTCATCGTCGCCGATACGCGGGCTGTCAGTCAGCAGGCAATCCAGCAGGAACAGGTCCAAAAAGTCGATCTGGGCGGCATTGACACCTTCCGGCGAGAACGGATCCAAATCCAGGCAACGAACTTCGATGTACTCGACGCCGCGGGCCTCGAGCGCCTGAATCGGCTTTTCTCCGCTTTCGGCAGTCCGCTTCGGGCGCACCGCGCTGTAGTACTCGTTTTCAATCTGCAGCACGCTGGTGTTGATCTGGATGAACTGGTCATCGCGACGAACCCCGATCTTTTCATAGGCCGGCCAGGGCGTGTGGATGGCCCGGTCGAGGGTCTGGGTATAGGTGCTCAGTTCGTTGAAACAGATATTGAGCGACGATTGCGCATTGTTGTGGTAGCCCAAATCGCCCATCCGCAGGGAAGTCGCATCCTGGCCGAACCAGGTACGGTCATCTAGCCGGCTAAGCTTGTGGCTGGTGTCGGCAACGAAACTGGCATCCAGGGCCGGGGACGAGCCGAACAGCAGCATCAACAGCCAGCTGCGACGACGGAAATTGCGGATCAGCCAGAAGTACTGATCAGATTTGAAGTCCTTGAGGCTTTGCTGGTTACCCAGCGCTTGCTGCCAGATCTGCCAGAAGCTGTCGGGCAGCGACAGGTTGTAATGGGCGCCAGCGATGCTCTGCATCATCCGGCCATAACGCACCGCCAGGCCCTGACGATAGACATGCTTCAGGCGACCGATGTTGGAGCTGCCGTATTCGGCAATGGGAATGCTGGCATCGCCGTCCAGTTCGCAGGGCATACTAGCGGCCCAGAACACTTCGTCACCGAGATTCTGCTGCACAAACCGGTGGATGTTGCGAAGCGACTCCAGCATTTCATCGGTACTTGAGCATACCGGCGTAATCAGCTCCAGCAGCGCTTCCGAATAATCGGTGGTGATGCTCGGATGGGTCAGGGCCGACCCCAACGCCTTCGGGTGCGGGGTCTGAGCAATAAAGCCGTTGCGATCAACGCGCAGGCCTTCCTTTTCGACGCCTTTACGAAAACCCTGCCAGTCACTGGCGGCAAACTGGCGAAAAACAGAATGGCGGGACTCAGCCATGGTGAACTCCTGCTGCGACCGGCGCAGTCTCGTGAACCGCGCCGATCGATGAAAAGATAGAAAACCGGTTAACGGCTATCCTTTGCGGGCCGAGGCCAGAGCCTGGGCCAATGCACCCGCCATGGCGCCCTGCTGTTGTTTCTGACCGCCGCCGCTCTGGCGTGAATTCCGGCTGCCGGTCTTCTGTTCGGTACGGGCACGCCCGCTACCGGCTGGCTTGCCATCGTTCTTTTCACCCGGCTGATCGTCCATACGCATGGACAGGGCAATTCGCTTGCGGGGGATATCCACGTCCATCACTTTGACCTTGACGATATCCCCGGCTTTCACGACTTCCCGCGGATCCTTCACGAAAGTATGGGACAGCGCAGAAATGTGTACCAGCCCGTCCTGGTGAACTCCAATGTCCACGAACGCACCGAAGTTGGTGACGTTGGTCACCGAGCCTTCCAGCACCATACCTGGCTTCAGGTCACTCAGGGTTTCCACGCCTTCCTCGAAACTGGCGAAGCGGAATTCCGGGCGCGGGTCCCTGCCCGGCTTCTCCAGTTCGGAGATGATGTCTTTAATAGTCGGCAACCCGAATTGTTCTGTTACGTAATCCTTCGGATTCAGACCACGCAGGAACGACGAATCACCCACAATGTCCTCGACCTTACGTTGATTCTTGGCGGCAATCGCCTCCACCACACCGTAGGCTTCAGGGTGCACCGACGAGCGGTCCAGGGGATTATCGCCACTGGCAATCCGCAGGAAACCGGCGGCCTGCTCAAAGGTGCGATCGCCCAGGCGGGACACCTTCAGCAGCTGCTTGCGGTTGTTAAACAGACCATTCTGGCTGCGGAAATCAACGATGTTCTGGGCGATGCTCTGGTTCAGGCCAGACACCCGTGCCAACAAGGGCACGGAGGCCGTGTTCAGATCGACACCCACACCGTTTACACAGTCTTCCACCACGGCATCCAGGCTGCGGGACAGCTGCACCTGAGACACGTCGTGCTGGTACTGGCCTACGCCGATGGACTTGGGCTCGATCTTCACCAGCTCGGCCAGAGGATCCTGCAGGCGGCGGGCGATGGACACGGCACCGCGAATGGTGACGTCCAGGTCCGGCAGCTCGCGGGAAGCGAATTCGGAAGCGGAATAGATAGAGGCCCCGGACTCACTGACCACGATGCGCGCCAGCTTCAGTTCCGGGTAGCGCTTGCACAGGTCGGCCACCAGCTTCTCGGTTTCCCGGGATGCGGTGCCGTTGCCGATCGCCACCAGCTCAATCTTGTAGTCGCGACACCAGCGAGCCAATTGCTCAATCGACTGGTCCCACTGGTTCTTCGGGGCATGGGGGTATATCGCGCCGTGGCCCACCACCTGGCTGGTGCCATCGATCACCGCCACTTTCACCCCGGTCCGAAGCCCGGGGTCCAGCCCCAGGGTTGGACGCGGACCAGCCGGCGCCAACAGCAGCAGATCTTTCAGGTTGGCGGCAAAGACGTTGATCGCCTCAGATTCCGCGGCTTCGCGTACCTGGGCCATCAGGTCGGTTTCGATCTGGGTCGACAGTTTTACCCGCCAGGTCCAGCGCACCACTTCTGACAGCCATTTGTCGGCCGCCCGGCCGCTGTCCCGGAGATTCCAGTGGGCGGCAATGCGCTGCTCGGCCGGATGTGGCTGTTTGCGATTGTCTTCAACATCACCGACCACAATGGTAAACGCCAGGATGCCTTCGTTGCGGCCACGCAGAATGGCGAGGGCCCGGTGCGATGGCACCTTCTTGAGCGGCTCGACGTGATCAAAATAATCCCGGAACTTCGCGCCCTCAGTTTCCTTGCCCTCAATCACCGACACCTTTAACTGACCTTCCTGCCAGATGAAATCACGCAGACTGCCCAGCAGCTCGGCATCTTCCGCGAAGCGCTCCATGAGGATATAGCGGGCGCCGTCCAGCGCGCCCTTGGTGTCTTCAATACCGGCTTCTTTATTCAGATAGCCCTGGGCGGTGGCCTCGGGCTCCAGCGTCGGATCTTCAAGCAGGGCGTCCGCCAATGGCTCCAGACCGGCCTCACGGGCAATCTGGGCCTTGGTGCGACGCTTGGGCTTGTACGGCAGGTACAGATCTTCCAGGCGATTCTTGGTGTCGGCACCGTCGATACTGGCGCGCAGCTCGTCGGTCAGCTTGCCCTGCTCGTCGATGCTGTTGAGGATGGTGCTCCGCCGGTCTTCGAGCTCGCGCAGGTAACGCAGCCGCTCTTCCAGGTTACGCAGCTGGCTGTCGTCCAGCGAGCCGGTAACCTCTTTCCGGTAACGGGCGATAAACGGAACGGTTGCACCCTCGTCGAGCATTTCGACGGTGGCATTGACCTGTTGCTCACGAACGCCGAGTTCGTCGGCGATGCGCCTGGAAATACTGTTCATGCAACCTCTGTTAAATAGGATCGGTATCGGATTAAAGAAGGAAAGGTACAGCGGCTTATCGTTGCAGGCAAGCAGCCTGTCCGCGGTTGCGCAGGAATTGCACCAGGTCTTTCCACGGCATGGGCCGGGCGTAATAGTAACCCTGGATCTCATCGCAGTGTTGGTCGCGCAGGAACTCCAGCTGTCCCTCGGTTTCCACACCCTCGGCAACCACGCTGATCTGCAGGCTGTGGGCCAGGCTGATGATGGCCCGAATGATGTGTTCGGCGTCCGCAGAATGGCCCAGTTCCTGAATAAACGACTTATCGATTTTCACCAGCGATATGGGCAGGTGCTGAAGGTTGCTGAGCGAGGAGAAGCCGGTACCAAAATCGTCCAGCGCGAAGCTGATACCCAGTTGATTGAGTTCCCGCAGACAGCGCTGGGCGTAGTCCAGATCGTGCATCATGGCACTTTCAGTGAGCTCCAGCTCCAACAGACTGGTATCAACATTGGCGTTGAAGATGATCCGGAATATGGTCTCAGTCATCTTGCGATCGTGGAACTGGCGGAACGACAGGTTCACCGCGAACACCAGTCCCGGGAAACCAAGATCTGCAGATTCCCGGAGCCTTTGGCAGGCCTGCTCGATCACCCAGTAACCGATCGGCACAATCAGGCCACTGCGTTCCGCCACCGGTATGAACTCGTCGGGCCCTACCAGACCCCGCTCCGGATGGTTCCAGCGCAATAGGCACTCGACACCGCGCACTTCATCGGTGGCCAGATCGATCCGGGGCTGATAATACAATTCCAGCTCCCGGCCCCGGAGGGCATGGCGCAGATCCCCCTCCAGCCGAAGCTGGTGGCCGGCGGAAATGTGCAGCTGATGATCATAGAAACGGTAGCTGGATCCCGGCTCCCGCTTGGCTTCGAACGTGGCGCGGTTGGCCCGCCGGAGCAGGTTCTCGGCATTATCACCGGACTCCGGGTAGGTCGCCACGCCAACGCTGGCACTCAACCCAATGACCTGACCACTGACCGTGATGGGCTCATCCAGGGCACCGATCACTTTCCGGATAATGTGGGCAACATCGAGGGAGTCCTCGACCTGTTCAACAATGATGGCCAGCTCATCGCCACCAATGCGCATCAGCGAATCCACCCGCCGAAGGGTATGCCGCAGCCGTTCAGCCAGTTTCAGCATTAACTGATCACCGTTCTGATAGCCGAAGGATTCGTTGATGCTGCGGAAATCGTCGATATTCAGATGCAACAATGCCAGGCGATGCTCGCCCCGTTCGGCCCGCAACAAGGATTGTTGCAGCCGGTCGAAGAACAGATCCCGATTGATGAAGCCTGTAGCAACCGCACTGCCAAGCTGGGTGTGCGACGACTCGGACAGCTGGCTCCGGTACCAGAGACTCTTGACCGCCCGGCACAGGTTCCAGTGATCCAGGGTTTGCCGACACAAATAGTCGTCCGCACCAACCGCCAGGAGTTCCGGCGCGCGTTCCTCGGCCGGTTCGGCACTCAGGGCCAGTACCGGCTTCTCATTGCTGGCCACGGCCAGGTATTGCAGAAAGGCTGGTTCGGAGCCGCCGTGAAATACGCAGTCCCAGATAATAACGTCAAAGCTGGCGTTGTGAATCAGGTCGTCACAATCAATCAGGTCCGGGCACCAGATGATGTCAGGTTCGAATTCCCGATCCCGGGACAGGTAATCGTGCAGCCAGAGGTAGTCTGAATAGTCCGGAATGAGGAGCAACAGCCGCAGCTGACTTCGCCGTATCATTTCCAGGGGAAGCGTCATTTAGCAGAATCCATGGTTGCGTGAGCGTCCGAATCCGTCCCATGTAGAATAGACGATACACGGTCAAGGTACAGAAAGTCCTGCTGGTGTAGAATACACCAAACGTTCGATAGTCCCCTTTTGTCCAATTCTGGCCCCTTATTTGTGAACAAGCTCAACCCGAGACAAAGTGAAGCGGTACGCTACGCCGATGGTCCCCTGTTGGTCCTGGCCGGCGCCGGCAGTGGCAAAACCAGTGTTATCACCCGGAAGATCGCCTATCTGATTGAACAGCTGGGCATTCCCGGCCGCCACATTGCCGCCGTAACCTTCACCAACAAAGCCGCCCGGGAAATGAAAGAGCGGGTCGGGCGCATCGTCGACCGCAAACTCACCCGGGGCCTGATCGTCTCAACCTTTCATAACCTGGGTCTGAACATGATCCGGGAAGAGCACATGCACCTGGGTTACTACCCCGGTTTCTCGATCTTCGATGCCGAAGACGCCAAAGCCCTGCTGCAGGACCTGATGCTGCACGAAGGCAGCACCGATGCCGGTGACGAACTGAACGATGTCCAGATGACCATTTCATCCTGGAAGAACGCCCTTCGCAGCCCGAGCGAGGCCCTAAGCAAAGCGGCGGACGAACGAGAACAACGCATTGCACTGATTTATAAGAAGTATAACGAATATTTGAAAGCCTACAATGCGGTTGATTTCGACGATCTGATTTTGCTGCCGGTGCAGCTGTTCCGCAGCAACCCGGAAGTACTGGCGAAATGGCGGCGCAAGATCCGCTACATGCTGGTAGACGAATACCAGGACACCAACGTCTGCCAGTACGAGCTGGTCAAGTTGCTGGTAGCCGAGCGGGCCGCGTTTACCGTAGTCGGTGACGATGACCAGTCAATCTATGCCTGGCGTGGCGCCCGTCCGGAAAACCTGGAACAGCTAAAGGAAGACTTCCCCAGCCTGAAAATCGTCAAGCTGGAACAGAATTATCGCTCCACCGGCCGCATCCTGCGCAGCGCCAACACTGTGATCGCCAACAACCCGCACGTGTTCGAGAAAGCGCTGTGGAGTGACCACACCATTGGCGAGGAAATCCGGATCGTCCGCTGCCGCAGCGAAGACGCGGAGACCGAGCGGGTCGCGACCGAGATCCTGGATCAGAAACTCAAGAAGGGACTGGAATTCCGGGATTTCGCGGTGCTCTATCGGGGCAACCACCAGGCCCGGCTGCTGGAGATGAAACTGCAGGCCTACCAGATTCCGTATCGGATCTCCGGCGGCCAGTCGTTTTTCTCCAAGAACGAGATCAAGGACGCGATGTCCTACCTCCGTCTGCTGATCAATCCGGACGATGACGCCGCTTTTCTCCGGGTAGTTAACGTGCCGCGCCGGGAAATCGGCCCGCGCACGCTCGAACAATTGAGCCACTATGCCCGGGCTCGCAATGTCAGCCTCTTCAAGTCCCTGGGCGACATGGGAGCGGAAACTCATGTCACCGAGAAAGGCCTGGACCGACTGCGCCGCTTTGCCCATTGGGTCGATGCCACCTGCGAGCGCCTGCACGGTGAAGACCCGATTCCGGTGATCAAGCAGCTGTTCACCGACATTGAGTATGAGGAGTGGTTGCACCAGCACTCGGGCACGCCGAAACAGGCTGAACGCCGGATGGAGAACATCTGGTACCTGGTGGAGTCGATCCAGCGCATGCTCGATGACGGCAAGGGCACCGCTGACGAACTGGGCATTGAAGACGCCATCACCAAACTCATCCTGCGCGATATGATGGAGCAACGGGAGGAGGACGACGACAGCGACAAGGTTCAGCTGCTGACCCTGCACGCCTCTAAGGGCCTGGAGTTTCCCCACGTATTTATCATGGGACTGGAAGAGGAAATCCTTCCGCACCGCAGCAGCATCGAGGAAGGCAACATCGAAGAAGAACGCCGGCTGATGTATGTCGGCATCACCCGGGCCCGGGAAACCCTGACCCTGACCTACGCCGCCGCGCGCCGCCAGTACGGGGAAAAGATCGAAACCATTCCCAGCCGGTTCCTGGACGAGCTTCCAGACGAGGATCTGAAGTGGGAGGGCCAGGGCGATCTCGACGTCGAGGCCAACCAGAAGAAAGGCAAGGCCACCCTCAGCGCCTTGCTTGGAGACCTTGGGGCCTGAACTGCCAATGCGCGGATGGAGCTGAGTCACCTCCCGGCACGTTGAGCCTAAAACCCCTTCGACTAGTCGAGGCCGTAGCAACCGCAGCCCATAAAAAAGCCCCCGCAATGCGGGGGCTTTTCATTACTACCGAAGAGCAGCTTACTTACTCTCTGACACCAGATACTCAACCGCGCTGGCGATTTCTTCATCGGGGCAGCTGGCACAACCACCTTTCGCAGGCATGGCATTGAAGCCATTGACCGCGTGGTTGATCAGGGTTTCCATGCCCTTGTCGATGCGAGGAGCCCAGGCTGCGGCATCACCCTTCTTGGGTGCGCCGGCGGCACCGGTGTTGTGACACGCCATGCACACGGCGTCATACACTTCCGGGCCAGGGCGAGGACCAGAGCTGGCAGTCTGGGTTGGCGCAGCAGCGGCACCACACTCGTCACCCTGCATGCATACTTCGCCAACCGGCGCGATGCGTGAGCGAATTTCATCTTCAACATTTGCCATCACGGCACCGGCGGTAAGGCCGAAACCAAGTAGCACGACGGCCAGGACTCTCTTCATCTTCACAATGCACCTCGCATTAGAGCGTTATAATCTTTTGATGTCCGCATTATAGCGACTGAGCCCGGGCAAAAAAACCAAACTGCAAAATCCTTGCTTGAATTCAATCGCTTTCATTGCCATTTCGTAAATCAAACAGCGTTTTGCCGGCATTCCGGCTACCATAGTGACGCTTTTAACTCAGGATTTCAGGAATCGCTAAATGTCCCAGCCCGACACCCCTTCACGCCACCCGTTGCGCAAGCCTTTACTGATCGCCGAATTCACCGCCCTGGCCATTTTGCTGGCCTCCATGGGCTGGTTCTCAAGCTACACCGGTGATGGCGGCACGCTGGACGCAGCTTGGCTTCTGATACCCGCCTTGGCAAGCCTGGGTGTGTTTCTCAGTTTCATCGGGCTGATGTATTTGCGATGGGTAGCGGCAGCAGATACTGCCAACCGTTTTCGCCACAAAGTCATTTTCTCTTTGCTGGCGGTTACTCTTATCAGTGTTTGGGTATACGGCATTGCCAACACCTGGTTCAGCCTGAACGCCAGTTAAGGACCTCATCATGCGTGTACAGCTTTCTGCTTTTACGGCTTTTGGTCTGGCCCTGGTTGCCGGCACCGCCAGTGCCGAGGGCACTGACTCAGGGGACAACAGCGCCCAGCCCAAGCCGCTCACCGCGGAAGAATGCGCGCTGATCGAAAACGGCGTTCGCCGGCTGGCCTGTTACGACCGGGTTCTGGACCCGGGCAAGGCCCGGCAGAATGCCGAGCCGGAAAAGGTTAAGCAGGTTGAGCAGGAGGCCGATAAGACCCTACCCTCCCGGGAAACCGCCGTGAAGGACATGACTGGGGATGGCGATAGCAATGAAGGCGTGATGACCACCATTGTCGACCGCTACATTGCTGCAGAGAAGGCAGTATTCTCGTTCTCCGGAAGTTTTGTCGGGTACCGGCCGACCTATATTCTGCCGCTAACCTGGGTGAAAGATCCCAATTCCAATCCGACCAGTCCGCGCCTGGGCGCCTCAGGTTACGATTATGACCTGGAGCGGGAAGAGGCCAAATACCAGATCAGCTTCAAGGTACCGCTGCTCACCGGCATGCTGGATGACCGCACTACCATGTGGTTCGGCTACACCCAGAAGTCGTTCTGGCAGGTATACAACCAGGATGATTCCGCGCCCTTCCGGGAGACCAACTACGAACCCGAAATTTTCCTGCGCTATCAGAGCGACTTCAAGATTGGCAAGGGCACCCTGAACGCGGTTACGCTCGGCCTCAATCATCAGTCCAATGGTCAGTCCGAGCCCCGCTCCCGGAGCTGGAATCGGGTTACTGCGTCGGCCGCCTACAGCTACGATCGCTGGCTCTTCATCGTCCAGCCCTGGTTCCGGATTCCGGAGGGTGACGAGGACGACAATGAGGACATTGAACGTTATCTGGGCCACGCCAACTACACGGCGGTGTACAAGCTGACGGAAGACCGGACGTTCTCGCTGAATCTGATGAATAACCTGCGGTCGAATAATAAGACGTCGGTGGAGTTCGGGTACAGCTTCCCGATGGGGGATACGGTGAAGGGCTTTTTCCAGTACTACAACGGGTATGGGGAGAGTCTGATCGACTACAACAAGCGGACCGAGCGGTTTGGCATCGGGATTATGCTGAACGACTGGCTCTGAAGCACTCCACGCAAACGGGAGAAGGTCGATCAGTCAGGATGATGTGGCTGAAACCCGCTCAAGCACATTCATGTGGCGCTTGAGCTCCGCCATCCTTGGCTCCGCACAGTTTCAGCCACATCATCCTGCCAGCTCTCCCCGCAGCTACGAGGAGAGTCTTACTGATTCAACCGTTCCATCTCAGCAAGCAGCTCTTCGGTTTTTGCTTCCATCAGCGGAATATCCGCCCGCGATTCCACGTTCAGTCTCACCACCGGTTCGGTGTTCGACATCCGCAGGTTGAAACGCCAGTCGTCGAACTCGATGCTGACACCGTCCACGTGGCTGATGCTTTTCGCACCAACACTGTATTTGGCTTCAATAGCAGCGATCACCTTGGGGGGATCGGCGATGGTGCGGTTGATTTCGCCGCTGGCCGGGTAGGCTTCGATGCGGGCGTCGATCAACGAAGACAGGGTCTGGCCGGACTGGAGCAGGCGCTCTGCGATCAGCAGCCAGGGAATCATGCCGCTGTCGCAGTAGGCGAAGTCGCGGAAGTAGTGGTGCGCGCTCATTTCGCCACCGTAGGCCGCGTCCTCATCGCGCATGCGCTGTTTGATGAAGGCATGGCCGGTCTTGCTTTCGATGGCTTCGCCACCGGCCGAGGCGACCAGGTCGAGGGTGTTCCAGGTCAGGCGCGGGTCGTGGATAACCTTGCCACCGCCGGTTTTGCGCAGGAACTGGTCTGCCAGCAGGCCAACGATGTAGTAGCCCTCGATAAATCGGCCGTTCTCGTCGAAGAAGAAGCAGCGGTCATAGTCACCGTCCCAGGCGATGCCCATGGCGGCGCCTTCGGCGATCACGGCGTCGGCCGTCGCCGCGCGGTTTTCCGGCAGGATCGGGTTAGGCACACCGTTGGGGAAATGGCCATCCGGCTGGTGGTGCACTTTCACGAATTCGAACGGCAGGTGCTGTTCCAGCTCGTCGATCACCAGCCCTGCCCCGCCGTTGCCGGCGTTGACTGCGAGGGTCATGGGTTTGAGGGCGGTGGCGTCCACGTAACCCAGCAGGTGGTCGATGTAGGCACTCATCGCTTCCAGCGGCTCGTAGCGACCCAGCTTGGAGGCGTCGGTGAACGGCTCCAGTACGCGATCACGAATGTCGTTCAGGCCATTGTCGGAGCTGATCGGGCGGGACTGCGGCCCGACCATTTTCATGCCATTGTGGTCTTTCGGGTTGTGGCTGGCGGTGACCATGATGCCACCGTCCATGTCGTAATGGCTGGTGGCGAAATACACCATCTCGGTGCCGCACAGGCCAATGTCGAAGACGTCGGCACCAGCCGCCATCAGACCGGAGCTCAAGGCTTCGGCAATGTCAGGACTGGACAGGCGGATGTCGTACCCGACAATTACTTTCTTCGCACCGGTGATGTCCACATAGGCACGCCCGATGCGTTCAGCCAGCTCCGGATTCAGCTGATCCGGCACCCGGCCGCGCAGGTCATAAGCTTTGAAGCAAGACAGATCCATTGTCAGGTTTTACTCCGCGGCGGATGATTGCAGCTGGATGTAGTTCTGAATGCCCATCTGCGTAATCAGTTCCTGCTGGGTTTCCAGCCAGTCGATGTGCTCTTCTTCGCTGTCGAGAATGCTACGGAACAACTGTCGGCTACCGTAATCCTGGACCTGCTCGCAGTAGGCGATGGCTTCTTTCAGGTCGACGTGGGCAGTGTGCTCAATTTTCAGATCGCAGGCGATCATTTCCTCAACGTTTTCACCAATCAACAGCTTGTTGAGATCCTGCAGGTTCGGCAGCCCCTGAAGGAACAGAATGCGTTCGATCAGCTGGTCGGCGTGCTTCATCTCGTCGATGGACTCTTCGTATTCCTTGTCGGCGAGCTTGGTAATACCCCAGTCCTTGTACATGCGCGAGTGCAAAAAGTACTGGTTGATGGCGGTGAGTTCGTTGCAAAGCACTTTGTTCAGGTATTGGATAACTTTCTTATCGCCTTTCATGACCGGGCTCCTTGATGACGGATGAGTACGATTTCTTAGGATAGCCGGTTATGCGGTAATAAAAAATTGCAGGCGGGAACCAGTTGCAACAATGCCGGCCAGGGCGGCCGGCTCCAGTGGGGGCGAGTAGTGTTAAATGATGCCTAGGCCGGTTGTGCCAGCAGGTTGGCCAGCGACAGGTAGTCCGGGGTCGCCGCTTCTCTCAGGATCTCACGCGCGGTGGCGGCGCAGCGGCCACACTGAGTGCCGACACCCATTTCCTTACCCAACTGGCGCATGGAAGTGACGCCATTCTCGGCAGCTTCGCGGATTTCTCGGTCGGTGACACCGTGACAAAGGCACACGTACATAGGGCTCTCTCACTGACGACAATAAAGTGAGTGATAATTATTGTTATTTGCGTCTAGAATTACAACCCCATCGTGTTAATTTTGTGCAACCGGATGTTTCAGCCGCCCATCTCACGGGTCAGGTTGCAGGCGCCGTCAGCGGTCACCACCACGTTATCCTCTATGCGAATGCCACCGCAGCCCCGCAAATCATCAATCACCTCATGATCGAAGTGCTTCCCAAGCGGCCCCTTTAGCACTGGATCGATTAGTGACGGAATGATGTAGAGACCAGGCTCGATGGTCACCACCATGCCCTCTTCCAGGGTGCGGGTCAGGCGCAAGAACGGTGCATCAGCCGGGGACGGCTCAAGCTTGCCAGCGACATCGTGCACCTGAATTCCCAGGAAATGGCCAATACCGTGGGGAAAGAAGGCGCGGGTAATTCCCTGCTCTACCAAGGCTTCATCGTCCAGCCCCGATACCACGCCAGCTGCGTTCAACAGCGCGGCGAGACCCTGGTGGGTCTTGCGGTGGATAGCGGCGTACTCCACACCGGGCGCAACCATTTCGCACAGGCGATTCTGCAGCTGGTCCAACCCCTGCACCAGGGCCGCGAATCGGCCCTCACCGGGTGCCGGTGTGGTTCGGGTAATGTCAGAACAGTAGCCCCGAAAGCGCACGCCGGCGTCAATCAACAGGCTGCGGGGGCGCTCTGGCGCCTGGGTATCGTAATACTGGTAATGCAGGGTACCGGCGTGTTCGTTAACCCCGATAATGCTGTGGTATGGCGCTTCGGCCTCGCGCTGCCCGGTGGCCTGCTGGTAAGCCAGGCTGATGTCGAACTCGCTGCCACCGGCCAGGAATGCGTCTCGGGCGGCCCGGTGTCCGCCTACGGCAATTTCGTTGGCGCGGGCGAGACAGGCAATTTCGTAAGGTGTCTTGCGCACCCGGGTTTCGTCCAGGGCAGCCAGCAAAGGAGCCGGGTTGTGCTCGCCCGGCACGTCGGCCAGTCCGGCAGGATCACCGATCACCGCCAGCTTGCCCGACTTTTCCATCGACGGTGCGCTCCGGCCTTCGCTGAACCGTACCTCCACGACCTGCTGCCAGGGTTCTTCCGGCAATTCCAGATTGGCGTGCCAAAAGTCGACCGGCTGGTATAGCCACAGTAACGGGGTCTGGCCCGGTCGAATCAGCAACCAGCTGTGCTCCTGGCCCGCCAGTCCGGTCCAATGCAGGAACGGGCCGTAGCCCTGGAACTGCCACGACTGATCATCGCCGTAACGCATGGGGGCGGCACCGGAGCTGATCAGCAGGCTGTCGTATCCGTGCGCCTTCAGGGCCTTTTCGTAGCGTTGCTGCAGGGTCCGGATGTGATCAATCTGAAGGGACAGGATCTCGGTCTCAGGCATGTTGGCTTTCCAGGGTTGTCCAAAGGGTTAATAGGTCGTCAGAGCGGGGCTGGCGCAGTCGGATCAAACGGATTTCCAAGGGCACATCCCATTGGTCGCCGCCGGCGCGCGCCAGACTGCCAAATTGCTCGCTCTTTTCAGTCATACGCTGGGGTAGCCAGCCCATACCAAACCCCTGTTTAACCAGGGCCTTGATACTGGCGGACTGAGTATTCTCGTTCAGTGGCAGCAGATTCGCCGAGACTTTGCTGCGGCTCAGGTGGGCCTCAATCGCTGATTGCAGAAACCCGCGCGGGTGGTAGGCAATCAACGGCACCGGCTGCTCAGTGGTGCCGGGTAGCGGATACCTGGGCCGACCGGCTTCATCGGCCACACTCACCGGCACCAGGAATTCCCGGGCCAGGGTGATGAATTCATAGCGTTGCGGATCGAGCCGCTCGCCCCAGGGCAGGTCCTGATGCCAGTAACACAGCACCAGATCACATTCACCATTATCCAGGGCATCCAGAAACTGTTCACCAACCCAGTTGGTGGCTTTCAGGTTCAGTTGCAGGCGCTCAGCAAGCCCAACTTGTTGGGCCCATTGTTGGTAGAAATGGGAGAACAGACCCTGGGTAGAGCCAACACTGATGCGGGCCGAGGCCTCCGCCTCCAGATCATGGATCCGGTCGCGGGTTTCGCGAACGTCCCGGGTCACCCGTTCACACAACTCGATAAACGCCTCCCCGGCTGGGGTCAGCGACAGCGGCAACGTCTGGCGATTGATCAGCGTTGCGCCCATGGCTTCTTCGAGGAGTTTGATGCGCCGGCTGAACGTAGGCTGGCTCACGTGCTGCAACTCGGCAGCACGTGAGAAATGGCGCGTTCGGGCCAGCGCCATAAAGTCTTCTAACCAGCGTATTTCCATGGGGTCACCGGGAGGGGCAAAAAAGTATGACGGGCATCATAGCTTATCCCGGCACCCCTGTTACAACCGCCCTTCTTCGACCGCGTGGCAAGCGACCTGCGCACCTTCATCGGTGGCGATCAGCTGCGGAATCTCCTGCCGACAACGCTCGTTGGCGTAGGGGCAACGACCATGGAAAACACAGCCCGACGGCAGGTTCACCGGTGTCGGCACTTCCCCTTGCAGGCGGATGTGGTTGGGCCGGTCATCTTCAAGCTTGGGAATGGCCGACAACAGGGCCTGGGTATACGGGTGGCGCGGAGTACTGAACAGGGTCTTGGTGTCCGCCAGCTCGCACACCCGGCCCAGGTACATCACCGCCACACGGGTGCCGAAATGCTCCACCACAGCCAGGTCGTGGGTGATGAACAGGTAGGTCAGGTTGCGCTTCTCCTGAGCGTCCATCAGCAGGTTCAGCACCTGGGCCTGAATGGACACGTCGAGCGCCGAAATCGGCTCGTCCGCCACGATGAACTCCGGGTCCACCGCCAGCGCCCGCGCAATGGCAATACGCTGACGCTGGCCGCCGGAGAATTCGTGACCAAAGCGGCTGCCCCAATCCAGGTCGATACCCACGGACTGCATCACTTCACTGACCTTTTCCTTCACCCGGTCGGTATCCCAGTCCGGGTGATGGAAACGGATCGGCTCTTCCAGAGTTTGCTGGATGGTCATCCGCGGGTTCAACGACGCATAGGGATTCTGGAAAATCATCTGCATCTTGCGGCGGTACGGCAGAACCTCCTTGCCGTCCAGATTATCGATGCGCTCGCCGTCGTAGTAGATCTCGCCGCCGCTGGGCGACAACAGCCCCATCACCGTGCGCGCGACTGTGGATTTGCCGCAGCCGGACTCGCCGACCACGCACAGGGCTTCGCCTTTCTGCACCTGCAGGTCCACGCCGTTGATGGCGTGTACCGCTTCCTGCTTGCGATGAAAACGGCCCTTCTTGAACGAGATCTGCTCCAGCAGGCTGCCGGACAGGTCAAACCTCTTCTCCAGCCCGCGAATGTCGACCAGTGGGGTTTGTGAGGTCATTGTTCCGACTCCTGCATGTGTTTCTCCTGCTCAATAAGATTACTGACTTCGTAACAGGCCACATCCACATTCCCCGACCGCACATACTCGGGCATGGTGCGCTTGCACTGCTCGGTGGCGAACTTGCAACGTGGATGGAACGGGCAGCCGGTGGGGACGTTTTTCAGAGACGGCATGGAACCCGGAATCTGGAACAGCCGCTCACCCGGCTCACCCATCTGCGGCAGGGCGTTGATTAGGCCCTGGGTATACGGATGCTGGGCATCGTTGATGATTTCCCGGGTTGAGCCCTGCTCGATAATCCGGCCCGAATACATCACCAGCATGCGCTGGGTGACCTGAGACACCACACCCAGATCGTGGGTGATCAGCATCAGGGCGACGTTGTCCTGCTCACACAACTCCAGCAGCAGCGCCATGATTTCCGCCTGAATGGTCACGTCCAGGGCGGTGGTCGGCTCGTCGGCGATGATGATTTCCGGGTCGAGCAACAGCGCGATGGCAATGATCACCCGCTGGCGCATACCACCCGACAGCTCGTGCGGGTACTGATCCAGACGTTTCTCCGGCGACGGGATCTGCACCTTGTTGAGCTTGCTCAGGGCAATGGCCCGGGCGTCTTTGGTGCTGATGCGCCGATGCGCCTTGATGGCTTCAACCATCTGGGTGCCGATCGACAGCACCGGGTTCAGGGTCATCATCGGATCCTGAAAAATCATCGCGATTCGGTTGCCGCGAATCTTGCGCAGCTCGCGCTCGCTCATGGCCGCCAGGTCCTTGCCCTCGAACAAAATCTGGCCGCCGGCGATGTAGCCGGGGCGGGCAATCAGGTTGAGGATGGAGAACGCGGCCACGGATTTACCAGCACCGGATTCGCCCACCAACCCCAGGCGCTCGCCTTTGTCCAGGCTGAAGCTGATACCGCGCAGGGCGGTCAGGTCGCCGCCGCGCACGGCAAAGCGAACATCAAGATCTTTTACTTCCAGAAGTGCCATTACTTACCCCTGCCTTTTAACCTTTGTAGAGCCGTGGATTCATGACATCCCGCAACCAGTCACCCAACAGGTTGATGACCAACACGAGCACCACCAGCACCAGGCCGGGAATCAGGGTGATCCACCAGGAACCACTCTGGATGTAATCAAAGCCGGATTTGATCAGCGAGCCCAGCGACGGCTGGGTTTCGGGCATGCCCAGCCCCAGGAACGACAGCGCCGCCTCGGAAATGATGGCGTTGGCGATCTGCACCGTGGCAATGACAAAAATCGGCGACAGGGTATTGGGCAGAATGTGCCGGAACATGATGCGTCGGGTTCCGAAGCCCATGACCTTGGCGGCATCGACATACTCTTTCTTCTTCTCCGCCAGTACCGAGGCGCGCACGGTCCGGGCGATCTGCGGCCACTCGGCCACACCGATGATGAAAATCAGCATGTAGATGGCGATCTCACCGAACATCAGGTTGCCGAAGCTGGCCTTGAACACCGCGCCGACAATGATCGCGACCATCAGGGTGGAGAACGACAGCTGCACATCGGCGATGCGCATCAGGATGGAATCCACCCGACCACCCAGGTAACCGGCCAGCAGGCCGAACAGAATACCCAGCACGGCCTGCAGCACCACGGCGCCAAAACCGATCAGCAGGGATACCCGGGTGCCATAGAGAATGGTGGACAGCATGTCACGGCCCTGGGCATCGGTGCCCAGCGGGAAGGCCGCATCGGCCCCGCTCATGCCCACCGGCGGCAGTTCCGAGTTCATGATGTTGATCTGTGCCAGATCGTACGGATCTGTGGGCGCCAGCAAGGGCGCGAAGACCGCCGCGGCCACCATCAGCACCAGCACCAGAAAGCTCACAATGGCAATCTTGTCGCGCTTGAAGCTGTACCAGAGGAAGGAGTCGCGAAAGCGATCCCAGCGTGAAATCGTCGCCGTCGTCATGCTTTCTTACCTGTCAGTTTTACCGTTGGGTTCACCAGGCCGTAGATCAGATCCACGATGGTGTTGGTAATTACGAAGATCAGTCCCACCACCATCAGGTAGGCCACGATCAGTGGGATATCACTGCGGGTGATGGCTTCGAGGAACATCAACCCGACCCCCGGCCATTGAAAGACCGTTTCGGTGAGGATGGTGTACGCCACCATGGTGCCAATCTGGACACCGCCAACGGTGATCACCGGCAGCATGGTGTTTTTCAGGGCGTGCAGGAAATTGACGCGAGCTGGCTGCAGACCCTTGGCCCGGGCATAGCGCACGTAATCGCTCTGCAGCACTTCCATCATCTCCGCCCGGATCAGCCGGATAAACAGCGGCAGCATGATGGAGGCCAGTGAAATGGCCGGCAGAATCAGGTGCAACAGACCGCCCTGGGAGAAGAACCCGGAGTGCCAGGTGCCAAACAGGTGCGTCAACTCGTCACCTCGGCCATAGGACGGCAGACCGCCTTCGGTCGACAGCGCGCTGTTCAGGCCCTGGCCCCACCCGGTGTCGGCCGGGAACAGATCCACGGTGACGCCGATGGAGAATAACTGAATCAGAACAATGGCAGTCAGGAAGACCGGGATGGAGATCCCGACGGTGCTAACCCCCATAAAGAATTTGGAGAGTAATGCCTGGGGCCGGATGGCGGCGTAGACGCCAATGGGCACCGAGAAAAACAGGATGATCAGACTGGCGCCAATGGCCAGTTCCAGGGTTGCTGGCAGGTGCTCGAGAATGACGTCCAGTGTCGGTTTGCCGTAAAAGTAGGAAATGCCCAGATCACCCTGAACGGCATTACCGGCAAAACGCAGGTACTGGACCACCAATGGATCGTTCAAACCCATTTCATCCCGGATGGCTTCGCGCTCCTCTTCGGAGACCGACATGCCAACCATCTGCTGAAGGGGATCGCCCAGGCCATCCTGGATGGCAAACGCAATCACACTGATCACAAACATGACCAGTATTGCTTGGGATATCCGCTGAACCAAAAACGCTAACATGGATAAATTCCGGAGTTTGCTTTAAGAAGCGCGGGCTTCAAATAAAGCGTGCTGCAAATAAAAGGCCGGCGCCGGAAGCTCCGACGCCGGCCAGCCTTCAGAGGCAATTACTCAACGACCAGGTCACCCAGGTACGGGAAGTTCATCACGTTCAGGATCGGCTCAATCTGAACGCTCTTCTTGCTGGCCCAGGCCAGGTCCTGCCAGTGCAACGGAACGAAAGCAGCTTCGTCGTACAGACGCTGCTCAACTTCCTTCAACATGGCGGCACGCTTATCCAGATCGGTTTCAACGTTGGCCTTGTCAACCAGGGCATCGAGCTCGGCGTTGCAGTAGTTGCCAGCGTTGTATTGGCCAGAACCGCTGTCCGCATCCGGGCAGAAGGTCAGGAACTCAAAGAAGTTCGCCGAGTCTTCGGTATCCGCGTGCCAACCAATCATCATCATGTCCGCAGCGCGGTTGTCGTACTCCGGCCAGTACTGGGCTTTCGGCAGAGTCTTCAGGTCCACAGTGATGTTGATGCGTGCCAGCATGGCGGCAACCGCCTGGGCGATCTTGGCATCGTTCACGTAGCGGTTGTTCGGCGCCATCATGGAGATGGTGAAGCCGTCCTCGTAACCGGCTTCCTTCATCAGCTCCTGGGCCTTGGCCACGTCAAAGCGCGGAGTCAGCGCTTCGTTATGGCCCTGGTAACCTGCGGGTGACATCTGTGCGGCCGGCGTCGCAAAACCTTTCATGATCTTGGCGGCGATGCCTTCCTGGTTAATGGCGTAGGCGATGGCCTGACGCACCTTCGGATTCTTGAACGCTTCAACCCGCTCCTGGTTCATGTGGAACAGGATGATGCGGGTACCGCTCATGGTGACGAGCTCGGAGTTCTTGTCGTTGCGGATACGCTCGAGATCGGTCGGCGGAACCGGCGCCACGAAATCAACACCACCAGACAGCAGTGCAGATACCCGGGTGTTGTTCTCTTTGATCGGAGTCAGCACGATCTTGCCAACGTTGCCCGGAGACTCGGAATCCCAGTAATCGTCAAAACGCTCGAATTCCACACGCACGCCCTGCTGACGGCTGGCCACGGTGTACGGGCCGGTACCCGACATGTTGCTGGAGGCGAACGAGTTGCCGTGCTTGACGATGGCGTCTTTGGCCTGACCGCTGTCGGTCTGGCCGCTGTAAAACTCGCTGTCCATCGGGAAAATGTAAGTCGCGGTGTTCAGCAGCAGCGGGTACGGCTCGCTGGTGACCAGCTCGAAGGTGTAGTCGTCAATAACATTGATGCCACTGAACGGTTTGAAGATGGCCTTGAAATCCTGGCTCTGCTTCAGGCGGTTGAAGGTGAACTGGACATCTTTGGTCGTCAGTTCATTGCCTGAATGGAACTTAACGCCCTCGCGCAGCTTGAAGCGCATGGTGTTTTCGTCAATTCGCTCCCAGCTTTCCGCCAGACGACCATCAAAACCCAGCTCTTTATTCCAGCGAACCAGGGGATCAAAAGTCATATGAGAGAGCTGCAGCATACCGCCGGAAAGCTGCTCGTGAATGTCGAGCGTGACCGGGTCGGCGTCGTACGCCATTTTCAGTTCCTTGTTCGCCTCGGCAGACATCGCTACCGGGGCAGAGGCCAGGGCCATGGAACCAACAAAAGCTGTCAGTAGTTTTTTCATCGCGTTTTCCGTCGCTGTTTTAAGAATTTTGCGGCGCATCGGCGCAACTTCGCACCAGATGTCTGCGCTAAAAACTAGTCGGGGAATCCCGTAACAGCAATCGAAATTGCAAGTGAGGGTTATTCGTGAGGTGAATGACCCTCTA
Organism: Marinobacter sp. LA51; assembly: GCF_030297175.1. Classification (NCBI taxonomy): domain Bacteria; kingdom Pseudomonadati; phylum Pseudomonadota; class Gammaproteobacteria; order Pseudomonadales; family Marinobacteraceae; genus Marinobacter; species Marinobacter apostichopi. The sequence continues at coordinate 469,740 of NZ_AP028070.1, read as the reverse complement.
TGGGGCAGCCTCGCACGACGAGGCTAAAGTTATGTTACAGCTGGAAAACCAGGGGCAAGATCAGAGCCGTGAACACGCCGGTCAGGCCCATGCCGAGAGAGGCAAAGGCCCCCGCTGCAGGACTGATTTCAAAAGCCCGGGCAGTGCCAATGGCGTGGCCGTTCAGGCCGAGGGCAAAGCCGAGGATGCGTTCGTCTTCTATTGCCAGCGGCCCTGCCAGCAGGTCCACAAACAGTGTGGCGAGCACACCAGTGACCAGCAGCCCACCCATCATCAGGGGCACGGCACCACCGAGTTGCTCGGTTATGCCAATGGCAATCGGAGCCGTGACGGACTTGGGCGCCAGCGAGGCCAGCACCTCCGGGGTCGCGCCCAAAGCCCAGGCAATCACCAGCGCGTACACCGACGCCAGGGTGGCTGCCAACGGCAAGGTGCAGACAATGGGACGCCACAAGGCACGGACATGGTGCATCTGTTGATACAGTGGAATGCCGAGGGCGACCGTGGCCGGCCCAAGCAACAGCATCAACCACTGGGCACCGTGGTGATAGCGGGCATAGTCCAGTGGTAGCAGGGCAATGGTAAGTGCCAGTACCAACGCCGACAGTACCACCGGTGGCAGCCACAGCGGCCGGCCAAGACGGCGGAACAGCCAGTTGCCAATGAAAAATGCACTCAGGGTCAGGCCAATCGCGAGTATCGGCGTGGCCGATAGAGTCTCAGGCAGTGCACGCACACGGGCCAGTAGGTCAGTCATCCGCCCCACTCCCCTCCTGCCTACCTCGCTGCCCGCTTCGCACCAACGCGCGCATCAGCAAGAGCGTGGTCAACACACTAAGGATGGTGCCCAGCAGAAGCGCCACCACCACCGCCAACCACTGGCCCTGAAACTGGCTGACGGTGAAAAACGCGCCCACCACCCCAGGCATGATGAGCAATACCAGCACCGAGATCAGCCCCTGACTGGCGGTAGCCAGTTCGTTGCTGACCCGGCCCTGCAGCATCAGGGTAAAGGTCATGAGAATCATGCCCAGCACACCACCGCTAATCGGCAACACAAACACCAGCCGCAGCGCTTCGCCGAGCAGAAAGAACAGAACCAGAATCAGGAAACCACGCAACATTGAACGGTCGTCATGCTTATCAGGGTGGAATTGCACTACACTAGCGCATACTCATAGCAAGACACCAATCCGGACTCTTCATGGCGCTCAAAGCAACTATTTTCAAAGCCACACTGAACATCGCCGACATGGACCGGCACTACTACGCCGACCATCACCTGACCATTGCCCAGCACCCGTCTGAAACCGACGAGCGGATGATGATCCGGCTACTGGCGTTCGCCCTGAACGCCGGCGAACATCTTGAGTTCACCAAGGGCCTGAGCACAGACGATGAACCTGAGTTGTGGCAGAAAAGCCTGACCGACGAGATCGAATTGTGGATTGAACTGGGGTTGCCCGAGGAAGGTCGTCTCCGTAAGGCCTGCAATCGGGCCCGGCAGGTCATTCTATACACCTACGGTGGCCGCGCGGTACCACTGTGGTGGGAAAAGCATCACAATAAACTCAGCCGGTTCGACAACCTGACCATCGTTAACCTGCCGCAGGAAGCCACCGATTCGCTGGCGAAACTGGCTCACCGCAGCATGTCTCTGCAAATCACCATTCAAGACGGTGTCGTCGGCATCTCCGACGACACTCAGCACATGCAACTGGAGCCGGGCCCGATCGCCTGACCTCGGCATACCAGCGACGCGGTTACAGGGTGACCGCTTCCCGTGGAGCGCGGATGGGCTTCGACAGTTCCTGGATCTGTTCAAGCAGGGTTTCAGTCCGCTCTTCCATCAAGGCCCGGTCAGCACGGCTCTCCACATTCAGACGAATTACCGGCTCGGTGTTCGACATGCGCAGGTTAAAACGCCATTCGTTAAATTCCATGCTGAGCCCGTCGATGTGGTTCAGCGACAGCGCGTCCCGAAGGTAAATCCCTTCGATAGCCTCAAGCACCACAGCCGGGTCGTCCACCGTGCGGTTGATCTCGCCACTGGCAGGAAAGGCTTCAATACGGGCATCGATCAGCGCTGACAGTGACTGCCCAGACTGGCTCAGCCGTTCGGCCACCAGCAACCAGGGAATCATACCGCTGTCGCAGTACGAAAAATCCCGGAAATAGTGGTGGGCGCTCATTTCGCCGCCATAAACCGCATCTTCTTCGCGCATGCGCTGCTTTATAAAAGCGTGGCCGGTCTTGCTCTCCACTGCTGTACCCTTAGCCGCAGACACCAGCTCACGGGTGTTCCACACCAGCCGTGGATCGTGGATGACCTTGCCGCCGTCCTGCTTGCGCAGGAACTGGTCCGCGAGCAGGCCAACAATGTAGTAGCCCTCGATGAAGCGGCCCTTCTCGTCAAAGAAGAAGCAGCGGTCGTAATCCCCGTCCCAGGCAATACCCATGGTGGCACCGCTGGCCAGCACCGCCATGGCAGTAGCGGAGCGATTCTCCTCCAGCAGCGGATTGGGCACGCCATTGGGGAAAGTGCCATCGGCTTTATGGTGCACCTTGTGGAACTCAAACGGCAGGTAGGGTTCCAGGGCGTCAATCACCTCACCGGCACCACCGTTGCCGGCATTAACCACGATTTTCAGGGGCTTGAGACTGTCCCGGTCGACATAACCCAGCAGATGCTTCACGTAGGGCCGGGTCACTTCCAGGCTGCGTAGCGTCCCGGGTTCATCGGCATCCGGCAGGGACTGCTGGGCGCCGTCACGGATATCGGTCAGGCCATTATCAGAACTGATCGGCCGTGCACCCGGCCCCACCAATTTCATTCCGTTGTAGTCCTTCGGATTGTGACTGGCCGTCACCATGATGCCGCCGTCCAGCCCAAAATGGCTGGTCGCAAAATAAATCTGTTCCGTGCCACACAGGCCAATGCTGAAGACGTCCGCCCCGGCAGCCATCAATCCCTGATTCAGGGCATCGGCGATTTGCGGACTGGACAGACGAATGTCGTAACCGACGGCGACCTTGCGGGCGCCGGTCACGGCCACGTAGGCCCGGCCGATTCGCTCGGCCATTTCCGGGTTCAGCTGATCGGGCACTCGGCCACGGATGTCGTAGGCTTTAAAGCAGTTAAAATCCACCAGAGTTCTCCTTAATTCATGGAACCTCGGACAGACCCTTGGACCGGCGTCCGGCCCAAGGGTCTGCCGGTCATCACGCCCGGTTCATCATTACCGGAATCTCGTCTCCCTTTTCCTCGTCGATTTTCTTGCCCCCTTCCTTGTCCTGGGCCGCTTCGGTCCGGCCGTAACGGTCATCCAGACGTTCAATGTCGTCTTCACCCAGGTAGGCGCCAGATTGCACTTCGATCAATTCCAGCGGGATCTTCCCCGGATTGAAGAGACGGTGCACCGCGCCAATCGGGATATAGGTGGATTCGTTCTCCGACAGTAGGAAGATTTCGTCGTCACGGGAGACTTCCGCCGTGCCACGCACAATGATCCAGTGCTCGGCGCGATGGTGGTGCTTCTGCAGTGACAGTTTCTCGCCCGGCTTCACCGTAATGCGCTTGACCTGGAAGCGGTCACCCATGTCGATGCTGTCGTAGCTGCCCCAGGGCCGGAACACTTCGCGGTGTACCCGGGTTTCCGAGCGCTTCTCGGCCTTCAGCTTTTTGACCACGCCTTTGATCTCCTGGACCCGATCGCGATGAGCCACCATCAGGGCATCTTTGGTGTCGACTACCACCAGATTGTCGACGCCAATCATGGCCACCAGTTTATCCGGGGCATGGATCAGGCAACCGGAACTGTCTTCGAGGCAAGCATCACCAAACACCGCGTTGTCCTGCTCGTCTTTGTCGCTGATGTCCCACAATGAGCTCCAGGCCCCCACGTCGCTCCAGCCGGCATCCAGCGGCACCAGCATGGCGCGGGTGGTTTTTTCCATCACCGCATAATCGATGGAATCATCCGGGCAATGCTCGAAAATCTCCGGCGGGATGCGACAGAAGTCCATGTCGGCTTCCAGACTTTTAGCGGCCAGCAGCGCGGTGTCGTAGATATCACGGCTGTGGGTCTTCAGCTCCCGAAGGTAAGCATCGGCACGGAACATGAACATGCCGCTGTTCCAGTAATAGCCGCCTTCGTCCAGCAAACGCTGGGCGGTGGCTTCGTCCGGCTTCTCGATGAACTTCTGCACTGGTCGGGAGCCGTTTGGGTCCTCCTCAGCGCCGGCCGCCGAGACATAGCCATAGCCGGTTTCCGGGCGATCCGGCGTAGTACCGAACAGCACCAACGCACCTTCCTGGGCAACCTCAATGCCTTTGGCAATGGCATCGTGAAATGGCTTGGTTTCGCTGATGTCGTGGTCTGCCGGCAGCACCAGCATAATGCTGGTCGGATCCCGGCGGGCAATCTGGATAGCCGCCATGGCAACGGCCGGGGCAGTGTTACGCCCGAACGGCTCCAGCAACATGGTCTGAGGCTTCAGGCCGATGGCATCCAGCTGCTCCTTTACAATAAACCGGTGTTCCTCATTGGCGACCACCACCGGTGCTTCGACCTTTTCCTTAGGCAAGCGCGCCAGGGTCTGCTGGAACATGCTGTCCCGGGTCAACAATGGTAAAAACTGTTTGGGATAAGCTTCACGGGATAGCGGCCAAAGCCGTGAACCGGAACCACCCGACAATATGACTGGAATCATAATCCTGCTCCTTCTCTCTTTTGATAGGGCCCCGGCTGATGCCGGGGTCGGGTTTCTCTAACCTTATTGGGTTCTTTAATACTGAATGCGCACGTTGCCCGGTGGATGAGGCTCACCCCGAGCCGGCCACCGAGGTTCAATGCGGTACAGGAATTCAATGTCACCTCCCAGCCGGGTGTTTTTGACCGGAGCGTGCTCGGCGAGGAAGCCGTCCATGCCCGGAAGTGGGCCCCAGGTTTCCGCCCATGGCCTCATCCATGCCAGCCCCCATGCGGTACTCAAGCCTTCAATCTTCTGGCTATGGCCGGTGATGTGTTCAATCGTGGACGGATCTTCGAGGCCATCCACCACGTTCTGGGCCAACAGCTCGAAGGTTTCCTTATACCGCCCATACACCGGGGCCTGGTTGACCTCGGCAAACACCGCCATCAGGGTCAGCGGCTGCATGGCGTAGTTGTGGTACTCGAGAGCCCGATTCTCCCGGCTCAACTCTTTCGGCAAGTAGCCGTCGGAAGCAATCTGGCCCATGGCCTGGTCAAACTTGCCCAACGACCATTGCCAGTCACGGTAATTGTCTGTGGCCACCGCCGACGCCATCACAGCCCAGGCCGCCCAGTAATCGTGGTTATTGACCTTGCGCGGCTCACGATCGGTGTAATAATCCCGGACCCCGTCCGCAACCCGCGCAAACCAGTTCTCGATTCGGGCGACCTTGGCGGCATCCAGTGCATTTTCCGGGGCCGAGGATTTAACCCGCAGATAGGCATTAGCCGCCGCAGCCAACGCCCATTTCCGGACCGCCTGGCCAACGTGATTGATGTCGCCTGGCATCAACGCGTCGGCCTCGGCCCAGGTATTCAGGTTGTCTATCAGGCAGGCCCGTGCTTCGGGGCCATCACCATCCACCTGATAATCGTTGGCGGTCGCGATCACCTGTTTCTCGAACCGGCGAATGGTGGCCGACGCCTCCTGATAGGCCTGATATGCCTCCTTATTGAGTTCGTTGCGGGCATTGTCACTGCCCTGGTATTTGCTGGTGAAGTTCATGCTGCCCCGGTGTGGCTCCACGATTTCGCAATCGTAGGAGCCACTCGAGGACGCTTCCGGAATCTGGTAGTAGCCGACCGGTGCCCTCAGCCCCTCATCGCGAAACTCGCCAGCCTCTACCGAGGTCACGCCAATAACGGAAATCAGGGCCGTGGACAGCAGTGTCCTGCCCGGCTTCTGCAGTTTGTCGGTGTATCCGAACCTCATACCTACTCCCATTTACGGGTGGGTTTGCTTCAAATGTCCTGACGCCGGCAGACTTTCGCCGTCACGGTCAGACCTTCGCTGACCTGCTCCGGCTCAAGCTCCAGATCCAGGGACATAAACAACTCGTCGTTCCAGCTCTGCCCCGAGGGCAGCTCGAACATGAATCGGCCGGTGGTTTCGACCCGGTTGCCATATTCCAGATCGACCCGATCCTTACGGCCGAAGACGTACCATATGAACGCGTCCACCTCTTTCACCGAGGGGTCGCTGAACTGCAGATCGATCAGGTACTCATTACTGGACAGCTCGAGGAAATTGCCCCCGCCGTTGTAAAGCACTTCGTTAGTACCAGCCGTCACCGGCGATGTGCGCTCCAGCACCGGCTCGCGCCCCTCGCAGCCGTGGCTGACCATCGGCACCACCTGGCGATAGAACTCACCACTGTCCAGGGTGTGATAAGCCGGTATTTCCCAGACAATGACCTCTGGCGGCGATTCCCGGAAACTGTCGGACATCAGGTACTCAAACATGGAACCGTCATAGCTGCCGCCAGCAACCGCCACGTTCAGGATTTCCACACCCAGGAACTCCTGAAGTGCGCCGGCAAAGTTGTAATCCTGGGCACCCTTACTGTTACTGGTCCCAACCAGAGTAATCGGTGGCATACCCTCGTCGCCGAACAAAGCGCTTTGTTCGTCTCCGGCAATGCCGTCATCGGGATTAGTCCGGTATTCGTCGACATACTGAGCAGACCAGGTCTGGCCACAGATCCGCTGGGCAGCATCCTGCAAGGAACCATTCTTGCGGATCAGCCCGGTACGACGGGTCTTGAACTCCTGAGTCGGCAGCGACTGAAACACCGGCATCTGACGAATACGGTCGGCAACGACGCGGGCAGTGCGACGCGCGCCGTAGGGCGTCCAGTGATGGTCACGCTTGAAGTAATAGGCTTCCTCTCGGTCTGATTCGCGCAGCAACGGCGCCATGTCGGGCACCACCAGGCCGGCCTGACGAAACTTCGCGAGCGCGTCCAAATAGCTGCTACGGGCGTAGGACCAGGAGAAATCCACTGCGGCGTTGTCCGCCAGTTTGTCCGGGTGCACCAGGCCTTTGGTGGGCTGGAACACCAGCACCAACTCCGAGCCGGCGCTTTCCTTTAGATAGCGGGCAAAGCGTTCCAGGTGGCGAAGGCCCTCGGCGCTAGGGCCGAACTGCTCCGGCAGCTCGGCCTCAGAACGAAACAACCAGCCGTCCCGTCCCTGCACCAGAACGTTGAAGTTCTTCAGGTAGCTGGTGTCGTAGGCGAACGAATGCGAGGCCATCTGGCACAGCCGGTTACGAGGTTGAACTTCGTACTCCGGAAGTTCAGCCGCCATCGCGGCGTTGACACCTAGACCACCCAACAGCAGGGTCAGCGGACCACCGGCCCGCCGCACCAGGCAACCTGCCCTCGTACTCAACCATGTCATTGCACTATTCCCCATGTGATTCATAAATCTGGAACGCTATGCCGCTGAATGTCGGTGCTCACACCGAGGTGTCTACCCGGTTCTCAGCCACCACCAGTCGGGGGCTGCCGCCTACATCCATGATGAAGAAGCTGAACACCGTGCCGCGCTGCAGGTTCACCGGAGAGGTGCTGGCAAGCGCTTCGCCGCCGGCAAAAGCACCGAGGGCAACCTTGACCGCATTGATTTCACGGTTGGCGACACTCAGGGACTCGACCGGGTCGATCACCGATACCTTGCCGTTGGCCGTTTTCAGGCTGATGCCGCTGTCTTCCGTCAGGTTATAAAAGGAAATCAGCGCCTTACGCGGGTTCTCGAAGGACTTGTCGGGCAGGATTTCCAGCTCCCCGGAATCCAGCACCACGGCGGTGTAGAAGCGGTCCTTCTCCATGGTGACCGGCGCTGCCTGATCGCCCACTTCCAGCTGATAGGTGCCGGCCGGAAGATGAATGTAGGGGCTGGCCGCCAGAGGCTCGATGTCCTTGATGGCCTTGCCACCGATTTTGGCCTGGGGAATGTTGCCGTTCACATCGGCGTTCACCACGCGGATGAAAGTGGCGCCGTCAGGTGCATCGGCGGCGTAGAGGGCGTCCTCACCGGCCTGACCGAGCACTGGAAACAGCAGACTGAGCAGAAGGGTCACTGCAGTTTTCATCAATAGGTTCATGGCATTACTCCTCATTGCATGGATGGCCGGCTCGGGCTGTCGCCCTGAGCCAACAGATTATCCCGACGCTCAAACCAGGCCAGCGTGGCCTCTGACTGCACCGGCTGGGCCAGGTAGCGTTCGGGAAATTCCCAGATCACAAGTTCAGGTGGGTGATTCCGGAATTCATCAGACCGCAGATACTCGGTCATGGGTTGAAAAGGCCCCTGCCCCTCATCGGACACATTGATCAGGTCGCGGCCAAGATGGCGTTTCAGGGCACCGGGAAAATCCCACAGTGGGTTGGCGCTGTAGCTGGTGCCGACCAGCACCACGTCCGCCGAGTTTTCAGCAAACAGACTCTCGGCGGTGGTGCCGGCTTTTTTCACCGGCGCGGTTGACCGCTCCGTGAGGGTATCCGGTGCTGGGCCCATGTTCGGAAACAGCGGTTCCAGCGGCAGATAAGTCAGCAGGTCGCCTTCGTGCTTATGGGTCTCCCCCAGCGACGTCTTGAATCGGGTGTCGTCCCAGGACTGACCGCCAAACGCGGTCTGGATTGCCGTCGCTGCGGAGCGGGCAAACACATCGGCACCGGCCGGGGTCCAGTGGGTATCGGTACGCAGAAACACCTGAGTGCCCTGGGCCCTGGCATCCGCCAGGGTTGGCAGCAGATCCGGCGCCACCACCGGCGCCGGCTGCATCTGCGTCAGAAAACGCTGGTACAGGGCGCGCATCTCAGGAACCGGTTGCAGGTCACCGAGCTTATCCGAATACAGCCGGGCCTTGGCCGGCACCACCAGCAAGGCCACCGGAACCCCCTCGGCCTGAAGGTGGTTCACCACTGCCCGGACCCGCTCCAGGTTGCGATCGATCACGGCCGGACTCTCGGTTCCCAGGTACAGTTCCTCATCAGTAAACAGCCACTCCTGTTCGCCAACGGCGACGCCAGGCCGGCCTTCCTCGAACACCGTGTAATTGATCGCGGCCCATAAATTGGTGCCCAGTTCCCGCACCGGAAAACCGTCGTCGTAGTGGCTCTCAACGTCGCGAGCCAACTCGCCGTTAACCGGGTCCAGTCCCTTGTCCTGGCTGCCCTTCGGGCTGTAGTCGTCAAGTGACCGCAGCGACAGCGCACCGAGGCCGAGGACAATGGCAATGAACACACAGGCAGTGATTTTTCGTGATGTGGTAAGCATGACGGCCCTCAGAACTGGAAGTAGAGAAACGGTGAAAAGCTTTCCGCCGACAATTTCAGAACCGTCAGCAGGAACACCGGCACCAGCACCACCGGCAGGGCGGCACGCAGGCGGCCGAGGATGGCGGTATCGAATGACCACTGCAGGCGATCACGCAGGCCCATCATCAGTACCACCGCATAGGCCAGCACCAGAATGGCCAGGTTCAGCCCCCGGATGTCCTGCATATAGGCGGCACTGAGGCCCAGGCCATCAAAACTGAACAGCGCCTGGTAAAACCCGAAGGCCTCGTCAATGCTGGCAGCCCGGAAGGTCACCCAACCCAGCATGATGAACAGGAAGGTCATCACCCAGCGGCTGACCCGGAACTGTCGGGCACTGCCACTGACACCCAGGGCCCGTTCCACCGCCAGCAAACCACCGTGCCACGCACCCCACAGCAGGAAGGTCCAGTTCGCGCCATGCCAAAGGCCGCCCAGCAGCATGGTCAGCAACAAATTGCGGTAGGTGCTGACCGTGCCGTTGCGATTCCCGCCCAGCGGGATGTACAGGTAATCACGCAGCCAGCTCGACAGACTGATGTGCCAGCGCCGCCAGAACTCGGTAATGCTCTGGCTGATGTAGGGCTGGTTGAAGTTCTCCGGAAAACGGAAGCCCATCATCAGGCCGAGGCCAATGGCCATATCCGAGTAGCCGGAGAAATCGAAATAGAGCTGGGCGGTGTACGCCAGAATGCCGAGCCAGGCGTCCGCTGTTGATGGATCAGTCAGCGCGAACGCGCCATCGGCCAGGGGCGCGATGGAATCGGCAATGAACACCTTCTTGACGAAACCCTGCATGAACCGGACGGCACCTTCACCGAACTTGTCGAGGGTGTGGGTGCGATAGGTAAACTGGTCCGCCAGGTCCTTGTAGCGCAGCACCGGCCCGGCGATCAGCTGAGGGAACAACGCGATAAAGGCGGCAAAATCCACGAAGCGCCGGGTCGGCTCAGTGTCGCCCCGATACACATCCACCACGTAGGAAATGGCCTGGAAGATGTAGAACGAAATGCCGATGGGCAGGATGATGTGGGCCAGATCCAGCGGCTGGTAGCCCAGCGACAGGAACAACTCATTCAGACTGTCGACACCGAAGTTGGCGTACTTGAAGTAGCCCAGTGTCGCGAGGTTGCCGGCTACGCCGATACCCACCCACTTGCGGGCCCGGGCAGTACCCAGTCCGGCCCGATGGATGCCCAGACCGATCAGGTAGTTCCACAGGGTCACGGCCACAAACAGCAGCAGGAAATCGACCCGCCACCAGGCATAGAACGAGTAACTGCCCAGCAGAATAACCCAGGACCGATGCCGGAACGGCGTCAGGTAGTACAGACCGAGAAGGGCCGGTAAAAACAGGAACAGAAAAATGTTGGATGAAAAAACCATGGTCAGTCTCCGGCAAACGTCCTGATCAGTCGGTGGTGGCGGTTGGCTGCACGCGAACCGCCCGCTGCTGGTTCAGCAGGGCATCGAAGATCTCGGTCTGGTAGCGCCCCAACACGCCATCGAAATGGATCCCCACGTCGGAACGGGGAAAGCGCATGTCGACGTCGTAAAGCCCGATGTACTGAGGGTTGTCGGTGGATAGCGGACCACTGGCATTGGCCGCCAGCTTGCCGCCCACCACCGTCATCGAGACCGCCTGGTGGTAGAAATCCTCTTCGAAGTCCCGGTCGGTTGCGGACAGGTCCTTGACCTGGCCTAGCACACCGAAGGTTCCGTTTAACGCAGCAATGTTGTGGTACACACCGACATCGGTGCTGTTACGCACCCGGATACCGTTGCGCAGGTTGTTCACCAGGCGGTTGCCCCAGAGCAGGTTGTCCGGCGATTCGTACAGGCCAATGCCGTCACCCTGGTTGTCGTGCACCACATTGTTGGCGACCACGTTGTTGCGGCTTTGGCGATCCAGCACGATGCCCGAAAGGCCGTTGTCGTGGCTGTGGTTGTCCAGGATCCAGCTGTCATTCACCTGGCGGGAAATGATGATGCCGTGCTTTTCCTTGGTCCCGTAGACGTCGTTGCCGGCAATCAGCAGATTGCTGGAATAATCGTGGGGATCAATGCCGTAAACGATGTTGTCTTCATAGACGTTATTGACGATGGCGACGTCTTCCGCCTCGTAGCAATAGAAGCCGTAGTAGATATCCCGGAACTTGGAGTCCACCAGCCAGGCGTGGGGCGCGGAGCGCTTGAGCCGGGCGTTGTCGTACTTGGAGTACTGAGCAATTGAAAAGCCGTAGGACTTACTCTGGTTGTAACCCAGGTGGGCGAACTCCGAGCCCAGCACAAACGTCTCGCTACCGCCCCAGCCGACAAAGAACGGCCGGAAATTGGACTTTTTCTGGAACACGGCCGGCGCCCCGCTCTTCTCGCGCCAGCCAACAATGGTGCTGTCGATCACGAACAGAAAGCTGTCGTTGGCAATAAAGGCGCCCCGCTCTTCGGACAGGCGCAGGGTCTGGTCCCGGATTTCCAGGGTTGCACCCGGACGCACCACCAGTGGCAACCGGATGATGTAGGAGCCATCGTCATTGCGCTCCATGTAGCGGGCATCGCTAACCTGCTCATAGACATCGTCCAGTGTGGCCTTACCACTGTTGACCAGAATCGCCTGGGGGTGGGAGAACTGACGGATCACCCATTCCCGGGCCCGGCCCTCATCCACGAAATCCCCCAGTGCGCTCACCCCGGCAATCCGCTCAACGGTGACATTCGGCGCCTCCGCCGGGCGCTGTGCCAGACGTTGCTCCACCGCCTCGCCGTTGTACTTCGACACGTCCGGCAGATCCGGATCCGGCCGGGTTACGGCTTCGGCCGAAACCTGCTCAATGCCATAGTCGTCGGTCTCGTACTGGGGCGCCGTTTCAGACGGCGCAAACTGCGACGGTGCAAGGTCGAGATCTGCACGGGCGTCAGCGACTGCTGGCAGCAAGGCCGCCACAGCAGCCATGGCCAGCGCCAGCAGTCCCATCCTTGATGTCTCAAACCGGGGGTGTCTCATGGTCGCTCCCTAGAAACGCTTGGTCAGATCGAGGACAACCCGGTGCCGGGAATCGTCAGCGTCTTCGCCGTAGGCCTGGCCCGGAAAGAACACGCCGGCGCGCAGTCGGGCATCAAAGGATGTCCAGCTGCCCTCGGTGCCGGCGCCGTAGTACCCCAGGACCATGTCTACCGACTCCCCCAAATCGTCACTGGCGCCGGTAAATCCTGGCTCAACCAGATCAGAATTCACGGTGCCGGATGCATCAGCCAGCCAGTACTTGTGATACAGCAGGTTGGCCGCCCACCAGTTTCGATCAGTAATCGCGGTGTACACCGTGGCGACTTTCAAGTTGCTCCATTCAGGCTGGAACGCCTCACCAAACCGCGACACCTGGGAACGGGTGCCGGTAAACCGCGAGCGGTTGCTTTCCAGCTGGGTCTGGCGGAAGGCGTCAGATTCGCCATCCGAGCTACCACCGGAGGCAATCGCCCCGTGAGCACCAACGACCCAGCGTGGGCTTTCAGTCAGCTGGCCACGCAGACCCAGATCAGCGGCCCAGCCAGACACATCCCGCTCTTCCCGGGTAAAGCCATTGGTGGCACCCGAGTTTTCGGTAAGCCGTGCGTCTTCGCCTGCCACGGCGCCAAACGAAGCCAGGTACTGGACCGGGCTGCGGGAATGCCAATCGAAGTAGCCCTGATCGGCACGGACACCGACCCAGGTCAGAGATTCGGTAACCCGCTCCGGGGCTCCACTGTCAGAGTCCGGCCCCAGGTCGCTCTCGTCGCCATAACGTTCGGCGTGGGTCGTCAGCAGGGTCAGGTAATGATCTTTCTTCCACTGCCACTCGGTGGACGCGAACAAACGTGCAATATCCCGCTCCTGCTTGCGTACTTCGTTCACGTCGGTGCGGGCCTCGGTCAGCTTGTCCGCAATCCCGACCGTGGTTTTCAGCAGCGTGGTGTCGAAGATCCAGCGCGCCAGGGTGATGTCGTCATCCCACCAGGTACCGGTATTTTCTTTCAGCCGCTCACGACCAAAACGAATAGAAGCGCCCGGATAGCTGGACAGGCCGTTGTAATCCAACCAAACTTCACGAAGGCCGACAAAACCGTCGGTCTCGGTGCCGCCGATTTCATCGCTTACATCCACCTTGCCGGTCGCGGCAAAGCCCTGGAGACGAACCTTGGAACGCCAGTGCTCGGACAACTGCCAGACCCATTCCGGCTTTACATCCACACTCAATTCATTGGATTTCCGGTCGCCCGGACCCAGCCCCAGACGACGGTCGCCCTCACTGATGGCACTGGCCTTGGCACTGGTGGACGAATCCAACAGTCGCGGATAATCGGTATTCTCTGAGCCGTCCTGAGCGGCGGCCGGCATGGCAGCAACACAGCCCAAAACCAGGAGCATTGGCCGCAGCCCTGTCGTTTCGTTGATGTTCATCTTGTTCTAACTCCCTTGGCTTTCATTCATTTGCGCTTGTTCTTTCTGCCCTGCGACCAGTTGGCGCCGGGCAGCCAGTTCGCGATTGGCAATCGCTTCGGCGTTTTTCTCCAGGACGCGCGGCATTTCCGGCACCATTTCCAGAAGCAGATCCTTGCCACGCTCAACACCGCCTTCCAGGGCCAGCAACGCAAAAGCCCATGCGTACTGCTTGTTCACCGCGATACCCCGACCTTCCCAGAACATTTCCGCGAGCAGGTAGTCCGCTTTCGGGAAACCACGCCGGGCCGCCTGAAGCAAATAGTCCCGGGCCTTTTCGGGCTCGGCTTCACCGAGATACCCGCGCTTATAGATTCGGCCCAGCAGATAATCGGCCGATGGGTATTGGTCGCGGGCTTCCATGGCGTACTGCACGGCCTTCTCCGGATCCAGCGGCACCAGGCTGCCTCGCTCGTACACCCGGGCCAGCACCAGCGACGCTTTCAGGTCACCCTCCGCACGTGAAGCCTCCAGCAACTTCACTACTTCCTCGGAATCTGCCAGGTAGGTGTTGTCCATAATCAGCCGCGCACGCGCGGTCATGGCCGGGACATAGCCCGGTGTCAGCATCTGGTAGAGATCGTCCGCAATGGCCACCTGCTTGTTCGGCAGATCGTCTTCAGACATCCAGCGGGCAAAAAGATAAAGATCCCGATCGGCAATATTCCCGTCGCGCCAGTCTTGCTTGGCTTCCTCGACGAGCACCTGAAACGCTTCAGTGCGGTCCTGGTCGAGATAGACCTGGCCCAGGATCATCAGACATTCGGGATGGCTCTGGGCGATGGGGGCACACAGGGACACGATTTCACCACCCCGGGCGCTCAACTGGCCTTTCATCAGGTAGTAACGCGCCAGGGCCAGATCTCCCGCCGGATCGCCAACAGAACGGGCCCGCTCAATCCAGGTGCGGGGATTCGCCTGCGGGAATTCCTTCGGATACGCCAGGTACAGTTCTACCAATGGCATCAGGGCGCTATCGTCGCCTTCGGCCAGAGCTTTCTTGAGGTAATGCTCACCTTGCGCCCGCTGCTTTGGGGTCTCGCCTTCACGGGCAAGCATCTTGCCCAGCCGAATCCAGGCCCGGTCGCTGCCCTGTTCCGAGGCCTTGCGATACCAGTGCAGTGACTTTTTCAGGCCAGTCTGGGTGTCCTCCTCGGCATACAAGTCACCCAGCTCGACCTGGGCATCAACGATCCCGAAATGGGCCAACTCCTCAAGCTGCGCCCGCGCCGCCTCAACATTGCCGGCGGCAGCGGCCTTTTCAGCCCGTTCGATATCCGGCACGCTGCTGCAACCGGCCAGGCCAATCAGCAGCAGGCTGAGCGCTCCAAGCTTCCGAGCCATCACCATGCCCTCTCTCACTGTTCGGCAACGCGGTCAATCAGACCGTCAACGGCTGCCATCTGGAACACGTCCACGGTGACACCAATGGGCCGGCCGACCGATTGCATCGGCAAGGCTTCGTCAGCCTGGATCAACGCATTGATGGCGTTACCCGGCTGATTCGGCGTTTCCGAATCTACAAACAACGACTCGATCCGGCCGGTCTGGGTGTCGCCACCCGACATGCGAAGAGTGACCGCTTGCCCTTCTTCAAGGTCTCCGCCATCTTCGAAGTTGAAGCGGGCAATCACGTGCGCCGAGGCATCGGTGGGCGCCAATACGGCCAACTTTTCACCTTTGCTCATGTACTGGTCTTTGGCCGGCAGCATGTTCAGCACCTTGCAGTCACAGGGGCTGGTCAGGGTGCCGCGCACACTCTGGCCCAACAGTTCCTCAATCTGCTCGACGGTGTAATTGCCATTGCCCACCAGGTCATTTACGTAGGACAGCATGGGCGCATCAAAGGAGGCGATGGCCTGGCCGGCCTCAACCTGGTCCCCGGCTTCCACCAGAGTGGTCACCTTGGCGTCTTTCGGGAGCCGGACCGGCACGTTTTCAGACGCCACCATGGCCGATTCCGCGGTGGTCACGAAGTAGATCTGCCAGAGCTGGTAGCCGATAAAAGCCACTGCAATCAGCCCCACCGTCATCATCACCAGGCTGACCACCATGGCCCGGGCACTGGCAAAGAAACCCAGCGCCTGGCTGCCCTTGCCCTTACGGGCCTTAGTGAAGTTTTCACGGGACAGGGTGTTAAGCACGTCACCGGCGGAAACCAGCTCGCCGCTCAGGAACGAGGTGATCAGGTAGCGCAGAACCGAGACTTCATTGGCGCCCAGATTCTGGAACTCACAGCCACAGCGGCCATCGTTACCGGTAAAGTTCCTGGGCACGAATTCCACATCCACGGCCAGGTCAAAGCCGTCAATTCGGAACACCAGGCGCCCGTTATAAACCTGCCCGCGACGCAGGCCTTCGTTGCCGAGCTTGATGCCGAAGCCGCCGGCGGACATATCCTCGATGGGAAATTTCACCGTGGTGCCGTCGAGCTTGACGAACAGCTTGGCCGGCATGCGAACCCGGGCAAACTGTCGCTGAGCCTCGGATTCGTGGACAAACTGCGGTGCTATCGCTGCCGTATTCATTGTTTAATCCCTTGCTTGTTTGAAATCGCTAAAAACATGTCGTCCCGATGCTGGCGAATCAGACGATGAACATGACGGTCGCCAGAAACACACTGACCGCGGAGAAGGTCATGACCCGCGATGACCAGCGGTTCAGCTTTTGCTGAAACGAGGCGGAATCGCCGCTGTTGTTGGTTTTCTGACGGGTCCAGGACTGCCGATCGAGCCGGAAGAACACGTAGATCTTCATCAGTGACCCGAAGATCTGGTTGAAATAGAGGATGACCGGGTAAGCCGGCCCGACCGGATGACCCGTGGCCATCAGCAAGGCGGTCAACACCAGGCGGGTCAGACCGATCCAGAGCAGATAGGCCACCAGAATGATCCCGGAGTACTTGATCGACGCGATGATGGCGGCCGTGAGACCGAGGATGCTGGTCCACATGGAAATGCGCTGATCCCAGAGTACGTACCAGGTGAACCAACCCAGCCGACGAGGGCCCAGTTTGGTGGCCCGGGTGTTCTGCCGCAGCGAGTTGCCATACCAGCGGAACATCAGCTGCCGGGCGGAGCGGATAAAGCTCGGATCCGGCGGGTGTTCGACGGTGTGGATCGACGCATCAGGCACGTAAAAGGTGTCATAACCCAGACGCATCATGCTGAACCAGCTGGATTTATCGTCACCGGTCAGGAACCGGAATTGGCCCAGACGCCAGTGCTTGAGCGAGTCGTATTCCACGTCGCCAATGAACTCAGGACGGGTGATCACACTGGCGCGGAACACCGACATCCGTCCGGTCAGGGTCAGTACCCGGCGGGCCAGACCCATCGAGCACATGTTGATGTGGCGCTGGGCAAACCGGAGCTTGTGCCACTCCGACATCAGGTAACTGCCGTGCACCTCGCAGAACTCGTTGGTGGTCAGCGCGCCCACATTCGGCATCAGCCGGAAGTACGGCGCCGTGCCCCGGACCACGCCGGGGTTCAACACCGTGTCACCATCAACGACCGCCACCACGGCGTCGTCATCGGGCACGTCCCGGGATATGGCCCGGAAGCCATAGGCCAGGCCATCACGCTTGCCAGTACCCGGAATCCGCACCAGTCGCAGCTGGACCCGTTCGGGCGGATCGAGCCGACGCCAGATCGCCCGCATCAGCATCTCGTCCGACAGCTCTACGATTGACGCCACCACGGTGGTGGGCCAGCCGCACTCGACGGCCTCGCGAATGATCGAGGCATAGACCTTGGCGGTGGTTTCCGCATCAATGCGAAAACTGGTGACCATCAGATAGACATGGGACGGGGCCGCCTCTTCGCCCAGTTTTCTGGCCTTGGCCCGTAGCCGTGGGTAGGCAACGTGCAGGAAGTACATACCCCGAACGAAGTGAATGATGCCCACGGAATAGCGCCAGAGCCCGATCCCGCCGATCAGCAGGATGAATTGAGCTCCGCCCGGCACGATAAACTCCCGCGGCAGACTGACCGCCAGGGCACCGAGAATGGCCACATACAGCAGCCAGCCTCCTGTGCGAGAGAAAACGTTATCCGTCATCCATGTCATGATCAGGTTCTCCAGATACCTACAGACTGCACGATCAGGCCGCCCCACTGGGGCGGGCCTGGCTCTGAACGCTGGGGATTACCAGCAGATGCCCTCGAGCACCTCATTGGTGGTGGTCTTCATGAAACCGACCAGATCGACAACCCGCTTGCCCTCGGGGACATCGGCAATGACGGTTTCAAACAGCTCGTCGTTGTTGCCCAACACGATCACCTCGCCGTGTTCGATGACACCGCGCAAATCACTGTCCATCAGGTTGGAGAGATGGGGGATCTTCTGGTTGATGTATTCCCGGTTGGCGCCGTGGGTACGGGCGTAGTCGACGTTTCGGTCGAAGATCTTGAGGTCGTAACCCTTGCCGATCAGCTGTTCGGCCAGTTCCACCAACGGGCTTTCTCGCAGGTCATCGGTATCGGATTTGAAGCTGAGCCCCAGCATGCTGATCTTGCGGGCGCCATAACCGGTCACGATGTTGAAGGCGTTGGCCACCTGCTCGCTGTTGCTGTTCATGATGGAGCTGAGCAACGGGTTACGAACGTCCATCTGATTGGCGCGGTAGGTCAGCGCGCGCACGTCTTTCGGCAGGCAGGAGCCACCAAAGGCAAAACCCGGGCGCATGTAGTAACGGGAGATATTCAGCTTGTTATCGACGCACATCACGTCCATAACATCACGGCCATCCACACCCATGGACTTGGCGATGTTGCCAATCTCGTTGGCGAAGCTCACCTTGGTGGCGTGCCAGACGTTGCAGGTGTACTTGATCATTTCCGCCACTTCGATCGGCTTGCGAATCAGCGGCGCGTCCAGATCGCCATACAGCTCCGCCAGTAGATCACCAGACCGTTCGTCCAGTTCGCCAATGACCGTCATCGGAGGCTGATCGTAATCCTTGATCGCGGTGCTCTCGCGCAGGAATTCCGGGTTTACACAAACACCGAAATCTTCGCCGGCTCGCTTGCCCGATGCCTTTTCCAGCACGGGAATAACCACATCACGAACGGTTCCCGGCAGCACTGTGCTGCGCACCACCACCAGGTGCCATGAAGACTTGGTACGCAGGGCCTCGCCGATATCCTGTGCAACCTTCTCAACAAAGGTCAGTCCCAGATCGCCATTAGGCTTGCTGGGTGTGCCGACGCAAATCATCGAGAGATCCGACTCCAGCACAGCACCAGCGCCATCGGTCACGCCCCGAATGCGCTCTGAGCGAACACCGTCCGCCAGCAGCTCTTCCAGCCCTGGCTCCACAATGGGTGAACGACCGCTGTTGATCAGATCGATCTTCACCGGCGATACATCTACCCCAATTACGTCATGACCGCGGCGCGCCAGGCTGGCTGCACAAACGGCTCCCACGTATCCCAAACCAAATATGCTTACTCGCATCCCTATGTCCCCTTCCGGTGCATCAATGATTCATCTGTTTCGCGTGTTAACGGAGCTAGCGCCTGATTTCTGCCGATTTCGGTTTCATCAGCGAATAAACTCTCGCCTGACTCGATATATCCTCGAAAACGCCAGGCTAAAAGAACCGGTTTTATCGAAAAATCAACGCCACCTGTAAGGCATGGCGCGACACTCGATATATCAACAACCGGCGCCTGGCAGCCCCGTGGAACAGGCGAAAACGTACAGAAACAAAGCGTTAACTTCCTGTTACAGATAGATAATTTTATTGGGGCGATGACTGGGACATGTCCCTGAAAATGGTGTGGAGCCAGGAAAAACACATCAGAGTGCAACTCGCTGTTTTCAGGGCAGAGATGGGTAAAATGGCGGCAAAACTTGAAGGAAAAGAACAGTCAAAAGTTTGACAATGGAATGACCGCTTATAACTTTTCATTATGATGGCTGAGCGGAATGTGCAGAATTGATATTTTAGCGTGACGACAGTAAGTACACTCTTTGGTCTCGAAACTGATCAATAGAAACAAAACACATGCTTTCGATCGGCAATAAAAACCCGAGATCGCAAAATTCGCAAAGGGTGGTATTGAGACATCTGGGGATGGGGCTAGACAGCGTTCGTCTGCGCACGTAAGATTGCGCACTCGAAATTAACGCACTGCCGTTAACTTTCGTTCCGCCCGTAGCTCAGCTGGATAGAGCGCTGCCCTCCGGAGGCAGAGGTCAGAGGTTCGAATCCTCTCGGGCGGGCCATATTCCACAAAAAAGCCCGCTTTATGCGGGCTTTTTTGTTTGTCTGATTCCATATATCGCCTGGTACGATCAGGCCGGCTCGAATCGTTCCTGCAGCCAAGCATTGATCTCGGCCGACTCGTACAGCCAGCGCTCACTACCATCCTCTTGCTGAATCTTCAGACAGGGCACCTTGATGCGACCGCCTCCGGCCTCCAGCGCTGCACGATGCTGCGGGTCATGCTGAGCATTGCGGGTTTCAATGTTCAGGCCAAGCCGCGCGATTTCCTTGCGCACCTTGATGCAGAACGGACAGGCACTGAACTGGTAAAGAGCGAGCTGCTTGCTGACCTCATCAGCGGCGGCCTGCTCTTCAGCGGTGCGGGTCACGCTCTTAGGCGTGCTGAGCTTCTCGCTAAGCAACATAAAGGGTGTGAGCACCAGGCGCACGAAACGAAAAAAGTAACGAATAACAACTCTCATGGGTAAGGCTCGAGCTCCAGATTAAAGTTGGCCCGCCGGGTGTCGGCATTCAAGCTTAGGTTATGCACTCGGCAGCGGTGCGTAAGGGTATCACAAGCCCCCGGCACGTATCTTTCACGCCCGGTGCTTCTCGTACCGATATTGAATGCGCTTATTCAGGGCTTCCAGCAGATCACCAGGTGAAACCTGAGATTTGAGCAACACCGACTCAACCTTTCGGGCCTCTTCGGCCGTCAATTCGGTGCCAGAGAGTACCAGCACCCGTGCCTCAGGCTGACGGACGCGTATTTCAGGCAGCAAATCCCAACCAGAACCATCCGGCAGGCCGATATCCAGAATAATCACGTCGAAACAATCATGCGCAATCCGTTCACGAGCCCTGCGTACGGAGGTCTCCTGCTCAAAATCGAATCGACTGCCTGCCATGGCGCGGATCACCTGGTGAACATCTGAATCATCTTCCACGTGCAGAACACGCACTTTGGGCTGCTCCGATGAGTCAAGCAGCCTCTCAAGGGATTCCAGAAGTCGCCACTCGTCTATGGGCTTGGCCAGCCACTCGATACCAGCAAAATCACCATTGATGGCCAGGCGCCCCTCTTCCATCTTGGCGGATAGCACCATGATCGGGATATCCGCCGTATCGGGCTGCTGGCGCACATGACGAATAATATCCATCCCGCTCATATCCGGCAGCATCAGGTCCAGGCTTATGGCGTCGTAACTGTGCTCCGCCAGAGCCTCCATAGCTTCTTGTCCGGTGTGCGCAATTTCAACCCGGTAGCCACTGCGGGTAAACAAAATGCCAAGCACCTCAGCCACATCCGGTTCGTCTTCCACCACCAGAATTCGTGACGCGCTCAACCGCACCGGATCCTCGGGAATAGCATCCGGATCAAATCGATTCTTGTCGAACAGCGGGAGTTCAAACCAGAAAGCCGTCCCTTGACCCTCTACCGAATCGAAACCAACTCGCCCGCCCATGTGCTCAACGAGCTCGCGCGTGATCGCCAACCCCAGACCAGTGCCGCCTTTCTGACGGGTATCGGATGAATCCGCCTGGGAGAACTTCTCGAAAATCCGTGACTGAAAGGCTTCCGGGATACCAGGCCCCTGGTCGGCCACCACCACGCGCGCCTGCCCAGACACCTGCTGCACAGAAACACTGACAGAACCGCCCTCGGGTGAAAACTTGATGGCGTTCGAAAGCAGGTTGGCCAGCACCTGTTGCAGTCGCTGGCTGTCTACCCGAACATCGGCATCTGTCGATTCAGAATCCAGAGACAACACCACGTTGCGCTTGCCGCCGAAGGTCCGGTGACTTTCCAGTGCCTGCTCAATGAGTGGCATCAGCGGCTCTGTCTTCATATCAAATTGCAGCTTCCCGGCGGATATTTTTTCAATATCCAGCAGATCGTTAATCAGGTGAGTAAGACGCAGACTGTTGTTCTGAGCAATGCTCACCATTTGCCGAACCTGCTCCGGCAGCTGGCCCAAACCACCACCAACCACCAGGCCGAGCGCACCGGAAATGGAAGTCAGGGGTGTGCGCAATTCATGACTGACCGTGGAGACAAATTCGCTTTTCATGTTCTCCATGCGTTTACGCTCACTGATATCCCGCACCATGCCTACGTATATCGGCTGCTGATACTGGGTGATCTCCGACACGCCCAATTCCATAGGGAACAGACTGCCGTCTTTGCGCTGGCCCTCAACCTCTCGGTCAATGCCGATGATTCTTGCCACGCCGGTGCTTTGATAGTTCCGCAAGTAACTGTCGTGAGCCTCACGATGCGGGCTGGGCATGAGCATACTGACGTTGTGCCCGAGTAATTCTTCGGACTCATAACCGAAGATCCGTGTCGCCGCGTGATTGGCTGACTGGATAATACCGTCTGAATTGATGGTGAAGAGGCCGTCTACCATGTTATCGAGAATGGTCTGGGTGTGTTTCGCCTGCTCCCCCAATGCCGTTTCAGCTTGTTTACGGGCGGTGATATCAACACCGATGGTCACAATGAACTCGACCTCACCCTGCCCGTCGAGCAACTCCGCATTTGACCAGTCATAGAGACGACGCGTGCCATCACGCATCACCCACTGACTTTCGTGCCGGGCGGGAACACTGCCCGGCGTCAGCTTCTGGAAAACAGCCTCGACAGCGGCGCGGTCTTCCGGTGGCGCCAGACACTCCCAGCCCAGCTTGCCCTCAAGTTCCTCAACCCTATAGCCGGTTGCGATTTCCGCAGCCTGATTAAAGCGGACGATCCTCCCCTCCCGGTCGAGTACCGCCATGATTGCCCCCGCCGAGCTGAACAGGGCCGCGTTAAAATCGCGCAATTCCCGAACCCGCCCGGCCAGCAATCCGGACATCTCGCGCATGCTCTTGCCAAGGCCATCATATTCGGCGATTCGACTACTGGGCAGGTGCGGCTCAATACCCTGGCCAATCTGACGGCTCAAATCCCGGCTGGTGCGTTCCAGTTTGCTCAGCGGTCGGGTCAGACGCTCACTCAGGAAGCGGGCAATCAGGATGCCCACTGCCAGCAGCGCTGCGAGAAAGGTGAACATGCTCACGCTGGCCTGCTCCAGGGTTCGGACCAGCGGTGTCGCCGACTGCTCCATGACCACTTCGGCCAGACCTTCGCCGCCGTCTAGCGGCACACTGATGTGATAACGCCCCTGCTTCCAGCGAGGCATAGCGGGCATGTCGCCCGCGGGGAGCCAGATAGACAGACCACTTTCGAGAGTATGCAAACGACCCCGACGCCCCGAGAAGCTGGCGACTTCACCCTGGCGAGCCAGTATCTGGCCATCAGGACCGCGCAATGCCAGCCCGATGTCTTCCAGCTGTCGCCCTGCGCTCAGGCGCTCAGCCCATTGCCCGGGTGATACCTCCCTCAAGCGCGCAGCAACATCGCTCGCGCGTTCTGACATTCGTTCCGCCATGAAGGCTTCCAACTGCACCCTCTGGCTGTAGCCTTGACTGATGATGGGCACCG
Source organism: Marinobacter sp. LA51 (assembly GCF_030297175.1). Lineage (NCBI taxonomy): Bacteria > Pseudomonadati > Pseudomonadota > Gammaproteobacteria > Pseudomonadales > Marinobacteraceae > Marinobacter > Marinobacter apostichopi. The sequence goes on along the minus strand of NZ_AP028070.1, from coordinate 446,207 downwards.
AACCGGTAATAAGAATGGTCGTCAGAAGCACATGAAACAGGAGACTTGGCAGCCCCGCGGTACCCAATACTCTGCGGTCGCCAGCGCGCCAGTTCAGCTGCAAGCCCAGGATGACAAGGCCGGCAAGCAGCGCATTGAACAGGCCGTTCAGTAGTTGTTTCAGGGTGATCAGGGTGGTGGCTTCCCACGCCATACCCATCGCCCCTCGATAGAACACCAGTACCAGTGGGGCACCCAGTACCAACCAATACACCAGGTCAGCCAGCACCAGATTCCGCAGCCCTCGTCGATACAGCAATCCCACCGCGGCCGCCTCAAGAGTGAAGATCACCAGGGCATAGGGGTGTCCCCACAGCACCAGCGTGTAAAGACCACCAGTGATCGCCACCAGAATCGCTGGCAACGTGCCCAGAAACCACACCGCCAGCATTACCATGATGGAGCCGAAGATAAAGCTGACCCCGAAAAACAGTGGCAGACTGAGATAATTCCCTCCCATCGCCAACAGGGCGAGCGCCAAGGTGGCAATGGCTTTGCCACGCAGACTTACTACAGAGGTTTCCGAAACGCCCATGACGAATTCCCAGTGCCCGTTGTTTTATTGTTAAACCAGAAACTCGCGCTCTCATTGGCCGGCCAGGCCAATCGTCTCCGCTTCATTCTCGCTCGGTTCGTGAGGCTCATGAGGTTAGTTTATTTCACCTGCCCCATTTACACTGCGACTGCGCCTAGGATAGCCCAGTCCCAAAGGCTCGCCAATTTCCTGCAGCGTGTAGTTCTCGCTGGCAAAACTTGAAGCACTTGCGGAAAGTCGATCAATAGCGGGATCAACGGCTTCGGCCTCTCAAATCGCCCGTACCTTTCAGAGGCAAATTGTCGCAGCGTGGAACTATACATACAGCACCCGTTTAAGTAGGCTCCGAAGCATCGTTACAAACGACACACCGCTACAAAGTACAGCGTCAAGATTTCCAATCTTGTGAAGTTCAGACACATGAGCAGGCAGGATAGACAGATGGGCCATGTTGAATCAAACGTCTTGGGACTCCGAGCAGTACTGGCGCTCTTCCTCCTGTGTATCTCCTCAGATTTGTGGGCAAACGGCGACTCAGCGGGTTTTCTCGATCTGGCTCCCCGAATGGAAGTCTTCGAAGGCGATTGGGATAGCCCTATCCGTCCAGCCGAGTCAAAACAAGGCTGGACACCTATGGCCGAGACTTCGTTCAGAGCGCAGGACACGCGGCAATTCATCTGGTTGCGTGCTCAGCTCACGAGCTCTGAAATCACCTCAAAACCGTTTCTCCTGTTGCACCCTTACGCCCAAAAAGTGCAAGTCTATGTGGATGGAGAAGCCACGACTGCTAAGCCGGTTGCTTATTGGAGTCATCCTGAGCAAAGACCTTTGCCCCACCATTTCATTGCGATTCCCTTGGATCAGGTCAAGCCGGATACCAAGACCGGGAAGCACACGATCCACATCAGGATCGAACCACACATGCACATCAACACCTTTTTTTACTTGCTCGATGAACGCGAGCTGGTAAAAGAATTGACCTTTCACACAGCATTGGCGTTTGCTCTACTCGCGATCATCGTCATCATGGCGATCTATAACCTGTTTCTGTATTTCAGCGTTCGGGACCGGGTCTATCTGATCTATGTGGCGGCGTCCCTGGCTACCCTGGCCTACTCTTCTCTGCTGATGAACGTTCAGGTTTATTTTCTGGATGTACCAGACTTCTCCCCGAAAATAGGCTTTTTTGCCGGTTTATCCTCGTTGATTCTCCATGTGCTGCTTTTTCAAAGGCTATTGGATACAAGACAGACTTATCCCCGCATCCACAAGTTTTCCTACGGACTCACCGCATTCGGTATAGCCTGGATCATTTCTGCGCCCTTGCTGACTTTTACCGTCCTGCTGATAGGGTGGATGGCCGTGGGCTATACGGTTTATCTCGGTGCACTGGTTCTCGCCACCCCACTGGCAATAAAAGGATATCGGCCTGCCAGATACTTCCTTGTCGGCTGGATTCCTTATCTTGCTGCTATTGTTCTAACCAGTTTTGAATACGCATCATTGATTGAACCAACCAACTGGGCTTCTTACTTCGTCCCGGCGGCGCTTTCCTGGGAAATGGCACTGTTCTCTCTCGCTTTGGCGTCTCGCATAAAAACCCTCCGTGACGAACGCGACACCCTCCTGGCTCACCAAATTCAGGTCAGCGAAACAGCCCGTGAAGCGCTTGAACGCAGCAACCGCATCAAGGACGACTTCCTGAATGCCGTCAGCCATGAGCTGCGAACGCCCTTGCACACTATTCAGGGCCAGCTTGATCTGCTTCAGGATGCACCATTCAATGCAGAGCAGAGCGAGGCCCTTCGTCTGATCGAACGCGCCAACCTGCGCGTTACCCGTCAAGTCGGAGGCATTCTGGACTTTGTGGATGCCCAGGACGACAACCTGCTCACTTCTCCCCAGGTGTTCGAGCCGCGATCCCTGTTTGATCTTCTCGGCTATGAATTCAAAGAAGCGGCAATGGCAAAACCGGTGTCTCTCACGTTCCGCATGAGTGAAAAGATGCCGTCCAAAATCTCTATGGATGGGCTGATGCTGGAAAAGGTGTTGTACCAGCTCATTGATAATGCAGTGAAATTCACACCCTCCGGCGGAGAGGTATTGGTGCAAGGGAGCCAGCATCAAGACGACTCGGTTTTACGCATTCTGGTTTCAGACACTGGCCCGGGCATCAGGGATGATCAGAGAGAGAAGGTCTTCCAGGCCTTCAAACAGGGCGATGCCGGTCTTACCCGCCGCTATGGCGGCGTGGGCCTTGGATTGCCCCTGGCCAGCTCATTAGTCAGTGCCCTTGGCGGACACATAAAAGTTGTTGGGTCATCAAACCAGGGCACGACACTGGAAGTCACAGTGCCTTATGGCGACGTTCATCAATCCGGCATTGATGAGCCTAGCGTGGAAAGCCCCCAGCCTGTTAATGCTGTACCGAAAGTTCTTGTGGTGGAGGACGATGCCTGCAACCGGATGATCATTCGCAAACAGTTGGAAAGACTGGGGGCGGTTTCGAAAAGCGTCCAGAACGGCCAGGAGGCTGTGAAAGCGGCAATAAATGAGCCCTGGGACCTGATCTTGATGGACTGCCAGATGCCCATCATGGATGGTATTGAGGCAACCAGAGAAATCCGACTGAACGCCTCAGCTAATCTGGACACCCCGATCATCGCAGTCACGGCGAATGCCAGTGAAAGCTTCCGTACCCAGTGTCTCGAGGCAGGTATGGACGATTACTGCACCAAACCGCTGCGCATGGAAAATCTGAAACAACTGGTGGCCCGGCATGCGGAGGCTTAACTATCTATGCCCCGGTTTCTCTCATTGCCCTTTAAGAGCGACACCGAGCATTCGCGGCATTCATGGCATGCAATAGTTCTGGCGCGTGGTTGCTCACATAAAAGGCCACATTCAGATCGCGCATTTTTTCGACCACAAACGGTTCGTCACTATCGGCGGTCATGGCGCCGAACGTTTTCTCGGTGATGAGGACATAATCAACCCGTTGCCTGCGCAGCATCTCTAGTGCCTGACCCCATTCACTGACCGCAAAGATCGGCCCTTCAAGGTCTTTAAGCATGGTTTTACCCGCAAACCCGCGAATGTAGGCATACCTGACATCGCGCCCTTCAGGCTGAGCCGAATTGGCTGGCAAAGATACTCGCAGGTAACTTGAGCCCAAGACGGCGTCGCCGAAGGTGGCGAATCCATCCCTGGAAGGATCATGAACAAGCGGCAGCCCCACATCTACGTTGCCCACTCGCAGCTCATTGATCAACCTCGCCAGCGGCAAAACCACGAATTGAGCGCTGTAGCCCGAATTATTGATCATACAATTGTAGGCTCGGGAAATTTCTCCCTTGAGCTGCCCGCTCTCCGGTGCAATGACACTGGCGAACTCCTGCCCAATGCCTATGCGAATATCTGCCCCCAACCCAGAACCGGAAAATGCCATTAGCGCCATGAGCAACACTGACATTCTTGGGGCTTTCATTTTTCTGTTGGCTGGCCTTGCGAGAACCATAATTCCTCCTTGAATTACTGCTTAAAGTTTCGCACCTTGCACTGATCAATCACTGAATCTACAGATGTTGGTGATGAGCGGAAAGCGATACTTGAATGAGTTGAGAATACGGACGGTTTCTTCACCGCTCAGCTTCGATCCGCCCGAAACCCTTGAGAATCTGGAACAAAGAAGGTTCAATCTCCGATTCACTACTTCAGGACTCCACTCGTAAATGGACTCTTTGGTTGAAGCCTTTCGACTGATAATTACGCTGGACGCAGATTTATTCGAAATTCTCTGGCTGTCTGTCCAGGTGAGTCTGGTTGCACTGTTGATCTCCGCCATCATCGGTTTGCCGCTCGGAACCTGGCTGGCGATCACCCTATTCCCGGGACGGAAATTCTGCATCCTTTTGCTCAATGCCCTGATGGGCATGCCACCTGTAGTCGTGGGGCTGATGGTTTATTTACTGCTGTCGCGGTCTGGCCCGCTGGGCTGGATGGGACTGCTATACACACCCACGGCCATGATCATCGCGCAGGTCGTACTGATCACCCCGATCATCGCAGCTCTGTCGAACCAGGTGATTGAGCACCTGCACCAGGAGTACAGCGATACCTTTTACTCCATGGGTGTCACCGGACGCCGTGCGGTGGCGGCGTATCTGGTGGATGCGCGCTATGCCCTGACCACCTGCATTCTGGCCGGCTTCGGACGCGCCATCGCGGAGGTTGGTGCCGTTATCATCGTAGGCGGCAACATTGATCACCTGACCCGAGTGATGACCACCGCCATCGCACTGGAAACCTCTAAAGGCAATCTGACTCTGGCCCTGGCGCTGGGTGCAGTACTGCTTACGCTCTCTTTACTGGTCAACGCCCTGGTGATCGGTGTCCGCGAATACGCAGCGAAGCGCCAATATGCCTAATCCGCTCTTACCGATTCGTATCAGTGATCTTCGCCTGATCAAGGGCGATCGCCCGGTGCTGGGCGGTGTGGATCTGATGATTGATACTCCCGGAATCACGGTGATCATGGGGCCGAACGGCGCCGGCAAGAGCCTGCTGCTACGCTGCCTACATGGGCTGATCAGGCCGGATCAGGGTCACATTACGCTTGGTCAGCTGAAAGTACCGGAAAGCCGGAGCTGGCAGGCGATGGTGTTTCAGCAACCGGTGCTTCTGCGGCGAACGGTACTGCAGAATCTGGCCTTCGCCGCCCCGGAGATTGCAAAGTCCAGCCCCCAGCGTCTGCTTCAGGCCCTGGATGCTGTGAATCTGGCAGAGTTGGTCGACCAGCCGGCTCGCATGTTATCGGGAGGAGAACAGCAACGACTGTCTCTCGCACGGGCGCTGCTGAGCAGGCCCGCGCTGCTGCTGCTGGATGAGGCAACGGCCAGTCTGGACCCAGCGTCCGTGCTGTTGATTGAATCCCTGTTGAAAGCCCAGAGCGCCCAGGGAACCAAGGTGATTCTGGTCAGTCACGACCAAGGTCAGGCTCGACGAATGGCCGATGAAGTCGTATTTATATCCAATGGCCAGGTAGCCGAACAGGGGCCGGCGCAGGAGTTCTTCACCTCCCCCGAAACCCCGATGGCACAGGCATACCTGGCCGGAGAACTGCTGTTCTAGGCGCCTTCATGTTCCATGGGCTGCGCCGGGCGACGACAGCTGTTTGAGAGGGCCACTGTTTGAGAGAGCACCTGTTTGAGGGAACAACCATGAAGTACCTGTTTATTGCCGCAGCATTGGCCCTGAGCACCCAGAGCCTGGCCGACACCATTATTGTTCAGTCGACCACCTCAACCAAAAACAGTGGTTTGTACGATTATCTGCTTCCGATGATAAAAAAGGACACCGGCATTCAGGTCAACGTCGTGGCCGTAGGTACCGGGCAGGCGATCAAGAACGCTCGACGTTGTGATGGCGACGTCCTGCTGGTGCACGCCAAGGAAGCCGAAGAAAGGTTTGTCGCCGACGGTTATGGCGAATACCGTCACGACCTGATGTACAACGACTTTGTCATTGTCGGGCCCGAAACCGACCCGGCCAAGGTAGCAAGTGCCAGCGATGTCATCGAGGCCTTGCGCCGAATCCGACAGGCTGACGCCAAATTTGCTTCACGCGGTGATGACTCAGGAACCCACAAAAAGGAACGCGCCTTGTGGCAAGAGGCGGGTATTGACCCAGTCAAAGGTTCTGGCCAATGGTACCTTGAAACCGGCAGCGGCATGGGCGCCACCCTCAACACCGGCGTGGGCCTCAGTGCCTATGTGCTGACCGACAGAGCCACCTGGATCACCTTTGCCAACAAGCAGGATGCGGCCATTGCCTTTGAGGGAGACCCAACCTTATTCAACCAATACGGTGTCATTCCCGTGAGTGCCGAGAAGTGCCCCAGCGTTAATCGAGAGGCGGCGGAGATCTTCGCACAGTGGTTGCTGTCCGAGACCGGACAGGCCGCCATTGCGGCCTATCAGGTTGATGGCAAACAGCTATTTTTTCCAAATGCCAACTGATCGGGGCAGATACGACTGAGTGGATCGAGCGTAATTTCTTACAATTGAAAGACTCCCATACGGGCGATAATAACAATGACGATAGAACCTCTGCTTCCCAATCCGGCCGACCCCAGGCTATCCCGCACGGTTGAGGGCGTTGATGAAACCGGGCAACCGAAATCGATCAGCGTGATCGAAGAGCGCCCGCTGACCATCTACCTGAACAGCCAGGAAATCGTCACCGCCATGACCATCAGCGACTACCCGGAATACCTGGCGCTCGGGTTCCTTTTGAATCAGGGTATGCTTCATGAGAGCGACCAGGTTACCGGCATTGATTTTGACGAAGAGCTGGAAGTGGCTGTCGTTCGCACCGCCGGTGTCACGAATGTCGAAGAAAAACTGAAAAAGAAAACCCGTACTTCGGGCTGTGCGGTGGGGACGGTGTTCGGAGACATGATGGCAGGCCTCGATGGCTTGTTACTGCCGGACACGCCGGTGCACACCAGCACCTTTTACGACCTCTCGTACCAGATCAACCACACCCCCAGCCTGTATATGGAAACCGGCGCCATCCATGGCACCGCGCTGTGTCAGGGCCAGCAGGTACTGGCCTACATGGAGGATGTCGGGCGTCACAACGCGGTCGACAAAATAGCGGGCTGGATGCACCTGAACAAGATTCCGGCAGCCGATAAAGTCCTCTACACCACGGGCCGACTGACCTCCGAAATGGTGATCAAGACCGCCCTCATGGGCATCCCCACGCTGATCAGTCGGTCGGGGTTTACCGCCTGGGGTGTCGATATCGCCCGGCAGGTGGGATTAACGTTGATCGGACGAATGCGCGGCAAGAAATTCACCTGCCTCAGTGGTCAGCACCGGCTGGTGTTCGATCAGGATCTGACCCAGGTGCCGGATGAAGACAAAAAGATGCGACGCAAAGGCGCAGCCCATGATTGATGGAGACCAGCCATGACGGAATGCGCTGTCATTCTGGCCGGCGGCCAGGCAAACCGCATGGGCGGTGGTGACAAAGGGCGTTTGATGCTGGGCGACCAGTCCCTGATCCAACGTGTGATTGATCGAATCACACCCCAGGTCGATGCCGTGGTGCTGAACGCCAACGGGGATGTGAGCCGCTTCGACGATTTGGGCCTGCCGGTGGTGGCGGACTCGATCCCGGATTTCCCCGGCCCACTGGCCGGTGTACTGGCAGGCATGGATTGGGCCGCCGAGCAGGGCCATGAGTGGCTGATCAGTGTTGCTGCGGATACGCCATCATTCCCATTGGACCTGGCCGAGCGACTGGCGGAGTGCCACACTCCGGTGGTATTGGCGGCGACACCGGATCCGGAGCGCGGCCGCCTGCCTCAACCCACCTTTGGTCGATGGCGTGTTGCATTACGGGATGATCTGAGAGCGGCCCTGCATGACGGCGTGCGCAAGATCCGGCAATGGACCCAGGCCCAGGGCGAGTCGCTGGTGGTGTTTGGGCCGGACGACTTTTTCAATATCAATACGCCAGAGGATCTGGCTTGGGCGGAGCAGCACCTGAAGTGAACGTTATTGGCATCGTAGGTTGGAAAAACTCAGGAAAAACCACCCTGGCAAGCGCATTGATCCGCGAGTTCAGTTCCCGGGGACTGCGAGTGAACTCGATCAAGCATGCCCATCACGGAGTGGATGTCGATCAGCCCGGCACCGACAGCTACCAGCATAGGGAAGCCGGAGCCCAGGAAGTGATTCTGGCCGGAGGTCAGCGCTTCGCCATCATGCACGAATTGCGCGGCGCAGCTGAGCCAACCATGGATGAGTTGCTGACGCGGCTTGGCCCCTGCGACTGGGTGGTGGTGGAAGGCTTCAAGTCCCACTCGCATCCAAAAATTGAAGTACACCGGCAGGCGAGCGAACGGGCGCCCCTGTACCCCCAGGACGACAGCATCATTGCCGTTGCCGCGGACTACACTCCGGATTTCTCGGGCCCCGTTTTCGACGTCAATGATGTTGCCGGAATTGCCAACTTTGTCCTGGCCCTGGAAGAACCTTCCGTGAACCAGCGACATACGGGAGACGCATGAACGAAAACACCGCCAAGCCACTGCGTAACGACTGTTTCGCCCTGCCCCCGGGAGTATACTGGACACCGGTAGACGAAGCCCTGAAGCGGTTGCGTTCTCGCTTGCATCCTGTGGTGGGCGTAGACCGTGCAGTTCCGCTGTCACAGGTGAATGGCCGGATCCTGGCACAAGACGTTTATGCGCCCCGCGCACACCCTCCCAGCAGCAATTCCGCAGTCGACGGTTATGCCTTTGCCGGGCCACTGACCACCGTGCCCTGCACCCTGCCGCTGATGGATGGCCGGAGTGCTGCTGGCGAGCCTTACACCGGCCATGTCCCCGAAGGCCACGCCATCCGAATCCTTACTGGCGCAGTGATGCCTGAAGGCACTGATACCGTGGTTCTGGAAGAAGACTGCGAGGTCATCGATAAGGAACTGCACCTGCACGGCACATTGAAGGCCGGCGCTAACCGTCGCAAGGCCGGTGAGGACATCAAGGCGCAGGATCACATCCTATCGGCGGGAACCCGGCTGACACCCACCCAGATTTCCGTCCTGGCCAGCGTAGGGGTCGAGTCGGTCGACGTTTATCGGCGCCTGCGTGTCGGCGTCCTGTCCACCGGTGACGAAGTAAAACCGGTCGGCTCCGCCGTCACCGACTGGCAGATTTACGATGCCAATCGCCCAATGCTGAGCGCGCTGGTGGCACAGCTTGGCTATGAACTGATCGACCTGGGCCACGTGCTGGACCGGGCCGATGAGGTGACAGACGCACTGGAGCGGGGAGCCGAGCAATGCGACCTGATCCTGACCAGTGGCGGTGTGTCAGCCGGCGACGAGGACCACGTGTCGAAAATCCTGAAGGCCCACGGCGACATCAGCAACTGGCGCATTGCCATCAAACCGGGCCGGCCCCTGGCGCTGGCCATGTTCAATGGCACGCCAGTGGTGGGCTTACCGGGCAATCCGGTCGCGGCCTGGGTCTGCGCGCTGCGCTTTGGTGCACCGGCCATGGCGTTGCTGGCCGGCGGCGACTGGTTCGAGCCCCAGAGCTATGTCGTGCCCGCGAACTTCTCCAAGAACAAGAAACCCGGGCGCAGCGAAATGCTGCGGGCTCGGGTCCGTGATGGGCAAGTTGAGGTGTTCGGTTCAGAGGGCTCGGGCCGAGTGACCGGTCTGGCCTGGTCCGATGGCTTGGTGGAGCTGGATGAAAGCGCCCAGCAGATAGAGCCGGGCACCCCGGTGCGGTTTATTCCTTATGCCAGCTTCGGGCTGTAATCACTCGACGCTGCCGTGCACCGCAAAGGCCTCGAGGGAGGCACCTTGCGGGGCCCGGGTGCGGTAGGTTTCTTCAACGCCCAGTTCGGTCAGCGTGCGGCTGACCATCAGCAGGGTGTTGTCCTCAAAGTCTTCACACATGCGTTGCATCTGGTCGATTTCTTCGCAGGCAACGGGATAGGCGGCGTCGATATCGGGCGCGCCGTAGAACTCAACAAAGGTCTGAGCGAGGGTCTGGCGCAATTGCTCCAGTTCCGCTGGAGTGATATCGCAGACCCCAACAAAGCTGGCCCTCCCGCCCGATTCGATACTGTACCAACCGTTGCTGAAAGCCTGGCGTGCCTTGCCGGTCAGATTGGCTTCCGTCCAGTTGGAGAATTCAAAGCCGCCCGAAATCGCCCATTCACCACTTGGGGCCGGGTTTTCAAACACTTTGTCATCGGATACATCCAGTCGCAGGGTTCGGGCCAGTTTCATAGGTGCTCCGCGAATTCAATCAAACTCAAGGTCTCGGTCATCGCGCCCTGGCGCAACAGCATTCGGCCTTTTTCGTCCAGGCCAACGAACACGCCGGGCATTGGCTTCTCAATGGTTTCGCCAAGCGTGTCACAGCGAGGTCGCCATTCGTCGTGGACGCGCTGAAAGCCGCTGTCCATAAAGTAGGTCAGCCACAACAACGTGTGTTTCGACCAGCTTTCCAGCAAACCCATGGGGGTGATATCGACACATCCTTCTTCATGCAGACAGGTAGTGTTTGGGTTTTCTCCCGGCTCATTGCCCGGGTGGATGAAGGGCATTTCGATCCCGATCACCAACCAGTCCGGCTCCGCCCTGGGGTCCGACACATCCGATGCAAATCGAACGCTGCCACAAACCGCGCCATTCACTTTGATGCGGTCGGGCCAGACAAAGTGCACCGGCACTTCGGGTGGAGCCAGTGCTCCCAGACTCTCAGCCAGGCCTATCTGGGCCACGTAGACGGCCTGAACAGCCTCTTCCAGCGGTGTTTCCGGCGCCAGCACCAACGCGGCCCGTAACGTGTCGACAGCCTCAGAGTAAAAAACGGTGCCCGAATCCACACCGGCAATGGCTCGGCTGACGGCTTTATCGAATGGATCGGTGTGCCGCGGGACCGCCTCTCCCGAGAACAACGGTGGGAACTGAGGTGATTCGGTCATCGCAGCGCCCGGGCGTAAACATCGGAGGCCACGATGTCATCGGCAATGCGCTGGAAGGCCTGAGCCTGGGGGCTTTCCGGCTTGGACACGACAATCGGAACGCCGCCGTCGGAACCAATCCGGATATCCAGATCGAGGGGAATCTCACCCAGGAAAGGCGCTCCCAGTTTTTCCGCCTCAGCCCGGGCGCCGCCGGAGCCAAAGGGATGGTGCTCTTTGCCGCAGCCGTCACAAACGAAAGAGGCCATGTTCTCGATCAGGCCAAAGAGTGGCACCTCCATACGGTTGAACATGTCGATGCCCTTGCGGGCGTCCATCAGGGCAATGTCCTGGGGGGTCGAGACCACAACCGCGCCAGCGACAAAGAATTTCTGACTCAGGGTCATCTGGACATCACCGGTACCCGGAGGCAGATCCACCAGCAGCACGTCCAAACGGCCCCAATCCACCTGATTCATCATCTGCTCAAGAGCGCCCATCAGCATGGGCCCACGCCAGACAATGGCTTCGTCTTCCGTGGCCATCAGGCCCAGAGACATCAAGGTCACACCGTGATTGCGCAGAGGCAGGATGGTATGTCCATCGGGGCTGGAAGGGCGCCCTGAAACACCCAGCATGCGGGGCTGACTGGGTCCGTAAACGTCCGCGTCCAGCAAACCCACCTTGAGGCCTTTCGAGGCCAGGGCAACCGCCAGATTCGACGCTACCGTCGACTTGCCCACGCCGCCCTTGCCCGACGCAATGGCAATAATACGATCAATGCCCTTCGGGTTTTTATCCTGTGGCCGCGGTGCATCGGTGCCGATGATGCTGCTTTTCCCGGCGTCAACGTATTCAACCATGTTGTGTCCTGTTGAGTGTTTAACTGTCTCGGTAGTCGTCACTGGTGCGAACCCGGGGACGCTCGCCCCCGGCCATGGGCGCGTTCTCGCCATGGAATTGGGCTTTGACCCGACAATCGTCACACATCTTGATGAGCTGCACATTGTCAGAATTGGTGTACATCCAGTGCTGGTTCTCCAGCTTCTCAACGATCCGCTTGATCGTGCTGGCGACGCCGAAAGGCTTACCACAACTGATGCACTCAAACGGCTCCTCGCCGTGCAGTGCCCGGGCGCTCAGCGCATCCTTCGAGAGATCCAGTTGAGGCTTGAGCATGATGGCTGTCTCGGGGCAGGTGCTCTCACAAACGCCGCACTGAACACAGGCATTTTCTGTGAACTGTACCTCTGGCCGGTCCGGATGATCGTTGAGCGCGCCGGTCGGGCACAGGGAGACACAGGCCAGGCACAGCGTGCATTTATCAGAATCAATTTCAATCGCACCGTACGGGGCGCCCACTGGCAGAGGAATCGGCGCCTCGATCTTATCCGCCATCGCGCCAACCGTGACCCGCGTAATGTCGCGGCGGCCACCAACCAGCAACACCGGTTCGCTGACACGTCCGGCATTGTCGCCAGCCCCACTCAGTTCGTCAGCTTCGACAACCCGGACTCGACTGGGAGACTGATGGGCACCGCTGACCATGACCTGGGTAAGTTCAACCTCCGAGGCAACGGCCTGACGGTCTTCTTCATTGTCGGCAAGGATCAGCACTTCGGCGTAACCTGCCCCCAACGCTGCCAGCAGTTCGGCATGGCCAATACGATCCACATGCTCCAGCCCCAGAGGAATCAGATCATCCGCCAGCCCATCGCCATAACGAGCCAGGTGCGCAATGGCATCACCACCCGTGTTGAGGGTGTGGAAAACCAGGCGCGGGGATTCGTTGGTCTGCTCACGGTAGACCTTGGCCATCACATCAACCGCTTTGGTAATAGCCTCGAACGGCGTTTCGTTCATGGTCACTGCCGATGTCGGACAGACTGCCGCACAGGAGCCGCAGCCGGCGCAGATATCCGAATCGATCTGAACATGCTCTCCAAAGGAGAAAATGGCTTCGGTCGGACAGACATCCAGACACCGAGTGCAACCGGGTTGGTTGGCTCGGGAGTGCGCGCACAACGAGGTTTCAAGGTTGAAGTACACGGTTTTCTCAAACTCACCGACCCGGTCCCGGGCCGTTAAAGCGATACGCTCCAACTCGCCGGGTTTGGATGGGTCGGCCCAAAAATAGCCATTGCGCTTTTGATGGCTGGGGAACGCGGGCTCACCACCGCGAAGGTCGATAAACACGTCGCACTGACTGCGGGCGCTCGCTTTTACCTCACCGTAACCGACAGCGCCGCGGCCCGCGGGATTCAGACTTTGCAGCTGGGAAAACTCAAGCTGGAAATTGCCCAGCGCGCCCTGGGCGGCGATCAGTTGGCCCCGCGCCACGTCGTAACCGGCGGACGGTAGTTGTAGCAATCCCTTGTCACTGACGACACAGGTGACACCGAGTTCGTCCTGCACCAACTCGGCCATGCGAATGGCCTGCTCGGTGGGGCCAACGATGCAGCAAACGCCGCTGGACTGGATGGTCTTTACCGGCGCCATGGGCGGCGGCAATTGCGCTGCAGCAATCAGCGCCGCCTGCTTGGCGTTCAGGCGCCTGGGGTCGGCATTCGGTGCACTCCATCCAGCGCGATCACGAATATCGATGGTATTAAGAGGTGCCGAGTGCTGAAATTCCGCTTCAACGTCTTCACTTAATCGTTCAAACAAGGCGGCCTGTTGGCCACACGCGATGAGGACGTCGCTCTTGCCGCTCAGAGATTCCGCAGCCGTGGCCAGCTCGTTGCCGCACAGTTGATCAACTGCGATGACGTGATCCGCTGCCGCGGCCGTTCGCAGTTGCTCCGGGTCAAACGACTGGGTTTTGTCGCAGCTGCAGAGCAGTAGGTTTTTTTTTGCCGTCATCAGGATTTTGACTCTATCGTTGTTTTTATACGTGTACGTAGCCAACCCAAGTTTCGAGCATGCCACAGCCGTTTGATCTTGGACAATTGGATATTTGGATATTTGTAACGCCACTGCTAGCTTCAAGAGATAACAAAAGAGAATCCTCATGAGCCGTCGCACAGAGAGTTGGAAGCGCGAGTTAAAAGTCGGGGCCGTTGTTCGCCGGTCACCGGGCGTTACTCGTTGGGCGCAAGAAATCTGGAAGCCGGTCGCGGTGATTCCTGGCGCACCGGAGGCATTCTGGAAAGAAATGGTCCGCGAGGGTGAAGTGATCGATTACCACGCCGGTACTGTATGTATGGAGCTATTCCGTGCCGACGTTGAATCCTATCTGGTGTCCCTGAACATGACGGTCCCGTCTGTGTGGATCATCATGGATCGCGACGACACCAATCGCTCCCCGTCCGGGTGGTTCGTCAGCACCATTACCGCCAGCGCCTTCGAAGCGCTGGATGCATTGGACAGTGGTGAGAGCATCGTCGAACCGGTTCCAGTGCCTGAGTCGCTGGCAGCCTGGATCAAAGAGTTCGTCGACCTGCACTACATCGAAGAGCCGTTCAAGAAACGCCAGCGGGACAAACACCGAATTGACGGCATTCAGGATGGCAAAGGTGATGCTCGCATTCGCCAGCAGAGCGATGTCTTCCGCGCGCCTTCCAATATCAAAAAACCGAGAGTGCACTGATGGCTGAGTCACGCTGGCAGCGTTGGTCGCGCATAAAAACCGAAGCTCGGCACGAGGTTGAGCCCGCCCCACCCTTGGCTGTTGAGCCAGAGCCAGCTCCCTTAGAACAGGAACTTGCCGTAAACGAAGCCCTCCCCGAGCATGAAGTACTGAAGAAGTACGATTTGCCCGATCCGGATGCCATCGAGCTGGGCACGGACATAACCGGATTCATGCGCAAGGAAATCCCGGAACTTCTACGCCGCAAGGCCCTGCGCTCGCTCTGGAAATCCAACCCCGTTCTGGCGGTGCTCGACGGACTCAATGACTACGATGAGGACTTCACCGATTCGGCTCCCGGCATAAAAGGGGCAAAGACCATTTATCAGGTCGGCAAGGGTTTTTTGAACCGAACTGACCGGGCAATGGAAAAACCTGATGAACAGGTTGAGGACCGGATCACCGATCAAGCCAAAGAAGAAAACCCAAGAGAAAGCCGGGAACCGGTCAACGAGCCCCAAGCCGAAGAGCGCATCAAGCCTGTAATTGCAGACGCTGAGGAAACACCGATACCACATTATCGGCCACGGATGCGTTTCGACTGATCAATTCAGAAACCTTGTCAAAAGATGAGAGTCTCAACTATCGGTTGCGCGCTGATCCGAACGGGTCTATAGACAGTAGTTAAAACAATTCCAAAAATTAAAATGAGAGAGCAGTTTTGACCAACGCCGTTGAAGCTCCGTGCCCCCGCTCGATTTGTGAAGAAGATCGAGCGCGCGCACAAATGTATCAGTTGCTGGGCGCCCTGCTCGGCAACCCGCCTTCGCGCGAATTGCTGCGGGGATTGTCATCTCTGCAAGGCGACAGCACGCCAATTGGCTCTGCTTCGAAGAATCTTGCTGCCCTTGCTGAACGCACCTCACCTGTTGACGCTGAACGGGAGTACAACAGCCTTTTCGTCGGCCTTGGCCGTGGTGAATTACTGCCCTACGCCAGTTATTACCTCACCGGATTTCTGAACGAGAGACCTCTCGCTGAGTTGCGTACCGATTTAATGTCCAGGGGCATCAAAGCGAACGACGACGTCAAGGAACCCGAAGATCACATGGGCACGCTGTGTGAAATCATGGCGGGCATTATTACTGGTGAGTTCGTGTGTGACAGTGACCTGCCTTCGCAAAAAGCCTTTTTTGACGCTCACTTAGCCAAATGGGCGGAGTTGTTTTTTACCGATTTGGAGAAAGCGCAAGCTGCGGTTTTCTACGCGCCTGTCGGCTCCCTCGGGCGAGCTTTCATGGCCGTGGAGGCTGATGCGTTTGCGATTCAATGACGGGATCGAGGCGATCCCTTTACTGAGGTAGAGGTGTTCTATGGACCACCAAGAGCAAGAAAACAGTCGTCGTCGCTTCCTGCGACTGGCAGCCGCTGCCGCTCCCGCAGCCGTTGCCATGGCCGTTGCGCCAAACGCCACCGCTGAGGTCATCAAACCCAATGTCCCGAAAAGCCGCGGCCTGCGTGACACTGAGCACACACGTAAATATCTCGAATCGGCTCGCTTTTAAGGAAGCGTGAGTCAGCCAAGGTTGCGTGATGCCCTAGGATGACCGCACGCCTCTGAAACGAGAAGAAAAACAACAGAGGTAACTGACATGTTAAGGAAGAAGACCAACGGGGTTGCGAAAGGCTCCCGTGCAGGATCTTTACTTTCATCCCTCTCCGCGAAGACCATGGATCGTCGTCAGTTTCTGACCACCTCCGGTGTCGCTGTGGGCGGCATGGCCGCCTTGTCGCTGCCCACCACTCGCGTTAAGGCAGCCACCCCGGAAACGGGAGGTGGCGAAGTCGTTCGCAAGAAATCAGTCTGCACCCACTGTTCGGTCGGCTGTACGGTCGAGGCTGAGATCCAGAATGGCGTCTGGACGGGCCAGGAACCCGGTTGGGACAGCCCCTTCAACATGGGCGCCCACTGCGCCAAAGGTGCTGCGGTTCGGGAACACGCTCACAACGAGCGTCGCCTGAAACACCCGATGAAAATGGTCGATGGTCAGTGGCAGAAGATCTCCTGGGATCAGGCGATCAACGAAATTGGCGACAAGATGCTTCAGATCCGCGACGAGAGTGGCCCGGATTCCGTCTACTGGCTAGGCAGTGCCAAATTCAACAACGAACAGGCCTATCTCTACCGCAAGTTTGCCGCCTACTGGGGCACCAACAACGTCGATCACCAGGCCCGAATCTGTCACTCCACAACCGTTGCTGGCGTAGCCAATACCTGGGGCTACGGTGCGATGACCAACTCCTACAACGACATTCACAAGTCCAAAGCGATCTTCCTGATCGGGGGCAACCCGGCGGAAGCGCACCCGGTGTCGCTGTTGCACATCCTGAAAGCCAAGGAAGAAAACAACGCCCCGCTGATCGTTTGTGACCCTCGCTTCACACGCACCGCCGCTCACGCCGACGAGTATGTTCGTTTGCGTCCGGGTTCAGACGTTGCACTGACCTGGGGCATCCTGTGGCACATTTTCGAGAATGGCTGGGAAGACGGAGAGTTCATTCGCACCCGGGTTTACGGCATGGACGAGATCCGTGAGGAAGTGGCGCGCTGGAACCCCGAGGAAGTGGAACGGGTTACTGGCGTTCCGGGTGGGCAACTTGAGCGGGTAGCGCGTACCCTGGCAAACAACCGCCCGGGCACCGTCATCTGGTGCATGGGTGGCACCCAGCACACCAACGGTAACAACAACACCCGCGCTTACTGCATATTGCAGTTAGCACTTGGCAACATGGGCGTTGCCGGTGGTGGCACCAACATCTTCCGTGGTCACGATAATGTCCAAGGCGCCACGGATCTCGGCGTGTTGGCCGATACCCTGCCCGGATACTACGGCCTGAGCGCTGGAGCCTGGGGCCATTGGGCGCGGGTCTGGGAAGAAGATCCGGAATGGCTGAAAGGCCGCTTTGCCACCTGGGACAAGAGCGGCAAGACCAGAGCCATGATGAACGAGAAAGGCATTCCCGTGTCTCGTTGGATTGACGGCGTTCTGGAAGCCAAGGAAAACCTGGAGCAGCCCGACAACACCCGAGCGATGGTTTTGTGGGGCCACGCGCCCAACTCGCAGACCCGCATGCTCGAAATGAAAGAGGCCATGGAGAAGCTCGACCTGTTGGTGGTCGTGGACCCCTTCCCCACGGTGTCCGCAGTGCTGCATGACCGCAAGGATGGCGCTTACCTGCTGCCAACGACCACTCAGTTCGAAACCTCGGGTTCCGTAACCGCCTCCAACCGTTCGTTGCAGTGGCGCGAAAAGGTTGTCGAGCCATTGTTCGATTCGAAGGTTGACCACGAAATCATGAAGCTGTTTGCGGACAAGTTCGGTTTCACTGATCGCATGTTCCGCAACATTGCTATCGACGGCGATGAGCCCTCGATTGAAGACATCACCCGGGAATTCAACCGAGGCATGTGGACCATCGGTTATACCGGTCAATCGCCGGAACGCCTGAAAAAACACATGGCGAACCAGCATCACTTCGACAAAACCACTCTGCGCGCAAACGGCGGGCCTTGCGATGGCGACATCTACGGTATGCCCTGGCCGTGCTGGGGTACTCCCGAGATGAATCATCCGGGAACACCGAACCTGTACGACATGTCCTTGCCGGTATCCAAGGGCGGCCTCACCTTCCGGGCCCGCTTTGGTGTGGAGCGCGACGGCGAAAGCCTTCTGGCGGACGGCGTTTACTCCAAGAACTCCGAGATCAAGGATGGCTACCCGGAATTCACCATGCAGATGCTGATGGATCTGGGCTGGGATTCCGACCTGACCGCGGAAGAACGGTCCTCCATTGAGGGCGTTGCCGGTGCTAACACCAACTGGAAGACCGACCTGTCGGGTGGTATCCAGCGTGTAGCGATCAAGCACGAGTGCGCCCCCTTTGGTAACGCCAAAGCCCGCGCCATTGTCTGGAACTTCCCGGATCCGATCCCGATTCACCGCGAACCGCTGTACACCACGCGCCGCGATCTGATCAAAGACTACCCGACCTATGCGGATAAAACCTTCTGGCGTGTTCCGACTTTGTACGAATCCATTCAAAAGAATGACTTCAGTAAGGACTTCCCCATCATCCTGACGTCCGGCCGACTGGTTGAATACGAAGGTGGTGGTGACGAGACGCGTTCCAATCCCTGGCTGGCAGAGCTGCAGCAAGAGATGTTCATTGAGGTAAATCCGCGCGATGCCAACAACCTCAACATCCGGGATGGCAACGACGTCTGGGTGGCCGGCCCCGAGGGCGGGCGCATCAAGGTCAAAGCGATGGTCACGGAGCGTGTTGGCGAGGGCGTAGCCTTTATGCCATTCCACTTCGGCGGGCACCTGGAAGGTAAGTCCCTAAGGGACAAATACCCCAAGGGCTCAGACCCTTATGTTCTGGGTGAATCCACAAACGTTGTTCAAACATACGGGTATGACTCGGTCACGCAGATGCAAGAGACCAAAGCCACCCTGTGTTCGATTATGCCGGCATAACAAGAGGTGTAGACCATGGCACTTGAAGGACAAGCAAGAGCGAAATTCCTTTGCGACGCCGAGCGCTGCATCGAATGTAATGCCTGCGTGACGGCCTGTAAGAATGAGCATGAGGTCCCCTGGGGCATCAACCGTCGACGCGTAGTAACCGTCGAAGACGGCAAACCTGGCGAGCGCTCGATCTCGGTAGCCTGCATGCACTGCTCAGACGCGCCTTGCATGGCCGTTTGCCCAGTGGATTGCTTCTACCAGACCGAGGACGGCGTGGTGTTGCACTCCAAGGATCTGTGTATCGGTTGTGGGTATTGTTTCTACGCCTGCCCCTTCGGCGCGCCTCAGTTCCCCCAGGCGGGCAACTTTGGCAGCCGGGGCAAGATGGACAAATGTACGTTCTGTGCAGGTGGTCCGGAAGAAGACAACTCCACGGCTGAATTCAACAAATACGGACGCAACCGCATCGCCGAGGGCAAGCTGCCGATCTGTGCAGAGATGTGCTCAACCAAGGCCCTGCTGGCTGGTGACGGCAACGATGTAGCGGACATCTATCGCCAACGCGTGGTGAACCGTGGCTTCGGTTCGGGCGCATGGGGATGGGGCACAGCCTACGAGAAGAAGGGTGCATAACACCGCTTGAGTAGATTCCGGGGTCCCTCGTGGCCCCGGAATTCTCCGAGGCAACGAATTCTTCTGGTTGATTCCGTTGGAGTGCTCGAATGAATCTAAAACTCTTAGGTGCCGCCCTGGTTGTCTTGGCAGCACTGGTCTCCAACCCGCTTTGGGCGGAAGAGGCCTCGGCGGGTGATCGGACCGCCACCGGGGGTGCACAAACTCTCGAAGACATCATGGCCCGTCAGCAGCAACTGAAAGTCGACGAAAGCTTTCGATCTGAAAACCTGGGGAATCCCGCTAACGCCGCACCCATCAACGATCAGTTGGGTACCAACGGTGGCCGCTCGGATGCCGACATCTGGCGCGGCTTACGCTATAACGAAGCGGACGTCAGAACCCAGGCCCAAACACCTGCAGCTACTGTCCTGATTCAGGACGGAGGCATGCCCTGGTACAAACTGCGTGAAGGGCCCTTGATCACCTACGGTGGTCTTGCGTTGTTAGGCATGATCGCGCTGTTAACGGTGTTTTATTTCATTCGTGGCAGAATCAAAATCGATGGTGGCCCAGCCGGCACCACGATTGAACGCTTCAAGGCCATCGAACGCTTTGGCCACTGGTTGCTAGCTGGCTCGTTTATCGCCCTGGGTATAACGGGGCTGATCACGTTGATGGGGCGCAGCTTCCTGATCCCCGTTCTGGGGCCGGAGGCCTATGCAACTCTGGCTGCCGGTTCCAAGTGGCTACACAACAACATCGCCTGGGCCTTTATGTTGGGCCTGGTAATGACGTTCTGCATGTGGGTGGTACACAACATCCCGAACAAGCTGGATTGGCAGTGGATTAAGGCTGGCGGCGGTATCTTTACCAAGTCTCATCCCCCGGCGAAGAAATTCAATGCCGGCCAGAAGATCATTTTCTGGACTGTGATGTTGCTGGGCTTTTCTGTCTCCTTGTCGGGCCTATCCCTTCTGTTCCCGTTTGAAATGCCCATGTTTGCCAAGACATTTGGCATCGTTAACAGCGTCTTGGGAACGGATTTGCCAGCGGTTCTGACACCGCACGAAGAGATGCAATACGCCAACATCTGGCACTCGATTGTGGCGTTCGTGATGATGGTGGCCATCATTGCTCACATCTACATTGGATCGGTCGGTATGGAAGGTGCCTTCGACGCCATGGGCAACGGTCGGGTTGACGTGGAGTGGGCGCGCCAGCACCACGACCTGTGGGTCGCTGAGGTCGAAGCCAAACAAGGCAAAGGAGGTTCATCATGAAGGTTATGATTGCCGGTTTTGCCGCCGCGCTGGTTATCGCCTATGCCGCTCCATTGGTTCTGAACCAGTTTGGCTGGTCTTCAGCCGAAGAATACAGCAGCGAAACAAGTGTGCGCCTTGATCAATCAAGCCACTGACCAGGCTCCCGAGCTGACTGAGGTAATCCAGATCGACGCTGTCGGTCTGGTCTGCCCTCTCCCTATACTGCGCTTCAAAAAACGCACCCAGCACCTGCCCAGCGGCACCCAGGTGGAATTTCTGGCCGACGACCCCACCGGTCGCAAAGACCTGCAAGCCTTATGCGACATCACCGGCCACCGTATCGAGTGGATCCGCGAAGAAGGCGCGGGCGTCCTCCGGTATCGAATTTCATTAGCCTGAACGGCGCCTGGGAAGGTTAACGCCTACCCACACCGAACAGCCGGCCGGTCGGCCATGGCTAGAAGCCGTTCCTGCGACTGTTGAATCAAGCCCCCATTGGAACTCGCAGTTTCGTCCAGCACCCGCACCAGCCACGACGGGATTTGCCGATTGAAGGAATAGTAGATCCACTGGCCACGGCGCTCCGTTTCCAGCAATCCCGTGTCTTTTAAAGTTGCCAGGTGCCGGCTGACTTTGGGCTGGGGCACATCGAAGGCTTCGGTCAGTTCACAAACGCAGAGCGGGCCCTGATCCCGAATCAGCAACAGCGCAGACAGCCGAAATTCATCGGCCATGGCCTTAAACACCGCAACGGTATCGTATTTTATGGGCTTTCGGCCGGTCTCCTTCTGGTGCACCAGGGTAAACAGTGAGATCCGCTCTTTGATCTCCTTGAGGGTCTGGGCAAAGGTGGTGTGGCGATTGGTAGGAACCGGATCGGGAAAATCCCAGGCAATCTGTTGCGCGGGCTGGCAGACGTTACCGCATTCGTCTGCAGCTTTCTCACACAGTGTAATCACATAATCCCAGTGCTGCTCCTGCAAATCCGCCAACCGTTTGCTCCGCAGGCCATCTGTGGCAATACGTGCCTCCTGCAGCACTTGCAACGCCATCGGGTGAGGAGACGTCGGACCGGTGCCTGCACTGGCCACTTCGAACAGGTCTCCAGCCATGTCACGGAGCAGAGCTTCTGCCATCAATGAACGGGCGCTATTGGCGGTGCAGATGAACAAAACCCGGCGCTTCATTTCGTACCCTCGACATATACGGATTTTTGAATATACGTTTTTTCGGATAGTAAGCCCAGAACAGTGTTGAGTAAAGGTTTTACGCGCTTAACGAACGGAGTGAAGCGCCAGCAACTCACGTTCCCGATGCCCAGCGTTTCATCTCAGTACAACACGAGGGCACTACTGCTTTGGCCGATTAAGGGCTTGAAACTGCCTTCCAATGAAACGTCCCCGACTGCTTTCCCAAAATGGTGGCGACGATACGGCCATCGCTTGGCCCATTAGCGAGCCCGTAACACACGTGAAGAGGCAACAGGTGCTCCTCCCTGGGATGGCAGAACCGGGCGTGGGGTGCGGACTCCCAATTCACCAGCCGCTCATAGCGCTCTGTTTCGGTTAGGTTGGGGTCACTACAGGTCTGCGCCAGCCAATCTTCAAAGGCCTGATTCGACGCCCGGACCTCTGGGGTGTTCGGCGCAAAAAACGCCCGCATGTTGTGGAAAGAGAATCCCGACCCGATCACCAGCAGATTGTCATACTCCAGGTGTCTGAGCGCACGCCCTATCGACAGATGGGTAGCGGGATCCAAGCTGTTGACCAGCGAAAGCTGAACCACTGGAACATCCGCTGCCGGGTACATCAGTTTTAGTGGTACAAACACGCCGTGATCAAATCCCCGCTCGCCATCGAGCCTCGGCGACAGCCCAGCCAGTTCCAGCGCCCCATACACCCGGTTTGCCAGCTCGGGCTCGCCCGGACACGGGTACTGGATCTCATAGGCCTCGGTAGGAAAACCATGGTAGTCGTAGATTAACGGGGGCTGACTCCCCGCGGTAATTGTTGGTGCCGATTCTTCCCAATGGGCGCTAATAACCACAATGGCCTGGGGCTTGGGCAATGCAGCGGCCAGCGTCGTGAGCTGGTCCACCATGCTTTGATGACCCGGATCGCCCAACAGCGGCAAGGGCCCACCACCATGGGACAGGAACACAACATCGGTTCGGGTATTCATTTCGCCTGCTCCTCCTGAAACCAAAGCGCTCCCCGTTTTCGGGGAGCTGTACTGGCTGAACTATGCGCTGTGTCTAACCACCGTTGCAGCGTCAGGCTGCTGCCTGCCGGCTGCGGCTGGCACCGCCAATTTGCTGCTGCAGCAGTCCGTCCAGCGAGAACCGGCCGCCTCCCTGGATTGTCAGCGCCACGGTAACCGCAAACAGAGTCAAAGCGTATTCGTAACCGTTGTTGGACATGAAGATACCATTGCTGAAATGGACCGCAAAAATCGCCACGAGCATAGTTAGTGCCGACACCAATGCCGCTGGACGGGTCAACAAGCCAAGCACCAGCGCCAGGCCGCCAAAGAACTCAGCACTACCGGCCGCCAGCGCCATCAGGTAGCCCGGTTCAAGACCGATGCTTGCCATCCACTGACCAGTACCTTCCAGCCCGTAACCGCCAAACCAGCCAAACAGTTTCTGCGCGCCATGGGCCGCCAGGATCAAGCCAACCGGAACCCGCAGGATCAAAGACGCGAAACCACCGTTGGAGCCGAATAATACCTGTGCAAATTGAGTGTTCATGATTGTCACCTCTAAGCTTTCTTTAGTTGATGTGTCCTGAAGCCCTGCCTCAGTCGATGAAGACACTTTACTCTCACCAAACCGAAAGACTAAGAGGACTATTATTGAGTTATTATCAACGCTGCATTGATAATGACTAAGCGAAAGGAGAAAAGTATGGATCGCATCGAGGCCATGCGCGCGTTCGTGAACGTGGTCAATGAAGGTACGTTCACCAGCGCCGCCGACAGGCTGGCGATGTCACCTCAGCTCGCCAGCAAGTATGTCTCCCAATTGGAGCAACATCTGGGTGTGCGCCTGCTTAATCGCACCACCCGCAAACTGCACCTGACCGAGGCGGGAGCCCGATACCACCAACACGCCCAGCAGGTGTTGGACGACATTGACGACATGGAAAGCCAGCTGGGTGACCTCCAGGCCCAGGCGCGGGGCCTGCTCCGAATCAGCGCTCCGGTTTCCTTTGCCACCCGCCACATGGCCCAGTTGCTGAGCGATTTCCAAAGCGCCCACCCGGATGTCGGCATAGACCTGCAGCTGAATGACCGTAAAGTCGACATCGTAGAAGAAGGCTTCGACATCGCTCTGCGTATTGGCCACCTGAAAAGCTCATCGCTGATTGCGAAGCGGATTGCTCCGGTGCGCCTGGTACTGTGCGCCTCGCCCGATTACCTCGCCAAATATGGCACCCCTGAGAGCCCGGGAGACCTCGATAACCATCGCTACCTGCGTTATAGCTATCTCGACACCGAAGCCAGCCCGGCGGTGCTTAAGGGGTTCCATGGCAGCGGCCGTGACATGATCAGCAACAACGGCGATGTGCTGGTGGCGGCAGCCATCGAGGGTGCGGGGATTGCCCTGCAGCCCACCTTTATTTCCAGTGCCGCCATCAAAGAGGGTGCCTTACAGATCATACTGCCCGACTACGAGCCCGAGCCCATGTCGCTGTATGCCGTGTACGCCCATCGCCAGTTGCTGGCCAGCAAAGTACGCAGCTTCATCGACTTTATCGACGGCTATTTTGGCGAGCCACCCTACTGGGATCAGTTTGAGTAACCGGAAGTGGTTCAATGCTATGCTGATCTTTTTACCGCTGACCTTTTTACCGCTAACCTTTCTACCGCTAGCAAAAGCCGCTGACAGCACAGCGCCACTGGCGGCTCAGACTTGGGAGAAGAACAATGACAGCATTCACCTTTAACACCACCAAAAGCGTTATTTGCGAGCCAGGCGCGATCAGAAAACTGGGCGCAATCGTGAAAGAACAGATCGGTAAGCGTGTGTTGATCGTGACTGATCCTGGGCTGATCAAGGCGGGCCTGTTGACCAGTGCCACCGACTCTCTGGATCAGGCCGGTGTGGAATATCAGGTGTTTGATGGCGTTGTCGCCGATCCGCCAGTAGCTGTGGTGGAAGCTGCGCTAGCCGAGGCGCGGGCAGCCAATATTGATGGCGTTATCGGCTTTGGCGGCGGCTCTTCCATGGACATCGCCAAACTGATTGCGCTGCTGATGGGCGGCGGTGAGAAACTGGACGACATCTACGGCGTCGGAATGGCTAAAGGCCAACGACTGCCACTGATTCAGATCCCCACCACGGCCGGTACCGGCTCTGAAGTCACGCCCATCTCGATCATTACCGTGGGCGAGGCCGAAAAGAAAGGCGTCGTCGCACCTCAGTTACTTCCAGACGTTGCCCTTTTGGATGCCGAACTCACCCTTGGCCTGCCCGCTCCGGTAACGGCGGCCACAGGTGTGGACTCGATGGTGCACGCCATTGAAAGCTACACCTCAGCCTCAGCCAACAATAACCCGGTATCCCGCACCCTGGCCCGGGAAGCTCTGCGCTTGTTGGGCGCCAATATTGAGACGGCAGTGAAAGACGGCCGGAATGTTCAGGCCCGCTCCAACATGCTGCTGGGCGCCATGCTGGCCGGCCAAGCCTTTGCCAATTCGCCGGTAGCCGCCGTGCATGCCCTGGCCTACCCGATAGGCGGCATTTTCCATGTGCCCCACGGCCTTTCCAATGCCCTGGTGCTGCCCCATGTGATGCGTTTTAACGCCGATGCCTGCGCCGACGCCTACGCCACCCTGGCGCCGGATGCCTTCCCGGACCTGGCCTCAGTGCCAGAGACGCAACGGGTGGATGAGTTCATCAACCGGCTGGAAGCCTTAAGTGCGGATATCGGGCTTGAGCAAACGCTGCGGGAAGTCGGCATTGGCGAGAGCGACCTTCCGGTCATGGCGGCTGACGCCATGAAGCAGACCCGCTTGCTGGTGAACAACCCACGGGATGTCTCTGAAGCGGACGCCTTGGCCATATACCAGGCGGCGTACTGACACCGCCCCCTATATGCCCCGGCCCGGGAGGCCGGGCGTATCAGAGCCGACCAACAGGAGAATCTCTTTGGAACGAAGCAGCTTCCCGGTGTTCTATCCAATCAACACCCGGTGGATGGACAACGACGTCTACGGCCATGTAAACAATGTCACCTATTACTCCTACTTCGACTCCACCATCAATCGCTACCTGATTGAGGAAGGCGGCCTTGATATCCATAAAGGCTCGGTGGTCGGGTTCGTGGTCAGCTCCCATTGCCAGTTCCGCAAACCCGTGGCCTACCCGGAGACCCTGGAAGCCGGGTTACGGGTGGTGAAAACCGGCAACAGCTCGGTGACTTACGAGGTGGGCATTTTTCGGCAGGGCGACAACGAGGCATCGGCAGTGGGTCAGGTCGTGCACGTGTTCGTGGACCGGGATACCAACGCCGCCACCCCAATTCCCGGTAATCTCCGAAGTGCCATGAAGAGAATCAGTCAATCCTGACCTAAAGGGACTGCCAGCGGGCACTGAAGAAATCGAGAAACACCTGAATGCGGGCCGACAACGTGGTGTTGCGATAGTAAACCGCATTCACCAGCTCGCGCGGATTGGGCCGGGTCAGGTGCTCGCCGAGCACTTCCACCAGGCGACCTTGCTTCACATCCTCCCCCACCATGAAGCGCGACAGGTAGGCCAGACCATTGCCTCCCAGGCACAGCTGGCGTACCGCTTCGCCACTGCTGGCCCGAATAGCTGGCCGGATCTGAAGGCCATCACCTACATGCCACAGATTGAGCGATTCCGGCGCGGTAAAGCCGATCAGCGTGTGCCTGGCCAGATCGTGGGGCGTATGGCATCGCCCATGCTCCCGAAAATAATCTGGCGAACCTACAATCGACAACGGCGAACGCCCCATCGGCCGCGCGTGCAGTGTCGAATCCTCCAGCGGTCCGATCCGGATTGCGACATCAATGCGCTTTTCCAGCAGATCCACCATCCGATCACTGGCAGTCAGTTCCAGCTCTATTTCCGGGTACGCCTCCCGAAACGCTTTTACGTGCGGCACGATCTGATGCAGGACAAAGGGATTGGCAGCGTCCACCCGTAATCTGCCCGCAGGTTTCTGCCGCCGAACCGCCAGCGCTTCCTCCGCCTCTTCCAGTGTGGACAAACCGGCACGCACCTGGGCGATAAAGGCCTGGCCTTCCTCGGTGAGGTTGACCTGGCGTGTGGTGCGATTGAGTAAGGTGGCATTCAGGGATTTTTCCAGACGGGACACCGCCCGGGAAACCTTGGTCACCGAGATTTCCAGATGTTCCGCAGCGGCGCTGAAACCGCCGCTGTCGACGACCGCCAGCAGGAAAACCAGATCCTCAGAACGACTCTTCATTGCACATTCCGCAAAGGTAATTTTCAAAAACAGGCATTTATCGCAAAAGTATGCGGCGCCAGACTAGCCAGCGTCAATCAAACTTACTGGAGATATCCGCTATGCCCATTGCGCTATTTGCACTGACGCTCAGTGCCTTTGCAATCGGGACCACCGAGTTCGTTATTGTCGGCCTGGTCCCGACCATCGCCCTGGATCTCGGAGTCAGCCTGCCCTCGGCGGGGCTGCTGGTCAGCCTGTATGCACTCGGTGTTGCCGTAGGCGCACCGGTTCTAACCGCCCTCACTGGGCGCTGGAATCGTAAGCTGGTACTGCTGTCGCTGATGGCATTGTTCATCCTGGGCAACGTGCTGGCATGGATGGCACCGAACTACGGCTCGTTGATCACCGCACGGATCCTGACCGGCCTTGCCCACGGGGTGTTCTTCTCGATCGGCTCGACCATTGCCACCAGCCTGGTTGCGAAAGATAAAGAAGCCAGCGCCATTGCCATCATGTTCACCGGCCTTACCGTGGCCCTGGTGACAGGCGTACCACTGGGGACCTTCATCGGCCAGACCTTTGGCTGGCGCGCCACCTTCCTCATCGTCGCCGCTCTGGGTACCATTGCCCTGGTTGGCAGCGCTCTGCTGGTCCCGAAAAACCTTAAGCAATCGGTGCCGGCGAGCCTGAGCCAGCAACTGCAGGTGCTCACTCACCCGCGCCTGCTACTGGTCTATGCCATGACCGCGATCGGCTATGGCGGCACATTCACCGCGTTCACCTACCTCACCCCCATTCTCGAGGATGTCACCGGCTTTGCTTCTGGAATGGTGAGCCTGTTGCTACTGGTTTACGGCGTGTCGGTAGCTACCGGCAACATCTGGGGCGGTAAACTGGCAGACCGCCTGGGGCCAACCTCAGCGCTCTACATTATCTTCGGTGGCCTGGCGGCAATCATGTTTGCGCTCACCTTCAGCGCCCACTACCCGATTGCCGCCGTCATCACTCTGCTGGTCTGGGGGGCCTTCGCCTTCGGCAATGTGCCTGGCCTGCAGGTGTACGTGGTGCAACTCGCTGAACGCTACACGCCCCATTCGGTCGATGTCGCCTCCGGCCTCAACATCGCCGCGTTCAACATCGGCATTGCCGGGGGCGCCTGGCTTGGCGGGCATATCGTCGAGGATATGGGGCTGATGAGTACCCCCTGGATTGGCGGGCTGATCGTGCTTTCGGCCCTGATACTGACGCGAATTTCAGCTTCGCTGGATAACCGCAGCCCTGTACCCGCTTAAATAACCTCCCTAAAAGCTTCCGGTTATGGCGGGCACGTGCAGAGCCGGAGGCATACATCCCTCAGCTTGAACGGGACAATTTACTCCCACCCAGTCGGCAAGGTGTTATAAAAAAGGGGCATGGCAGTTCTACTGCCATGCCCCTCAGAGGTTGTTTGACTGACCGATTATTTAGGCCAGATCAAACCGATCCGCGTTCATCACCTTGTTCCAGGCGGCAACAAAGTCCTTCACGAACTTCTCCTTGGCATCGGACTGGGCGTAGATCTCGGAAATCGCCCGCAGTTGCGAGTTCGAACCGAAGATCAGATCCACCCGGGTACCGGTCCATTTGACGTCCCCGGTCTTGCGGTCGCGGCCTTCGAAGACATCGGGGTCGTCGGAGGTTGGCTTCCACTCGGTCTCCAGATCCGTCAGGTTCACGAAGTAATCGTTCGTGAGCTGGCCTGGGGTATTGGTGAACACGCCGTGATTGGCCTGCTTGTAGTTGGCATCCAGAGCACGCAGACCACCCACCAGCACGGTCATTTCCGGCGCACTCAAGCCCAGCAACTGCGCCCGATCAACCAGCATCTCCTCGTCCGAGACCGTGAACCGGGCCCGGCGATAGTTGCGGAATCCGTCGGCTTCCGGCTTCAGGGGCTCGAACGACTCGGCATCGGTCTGCTCGTCAGTGGCATCGGTGCGGCCCGGAGCAAACTCGACCATCACCTTGTGACCGGCATCTTTCGCCGATTTTTCGACGGCTGCGGAACCGCCCAGTACGATCAGATCGGCCAGGGAAACCTGCTTGTTGCCAGTCTGCGCGTCATTGAACGCTTTCTGGATGCCTTCCAGAGTCTGCAGCACCTTCGAAAGTTGCTGAGGCTCGTTGGATTCCCAGTCTTTCTGAGGCGCCAGCCGGATACGTGCGCCATTGGCGCCACCGCGCATATCGGAGCCGCGGAATGTGGAGGCAGAGCACCAGGCAGCCGCCACCAGCTCAGACACAGACAATCCGGATTCCAGGATTTTGCTCTTGAGATCCGCAATGTCCTGGGAATTCACCAGTTCATGGCTCACCGGCGGAACCGGGTCTTGCCAGATCAGGTCTTCGGCCGGCACTTCCGGGCCGAGATAGCGAACCTTCGGGCCCATGTCCCGGTGGGTCAGTTTGAACCAGGCTCGGGCAAAGGCGTCAGCAAACTCTTCCGGGTTCTTATGGAATCGCTCGGAGATCTTGCGGTACTCCGGATCCATCTTCATTGCCATGTCGGCGGTGGACATCATGATCGGGACTTTCTTGGACGGATCTTCCGGGTCCGGTGCCATATCGCTTTCAGTCAGGCCCACCGGCTTCCACTGATTAGCGCCCGCCGGGCTCTTGGTCAGTTCCCAGTCGTACTTGAACAGCACGTCAAAGTAGCCCATGTCCCACTTGGTCGGGTTTGCCGTCCAGGCGCCTTCCAGGCCACTGGTGATGGCATCCCGGCCTTTACCGGAGCCATGACTGTTCTTCCAGCCCAGGCCCATCTGTTCCATCGGGGCCGCCTCGGGTTCCGGACCTACGTTGTCAGGATCACCGGCACCGTGGGTTTTACCGAAGGTATGGCCACCGGCGGTCAGGGCTACGGTCTCGTAGTCGTTCATCGCCATGCGGGCGAAGGTCTCCCGAATGTCCTTGGCCGAGGCCAGCGGATCGGGATTGCCATCCGGGCCTTCCGGGTTCACGTAGATCAGGCCCATCTGCACTGCCGCCAGAGGATCTTCCAGGTCCCGGTCGCCGGAATAACGGCTGTCGGCCTTGTCACTGGTAGCCAGCCATTCATGCTCGGCGCCCCAGTAGATGTCCTCTTCTGGCTGGTAAATATCGGCCCGGCCGCCACCGAAGCCAAAGGTTTTGAAACCCATGGTTTCCATGGCCACGTTACCGGTCAGAATGAACAGATCGGCCCAGGACAGTTTGTTGCCATACTTCTGCTTGATCGGCCAGAGCAGACGGCGAGCCTTATCAAGATTGCCGTTGTCAGGCCAGCTGTTGATCGGGGCAAAGCGCTGGTTACCGGTTGCGGCGCCACCACGGCCATCACCCTGGCGATAGGTACCGGCGCTGTGCCAGGTCATACGGATAAAGAAGGCGCCATAGTGGCCGTAGTCCGCCGGCCACCAGTCCTTGGAGTCGGTCATCAGGTCGGCCAGGTCTTTTTTCACCGCCGCCAAATCCAGTTTCTTGAACTCTTCGGCGTAATCGAATTCCTCGCCCAAAGGGTTAGAGCGGGGAGAATGCTGATGCAGAATATTCAGGTTCAGCTGGTTCGGCCACCAATCCGCTACAGAGGGGCCACGGCTGTCCATTTTTGTCTGGGCTCCGTGCATCACCGGGCACTTACCAGCACCTGATTGATTCGTACTTGAACTCATAACTCTCTCCGGGGTGTGCAACATTGTCGTTGGTCTATCCAAGATAGACCAAGTTCACAATCCGGCAGCCTCCTGCGATGGGCACAGCAAAAAAAACTTTGCCGCGCTGGTTAGTCCAGGAACTCCGCCAGCTTCTATCCTTATAGTTGTAGCAGCCGTACACGGTTGTCACTATTAGCTTTTTCTAACCACAGTCATAGTTTTTTGTTGTCGATGGAAAAACCATCAACGCAGGGATTCTGGAATCGCACGAGGGAGGTTCGGGGGGAAGGCTCGAGGGAGCCTGGAGTTGATACCGGAAGGGCAAACTGGATTAAAAGTGATCAATCGGGGATAATTGCTGTCACTTTCTTAACCCATTATTGATGTCACTTTCTTTTCATTATGACGTTTTTCAATATCGCTCAGCTTGTCATCTTCACTGTTCTGCTTCTCAACACCGTGCACCTGATGCCAACACTTGGTCGCAGCCTGCGCTCGCCTGAGACTGCCCTACAGTCGGGCTATCTATGCACGCTGCTCGCCGTGCGTCTGGCGCGAAACGTTCTGGGCCTGATCCTGGTCACCGCCAGCACTGCGCCCAACCCCGAGATTCACGCCCTGGTGCCCAAAGGCATCCTGCTCTTTGTTGTGCTGGCTGGCGCCAATGTTGCGCTGACTCACTATCGCCAGCGCAACAGTGTGGAAGGGGCCCGATTCTAGGACCACTCGACGAATTCAGCAGGATCCGGAGTGAGCGCTGGCGAAAAATTGCACCCGGTTTCGCCCTTTTTCCTTAGCCTGATACATGGCCGAGTCTGCCAATCGCATCATGTCGTTAAAACTGTGAGTTTGTGGTGAGATCGCGACGCCACCAATGCTGGCTGACAGGTTCAGGGCGCGCCCATCCACCCGTTGACCGCGCTCTGCGATCTTCCGCAGCAGGCGCTCGGTAACGGCTTCCACTTCCCTGCAACTGCCGGTATTCAGAATGGCGGCAAATTCTTCACCGCCAATTCGGCCGATGATGTCACCGTCCCGCAGTTCCTCGGTCATGATGGTGGCGACAAAGCTCAAAACGCTGTCGCCCACTTCGTGGCCCCACTGATCGTTGATCTCTTTGAAATAATCCAGGTCAATCATCAGCACCGTCAGCGTATTTTGCTGTGCACGAGCCTGCTCGAACGCGGCGATGCCTTCCTGAAGAAAAGCACGCCGGTTCAGCAGCTGCGTAAGTTCGTCGCGCTCGGCCAGCAGCTTCAGATTGCGCTCTGCCTGGGTAAACGCCAGCAGCGGCAGCGCCATAACAGTGGCCGTTGCCAGCAACAGATGATGAGCCAGAATCAGCGTGAGCACGGCATCCACGTCCAGGTGGATCAGCTCCCACTTGCTGGTGGCAATCACCAACACCTGCAACATCATCAGGATGCCGTGGATACCGAAGATGGTCTGAAGTATCTGGAACGGCAATCGGGGCGTACGCGCACAGCTTGCCAGGCGATAGATCGCGACACTAAACACCAGTGCCGACCAGAGCGCTGTCAGCAATCGGGGGATCAAAGAATCGCCCGCATAAGACGCCAAAAGACTTGCAACATAGACCACCCCGCAGACAGCGAGTACCCGAGATGATTTAACCCCGCCGGCCAGAGGCAGTCCCAGGAGGCGGTGAATGCCCGCCAGCACCAGCCAGGGAGACAGCCCCAGACACAGGTGAGCGGCAAACACGGTAACAAAGGGTGCCTCCACAACGGAGCCAGCACAGGCCAGCAAGCTGCCGCCCACAAAGGTCAAGCAGGCAAGTGTCCACAGCCGGAAACAGACCTGGCGATCCCGCAACCGATAGACCAGCCACAGCAAGCCACCGACCATCAGATTAACGGCAACCGACAACAGCAGCAGGGTTGGCAAATGCAGGTTCAATTCCATGGAAGCTCTAGGTTGGATGTCTGGGTAACGTAGAAGACTGGCCTCTTAGGAGATTAGCAGCTCCCATCGACTTTTCGATAGGTTGCTTTGTAGCGTTTGGTATCGTTATTGTCACTGTTCCTTACCTTACTCACCGAGACTGGATCGCCATGAACGCCACCATCGAACTTCTGCAGTCCCATCGCTCGATTCGTAAATTCACCGAGCAGAAAATTCCCCACGAGCTTCTGCACGAGCTGATTCGTGCCGGCCAGTGCGCTGCCACGTCGAACCACGTTCAGGCCTACTCCGTGATCCACGTAACCAATCCGGAAAACCGGCAGGCTATCGCCGAGCTGGCCGGTGGTCAGACCTACATTGCCGACTGCTCTGATTTCCTGGTGTTCTGCGCCGACATGAAACGCTCTACCAACGCGGCCGAGCGCGCAGGCGCCGAGGTGGTGCGGGGCACAACAGAACAGCTTGTCGTAGCGAGTGTCGACACCGCCCTGATGGCACAGAATGTCGCCGTGGCAGCAGAATCCGAGGGACTGGGGCTATGCTACATCGGCGGCATCCGCAACAACCCGGCCGAAGTCAGCAGCCTGCTGCGCCTGCCAGAGGATGTGTACCCGGTATTCGGCATGTGTCTGGGCTACCCCGACCAGAACCCGGAGGTTAAGCCACGACTGCCGGTAGATAGCATTCTGATGGAAGACTACTACCGGGACGATCAGGAGGAACAGCAGGTGTCTGGGTTCGACAGCACCATGAACCAGTACTACCGGGACCGCAGTGATGGCAACAAGGACACTACCTGGTCAGAGCAACTGAAGCCCCTGTTCACCACCAAACTGCGGCCGCACATGCAGGGCTTCCTACAAGGCAAAGGCTTTGGGCTCAAATAGGCGGGCATAAAAAAACCGGGGTATAAGCCCCGGTCCAAGCATTCACACGATGAACAACACCAGTGCAAATCGTCCTGATGAGGCTTAACAATAGCCCCATCCCGTGACGTTTTGATGACAACTCGCTTTCGCCAATACGCCAGCGAATGCCGTGCCGATCAGGCGCTGACTTTCTGCCAGACAGAGAACTCCGAGAAGCTGTGCTGGAACTTGTTCCGGGTTTCCCGGATCACGAATGGCAGGCTGCGCGGCTCGCCGAGAAGACGGAAATGCGGCGCCAGCATGTCTTTCAGACCGTCCAGCGTGGTGTATTCCTTATCATCCTTTATGAAACCACCCACCCACGAAGCCTTGGGCGTGTATTCCTCCATCCAGGTGTAGGGCGAGGCAATGGCCAGCAATCCGCCTTCGTTGATCCGTTCGTGCACGGTGGTCAGAAAGTCCGCAGGCCTATAAAGCCGGTCGATCAGATTGCCGGCCAGCACCAGGTCGTAACCCGCGAACGAAGGGTCGAGGGCACAGGCATCGCCCTCATGAAACGCCACCCGTTCCGTAGTTTGCTCCAGCCCCAGGGACGCCAGGGTGCGTTCGTGATAGCTCACCAGTTCACCTTCCTCCGGCCGGGCGTAGCGAACCTGCTTGTCCGCGGCCATTTCCCTGCACTTGCGAATGAAGTTAGCTGAAAAGTCGATGCCGTCGACATGATCAAACGTCCTAGCCAACTCAAAACTGCTGCGGCCGCAGGCGCAACCAATGTCCAGTGCCCGCCCCAGGGTCCGACCGTCCATGGCGCCCAGGGCCGCATCCGCCAGCTCTTTTGGGAAATTCGGCTCGCCGTGCCACTGCTCGCCATAATTGAACTCCAGATACTGGGCAAGCGTGGTGTTGTCTTCATAGAACGCGTGTTGCTGCACTTAGTCATCCTCCGGGATAGACGAAATAGGTATCTGAGCCGGTGTTACTGGCCTGCCAGTTTCGGGTAAAACGGCTCCATAACCGGTTTGAGACCTTTCGCATCGTCGATAAACAACTGCAGATGCGGGAAGGGAATTTCTATGCCGGCGTGATCCAGGGCGTCTTTAATCTGCTCCAGCAACTCCGCCTTGATACTGGGCTGTACATCGAGGTTATCCGGGCCGATCCAGGCCTGAACGATAAGATCAATCGAAGAGTCACCCAGATTCGACAGCATCACCTTGGGCATCATGTCGGCGACCTGCAGCACCTCGGGATGTTGTTCCAATATCGGCATAATGATCTGGCGGGCCGCCTCCGCTCGCTCCTTGTAGGCGATACCGACCGAGATGTTCAGCCGGATGGCGCCCTCGGTACTGAAATTGACGATCTCGGACGAGGCTACGCTGTCGTTCGGAATCATCGTGAAGATGTTGTCCCGAGTCCGCAACCAGGTGGTT
Source organism: Marinobacter sp. LA51 (assembly GCF_030297175.1). Classification (NCBI taxonomy): domain Bacteria; kingdom Pseudomonadati; phylum Pseudomonadota; class Gammaproteobacteria; order Pseudomonadales; family Marinobacteraceae; genus Marinobacter; species Marinobacter apostichopi. The sequence continues at coordinate 410,821 of NZ_AP028070.1, read as the reverse complement.
CGCAGGGCAATTTTCACCACCTTGCCGTCCTGGCCATTGATAGTGACCCAGTCCCCGATCCGAAATGGCCGCTCGATCAGCAAGGTTACCCCGGCAATGAAGTTGGACAAGGTGGACTGAGCCGCGAAACCCACTGCGATGCCAACGATGCCCAGACCAGCCACAATGGATAAGACATCAAAGCCAAATTGCGCCAGCACGGTGACGGCCCCGAAGGCGACCAACAGTACCGCAAACAGGTTATCCACCAGCTGCCGGATGGACGGGTCGAGATGGGCGCGCTGCATGGATTCAACAATGACTCGGCCCAGCACCAACCAGCCGACGTAGAAACCGAGGGCGATAAACCCGGCCTTGGCAACCGACTGCAGCAACTCGGGGGTGGCGCCAAACTGGGCCAGCACAGTGAGCAGGAAGCCCAGTCCGACCAGATAGCGCAAGCCGGTACGAACATGGGCGAACGTGTGACTGTTACTTCGCTTTTGCCCGACTACCGATTTTAGCACTGCCATAACGGCAAGGTAGATGCTGGCATAGAGGCCGAGATAAACCATCAGAATCAGCAACTGGCTGATCACCCCCACTCCGAGGTCAGTCCAATCCACCTCCCCGGCTCCAAGGGCCTCCAGGGAATCCCCGAGATTCTTTTTAAGCTGTTCAGTCACGGCTTGCCAAAAGCTGTCCGCCATTGTTGCTTTCCCTTTTCAATCGTTTCGTGTGGCCAACAAGTTAGCCCGATGCCCTGCTATCTTAGGGGTAATACCAAATTATGGATCAATCACGTCAATTGCGCAGGGCCCAGCCATGACCACCGCTTCCGTTCTTACCGAGCTCGACAATGGCATTGTCACCATCACCGTGAACCGACCGGACCAACGCAACGCCATCGACCGACCCACTGCCAACGCTTTGCGCAAGGCCTTCACCGACTTTGAACAGAACGAAGCCGCGAAAGTCGCGGTGCTGTGCGGCGCCGGCGGCCACTTTTGTGCCGGCGCCGATCTGGGGGCCCTCGACGATCCCGAGCGCCGCAACGAAGTCGATCCCCATGGCATCGGTCATGGTCCCCTGGGGCCAACCCGGATGTCTCTGTCCAAGCCGGTGATTGCCGCGGTGTCCGGCTATGCGGTGGCGGGCGGCCTGGAGCTGGCCCTGATGTGCGATCTGCGCGTGGCTGAACACTCGGCTGTCTTTGGCGTGTTCTGCCGACGCTGGGGCGTGCCGCTGATTGATGGCGGCACCGTACGCCTGCCGCGCATTGTTGGCCAGGGTCACGCTCTGGATATGATCCTGACCGGGCGACCGGTCAAGGCAGACGAAGCCCTGTCCATGGGGCTGGCCAACCGGGTGGTGCCCGATGGCTCTGCCCTGGACGCCGCCCGGGATCTGGCGGCAACCCTTGCCGGTTTTCCGCAAAAGTGCCTGCTTGCTGACCGGGCCTCGGCCCTGCACCAGTGGGACCTGAGCGCCCACGAGGCTTTGGTAGCCGAGGGCGCCGGCGGTTATCCGGTGGTCTTTGAGGAGGCCCTGGAAGGTGCCAAGCGCTTCAAGGGCGGCGCCGGTCGTCATGGCCAGTTCTGAGCAGCGACGCCAGCCAGGGATTCAGTTCGGGATAAGCCGCCAGATCCAGAACAAACTCCTGGCCCCGGGCCGCGCACTGCAGGTAACACCAGGGTGCATCCAGCCGCCAGCGATCGGCCTTGGTGTGGTAGCTCAAGGGCGGCCGCTCCTTGCCAGGATAAAAGGCGGCGGGCAACCGCCACTGGGTCGGTAACCGGCCCTCAGGGTCACTCAAAATATGGGGCGCATCCAGCTCGGTGAACGCACCTGCCCCGGGCAGTTCCTGGCCGAGACCCGGCAACTGGACGCCATTCGAGGCCAGATACAGCGTATTGCCGGGATCGGGCTGACCGTGCAAATGCGGATGATACCGGGCCCAGGGCAAGTCCGGCTCCGACATCTCATCGACAGTCACCACGTCGCCAATATGCAGCCAGCCCCAGAGCGCATGAAATGGCCGGGTGCCGGGTACAAAACGCCAGCGCCGACGCCAGAGTTCGGCGTAACGAAACACCCCGAAGAACAGAAACAGGTCGCCGGCCGTCACTCCCTGGTTGCGCAGATGGCCCTGGGCAGCACCGGTCTGGCCAAGCACAGGCCGCCAGTTTTCTGCACGGGGATAGGCTTCCGTCAGTAAGTCTGGATCGAGGTGAGCACCGTCGCCGCCCCGAACCCGGCCACCACTCAGATCCCGGGCCAACTTGCCCAGCCTGCGCTCGCCAAAACGCACGTCGTCGTAACGGATTCGGGATTGGGCATCGGGTATCGGCAGCACACACAGGGTGCCACCGGGCAGCACTGGGCTAGGGCAGCCCCCGGCGGAGGAATCGAAGCCTTTTCGGCTCAGGATCAGGCGCATGGGATCACCACAGCAAAAAGCATGAAGCACGGGCGCGCCATGGTAACCCAGCTATCGGGGGAATGCCCGCGGGCGGGTTGAAACCCTGCCACTTCGGCACCATGATTTCCGTCTCACAAACGAATGTTGCTGGAGCCCCATGCGCACCCGACCTGATTATTCCCTGCTCGAACTCGCCTCGGTTCGCGAGGGCGATTCCGTTGGTACCACACTGGCCAACAGCGTCGCTTATGCCCAGCACGCGGAGGCCCTGGGGTTCCAGCGGTTCTGGCTGGCCGAGCACCACAATATGGAGGGCATCAGCAGCTCTGCAACCTCGGTTCTGATTGGCCACATTGCCGGCAAAACAAACCAGATTCGGGTTGGCTCTGGTGGCGTCATGCTGCCGAACCACCCACCGCTAGTGATTGCTGAACAATTCGGCACTCTGGAAAGCCTGTATCCGGGGCGCATTGACCTGGGCCTGGGTCGGGCACCCGGCACTGACCCTGTTACCGCGCGGGCCCTGCGCCGGGATGGCCTGGGTGCGGAACAATTTCCGGAAGATGTGGCTCGGCTTCAGGAGCTGCTGGGGCCGCTGCATCCGGGCCAGGCAGTGAAGGCCATTCCCGGGGCAGGCACCGAGGTGCCGATCTGGCTCCTGGGCTCAAGCCTCTACAGTGCCCAGTTGGCGGCTATGCGTGGCCTGCCCTATGCCTTCGCCGGTCACTTTGCGCCGCGACTGTATCGCGAGGCTCTGCGAGTCTATCGGGAGAACTTCCAGCCCTCAGAACAGCTAGACAAACCCTACGCCATGCTCGCAGTTCCGGCCATTCCCGCCGATTCCATGGCCGAGGCCAAGTTCCTGGCGACCACCAGTTACCAGCGCATTCTCTCCCTGTTTCGAGGCCAGCCGCTGTGGATGCGTCCACCGGTCGAGTCCATGAACGGGCTCTGGAACGCTGGTGAGAAGGCCAGTGTGCAGGACTTTCTCTCGCTGCAAATGATGGGCGATGCCAACGACCTGAACCAGCAGCTTGATGAGCTCTTGGCCAGCGTGGAGGTGGACGAACTGATGTTCACCATCGACATCTACGATCCGGCCCACCGTCGTCGTGCCCTCGATATCCTGGCCCAAACCCGGGCAGAATAACGCTAGAACCCGGATTAAATACCGCTGACCAGCAACCCGGAGCATGGACTATGACCACCCCCCACCTGCATGTATTACTATCCCACGGCCTGGAAAGTGGTCCGGGTGGCACCAAGATTCAGGCCATGAAAGCCGTCGCCGAGAGTTTTCCCGGAGTGACCGCCATCGCGGTTGACCATCGCAGCACCAAGGTGCCCGCGACCCGCCTTGAGCAGATGGCCGCAGCCATGGCCGAGGCCGGCGCCGATCCGGCCCGAACAGTGTTAGCGGGCTCGAGCATGGGCGGTTGGGTTTGTGCGCAAACCAGCGCCGATTTACCGGTACTGGGCTGTTTCCTGCTCGCCCCGGCCCTGGCCATGGCTGGCTACCCACAGTCCAGCCCGAAGATTCAGGCCCGCCATTGCCAGATCATTCACGGCTGGGACGATGACGTGGTGCCGGTGATGCCGGTGCTTGAGCTGGCTCGCGAGCAGGCGCTGCCGGCGCTGGTGCTGCCTGATGGCCACCGGCTCGAGAACAGCGTCGACCGGGTGGTCTCGGAGTTCCGGCTGTTTATCGAACTTTGCCGTTAAAACCCGAATAAGTTCTAATTTCATGCACTTGCAATATCAGTTCAAAACTATGGCTTGAAATTATTGTTTTGGTGGTTTCCTTGCGAAAACGTCGTTGTTTTGCCAGTCTTTATTGATGGAATGCTAAGTTTCATTAAAAAAATGGACGGAGAAAACACGATGAGCAGCATCAGTAAACTCAAGAAACTGGCCGGAATTTCCGCGTTCGCTTTTGCGGCCATGACCGCCGCCAACTCTGTTAACGCCGCCAACTGGCGCTATGCACACGAGGAGTACGAGGGCGACGTTCAAGACGTGTTCGCGTATAAATTCAAGGAATACATCGAGAACAACTCCGAGCACACCCTGCAGATCTATCGCTTCGGCGAGCTGGGCGAGTCTGACGACATCATGGAGCAGACCCAGGCCGGCATTCTGAACTTTGTTAACCAGTCTCCTGGTTTCACCGGCGCGCTGATTCCGGAAGCACAGATTTTCTTCATTCCTTATCTGATGCCCACCGACATGGACACGGTAATCACCTTCTTCCGTGAAAGTGATGCAATCAACGAAGACTTCCCCGAGCTGTATGCAGAAAAGGGTCTTGAGCTGCTGAAGATGTACCCGGAAGGCGAGATGGTCGTTACTGTGGACGAGCCGGTGACCAAGCCTGAGGACTTCAACAACAAAAAGATCCGGGTTATGACTAACCCGCTGTTGTCAGAAACCTACAGCGCCTTTGGTGCCACCCCGACTCCACTGCCCTGGGGTGAAGTGTACGGCGCCCTGCAGACCAACATGATTCAAGGCCAGGAAAACCCGATCTTCTGGATCGAGTCCGGCGGTCTGTATGAAGTATCCCCGAACCTCGTCTTCACCAGCCATGGTTGGTTCACCACCGCCATGATGGCGAACAAGAGCTTCTATGAGGATCTGGCACCGCAAGACAAAGAGCTGGTTCAGATGGCCTCCGACTACGCCTTCGAAGAAATCATCAAGCACATCGATGGTCTGGCCGACGAAGCACTGGCCAAGATTCAGAAGGCATCTGACGACGTTACTGTGACCCGTCTGGACGATGAGCAGATCAAGGCATTCAAGGATCGCGCTCCTCAGGTTGAGCAGAAGTACATCGAAATGACCGGCGAAAGCGGCAAAGAGCTGCTGAACCAGTTCAAGGAAGACCTGAAAGAAGTTCAGAGCAAGTAATCTGACCCGCATCATTCCTGATGCACCACGGCCCGCCGGCGCCAGCCGGCGGGCCTGTCTCTTAACCCCGCGCCGCCGGGGGTAGCCTACCGGCCGGGCGCAGCATGTTCTGGAGCAGAACCCATGTCCGAGAACTCCCCGGATCTTGAGGACGATACAGGCAGCTACGAATCGGGCCTACCCGGGTTTCTGGGAACCATCGATGTCTGGATCAGTAAGATTGAAGCGGTAATGCTGGCGGTTGGGGTCATCCTCATGGCCATCAACACTTGCGTAAACGTCATTGCCCGTTTTGTCTTTGGCGAAGGGCTGTTCTTCTCCGGTGAGATTAACCGGATCCTCATCATCCTGATCACTTTTGCCGGTATAGGCTACGCCGCACGCCATGGTCGCCACATCCGTATGTCCGCGGTCTACGACGCCTTCCCCGCCAAAGGCCGCAAGGTCCTGATGATCTTCATTGCCCTCTTCACCTCCGTGGTGATGTTTTTCCTGTGTTATCACTCATTTGGTTACGTCGAGACTCTCTACAGTCGCGGCCGGATCCTGCCCGCGCTCGGCTTCGAAATCTGGTGGATTTATGTCTGGGCACCGGTTGGCTTCGCCATCACCGGCATTCAGTACTTTCTGACCGCCGTCAAGAACTTGACCAGCAAGGACGTGTATCTCTCAACCGGGGTGGTTGATGGCTACAGCGATACCGAATCGGAAGTATGAACCACGCAGCTGATACCAGGTAAGGATAGAAAACATGGCAACTACAATGATGTTGATCATGATCGGGTTGTTGCTGCTCGGCTTCCCGATGATGGTTCCGCTGATCGCCGCCGCGGTGTTCGGCTTTGTAACAATGTTCGATGGCTTTGGCCAGATGGGCACCTTTATCCAGCAGATGATGGGAGGAATCCGGCCAGCCTCGCTGATTGCCGTGCCCATGTTTATCCTGGCTGCTGACATCATGACCCGAGGCCAGTCGGCCGACCGGTTGATCAATATGGTCATGGCCTTCATTGGCCACTTCAAAGGCGGGCTGGCAATCAGCACCGCAACCTCCTGCACCCTGTTTGGTGCCGTTTCCGGGTCCACCCAGGCTACCGTGGTCGCCGTTGGCTCGCCGCTTCGTCCGAAAATGCTGAAAGCCGGCTACTCAGACCCATTCACCCTGGCCCTGATCATCAACGCCAGTGACATTGCCTTCCTGATTCCGCCCAGCATTGGCATGATCATTTACGGGGTTATCTCGGGAACCTCCATTGCCGAGCTGTTCATAGCCGGTATCGGGCCTGGCGTACTGATCCTGTTCATGTTTTCGATCTACTGCCTGATCTACGCCTATAAGAACAACGTGCCTACCGAGGACAAAGCCTCCTGGGGCCAACGCGCGGTGTCGGTCCGCGACGCCCTGTGGCCATTGTTCTTCCCGGTAATCATTGTCGGCGGTATCTACGGCGGCATTTTCAGCCCGACCGAGGCGGCTGCGGTGTGTGTGCTCTACGCCTTCCTGCTGGAATTCGTGGTGTTCCGGGAGCTGAAACTGGCGGATATCTATCGCATTGCCAAGTCCACCGGCCTGATCACCGCCGTGGTGTTCATCCTGGTGGCCGTGGGCAACGGCTTTTCGTGGATCATTTCGTTTGCCCAGATCCCGCAAGCCATTCTGGAGGCAGTTGGCGTTAACGAGGCCGGTCCGGTTGGCGTGCTGATCGCAATCTGCATCGCGTTCTTCATCGCCTGCATGTTCGTCGATCCGATCGTGGTCATCCTGGTACTGACCCCGATCTTTGCACCGGCCATTCAATCCACCGGACTCGATCCGGTCCTGGTGGGCGTACTCATTACCCTGCAGGTGGCCATTGGCTCGGCAACGCCGCCGTTTGGTTGCGACATCTTTACGGCCATCGCCATCTTCAAGCGGCCGTATCTAGAGGTAATCCGTGGCACGCCACCGTTCATCTTCATCCTGGTGGCAGCTGCCGGGTTGATCATCGCGTTCCCGGACATTGCCCTGTTCCTGCGTGACGTTGCCTTCAGGGATTGACCCATAACCGGCCCAGAGGCTTAAGGAGAGAACCATGTTCAAAAGGATCCTGGTTGCCGTTGATGGCTCCAAGACATCCCTTAAGGCCATGGACAAGGCCATTGAACTGCAGCAGCTAACCGATGCCGAGATCTACCTGCTGTGCGTGTACAAACACCACAGCCTGTTCGAGGCATCGCTGTCGATTGGTCGGCCTCCGAGCATGGACATTCCCGATAAAGTGCTCTCGGAATATGCCAAAGAGGTGGTCAACCATGCCAAAGATCTGGCAAAGTCGCACGGCGCCACCAAGGTACGGGGCTTCGTCAAAGGCGGTCGGCCGTCAAAAGTGATCACCAAGTTCGCTCAGGACAAGGAAGCCGACCTGATCGTTGTGGGTACCAAGGGTACCCACAACGATAAAGACGGCATCCTGCTCGGCAGCGTCTCCCATCGGGTGGCGTCCAACGCCAAGTGCCCTGTTTTGGTGGTGTGAGTAGTTAACCCAATTATCCCACCAGATTTCCTACAGGAAGCACCATGACTGCGGTCGTTGATTTTCTAAACTCCATACTCTGGGGCTACGTCCTTGTGTACGGCCTGCTGGCCGTTGGCGTATTCTTTACCATTCGCCTCGGGGGCCTCCAGTTCCTGCATTTCGGCGAAATGATCCGTGCCATTCGCGGCTCCCGTGAGAGCGATGTCCACGGTATCTCACCCTTTCAGGCGCTTTGCACCAGCCTTGCTTCGCGGGTTGGCACCGGCAACCTGGCCGGTGTCGCGGTTGCGCTCTACCTGGGTGGCGCCGGCGCCATCTTCTGGATGTGGATGGTGGCTCTGGTCGGCATGGCCACCGGCTACGCAGAAAGCACCCTGGCCCAGCTCTACAAACGCCGCGATGGCAAAGGCCAGTACCGCGGCGGCCCCGCGGTCTATATTTCCAGGGGCCTTGGCGCGCCCTGGGCCGGCGGTATTTTCGCCGTTTGCCTGATTGTGTCCTTCGGACTGGTCTTCAACGCAGTTCAGGCCAACTCCATTGCCGACGCCATGAAAGGTGCCTTCGGTATTCCCAAGCTTTACGTTGGCGTTGCTGTTGCGGTACTGGCCGGGATTGTGATCTTCGGCGGACTTCGCTCCATTGTCCGGTTCGCCGAACTGGTCGTTCCGTTCATGGCGGGAAGCTACGTGCTGATTGCGCTGGGCATTATGATCGTGAATTACGATCAGGTAGGAGACGTTCTGGCGTTGATTGTGAAAAGCGCTTTCGGTCTGACCGAAGCCACCGGCGGCGTTGCCGGCTCGGTCACCGCGGCCATGTTGAATGGCATCAAACGCGGTCTGTTTTCCAATGAAGCAGGTATGGGTTCAGCTCCCAACATCGCGGCCACCGCGACACCTGCGCCTCATCACCCCTCTTCCCAGGGGCTGGTCCAGGCTTTCGGTGTATTCATCGACACCATTGTGATCTGTACCGCCACCGCAGTGATGATCCTGCTCTCGGGCGTACTTGAGCCTGGCAACGGCGTCACCGGCACCCAACTGACTCAGGACGCCATGGCGGGCCATATTGGCGAGTTCGGCAATTACTTCATCGCGATTGCGATTCTATTCTTTGCCTTCACCTCTATTGTCGCCAACTACACCTACGCGGAAAACGCTCTGGTTTATCTGGGGGGTGACAACGCTCTGGCACTGAATCTGCTGCGCAGTGCAGCCCTGGCAATGGTGGTCTGGGGTGGCTACGAGGCCGTAGTGACCGTGTTCAACGCCGCCGATGCGTCCATGGGTCTGATGGCCTCGATCAACCTGATTGCCATAGTATTGCTCTCCGGCACCGTGGTGAAATTGACCAAGGACTACCTCAGTCAGCGCAAAGAGGGTGTGGTTCCGCACTTCAAGTCCAAGGACTACCCCGAGCTACACGAGAAGATCGACAGCGACATCTGGCACTAAGCGAGATACGGCAACTGCGAAGGCCAGGTACGCTCAGGCGGCCTGGCCTCCGTGGATCCAGACCCGATTACGCCCTTCTTCCTTCGCCTGGTACAGCGCTTGGTCAGCGAGACTGAGAAGCTGGCGCGGCTCACCATCAGTCTCCGGCCAACTGGCCACTCCCACCGACACCGTCACCGCGCCAAGATTCCGGCCCTCGAAAATCACATCAACGTTGGCAACAGCATCGCATAGGCTTTGGGCCCGCTCTCTGCCATCGTCAGTCAACGCCCCCGGCAGTATCACCACAAACTCCTCGCCGCCAAATCGACACACAATGTCGCTTTCCCTGAACTGGTTGAGCAGCACAGAGGCAACGGATTGCAGCGCCCGGTCACCGGCTTCGTGCCCGTGGGTGTCGTTGAAGACCTTAAAATGGTCGATATCAACGACAAGTAAAGACAGCGGAGAGCGTCCGCGCTGAGCTACGGCACACTGATGCTGAAACAGCTGATCGAAGGAGCGGCGGTTCTTCAAGCCGGTTAATGCGTCTTCATAGGAGAATTTCTGCAGCTCCTCCCGCAGGGAGATACTCGACAGGGTGATGCCGATGCGCTGGATTGCCTGATTCAACACCGCAAAGAGCCGTGCCACGCCGTATTCGCTCCCGGCAACATCGAACAGGCCCTCACTCTCCAACAGCAATACACTATCGGTCACCAGGCCGTCACTGGCTGTTTCCACGTTCATCCAGAAACAAAGCTGCTGGTTGGCCCTCGACCGTTCCCGAACCGATGTCGCCGCCTCGGACGAGGCCGGCGGCAGCTCCGAAGGCCTTGGCAAACCATCGCTGGTATTCAGCTGAAGTGGCATAGCAAAACTCTCGCTTTCCTGACCCCATTGCGAGAGCCTCTCATAGGCCTCCTCGGGCGTGCGCCGATACAACGCACCGCGCAGGGGGCTGCACAAGTCCGGCAAGCTGCCGGTCAGAACGGCGTAGGCCTGCCCCAGGTTCAAACAGTCCTGCAACTTGGTGATCATATCGCCCAGCACCCGGTTTTTTTCGTTTTCAAAGGTCAGCAGTCGCACCCGCGCCTGCTCGCGGCGAGCGAGAGATTCTGCTCGCTCGGTACGCTCCGCCACCTTTTGCTCCAGGGAAATCGCCAACTGAGTCAACGCTTTTTGAGTGCGCGCGTAATGCCACAGGGCAATCACCACCACTGCCAGCAAGAACACCAGTATGCCCCAACTTACCGGTACCCGGCCCCACGGCAACACGCCGTGGGCCACTGCCATCTCGGCCACCAACAAGCCGCAAAATACGCCATAGGTCAGCAGCAAAACCCGTTGTTCCCGTAATAGATGACGGAACCGGCGCGCCGCCACCGTAGCCATACAGGTTACAGTGATAAGAAACAGGGCATCAAAAAGCGGGAAGGTCGACGACAAATCCACCAGCCCGGACAGGGACAAACCTAGTGCGCCCATCAGGTATGCCAGATGCAGCTTCCAGATCCGGTTAATCAGCCAGGGACGGTGATCAGACAACCAGTGCTCCAGCATCAGGGCCAAGGCCACCGGCAGCATGTAATAAGAGCCGGCGGCCAGATAGTCCCACAACAGTGGCTTATAAAAGATCAGCAGGCTGGCCTGGCTTTCAGCCACCAGCATCAGGCCGGCAGACATGGCCAGCAGGGCAATACAGGCGAAGGTCCTTTTTTCCGATTGCAGCAGGGAGAAAATCAGTGCCAGGATCGCAATCAGGGCGGCAAAGCCCGCGACAATCAACGCCTCCAGGGAGTTTTTCAGGATGAAAAGCACCAGGTTGGTGTAGTCCATAATCGCGACTTCGCCCCAGAGGCCGATGTCGGTGTAGTCCGAAAACACCCGAAAATAGATCGGCTCGCTGTGGTAGTTTTCCGGCAAAGGTATGGCGTGCCAGGGCCAGCCTTCAAATGAGCCTCGGCCGTCGCTATCAAAAGTTCCGTACTGATAGATCTTGTCGCCACCCAGGTACACCTGAAAGATGATGTCGACGCTGAATATGTAAAGCACAGGCTCCTGGAAATCACCGGATGGCAGGGTTACACGATACCAAACGTGTTCCTGATCATTGCGATCGGGTGGATTGGAAGGGAAGCCTATGCTCTGCCACTCGCCCGGGGCGTCCTGCTGGCCCCAATTGGGGGCACCATCTGCATCAACGGCAGAATCTCCCCAGCGATATTCCCAGCCCTCGGTCACCGGCTGAGGCGCAGCCATGACTGTACCGGGCAGCATCAGCGCCAGCAAAAACAAGATAATCAGGTGCAGGGAGCGGGCCACAGGCATCTGGTTTGGGGACCTGAACTGGATAAGAATCAAATATTAACTATAGATCAATACAGCACATATCGGCCCCATCGGCCAATAAAAAAAGGAGGCCGAAGCCTCCCTTTTTAGTACGCCTGTTAAGCGCGCCTGCTTAATCACAACCCGATCTAGCGCCCGGATTTCAGCATTTCCCAGTATTTGGCATAGATCTGCAGGGCTTCATCGCCAATGTCGGTCTGGAATTCGGCATTCAGCATATCCTGCGCAGACGGGTAGCTGGCGCGGTTATTAGCCACTTCCTCGCTCAACACCTCCCGGGCCGCCAGATTCGGCGTCGCGTAGCCGATTTCCTCACTGATAAGGGCGGAAATTTCAGGCCGAAGTACAAAGCTGATGAACTGATGCGCGGCTTCCGGGTTCTTGGCGTTCTTCGGAATCACGAAGCTATCCAGCCAGGCAATAATGCCCTCTTGCGGGTAGACATACTCCAATGCCGGCATGGAGTCCTTGCCCATCACCGCTTCGCCGTTCCAGATCATGCCGACGTCGGTTTCACCCTCGAGGTAAGGCATACGCGGCGCATCGGAATTGAAGGTCCGGACTGACGGCATCAACTCGGACAACTTTTCATAAGCGGCTTCGATTTCCTCCGGGTTGGTGCTATTGCCGGAGTAACCCAGCACCCGCAGGCCCACATGGAAAACTTCGCGCATGTCGTTAGTCAGCATGACCTTGCCCTCAAAGCGCTCATCCCACAGGTCTTCCCAGGCGTCGACCGGCTCGCCCTCGATGTCGGAGGTGTCCACAGCCAGCCCGGTGGTGCCCCAGAGATACGGCACGCTGTATTGGTTTTCCGGGTCGATATCCAGGTTCACCAACTCCGGATCCAGCTTTTCAAAGCCATCGATTTTGCTGCGATCGATGGGCATCAGCAATTCTTCCTGACGCATCTTGCTGACGTAATAAGTCGATGGAATCGCCAGGTCGTAGGCCGCGTTGTCGTCCAGCAGTTTCAGCCGGGCGTACATGGCTTCGTTGCTGTCGTAAGTTGTGTAGATCACCTGGATTCCGGTTTCTTCCTGGAACCGGTTCAGTACTTCCTGGGGCATGTATTCTGACCAGTTGTACAGGTTGAGGACTTTGGGCTCCTCCGAACTGCAGCCGGTCAGACTTACTGCCAACAGGCCGGCCAGTGCCAGTTTCTTCATCGTTTGCTCCTTATCAGAATCCATTGGGATAACATCAGCATGACCAGTGAAAACACCAGCAACAGAGTGCCGAGGGCGTTCACCTCGGGCTTCAGCCCCACACGCACCATAGAATAGATGCGCAGGGGCAGAATTTCATAACTCGGGCCACTGACGAAGGTACTCACCACCACATCGTCCAGAGACAGGGTAAAGCCCAGCAACCAGCCCGCCAGCAGCGCCGGCATGATGGCCGGTATCAGGACGGTACGGGTCATGATGAAATCGCTGGCGCCCAGATCCCGGGCCGCCTCGGGCAGGCTTTCGTCAAAGCCGCTGAGCCGCGCCATCACGGTAATCACCACGAACGGCAGACAAAAGGTCACATGGGCCAACATCAGTGACACATAGCCAAGCTGCAAGCCGACCAGCAGAAACAGCGCCAGCAGGGAGATTGCCAGCACGATTTCCGGCGACATCATCACCACAAACAGCATGCCGTTGAGTACCCGCTTGCCCCGGAACCGGTAGCGATGCAGCGCCAGGGCGGTCAAGGCGCCAATCAGGGTCGACACGGTGGCGGCTGACAAGGCCAGCCACAGGGAGTTCCACATGGCCCGGACCATGGCGGTGTTGTTGAAGAGTGCCTCGTACCAGCGCAGGCTCAGTCCGCCCCAGTCATAACCGGTGCGGCCGTCATTAAATGAAAACACCACCAGTACCGCAATGGGCACGTACAGCAGGATATACACCAAAGTGAGGTAGGTTCTGGGCAGCCAGGTTTTCATCAGGCGCCCTCCTCACCCAGGCGCCGCTTACTCAGTTTATGAGCAAACATGAGCAGCGCCATGGTCAGCGTCAATACAATGCTGGCAGCCGCACCGAACGGCCAGTTTCGGGCATCCAGAAACTGGTTCTTGATTACATTACCCACCAGCAGGTTGCGGGACCCGCCCAGGATATCCGGCACGAAGAACAGTCCCATGGCCGGCAGCAACACCAGCATCACGCCCGCCAGCACGCCCGGCAGGGTCAGTGGCACGATCACATGCACGAAGGTCGCCAGGCGGCCCGCGCCCAGATCGTGCGAGGCCAAAAGAAGTTCCTGCCGCAGATCATCAAACACCGAGTACAGCGGCAGGATCATAAACGGCAGCAGCAGGTACACCAGACCAATGATCACCGCCCCCTCGGTGTACAGCATCTGCAATGGCTCCTCGATGAGCCCCACCGACAACAGTGCTTTGTTCAGCAGGCCATTGGTGGCCAGGATCAGCTTCAGGGCGTAGGTGCGAACCAGGGAGTTGGTCCAGAACGGCACGATCAACAGGAAGATCAGCAGCAACTGCCGCTGTTTGGCGACTTTCGACAGCGCCCAGGCAAAGGGATAACCGATAAGCAAACAGATCAGCGTGGTCATAGCCGCCATGTACAGGGAATGCAGGAAAACGTCCAGGTACAGCGGATCGAACAGCTGCCGGTAGGCATCAAGGTTAAACGGCAGCGACAGGAACGTGGCCGGGTCACGGGTCATCACGCTCGCGCCCACCACCAGCAGGTTGGGGGTCAGTACCAGGAACAGCAGCCAGCCCCAGACCAGGGCCAAAACCGCCGTTTTAAAGGGTTGTTGCCGGATACTATGCATCAGCCGACAATTCCTTGTCGGCGATCTCATCCGCTTCTTCCGGGAGCAGCCACTCCCAGCCGTCAACCCAGCTTACCCTGACCGGCTCGCCGAGGCGGTAATCGAACATCGGGTCATCCTCGTCGAAGAACTCACTGGCCAGTACTTCGGTACCGTCTTCCAGATGGATCACCGAATCCAGGGTACTACCCTTGTAGTTGCGCTCGACGATCTTGCCGGCGACACCCTGGTCGCCGCTGGGATCCAGCACCCGGATATCCTCCGGACGCAACAGCACGTGTACTGGCTGGCCGTCCTGAACCGAAAAACCCGGGCGCCGCAGCTTGCGACTGAACCCAAGCACGTCCACCAGCAGGCTATCATCGTCCTGGCCCAGCACCCGGCCCGGAAACAGGTTGGTCTCGCCGACAAAGCCGGCGGTGAACAGGTTGGCCGGCCGCTCGTACACTTCCCGCGGGGTGCCCAGCTGCTGCACCATGCCACTCTTTAGCACCACCACCCGGTCGGACATGGACAGCGCCTCTTCCTGATCGTGGGTTACAAACACAAAGGTGATGCCCAGTTCCCGCTGCAGGCGCTTGAGTTCAATCTGCATGGTTCGGCGCAGCTTGTAGTCCAGAGCCGACAGGGGTTCGTCCAGCAACAGTAGGCGTGGGCGTTTGACCACCGCGCGGGCAATCGCCACTCGCTGCTGCTGGCCACCGGACAGCTGATGCGGCTTGCGCCGGGCGAAGTCCTGCAGCTGAACCATTGCCAGCACTTCGTCCACCCGCTGGCGAATCTCGTGCTTGGGCCGTTTTTCCATTTTCAGGCCGTAAGCCACGTTGTCGAAAACCGACATGTGCGGGAACAGCGCGTAGTGCTGGAAAACCGTATTAAGAGGCCGGTGTTCAGGCGTCAACTGAGTGAGGTCGGTGCCATCGAGGGTAATAGTGCCGGCATCCGGATGCTCAAACCCCGCAATCAGCCTCAGCAGCGTGGTTTTACCGCAGCCTGAAGGACCAAGAAGAGTGATGAACTCACCATCCAGGATGTCGAGGTCCAGGGCATCGAGAACGGTCTTGCCGCCAAAGTGTTTGGAAAGTTCACGCAGTGAAAGGAGTGTTTTCTTCATCTGACCTGCCCAAGGAATGAGCAAGCTATTTTTTCAGAAAGCGGGGCAAACAAAAAGGGGCGTTGGGATAATCCGAAACCCCAACGCCCCTTGCTATCAGCTTACTACCAGCCCATTACAGGCTGATGCCTGCCTCTGCGTTATTCTCCGGCCACGCTATCGAGATAGGCCTTGTCTGAAATATTGGTCCACTGACGCACCTGCCGCAGGTACTCGCGCTGGGACGTGATAATTTCCTTCGCCAGCGGGTCGTTCTCGGCGGCCTCTTTGAGCAGCTTGTTGGTGGCGCTGCGCAGAGCCTCAATGACTTCCGGCGGGAAAGTTCTGTGAGTCACGTCCGGGTAGTTCTCTTTCATCTTGTCCCAGGCCACGCCGCTCTCGTGGGTGCTCTGGATGTACATATCATAGGCGGCAGTACGCATGGCCACGCGCAGCACTTCCTGCAGATCCTTGGGTAGTTTGTCCCAGGTTTGCTTGTTGATCAGGAACTGCACTTCGGCACCCGGCTCCTGCCAGCCCGAGTAGTAATTCTTGGCGATCTGGTGGAAGCCCATGCTGAAGTCCAGGGCCGGACCGACCCACTCCAAGGCATCGATGGTGCCGCGTTCCAGTGCGCTATACAGCTCACCCGGCGGAATGTTGGTCACCGCAACCCCCAGCTCCGACATCACTTCACCGGCAAAGCCTGGCGTGCGCATCTTGATGCCTTTCAGGTCTTCCAGGGAATTGATCTCTTCGCGGAACCAGCCGCCCATCTGGTTGCCGGTGTTACCACCCGGAAACGACAGCAGGCCATGTGGCTCATACACCTTGCGCATCAGGTCCATGCCCTCGCCGTGGTAGAACCAGGCGTACTGCTCCGGGGCAATCATGCCAAACGGTACGGTAGTAAAGTACATGGCATTAGGGATGGTGCCCTTGTAGTAGTAGGACGCCGTGTGACCCATGTCGTACTGACCATTGCGCACCAGATCGAAGATGCCGAACGGCGCCTTGTGCTTGTTGGAGGCATCGATACGAATCTTGAGCCGGCCACTGGACATGGTTTCGGCCATCTTGGCCATGTGTTCTACGGTTTCGCCGAGAATCGGTGAATTCGGGCCCCAAGTCTGCGCAAGGCGCAGTGTGAAACTGTCCTCAGCCAGGCTGAGTGGACTGAAAGCAAACAGCAGCGCAAGCGCGGCCATTTTTAGCGGGCGAGTTATCATTGTTGGCACCATTAATCCGATTGTTTTATAGATATTTTTTATCCCGAACCAATACTAGCGTGGGACCAAGCTCCCCGCCAAGCCCTACTCTCCGCTTACTGGAATAGCCCCGACGATTGGGCTATGTTCCACTATGGGATAACACTTCTCCAACCAACCCGGACGGATGCTGGACAATGCACATGGACATTAAAAAGGATCTCGATAGTCCACAGGCACGCCTGAAACAGCTGCGACAAAGCTACCAGGAACGGCTTCCCAGGCGTCTGGACCGGTTGGAGTACCTGATCAGTACCATTCCGGTGGACCGCGAATACGCCGAGGACGGTGCCGCCGTGCGCTCGGGCCTCAACATGACCTACCAGGAGGTGCACAAACTGGCCGGTTCCGCCGGCTCTGTCGGCCTTCACTCGGTGTCCGACGCCGCCAAGCGCCTGCTCGATCTGATTGATGGCTGGTTCAGCATGAATCCGCGTGACCCGGAAGAAAAACAAAGCGAAATGCTGAGCCTGGTACAGAAAATGCGCACCATGGATTTTGACCAGGAGCCCGAAATCGATCAGCGGTTCTTTCCGGGCAGCCGCAAAATTCACATCATTGAAGATAACGAGCTGGTCGCCAACGAAATGCTGCTGTGGCTGGAAGCAGCCGGTTTTGATGCCCAGGTGTTTTTATCGGCCACCATCTATGGCGATACGTTCGAGATACTGCCAACCCCGGATTTGATCATCATGGATGTCATTTTCGGCAATGAGCGCAACGCTGGGCCCCGCGTTATTGAATTACTCAAGCGCACCGTGGGACGATTGCCCCCTGTGGCCTTCGTTTCGGTCCGGGATGATATGGAAGCAAGGCTTGCCGCGTTCCGGTCGGGCGCTTCACGCTACCTGTCTAAACCGATTTCCCAAACCGAACTGATCGACCTTGCCCACGAATTCACCGACCGTAAGGATTCGCCACCGTTCCGGATACTGATGGTTGACGATGACGACACCACTCTGCAGGTGAATCAGGTACTGCTGGAGCAGGCTGGACTGGCGGTTTATCCGGTTAGTGACCCGATGAACGCGCTGGAGACCGCGCGAGCATTTGAACCGGACGTTGTGCTGCTGGACGTAATCATGCCGGAAGTATCCGGCACCGAGCTGGCGGCGATTCTCCGCCAGGACCGGCGACTTGACCCAATCCCAATCCTGTTTTTGACCAGCGAAACACACCCCGACCAGAAAATCATAGGCGCCGCCCTCGGGGGCGATGACTACATCACCAAGCCCTTTGACGCCGACTACCTGCTCACCACCCTGCTCTCCCGAGCCCGGCGTTCGCGCCGGCTCAGGGAATTGCTCAGGCAGACTGAGGGTATCTAACTCACACCTTGAACTGGCCCACCAGCCCCCGCAGGGTTTCGCCCAGGCGGGCCAGTTCGAGGCTCGCCTCATTGGTCTGGGTCACGCCGGTATCGCTGCGCTGGGCGGCATCAACAATGCGTACCACGTTCTGGTTAATTTCCTCGGCCACCTGGCTCTGTTGTTCCGCTGCGGTGGCAATCTGGGTCACCTGATCATGGATCTGACCCACTGATTTCTCGATGGTGCCCAACGCCGTGGCGGCGTGATCGATGCGTTCCACGGTTTCCGTGGAGCGGTCGCGAGACTTGTTCATGCGGTCGACTGCGGAGCGGGACTCTGACACAAACCCATTCACCATTTCGCGGATCTGTTCGGCGGACTCGGCACTGCGCTTGGCCAACTGACGCACCTCGTCGGCGACCACGGAGAAACCTCGACCATGCTCACCGGCCCGAGCAGCCTCAATGGCAGCATTCAGCGCCAGCAGGTTAGTCTGCTCAGTGACCGCATGGATAACATCCAACACCTGCTGAATGTCGTCAGATTTCTCCGCAAGCACATCGATAGTGCGGGCACTCTCCTTGATCTCCTCAGACAGTTTGTTGACGGAACCCTGAGCGCTGACAATGGTTTCACCACCGTCACGGGCAACGCGATCGGCATCAGAGGCGGCACTTTCGACCTGATTGGCATTGCCTGAAATCTGCTGGATGGTCGCCGCCATTTCATTGATCGCCGACGCAATCTGATCGGTCTCTGAACCCTGCTCCTGAACCGAGGCACGGGTTTCGTTCGCCACCCGGCTCAACTCCTCAGCGGCGGAGGCGACCTGATCGGTGGTGGCACCGACTTCGCGAATGGTGTTCTGGATCTTGATCACAAAGGCATTGAAACGACGCCCCAATTCAGACAACTCATCATTGCCTTCATCCGGTAGGCGCTGACGCAAATCGCCCTCGCCGTCGGCAATTTCCTGCATTATATCGCTGACTTGCTTCAGAGGCTTGGTAACGGAGCGGCCAACCACAAGGCCAATCAGCATGGCGATGACCACGACAACAACGGTCACCAGCAGGATAAAACCAAGCGTGGCATTTCGTTCTTCAGCAATCTCGGCTTTGGCAGCGGCGACGTCACGATCAATATTAGTGACGTACACGCCGGCACCAATCATCCAGTCCCAGCCCGGAATAATCGTGGAATAGGACACTTTCGGCTCTTCCTGGCCCGAACCCGGGTTCATCCAGTCATAGCCGTAATAGCCATCGGACTCACCTGCGGCAAACAGCGCCCGCACCAGCTTTTTCAATGTCGGGTTATTGGTCGGGCCTTCCTTGGAAGGGTCCGGGGCATAGGCCAGATTCACCACATCACGGGTGTAGGCGAACACATAGTTGGTTTTATCGAACCGGATACTGCGCAGCCGGGACGCGGCCTCCGCCTTGGCCTCCTCTTCGGACAGGTTGGGATCGTTCTTCGCTTCGAGGACCACGGCCTCGGCGGCATCCACAAGATTTTTCAGTCCGTTCTTCCGGGTTTCCAGCAGTTCGGATTTGAGACGCTGAAGCTCGGCCTCACCTTGGGCGTCAATCTGACTGATGGTAATCCAGGCGAGCGTGGCCGCAGTAATTAAGACGGGGACCAGAACCGCCAGAAGCAGCCGCGAGCGAATGCGAAGGGTGTTCAAAAAGTTCATGTCAACGATCCTTGGGGACTGATTAGAGTTATGGATTATCCACAGAGATTCGTCGCGTGCTGTTCCAATCTGTTAAGGCAGGTAACGATGCGGCTAAAAGAAGTCGGAACACAAAGTGCGCCCTATGCACCTACCTCACCGTGACTCTAGACTGGTCTGGTTCACGCTCGATCTAAATCCGGATATCGGCCACCGGCCGCAGAACTTGAATCCAGCTTAACCAATCGCCCCTGCAGCGGGATTGCATCATGAAGCAGCTTTTTCTAATTCGACACGCAAAATCCAGCTGGGCCGACGACAGCCTCAGCGACCGGGACCGCCCCCTGAATGCCCGAGGGCAAAGCCAGCTGGCACCGCTGAGTGTGGCGTTGGCCCATCACGGCGCCTTTGCCGGCGAAGTTCACGCCAGCACTGCCGCGCGGGCTCAGGCCACCCTGACCGGGGTTTTGCCGAAAACCTTTCCCGAAACGCGGGTGCATATTTGCCCGGAGCTCTACACCTTTGACTATCAAAAGCTGCTGCACTGGCTTCAGGGGGGTGGTGACCAGGAAACCGTTGCCGTCATCGGTCATAATCCGGCACTGCTGGAGCTGGCCCAGTGGCTATTGAAACAGTCGCCGGCGCAGTTGCCGACAGGCAGCTTCATGCACTTGTGCATCCCCGTAGATCACTGGTGCCAGCTCGGCAAAGCCAGGTGCAAGGGCAAGCTGGAAGCCCTGCTAACACCGCAGCAATTCAGCTACACCCACTTTGTCCGCAAACAAAAGAAGCGCGCCAACCCCGACACTACAGGGCGTAAACGGGACCTTGCCGATACTCTCCAGAGCCTCCACCACTGGCTCAAGGATCTGGAGCCGGGGGTATATTCGGGGCTGGATGACGAATTCTTGCATCAATACCGGATTACCTTGCGGCGCAGCCGCGCCATCGCTGAATCCATCCGTGAAGTCAGTGGCTCCAAACTGTTGACCAAACCCGTCAAGCGATTCAAGCAACAGGCCGGAGCCACCAGTCAACTGAGGGATCTGCACGTGCTGCTGCAACAGCTGCCCGAGCTTTGCGGCGGCAATGAGGAGCTCGAGACCGGCCTGCGCACCTACTTCGAACAGGCCACAGACATCGAACAACAGCGGTTGAACAAAAGCCTGACCAGCAAGCGCCACCAGAAGCATAGCCAGGAATGGCTCAACCTGATTGAGTCCGGCCCCTTTCAGAAACTTGCCAAAGCGCTGAGTCACAAAGACATCCGAACAACCGTCGACCGACGGATCACCCAGTGCAACCGGACAACGGCCGAACTCACACCCGAGTCATCGGACGAGGAGATTCATGCCCTGCGCAAGTTATTGAAGCGTGCCCGGTATCTGATGGAACTAGAGCCGGACCGATGGAAGGGGCTGCTGAAACGAGTAAAAGCTCGCCAACAGTTGTTCGGCCAGTTTCAGGATCTGTCGGTGCAGATTCAGCTTCTGCATCAGTTTCGATGGGATTCGCCGGAGGCTTTACCGGCGGCCGTTGCTGGTTTGGAGACTCAATTAACCCAGCGGAAAACGGAGGTCCGCGAGCAAATATTAGCCCTTGGAGAACTTGATGGATCACCGCTGTGACACGCTTTTTTTACGACGGTCAGTGTCCGCTGTGCAGCCGTGAGATCCGAACCCTGCGCAAACTCCAGGGCGGCAACCTGATGTTCGTCGACATCCATGAGCAGACCGGCACCAACACCGCAGCACTGCCGACAGGCAGGCCTAGACCAGACTGTTGCGAATGAAGATCGCCGGTCGCACCGGCAATTCCGCCAGCTCTTGCATCAAATCACGCTTAAGACGCTCAATTCTACCTGGCCAGTTGCCTGGTAGACGAATCTCCAGCATCAGGCTCGGACCTATCTTGGCCATCTTCACCTGTTGAGGCAGGATGCCTTCCGCCTTGAGCACACCGTGCACTTCGTCGGCCACCGACTCAGGCGGCGCTGCCAGCATCAGTTCCCGAACTGCCCCGGCGGTCATTTTTACCGGCACGACAATGAAATAGGCCGAAATAAGTACCATCATGACCGGGTCCGCATACACCGCCAGGGCTGACCAGGCACTCTGTTCCAGCCAGGCACCCACACCAAAGCCGATCAGAACGGCGGCGCTCAGCACGGTATCCATCAACCACTGGCGGCGTTCCGCCACCACCAATCCGGATCCAACCCGCTTTCCTACCCAGGCAAGGTACAGCCACACTGCCAGGCAACCCACAACACTCACGGCCGCAAACACCATAGCCATGTCGGCGCTGACCGCACGACCACCCTCGATTAAAGCCATAACGGCCGACACCATCGACAACAGACACACCAGCGCAATGACCAGCCCTTTGACCGCAATAACCAGGGGCTCAATCGCGCCGCGACCAAACGGGTAGTCGGCACAGGCCGGACGACGAATCACCCGCGCTGCATAAAGCGACAACAGCGACAACACCACACTGACCAGTGAATAGGCGCCATCGAACAGGATCACCAGCGAGCCAATCCAAAGCCCCCAACTGATGCCCACCAGCGCAAACAGACCCGCCGCAATGGCCGACAGGGTCAGCGCCATGTTTTCCCGCGCTATTAACATCAACATTTTTGCTCTCCCGTGATTTAAAGCCCATATTAGCGACACCCGCGCCCTGGCGTGAGTCGGTGACCGACGGAAAACCCGTCGCAAGGAGAGCAGTCGTTGAAAACATCGCAGATTAAGGTATTCCTGGCCGTAGTGCGCAACGGCACCATCGCCTCGGCCGCCCGGGAACTGAACCGAAGCCGCACCACGGTGAGCACCATGCTGGCCGCACTGGAAGATGACCTGGGTGTTGAGCTGTTCGAGCGCACCGGCAACCAACTGCACCTGACGCCCATTGGCAGCGCCATCGTCACCGATTGCCGGCGCTTTGATCAGGTGGCCGGGCAGATTCGTGCCCGGTGCCAGCATCATCTCAGCGGGGCCGAATCGGTCCTGAGGATTGCCCGGGACGATGCCCTGCCCGAGGCCGCCTGGCGGGGTATTCTACGGCAACTTAAAACCCGCTTCCCCCAGACCAGCCTGTCCGTTTACCTGGCACCACCCCGAGAGTTGCCTACCCTGGTACGGAACCAGTCGGTGGATGTCGCTTATGGCCTGATGCCAGAACTGCAGAGTGAGGGCTACCAGTGGTTCCGGGAACTGGCTGATGTGCGCATGCTGACCGTCGCGGCCCCGGACCACCCCCTGAGCCAACTAAAGCGAGTAACCCAGGACGACCTGGTGAGCCACACGGAGGTGACTCTGGCCTACATGAACAATGCGCGAGTAGAAGCGGAATCGCCGGAAACTGCCAACTTCCTGGCATTCACCCAGTACGAACTGATTCGTGATGCCGTCATCGAAGGAGCGGGCTGGGCTGATCTGCCCCTGCCGCTGATTGCTGAGGCGCTACGGCAACAACAACTGACCGTTATTCGGCATCGTAGCGCCCAGTGGTGGAAAGTGTTCAGCACCCTGGAATCGGAACAGGCCCAGGGCGGTGCTGTGGTTGGCTGGCTGGCAGGAGCCCTGGAGACGTATTTGGATGCGGAGCACTAAAGCGCCGGTGAGCAGTACCAGCCGCTCACTGGCACCTACAGACAGCAGGCTTTGTATTTCCTGCCACTGCCACAGGGACAACGGTCGTTGCGTCCGGGTTTTAACTGGCCCTCGCTGGTATCTCCAGTGACGTACAACCACCGGCCCTGTTCACGCACAAACTCAGACCGCTCTTCCAGATAGCCCCAGCCTTCGGCGACCCGGTGCACGGCCCTGAAGTGGACCTGGCCCGCATCCCCAACCTCGGAACTGTCGAGAATGGTTAACGACACCCACTCTGGCGACTGTTCCAGACTCAGCTCACCCGGCCGGGTACTGGAGTGCCAGGTGGCCAGCAGATAGTCGGCCTGTCCGACCACAAAGGCACTGTACCGTGACCGCATAAGCGCCTCCGGCGTGGCGGCGACCTCTCCTCGATGCAGGGGCTGGCAACACCTTGAATATTCCAGGCTGGAGCCACAGGGACATTGAGATATCTCTTTTGAGAGGTCTTTGGAGGAGTCTCTGGAAAGGCAGTCTGTCATCGGGCGTGATCCGTTCTTACACCATGGTCTGATAGCTCCCGGCAGTCTATCAGTTTCAACCGCTAGCCCGCTGTGTTATCAAAGCACACCGCTCATAACCCGGTGATGATCTTGGATGATATAAGCCTGCTACAGGTTCTTCTCGCAAATGCCGCTCTTCTGGCCGGTGCCTGCCTGCAGGGCGTAGCCGGTTATGGCATTGGCACCCTGGCGGCACCGCTGCTGTTTCTGATCAGCCCCATACTGTTGCCTGCACCACTGATCCTGAATGCGTCGGTGCTGACGGTGTTGATGCTGGTCCGTAACCGGGGTGCCCTGGCGATCCGGGAAGTGCGATTTGCGATCTGGGGCGGAGCCATCGGGACGATCCTGGCGGCGCTGATCCTCCTGGTGCTGTCACCGAAAGGCTTTGAACTGATTTTCGGCATCCTGATCCTGACCGGCGTGGCCCTGAGTGTTGGCGGCCTGCGCCCGGCCCTGAATGCCCGCAACAGTGTCATTGCCGGGGCCGCCTCCACTTTTATGGGCACCATCACCGCCGTGGGCGGCCCGCCCATCGCGATGATCTACCAGAATCAGAAGGGCCCGCTGGTGCGCGCCAACATGTCAGCGTTCTTCCTGACCGCAAGTTTCTTCAGCCTGGCGGCCCTGCTGTTCTCCGGGTATCTGGGGCTCCGGGAACTGCGCCTGTTCGGACTCACCTTTCCGGGCATGCTCATCGGTTTCTGGCTGTCCGGTCACCTGGTGCACCGGATGCCCGCCAACGGGCTTCGGCCCGTGATCCTGATCATCGCAGCCGTCGCCGGCATTGCCGCCCTCGTGCGAGGCTTGATGTCGCTGTGACCGTCAATCCACCCAGAACCGCACCCGGAACCCGCTCTTGCGCCAGAGCAAGGCCAGCCACAGGGCATGAACATTGATAAGCAGGGCAAAAACCCACTCGAAGGCGTCGTCGGTTCGGCGATAGAGGTCTGGCGCCAGGGCATTCAAGAGTACTGACAGTATGCCGATCGCCAGGGTCAGCTGGCACAATCCCAGCAACCACCGGCCCTGACGGCTCCAGGTTGGATGTTGCCGGAGCGCCCCACTGATCAGGAGTTCGCATAGAAAGGTCAGGGAGAGGTAGAGCACCACTCCGATACGCCGCATAAGATTGAAGCCATCGCCCTCATGGCCCAGGGCCACCGTATAGATTCCCAGCGCAAGGCCTGCGACCAACCCCAACCATGGCACCCAGGCCGCGCCTGCGGAGCGCAACCCAAGCTGACCAAGCCAGGCGCGATTGCCGTACCAAAACAGAATGCCAACAATGGCAGCCGGCAGCATAGCCCCTTTGAAGATGAAATAAGCTGTGCCGTAGCGCCCGGTTCGACTAATGCTCGTACAGCTGTCCCAGTAGGGCACGCACAACGAAACATGGCCCTCCAGAACCGAGACTAGAAAAGTCAGGTGAATAGTCAGAAAAGGGACCAGTGCGGCGCCAAGTGCTAGCCACCAAAGCCGGACACTGTTGTGATTGTGCATCGCCGATAATCCAGTCTACTCTATTGATTATAAGGCGGGCCGCCGGCAAGGAATTCAGCGACCCACCAGCTGAATGAACACCATTTGACCAGATTTTGCAATTCAGCCTGTCCGCAGCTGAGGTTTCACCTCAAACTAGGCGCATGACATAGGGAAGACTGAATATTGGCCATGGGCAAAACCCACAAAGAAATCGTTGAAACCCGAGTCCACGTCTCTGAACTGGTGCTGGGCATGCACGTTGTGCGTCTGGACCGGGCCTGGGAAGAAACGGATTTTATGCTGCAGGGCTTTGTGATCCGCGATCCCCAGGAGATTCATTCCCTGCAGACCCAGTGTGACTTCGTCTTTATCGAAGGCCGGCTGGACACCGTCTCGCAGCACTCAGCGCACCCGACCCGATCCGCGTCCAAACCGAAATCGTCGGGCTTCATGGGCATGTTCAAAAGCGCTTCCAAAAAACAGCCCGCGCAGAACGAGCCAGTCAAGAAGATGGCTCCTCGAAAACGAGTCACCTACATCAACAAAGTCGATGTAGGCACCGAAATGCCGTTCGCGGCGGTCAAGTTCGAAGACGCCCAGAAAACCGCCAAGTCAATCATGTCGGGTTTACGGGTGGGCCGAGCACTGGACCTGAACAATGCCCGCACGGTGGTGAACAGCTGCGTTGAAAGCGTTCTACGCAACGAAAACGCCCTGCTACTGCTCACCAAGATCAAACATCAGGACGAATACACCGCTGAGCACTGCATCAACGTCTCGATCCTGTCGGCGGCATTCGGCAAGCATCTGGGGCTACTGGAAGGCGAGATTCGCACACTGGCCCTGTGCGGTTTGCTGCACGACGTCGGCAAGACCCGAATTCCGGATGCGGTGCTGAACAAACCCGGAGCGCTCACTCCAGAAGAGTTCAAGCTCATGCGGACCCACACCACCCACGGCCGCGCCATCCTGATGGGCACCAGCAATTCGTTGGCCACCGCAGTGGACGTTGCCTACAGTCATCATGAGCGAATGGATGGTGAAGGCTACCCAAGGGGCCTTGAGTCCCAGCAGATCCCCTACTTTGCCAAGATCGTGGGTCTGGTCGACACCTACGACGCCGTCACCAGTGACCGGGTTTATGACAAAGGCCGGGCGTCCATGCAGGCGCTTGATGTAATTCACAAGCATCGGGGCACCCAGTTCGACAAGGAACTGGCGGAAGCCTTCATCCAGATGATTGGCATCTACCCGCCGGGCTCGATCGTGGAAATGCTCAACGGCGAGGTCGGGATCGTGGTCGAGAGTCACCCCAAGCACAAACTCAAGCCCAAGGTGCTGATGGTGCGCGATGCCAATCGCGTGGAGCTGGCGCCGTACCAGCATCTGGACCTGATGAAGTCACCAAAGGATTCAACCGGCGCAACCTACCAGATTGCAAAGGAAGTGCCGGATGGCGCCTACGGCATCGTACTGCAGGACTTTGTCGATCAGGGGCTGATCATGTCAGCCCCGATTCCCGAAACTTCAGAAGAACCCTGGAACGATTAGCGGCCCGGCAGCTTGGTCACCGCCATGGTCAGCCTGGAAATACAGGTGGACTTGCCCTCCTCGTTCTCCAGGCGGATTTCCCAAACCTGAGTGGTACTGCCGATGTGCAGCGCCGTTGCGGTACCGTATACCCAGCCCTTGCTGACCGGGCGCAGGTGGTTGGCGTTGATGTCCAGGCCCACTGCCACCGTGTCGGGGCTCTTCAGGCAGCAGTTGGCCGCCATGCTCCCCAGGGTTTCCGCCAGCAGTACCGACGCACCGCCGTGGAGGATGCCAAATGGCTGGACAGTGCGCTCGTCCACCGGCATACGGCCTTTGACATAGTCGTCGCCAACTTCCAGATACTCGATCCCCATGTGACCGACTGCGGTGTTTTTACTGGATTCCATGAACGATTCAAGATTCGGGGTGCGGGTCCAGATAGCCATTAGACGACTGCCTCCTGTGATAGGTTTTATGGTAGTAAGAGGTCCAGTCTAACCAGATAGGATGCGAACAACTATCGCAATCTGCTCCGGATTCACTCAACCCGGACCAGCTCCTGCTTGTCCCACCCCAGCCGACCGGTCTCGGCAATCTGCCGGCGCATGCCCGGCACCGGCCGGATCATGAACAGGTCACCATTGCGCCCAACCAGGGTTTTCGAGACGCCAACGCCTTTGGCAAGTTGCGCATGGGCATCCATGTGCTCACCCTCTCCATGCACCGGAATGGCGATCTTCGGCCGCACCCACTGGTACATGGCCTGAAGCTCTTCCTGGGCCGGGTGGCCGGAGGCGTGAATTGGCACGGCCGATTGCTCGGCGGTAATCACGGTGACGCCCATTGCCCGAAGCCGGTCGATCAGAGCCTCAATAGCTTCCTCGTTACCCGGAATGGCGCGGGCGCTGAAGATCACGGTATCACCGGCTTCCAGCTCGAAATCCGGATGGCTGCCCATGGCCAGGCGGCGCAATGCGGTGCGCGGCTCACCCTGGCTGCCAGTGGCCACGGCCAGAACCTCGCCCTTTGGCAGGTAGCCAAGGTGCGAAGGGTTGATCAGCTTGTCAGCCTGATCCCAGATACCTGCGGCCCGTGCGGCCCCACTCATGTTGATCAGCGAACGCCCGAGCAGCCCCATGTAACGCCCGGTTTCCCGGGCAATCAGGCCAAGGGTATGCAGGCGGGCAATGTTGCTGCCAAAGCAGGTCACCACCACTCGCCCCGGGGCGCCCCGGACCGCCTCCAGCAAGCCCTGGTGCAGCGCCGCCTCGGAAATGGAATGCCCGGCCACCGTGGCGTTGGTGGAATCGCAGACCATGGCATCCACGCCCTCGCTCGCCAGATCGGTAAACGTCTCGCGGGAGTAGCCATGGCCCACCAGGGGATGGTCGTCCAGTTTCCAGTCGCCACTGTGGAAGATGTTGCCGATGCCGGTGCGAATCATCAGGGCATTGGGGTCTGGAATAGAGTGGGTCAAGGCCAGCCACTGAACGTTGAACGGGCCTACCTGCCGGCGTTCGCCGGTCTCCACCACAATGATAGGAACCCGATGAGCCAGATCAAATTCCGCCAGCTTTCTCCGAAGGATCTCGGCCGTGAAGCGACTGGTGTAGATCGGGCATTGCAGCAACGGCCAGAGATAAGGCACGGCGCCGACGTGATCTTCATGAGCGTGGGTAATGATCAGTCCTGCCAGCTGTGCCCGGCGGTCGGCAATAAAGGCCGGGTCAGCCATCTGCACCGGAGGCTCGCCACGGTGGTGGACGGTGCCATCCGCTGACACCCGGCCGGGCTTTGGGAAGGTCACGCCACAATCCACCATCAGCCATTGCCCATCGTGACCGTAAAGATTGAGATTCATTCCGATCTCGCCAGTTCCGCCTAGCGGCAGGAACCAGAGGTCATTATGGTCCGGAGTCATTGAGCGGCTTTATCCAGATAGTCTGCAGCGTGTTTGCGATAGATGGCATCAAGCTCATCCAGCTCAAGTGCATGGCGAAGGTCGTCCACGTAGTCATGAGCCGCCGAATACTTTGACACCGCGATGTAGCGACGCTCACCGGGCACCGAGAACGGCGATACCGACACCCTCAAACCCAGGCGGTTTGCGGTGTACTGGCCGACCACTTCTGGCGCCACCACAACGTCGACACGTCCCCGCTCCAGCATCAACATCAGGTTTTCATACCGGGGCGCGGACTCCTTCAAGATTTTTTCGTCAGCATCGAACCGAGGGAAATAGCTGGCCCCCTCCACCACACCAATAACGCGTCCGTAGAGGTCTTCGTAGCGTTCGATGCGTTGGGTGTCGGTCTGATAGAAGAACAGGTGACGCTCGGATGAAAACGCCGGGATGGCATAATCCAGATACTGCTCCCGATCCTCCGTTCGCCTGGGTCCTAGCACAACATCCACCTCCCCCTGCTGAATCAGGAGAAGCGCACGACGGATAGGGGCTTCCCGGTAGCGCACAGTCCAGCCCAGATGGGCGGTGATCGCCTCGAACACGTCAACATAGAGCCCGGAGCGCACGCCATCTTCGACCACACGATAGGGCGGGGTATGACTGATCCCAACAGTGACAGTCTGCGGTTCGACGGCTCCCGCGCCATGTTGCGCCCACGCTGGCAGCGCGAGCAGCGTAAGCAGGAGCAGTTTCCATGCGCCCATTCTGACCCCCTCCTTGAACACTCGGTATGTCGAATCTGAAGTCTACCGCAATGTACTGAGAAAAGCCCCGGACAGATCTGTCCTGCTCTATTCCACGTAACCCCGGTTGAATTTGTTCCATTAGGCTCCAACTCGATACCAGGCGCAGTTGAGATTTGCCATTCATTCGTCGATAAAAGGACGGACACACTATGAAAATTTTGATGGTTCTGACCTCCCACGACCAGATGGGCGATACAGGTCACAAGACGGGCTTTTGGCTCGAAGAGTTCACCGCGCCCTATTACGTCTTTCGGGATGCCGGTGCCGAGATTACTATTGCCTCCCCGAAAGGTGGTCAGCCGCCGGTTGATCCCAACAGTGAGGGAGAAGACGCGCTGACCGAAACCACCCGTCGATTCCAGGCCGACGCTCACGCCAAGGAATCACTGGCCAGCACCAAAAAGCTGGCAGACGTGGACATGAACGATTTTGACGCCGTGTTCTATCCCGGCGGCCATGGCCCGCTGTGGGATCTGGTCAACGACCAGAAATCCATTGAGGTGATCAAGACCGCGTACGAACAGGACAAAGTGATCGGTGCGGTCTGCCACGCCCCCGCAGTATTCCGGGATGTGGAAGTGAAGCCGGGTCAGAACATTGTTGGCGGCCGCAACGTGACCGGCTTCAGCAACAGCGAGGAAGAAGTGGTTGGCCTGACCAACGTTGTGCCCTTCCTGCTGGAAGACATGCTGAAGGAAAAAACCGGCACCTACACCTGCGGTGACGACTTCACGCCACACATCGTGGTAGACGGCAAGCTGATCACCGGTCAGAACCCGCCCTCCTCGGAAGGCACCGCCAAGGCGGTGATCCAGGCCCTGCAGGAAGGCTAATCAGCCCTCCTGTACTTGCTCCCCGGCGTGGCTTATCAGCACGCCGGGTGCTCCCGCCTCCAGTAATTCCCTGATCGTTCCCGGCACCGCCACTTTTGCCATCATTGACGGCTGAATCATCACATAGGTGATGTCGGCGTCGGCGATCAACTGCTCCTCACCAAACCGATAGAACTCCAGATGCAGCGCGAACGACGTGTTGCCGATTCGCCCTGCCCGAATGCGGGCTTCCAGCACGTCGTCAAACTTTGCCGGTGCTTTCCAGTTCACCGTCAGGCTCACCACCTGAATATCCAGGTCCTGATCCAGCAGCCGCTGGTAATCCCCAAACAGGGTACGGATGTACTCGTTCACGGCGATGTCGACAAAGTCCGCATAGCGGGCATTGAACACCACGCCCTGGGCGTCACACTCGCCGTAACGCACGCGGAATCGGAAACGAAATGGCAGTTCGATGTGATCGGTCATGATTGAGCAGCTCTCATAAATGTGCTCCCAGCCTAGCCGAATCCCTCAGGTTTTTCTGCTACCGCCGCCATTGAGCACCAGGTAACACCCATAGCCGATGACAACACCCCAGAAAGCAGACGACAACCCGTACAACGACAGTCCGGAGGCGGTCACGATGAAGGCGATCAGCGACGCCTCCCGGTGACTGGCATCTTCCAATGCCGAAAACAGGTTACCGGCAATTGCACCCAGCAAGGCAAGGCCCGCCAACACCGCAACAAATGCCGCCGGCAGTGAGGTAAACAGACTGACGATAGTGCCAGCAAAAAGCCCTCCGACCAGATAGAACACACCATTGGCAACCCCGGCTACATAGCGTTTGGACGGATCCTTGTGGGCATCCTCGCCAGTACAAATCGCAGCGGTGATAGCCGCCACCACGGTGGTGATACCACCAAAAACAGCCATTGGCAGCGACACCAGACTGGCAACCCCGATAACCGGTTTCGCTTTGACGTGATAACCAGCGCCGTTAAGGATGGCCATGCCCGGCAGAAACTGCCCGGTCAGACTCACCAGAACCAGCGGAATCGCCAGACTCAGGGTGGATTCCAGATTCCATTCCGGGCTGATGAATTGCGGTACAGCTAAACTCCAGCGCACGCCTGACAGCGAGGCGCCTTCCAGAACCACCGCCAGAATCACGCCGGTAATGAGCAACAGCACCAGGGTATATTTTGGCAACAGGCGCCTGAACACCACATAGGCGACGACCATTCCCAGCGCCAGCGCAGGGGTAGTTTCAATCGACGCAAATGCACCAACCCCGAACTGGAACAGGATCCCGGCCATCATGCCAGCGGCAATACCTTTCGGAATGGCACGCACAAAGGCATCGAAGGTTCCGGTAATACCGATCAGGAAGATGATGAGAGCGGCGGTAATGTAGGCGCCAACGGCCTCGTTCAGGGTGAGTTCAGGGAATAGGGTGACCAGCAACGCCGTACCGGGCGCAGACCATGCAGTCACAATCGGGGCTTTGAGCCATAGGCTCAGGACAATACCCGAGATAGCGGCGCCCATGGAAATAGCCCAAACCCAGGATGTCATCATTTCCGGAGAGATACCGGCGCTGTTGCCAGCCTGGAAAAAGATAGCCAATGGGCCGGAGTAAGACACCAGCACAGCCAAAAAACCGGCGACAACTGCAGATAAAGACAGGTCTTTCGTGAATGCGGCCATGAGAGGTCCTTGTATCGCTAAATAAAAGAAAAAAGGCCCGCGAAGCTTACGCTCCCGGGCCAAAGTGGGCTACGACTGACCGTCTACCCAGACACAACTTCAACGCTCAATTCAGTTAGTGGACGCTGCAGCTACTGGCCCAACTTGCGCGCGGGGCTCACGCGACAAGCCCTTCCGGTCTACCAATGCAATGGCAACAGTGGCAATGGCCCCGGGAATCGCCAGCGCCAGGAAATTCATTTGATGCGGCAGCGCCATTGCCAGCAGGGTACCGCCGAGCATTGGCCCAACAATCGCGCCATTGCGACCGATGCCTGAGGCCCAGCCCAGGCCAGTGGAACGAATACTGGTCGGGTAATATTGGGCCACGTAAGCGTACAGCAGAATCTGTGAGCCAATGGTGGTCGCGCCGGCAATACCCATAAGGGTGTACAGGAACCACATGGGGCTCTCATAGCCCAACAGGATCAGCGAGCTGGAACCCAGCAGGAAGAAGCTAACCAGTACTGACCGGAGGGAGAATCGGTCCGCCAGCCAACCGCCGCCCACGGCACCGACAATCGCACCAACATTCAGCACCATCAGGAACATCAGGCTGGAGCTCAGGGCGTATCCGGCTGAAGACATCAGTTTCGGCAACCAGGAACCCAGGGCATAGACCATCAGCAAGCAGCAGAAGAATGCCGTCCAGAACATCATCGTGCTCATGGCCCGGCCGTCGCGAAACAGCTCCAGCACCGGCGCTTTGCTTTCTGTGGTCGGCGGCACGATCAACACGTCGCGCTCAGTGATGTTTCTGTCCGGCGCAACACGTTGCAGAATCGACCGGGCTTCGCCTTCGCGTTTCTGGGCCATCAGGAAGGCCACCGACTCCGGCAGGAATTTCAGCATGAACGGCAGCATCAACATGGGCACGATGGCCAGATAAAACATAATCTCCCAGCCAAAGTTGGGCACGATCCAGATGCCAAGCCCTGCTGACATCATGCCGCCCACTGCATACCCCGAAAACATCAGTGCTACCAGGGTGCTTCGGCTTTTCTTGGGGGAGTACTCGCTCATCAGCGATACCACGTTAGGCATCACACCGCCGATACCCAAGCCGGCAATAAAGCGAAGAATGCCGAACTCCCAAGGTGTGGTCGCAAACCCGTTGATCACGGTGGTCACACTGAACAGCACCACGCACATGATGATCGTTTTCTTGCGCCCCAGTTTGTCCGAGAGCATGCCAAAACTCATAGCCCCGAACATCATGCCAAACAGTGCGCTGCTGCCAAGCAGGCCGGCCACGTAAGGGTTCAAGCCCCACTGATCCATCAGGAGCGGAAGAACGACGCCGTAAATCACCAGATCATAGCCGTCGAAAATGATAATCAGGGTGCACCAGAAGAGTACCTTCCAGTGAAATTTATTGAACGTTGCGTTATCAACAACGTCGTTTACATCGATGTTTCTCATGATCTCTCACTTCCGCTTTTGTTATTGTGCGGAGTTTTGTGATTGGTTAACCCAGGTCTCCGCCTGCCACAGGCAGGACGGTGCCGGTCATGTAAGATGACGCATCCGATGCGAGGAACAGGATAGGTTCCGCCTGTTCGTCCAGGGTTCCATAGCGATGCATGAAGCTGTTTTCCGTGGTCTGGTCTATCAGCGACTGGTACCAGGCCTTTTCCTGTTCGCTCTGTTCCTTGGCGTTGCGAGGTGTCAGCCGCGGGGGTGCCTCGGTACCGCCCGGCGCCGCCGCATTTACGCGAATATTGTGAGAGGCATACTCGTACGCCATATTCACGGTCATGGCATTCACACCGCCCTTGGCGGCACCATAAGGCACTCGCATCAGGCCCCGGGTGGCCACCGATGACACGTTCACAATCACGCCACCGTTTTGCTTCAGCATGTAAGGTAAGACAGCGCGACAACTCCACAAGGTGGTGAACAGCGAGCGCTGGATTTCCTTTTCAATCTGCTCCGGGGTGTAGTGTTCGAAAGGCTGCGCCCAGATCGTACCGCCGACATTGTTGACCAGGATATCAATGCGTCCGTACTGCTTTTGCGCCTCGGCCATCACCGTTTCAGCACCGGCCCAGGTTTCCAGGTTGGCCAGCACCGCCACAGCATCAGCACCCTGGTCACGGAGTTCGGCTGCAACGCCCTGCACATAATCAGCAATATCAACCAACACCAGCCGGGCGCCTTCGGCAGCCGCCAGTTCGGCGACTCGCTTGCCAATTCCCTGGGCAGCGCCAGTAATCACCATAACCTTGTCGGTGAAGCGGGCTTTCATGCGACGTTCTCCTTGGCCGCAGGCGCACTGGGCGTGAACTTCTCGTAGTGGAACGAATTCGGCTCGATGCCCTGCTCCCGGAAAAACCCGAGCACGGAATCCACCATCGGCGGTGGCCCGCACAGGTAGACATCGACATCGCCATCATTGAGCGGCGCCTCGTCCATGTGTTCGGTGACATAGCCCTTACGTGGGTGATCGCTGTCCTCTCCGGACACCACCGTGACGTAGCTGAAGTTGTCCAGCTCCGCAGCAAAGCGATCCAGGATATCCAGGCACACCAGGTCGTCGTCATTGCTGACGCCATACACCAGATGAGTCGGTTGATCACAACCGTGGACCTTCAGATACTCCAGTTTCGCCAGCATCGGTGCCAGGCCAGTGCCGCCCGCCAGCATCAGGATCGACCGCTCAACCGGGCGCAAGTAGAAACTGCCCATGGGCCCGGTCAATGTCACCTTATCCCCGGTGCGCGCCTTGCCCACTAACCATGAGCTCATCAGACCACCCGGCACGTTGCGAATCAGGAAGCTCAGGTCCCGGCTGCCAGGTTTGGAGCTGAAGGAGTAGGCGCGCGTTTCCTCGGTGTCGGGCACCTGGATGTTCACGTACTGCCCGGGGAGGAAAGCTATGTCGTCGTCCGCAGCGATCTTCAGCTCGATCGACGTTGGCGAGATCAGGTTCACCTCCGCCACCGTTCCGGTCACTTCGGCATTGCCGGTCTTGCACATAGTTGAGGCAACCGGGACTTCCACCACACAATCGCTGGAGGGCACCATCTGGCAAGTCAGTACCATGCCACGGTCCGCTTCCTCGTCTGACAAGGCTTCGTCGATGTACTCCTCGCCCATGTCGAAGTCGCCCTGGTGGCAGGCACCTTTGCAGGTACCACAAACGCCGTCGGAGCAGTCCATCGGCAGGTTGATCTGCGCGCGGTAGGCGGCATCCAGGACCGTTTCACCGTCATTGCAGGAAACGAACCGGGTCACGCCGTCTTCAAAGTTAAGCGCAATGTTGTAACTCATGATGATGCTCTCCCCATCAATTACAGGTGGTAGACGTCCAGCACCTGATTGATGCAATCGTTGTTCAGAACCATTCGCTTCTCCCGGATTACGGGCTGCTCACCGGTAATATCCAGGGTGTAGAAGGAGGTTCCGAAGAATTCCGCCGTTTGCTTGTAGCGATAGGCCTTGGTCAGCCAGTTGAACCGCAGCTTCACTTCACTGTCGCTCTGGGACAGAATTTCCAGATTGCTGGTGAAGTGCGTGGTGCGTGGCTCAGGCATGGAGCTGGCACCAGAACGCTCGGTCTTGATCCGATAGATCCGGTCCTCCAGCCCCTCTTTGTTGGGGTAGTAGATGAGCGAGATCTCGCTTTGTGGATCCTCGGTCAGCTCATCGTCATCGTCCCAGGCCGGCATCCAGTAGGTGACGTCCTCGTGGTAGCACTCCAGCCACTTGTCCCACTCGCGATCATCCAGAAAACGGGCCTCACGGATGATGAACTGTTCGATATCGTGGTAGCTCAGGCTCATGCGGACGCCTCCTCTGAATCTGTTGAACTCGAAGCCAGGGGAATGAAACGGGCACGCTCAGCTTCGATGGCACGGGTCATTTCCACCTGCCAGTGTTTGTGGTGATTTACGTACAGGCCTTCGTCGTCCGGCCGCGCACCACTCATGGTCGGCTTCATGTCGATCTGGTTGGCATGCTCGTCTGGGCCGTCGATCCAGTGTGCAGCGCCCCGGCTCATGTCGTTCCAGCGCATATCCCGGGCTTCATAGCCGTTCTGGCAGGCACGGAATTCCTCGAGGTCGTCCGGGGTGCCCATGCCGGTCACATTGAAGAAATCCTCGTACTGACGGATGCGCTTGGCGCGCAACTCGGCCGGTTCGTTCTTCGGACCAAAGCCATAGATGGTCACTTCGGTCTTGTTGACACCAATGGGGCGGGTCACCCGAATCTGGGTGGAGAACTGGTCCATCAGGTAGACATTCGGGTACAGGCACAGGTTCTTGGTGGTGCGGACAATGGAGTCGGCACGGGCCTCGCCGTAGGTCTTTTGAAGACGTTCCAGTTGACTGAAAATCGGGCGCACTTCCGGGTTCAACAGCCGGGTCCACAACATCATGTGGCCATTCTCGAACGAGTAGAAACCGCCCTCGGCCGACCAGCTCTTGGCATCGACGGCTTCGGTGCCACCCTTGTCGTAGTTACGCTGTCCCATGGTCGACAGGTAATTCCAGTGCACCGTGCCGACGTGGTAGCCATCGGCACCATTTTCCGCGGTCAGCTTCCAGTTGCCTTCGTAGGTGTAAGTTGAGCTGCCCCGCAGTACTTCCAGGCCGTCTTCCGACTGATCAACGATGTTGTCGATGATCTTGGTGGTTTCACCCAGATGCTCCTCGAGCGGCATCACGTCGGCATTGAGACTACCGAACAGGAAGCCACGGTAGTTCTCAAACTTGGGCATCTGCTTCAGATCGTGGGAGCCGTCGGTATTGAACTGCTCCGGGTAACCGCCCTTCTTCTGGTCCTTGGCCTTCAAAAGCTGACCGTCGTTGCGGAAAGTCCAGCCGTGGAACGGGCAGGTAAAGGAGGTCTTGTTACCGCGCTTCTTGCGGCACAGAGTCGCGCCCCGATGCGAGCAGGTATTGAGAATGGCTTTGAGCTCGCCGTCCTTGGTGCGAGTGATGATCACCGGCTGTCGACCCACGGTCACGGTGAAGTAATCGCCCGGCTCCGGTATCTGGCTCTCATGGGCCATATATACCCAGTTGCCTTCGAAGATGTACTTCATCTCCAGGTCAAACAGCTCCTGGTCGGTAAAAATGCCCCGGTCGCACTGGTAGCGTCCGGTTTCAGGGTCGGCAACAACAGCGCTGCGAACCTTGTCTGCGAGTTTTTCGAGTTTATTGGTCATGTCGTTCACTCCGTCTTGTTCTTGGTGGCGCTCAGGCGACGTCGGCTTCCAGGGCGCGACGACGTGCGTGGCGCTCTTGAAGCTCAGGCTTGTCCGTGGCTACCAACGCAACGTTGAACTCCACTTCGGTAATCGGTCCGGTAACGCCGTGGCGGGCGCCGTCTTCGGACTGTTCAACACGCTTGGCTTCAACCACCAGTTCTTCGCGGGTGGCAAAGGCAAAGTCGTCGAAGGTGTACTCATCACCGGCAATGTTGATCTGGGTAGTCAGATGCTTGTAACCCGGCTTGGACACGAAGTAATGAATGTGCGCCGGACGCTGGCCATGGCGGCCCAGGTGGTTCAGCAGCTGCTGGGTTGAACCCTCCGGTGGGCAACCGTATCCAGATGGCATGATGCTCTGGGCAGCGTAACGGCCTTCGGCATCGGTCTTGATGCGGCGACGCAGGTTGTACTCGCTCTGGGACTGATCAAAGTAGGAGTAGGCGCCTTTGGTATCGGCGTGCCAGATGTCGACAATGGCGTCGGCCAGCGGCGCACCGTTTTCGTCGGTGATCTGGCCCTTGATCAGGACCACTTCGGCTTCGGTATCCGAGCCGTCGTCCATACGATCAAAGCCTTCACTCAAGGGGGCTCCGGCCACATACAACGGACCTTCAATGGTACGGGGGGTGCCACCGGTCAGGCCGGCCTGCTCGTCTTCGGCGTCCTGACGGATGTCCAGGTAGCGGTCCATACCCAGGCCCGGTGCCAGCAAGGCTACTTCACCATTGGCACCCAATTCGCCCACGTAATAGACGGCACTCCAGAATTCTTCGGGCGTGACATCAAAATCTTCCACGATCTGAAAGATATCGTGCATGACGCGGTGAACGATTTTCTTCATTCGCTCATCGCCACCGTCCTTGTTGAGGCCGGCTACCTTTTCCAGCAGGTCCTTCACTTCCGGGGTTTGCATGGTTTTAACGGTCATTGTTGGTCTCCCAATTCTTTTGTTGTTGTTGCTTTGATCAGCTCATCGGTTAGCAACGGGGCGTTGGATTTAACGATCGTCCTGTTGGATGGACGACGGGTGCCGGCACAGGGGCGCGACAGTGATATCCATGTAGGGAAACAGCGGCAGGTTGCTGATCAGCTCCTGCAATTCCGCGTTGTCTTCCACATCAAAAATGCTGACGTTGGCGTAGCTTCCTGCCACCCGCCAGAGGTGACGCCATTTGCCCTGCTCTTGCAGGCCCTGGGCGTAGGCTTTTTCCCGAGCCTTGATGTCAGCCGCAACTTCTGCCGGCATGTCGTGGGGAATATTCACCTTCATCTCGACTTTAAACAGCATGTGCTTTCCTCCGTTCTCGATGTCTTCCGGCGCCTCAGGCTTTCCGGCTGTAATAGGTCAACTTGTCTTCATCAAGCTCGATTCCCAGGCCTGGGCCCTCGGGTAGATCGACACCGTGGTCGTGAAAGCGCAAGGGCTTGGCTACGATGTCGTCCTTCATCAGCAAGGGACCGAACATCTCCGTCCCCCAGTGCAGGGTTTCCAGGGTGGACCAGGCGTGCAGCGAGGCCACAGAGCCGATCGTGCCCTCCAGCAGGGTGCCGCCGTACAAGCCGATACCGGCCGCCTGGGCAACGGAAGCCTGCTCAAGGGCCCGAATCGGCCCACCGGCCTTGGCGATCTTCATGGCAACAGCGCCACTAAAGCCGGCCGCAGCCAGGGCGTACATATCCTTGGCATCCGCTACGGCTTCGTCCGCAAGAATCGGCAGATGGAATTTGTTGGACAGGCGCACCAGCGCGGCATAGTCCTTCATTGGGGTGGGCTGTTCGACCAGATCGATGCCGGCAGCCTGAAGCTCAGCCATACCTTTCGCGGCAGTGGCTTCGTCCCAGGCCTGATTGACATCAACACGAACACTGGCCGACTCACCGACAGCCTCTTTGATGGCGGCCACATGACGGACATCGTCCATCAAACGGCGGGAACCGATCTTGAGTTTGAAGTCACAATGCCGACGGGTTTCGATGAGACCGCGGGCTTCTTCAATATCTTGGTCGGTATCACCGCTGGCCAGAGTCCACAGCACCGGAATGTGCCGATGGACCGCCCCGCCAAGTAGATCCGCTACCGAACGATTCAGGCGTTTGCCCTGCAGATCCAGCAACGCTGTTTCAATGGCCGACCGTGCCAGGTTGTTACCGCGGGTGGAGCGGTTTAACATTACTCTCAGGGTATTGATATTCTCGGCTGGCTGGCCAATCAGTTGCGGAGTGAAATAGGTGTCAATCGTAAGTTTCACGCTTTCCGGGCTCTCTGCACCGTAAGCCAGGCCACCGATGGTGGTGGCCTCACCCAGGCCCTCAAGCCCATTGGAGTCCGTCATCCGCACGATCACCATGCTCTGAACCCCCATGGTTGTCATGGAGAGCTTATGGGGGCGGATGGTCGGGATATCGACCAATACTGCCTCAATGGACTGGATGGTTGCGGACATGGGATCTCCGGATCACGAATTAAAAAACCTGTGATTCGAACAATACGAAGTTCCACGGACACGAACCAATATTGATTAAGTAGCAACCGATACCCTGGAGGTATGGATGGAGCTGAGACACCTGCGGTACTTCGTTGCAGTGGGAGATGAAGGCAACCTGACTCGGGCGGCAGAAAAATTGTTCATTGCGCAACCACCATTAACCCGCGCCATGAAACAACTTGAAGAGGAAGTCGGAGTCGAATTATTCATCCGCAAACCCCGGGGACTGGAGCTGACCAACGGCGGTGAGTTTTTCCTGGAACAGGCCCGGCAGATTCTGGACAAAGTTGCGGCAACGGTGGAGGACACCCAGCGTATTGCCCAGCATCGCAAGACCATTTTCTCCATCGGCTTCGTACCGTCGGTGTTCTATGGCCAACTGCCATTGATGGTACGGAGACTGCGGCGAAACAAAAATCTGGAGATTGTCCTGCACGAGCTGAAAACTCGCGAGCAGGTCGAAGCCCTGAAAACGGGCAAGATCGATATCGGCTTTGGAAGAGTCAGTATTGACGATCCGGATGTGGAGCAGGAACTGCTTTTTGACGAGCCCATCATCGCCGCCATCCCATCCGGACATGAGCTGACCCGCAATCCACCGTCCATGAAAGACCTATCCCACTGGCCGATGGTGGTTTTTCCTTCAGGGCCGGGACCCAACTTTGCCGACATCACTCAGGGCCTGTTCCACCGGCGTGGGCTGAAGGTGCATGTCAGCCAACATGTGAACGACCTGCAAACGGCGCTATCACTGGTGGCCTCCGAGATGGGATTCACTCTGGTGCCGGAGCAGGTTCGCAAACTTAACCGTGAAGGCGTGGACTTTACACCGCTGGAAGACCCCAACATCACCACCCCGGTGATCGCCTCCCGCCGGCGAGGGGAAAACCCGAACGCGGTCATGCGCCTGGCCAACACGATCCTGGATGAACTGGTGCAAAATCGCCTGACCGGGCGCTACCCGTGATCAGCGGGCTGCCTGTCTGATCTTCTCGGCAACATCCTGGAGCCGCGGGAGATACAGGCCCATGAGGGTATCCATATCCACCCTGGCGGCATTGGTACTGACGTTGATGGCGCCCAGTAGCTCACCGCTACCTGCAAAGACCGGCACAGCCACCGACCGAAGGCCCTGATCCAGCTCCTGGTCCACCAGAGAGTACCCCTGCTCGCGCACCCTTTGAATCTCATTTCGCAAAGCGTCTACCGAGGTAACCGAGGAAGGCGTTAGTGCAGATAACTGAACCCGTCCGAGAAAGGCGTCCAGCTCGTGATCCGGCAATTGACCCAGCAGCACTCGACCCATCGAGGTGTATGCCGCTGGCAATCGCGTCCCCACCGAGAGCGTGATTGCCATAAGCCGATGCCGTGCGGCAGAACGAACAACATAGACCACGTCGTCACCATCGAGCACAGCCAGTGACGAAGACTCCCCCAGCTCCGCCGTGATGGCTTCGAGATACTGTTGAATCACCGCCCGATACTGATTCGACGCCTGGTAGGCGTAGCCCAGCTGTAGAACCCGAGGCGTGAGTTCGAACTGGCGCCCGGCCCGCTTCACAAACCCGAGTGCCTGCAATGTCAGCAGGAAACGCCGCGCTTTGGCCCGGTCCATTTCCGTTCGCGCTGCCACTTCGCTCAACGTCATGCGTGGGTGCTCCGCATCGAAGGCCTGAAGTATTTCCAGCCCGGCAGCCAGTGCACCCACGTAATCCCGATCTCCGGGCTTGAGAATTTTATCGTCCATTTAAGCTCCTTAAGCGCCCTTGGAAGTCAGGGTCAGCGCATGGTAGCAGCTCGTTCGCACTCCGAACATTCGTGCACCCAGCCAAATTGATGAAATTTTGTACTTGACGCTGCAAATCGAATCACGCCATGATGTTCGCATAATAAACTTATGTTCGTATATCGAACTTATTGTC
The DNA here is from genome assembly GCF_030297175.1 of Marinobacter sp. LA51. Lineage (NCBI taxonomy): Bacteria > Pseudomonadati > Pseudomonadota > Gammaproteobacteria > Pseudomonadales > Marinobacteraceae > Marinobacter > Marinobacter apostichopi. Next base: position 368,988 of record NZ_AP028070.1, on the reverse strand, counting down.
AAATCACGATGGAGACACTGCGATGGCTGAATTCCTCTCTCTCCGGGACGCGGTAAGCAAACACATCAACAACGGTGACACCGTTGCGATGGAGGGCTTTACCCACCTGATCCCGTTCGCTGCAGGCCACGAAATCATCCGTCAGGAAAAACGTGACCTGACACTGATCCGTATGACCCCAGACCTGGTGTACGACCAGATGATTGGGGCCGGCTGCGCCAAGAAACTGATCTTCTCATGGGGCGGCAACCCGGGGGTCGGCTCGCTGCACCGCCTACGGGATGCGGTCGAGAAAAGCTGGCCAAACAAGCTGGAAATCCTGGAACACAGTCACGCCGCCATGGCCTGCGCCTATGAAGCAGGTGCCGCGGGCCTGCCGCTGGCCGTTCTGCGCGGCTATGTCGGCAGCGATCTGCCAAAGGTGAACGATCAGATCAAGTTCATTGAGTGCCCATTCACCGGAGAACGCCTGGCCGCCGTACCGTCCGTGCGCCCGGATGTTGCAGTCATTCATGCCCAGCGTGCCGATCGCAAAGGCAACGTGCTGATCGAAGGCATTGTCGGCATCCAGAAAGAAGTCGTACTGGCCGCCAAACGCAGCATCGTCACCGTTGAAGAAGTGGTGGATGATCTTGGCGCTTCCGTGAACGCCTGCGTGCTGCCGTCCTGGGCTGTTACTGCCATTGCCGAAGCCCCCAAAGGCGCGAGCCCGTCCTATGCGCTGGGCTATTACGACCGCGACAACGCTTTCTACAAAGAGTGGGACGGCATCGCCCGGGACCGAGACACCTTCCAGGCCTGGCTGAAAGACAATGTTTTTGAAAAAGGAGCTGCGTGATGAGCCTCGAATTTTCCTCTTCAGAAATGATGAGTGTCACTGCCGCCCGCGCACTGACCAATGACATGACCTGCTTTGTCGGCATCGGCCTGCCCAGTGAAGCCGCCAACCTGGCACGGCTGACCCACGCCCCCGATGTTACCCTGATCTACGAGTCCGGCACCCTGCAGACCAAACCGGACGTCTTGCCGCTGTCCATCGGTGATGGCGAACTGTGCGAATCGGCGTTGACCACGGTCGGCGTTCCGGAGATGTTCCGTTACTGGCTCCAGGGCGGCCACATCAGCGTCGGTTTCCTGGGCACCGCCCAGATCGACCGCTTCGCCAACCTGAACACCACCCTGATCGGTGATTACCGGGAGCCCAAAGTGCGCCTGCCCGGTGGCGGTGGTGCCCCGGAAATCGCCACCAACGCGAAGGAAGTCTTCATTACCGTGAAGCACTCCAAGCGCACCTTCGTGAAGGACGTGGATTTCGTGACCACCGTTGGTTTCGGCCGTGACGGCAAGGCCCGGGATAACGTGCCCAATATTGGTCGCGGCCCCACGGTGGTGATCACTGACCTGTGCATTCTCAAGCCAGACCCGGACACCAAGGAGCTGGTGGTGACTTCCCTGCACCCGAACGTGACCCGGGAAGACGTTATCGAGGCGACCGGCTGGGAAATCCGTTTTGCGGATCAGCTGGAGACCACACCGGAGCCGTCTGCCAAAGAGCTTGAGATTTTACGTGATCTGAAAGCGCGCACTCATGCCCATCACGCTTCAACTCAATCGGGCCAACAGTGAGGTTCACCATGACTGACGTATTTCTCTGCCATCCCCGCCGTTCCGCCATTGGCCGCTTTGGCGGAAGCCTGGCCAGCGTGCGCCCTGATGATCTCGCTGCGCATATTTTCAAGGCCGTACTGGAGCAGGCGCCAGACCTGAACCCGGCCGCAATCGACGAAGTCATGATGGGCAGCGCCAACCAGGCCGGCGAAGACAACCGCAACATCGCTCGGATGTCGGCCCTGCTGGCCGGCTTGCCGACGTCAGTACCAGGCACCACCCTTAACAGATTGTGTGGTTCCGGCATGGACGCCGTCGGCACCGCATTCCGGGCGATTCGTGCCGGCGAAATGGAGCTGGTACTGGCCGGTGGCGTGGAATCCATGTCCCGCGCGCCCTATGTCATGGGCAAGGCTGACTCCGGTTTTTCACGGGGCCAGAAGATCGAGGACACCACCATTGGGTGGCGCTTCGTGAATCCTCTGATGAAGCAGCAGTACGGCATTGACTCCATGCCTGAAACGGCGGAAAACGTCGCCGAGCAGTACCAGGTGTCGCGGGAGGACCAGGACCTGTTTGCCTTCCGTTCTCAGGAAAAAACTGCCCGGGCTCAACAGGACGGCATCTTCGCCGAGGAAATCGTGCCGGTATCCATTCCTCGCCGCAAGCAGGAGCCGTTGGTGTTTGATACCGATGAGCATCCGCGCAGCAGTAGCCTGGAAAAACTGGCAGCCTTACCGACTCCGTTCCGGGACAATGGTAGCGTGACTGCAGGCAATGCTTCCGGGGTTAATGACGGTGCGGCAGCCATGCTGGTGGCCAGCGAAGCCGCAGTAAAGGCCCAGGGCCTGAAGCCCATGGCCAAGATCCTCGGGATGGCCACTGCCGGTGTTGAGCCACGCGTCATGGGCATTGGCCCGGTCCCGGCGGTGCGCAAACTGCTCGAGAAGCAGGGCATCGGTGTCGACGAGCTTGACGTTATTGAGCTGAATGAAGCCTTTGCCTCCCAGGGACTCGCCGTATTGCGTGAGCTGGGCATTGCCGACGACGATAGCCGGGTAAACCCCAATGGTGGTGCCATCGCCCTGGGCCACCCGCTGGGCATGTCCGGCGCCCGCCTGCTGATGACGGCGGCCCACCAGCTGCAGCGCACCGGTGGCCGCTACGCCCTGTGCACCATGTGTGTGGGCGTGGGCCAGGGCATTGCTACACTCATCGAACGGGTCTGAGCGAGGAAACGACCATGGCATTTTTAAAAGAAAACGGCCGGACCATCTGTTACCGCCTGCTTGGCGACAGCGCAAAACCCTTATTGGTGCTTGCCCACCCTCTGGGTATGACTCAGGGCGTCTGGGACGACATGCTACCGGCTCTGCTCGAAAGGTTTCGAGTGCTAACCTGGGATCTTCCCGGCCACGGCGCCAGTGCCAGCTGGCCAGAAGCCAGTGACGAGATCACCCCAGAATACCTGGCGCACGAGACGTTGCTGTTAGTGAAACAGGCAGGAGCAACCTCTTTCCACTTCGCTGGCACCTCCATCGGAGGCGTCATTGGCCAACAACTGATCAGCCAGCACTCGGACCAACTGCTGTCCGCAACACTGACCAATACCGGCGCCGTTATTGGCACCCCCGAAGCCTGGAACCAGCGCTCAGCCAACGTCGGCAAGCTGGGGCTCGCCGCCATGGCTTCAGACATAGTGCCACGCTGGTTCGGCCAGGCGGCGTGCGATGCCGAACCGGCGCTGCTGGATGGCTGGCAGGTCATTATGGGACGGGGTGACGGGCGCAGTTACGGACTGTTGTGTGAAATGCTCGGACGCTGCGACTTCCGTGGCCGGTTGGCCGGACACAAGCTCCCGATCCTGCTGCTTGGCGGTCGCGACGATGTAGCAACACCGCCGGACACGCTAAAGACACTGGGCGAACACTGTGATGGCAAGGAGCCGGTTATTCTGGACGGAATAGGTCACGTACCCTCCGTGGAGTGCCCCGACCAGTTCTGCGATCTGCTGGTACAACACTGCGTTTGATCGTTCTCACCAAACAGACTGGCGTGAGCCAGCCTGTTTGGTGGCCGGTGTTCAAAATACGGATAATGGTTTGCAGCCTACGGATAGGCTCAGGGGCTCGCAGCCCTTAGTTTCTTGTTGCAGAAACAACCTTAGTCCGATGGAACCCGAACCATGGCCAACACCGCCACCCTGGCCTCCGAGCCATCCCGCCCTACCAAATACTTTGCATTGATCGCACTCGCTGGCGTCTTTGCCGCCATTGTCACTCTTCTGCTCAGCGCCGATTCTGCAAAGGAGACTGTGCTCGCCTCAGTCGCCCTGGCATTCGCCAGCCTGTCCTGGCTTTGCTACCTGAAGTACCCGATCACAGTCACTGAAACCCGCTATGTCGAGGTCCCTGCCGAACCGCAACTGCCAGACCCCACACCTGAAGCACTTGCTCCTGAGCAGCCAGTGCAGGCGTCCGAACCTGACCCGGATCTCATGGCACACCTTGATGACCTGCGCGCCAACGTCGATTCGATCCTGGCCGAGATGGCCGAGGCCGGAAAGCTGGCCAAGGCATCCGGCGCAAAAGTGACCGAGAGCCACGCCTGCATCAGTGGCTCAGAGGCCGCCATCCGCGAGCTGGCAAGCTACATGGAACGCATCGACACGGTATTCAACGAACTGGGAAATCAGTCGGAAGAAATCGCCGACATCGTTGCAAAAATACAGGACATCGCCAAACAGACGAATCTGCTGGCGCTCAATGCCTCAATTGAGGCCGCCCGCGCCGGCGAACACGGTCGCGGGTTTGCGGTGGTTGCCGACGAAGTCCGCAACCTGTCTTTGCGGGCAAACCAATCCAGCGAGGACATTCGCGCCATAGCCGACAACCTGAATACCACAGCCACCGATGCCGGCGAGGGCATGGACCAGATTGCCAAGTCCTGCAACCACTGCCTGGAGCAATCCGGTGACGCGCTGCGCGCCATGGAGGCAATCCAAAGTGGCGCCGTGGCACGCATGCAGGTTGTACAGGGCATTACTGACCGACTTCAGATCCAGAAGGATCTGACCAGTCGCGTGTACGCGGACCTGTCGCGGTAAAACGATCACCCTGGTTTTCTTCGGTTCTGATTCTCCCCGTGCAGGCGTGCATACAGGGGACACCGGTGTGCAGAAAATGGATATTTCTGCACCGCTTTGACGCCTCTAATGACAGTACCGCACAACAACAATTTGAGGTGTTGAAATGAGCAGGATCAAAACACTTGCCGGTGCTGTACTGGCAACCACCCTTACCGCCGGGCTATCCACTACCGCCCTGGCAGCCGCTGGCGACACCGTGAAAGTCGGTGTCATGTTGCCATTCAGTGGCATATACGCACAGCTGGGCGAAGCCGGCCGCGATGGCCTGAAGCTGGCGCTGAAGGAAAACGCCGCCAACCTGCACGGCGCGGACATTGAATTTATTGAGCTGGATACCGAAGCCAAACCATCACGGGCTCCGGAACTGGCGTCGTCTCTGCTGAACCAACACGAAGCGGACTTTATAATTGGCCCGGTTCATTCCGGTGTTGCCATGGGAATGATCAAGATGCTTCGCGGCAAGGATACCGTGATGATCATTCCGAACGCAGGTGCGGCAGCGGCTACAGGCCCATTGTGCTCGCCCAACATGTTCCGGACGTCCTTCTCATCCTGGCAGCCGTCCTATCCCATGGGCAAAGTTGCTCTGGAAAAGGGTTACAAGAAAGTTTATGCCATCAGCTGGAACTACGGCATGGGCCGCGAGAGCCTGGACGCTTTTGAAGAGTCGTTCACTGCTGGCGGTGGCGAGATTGTCGAGAAAGTGCTCCTGCCCTTCCCATCTACCAACTTCCAGTCTCATGTGAGCTCCATCGCGGATACAAATCCCGATGCTGTATTCACCTTCTTCGCTGGCGGCGGTGCCATCAAGTTCGTGAAGGACTACGATGCCATGGGCCTGCGCGGCAAAATTCCGCTGCTGGGGTCCGGCTTCCTCACCGAAGGCACTCTGCAGGCGCAGGGCGACGCTGCCGAAGGCGTGATGACCGGTCTGCATTATGCAGAGCAACTGGATGTTCCCAAGAACCGGGAGTTCCGCAAAGCCTTCAATACCGAATACGGCCATTACCCGGACATCTACGCCGTACAGGGTTATGACGCGGGGCAGGCCATCGCCAACACCATTGATCAGCTCAAGGGTGACATTTCGGACAAGCAGGCCGTGATCAGCACCATGGAAAAGCTGACCATCGACAGCCCGCGTGGAGAGTTCACCTTCTCCAAGGCCCACAACCCGATCCAGAACGTCTATCTGCGGGAAGTGAAGAATGGCGTGAACGTGGTGCAGAGCGTCGCCGCAGCGGCGTTGGAAGACCCGGCTCGTGGTTGCAAACTCTGAGCACCGGCTCCGAAAGCCTCCGGCAATAGCCGGGGGCTAACCCGAAGTTACCTCCCCGTACCTGAACTGACTTCTCTGTAAAACCGTTGGGTATCACTATGTCTACCGAACTTATCTTCGTGCAACTCGTTAATGGTATCCAGTACGGGTTGCTGCTGTTTCTGATTGCCTCTGGTCTGACCCTTGTGTTTGGCGTAATGGGCATTCTCAATCTGGCCCATGGTTCCATGTACATGGTCGGCGCGTACCTGGTGTGGTACTTCGTCTCAATCACCGGCAGCTTTACGCTATCGGCGCTACTGTCCGCGGTGATCGCGCTAGGCCTGGGCATTCTGATCGAGCGGGTGCTGATACAGCGATTATACAATCGCAATCACCTGGATCAGGTGCTGCTAACCATCGGCATGATCTTCGTCTTCAACTCCCTGCAAAGCATTCTCTGGGGTAATGATCCTTACGGCGTTGCCGTTCCGGACGCGCTTGGCGGATCTGTCCCCTTCACTGACAACTCCAGCTACCCGATCTACCGCATTTTTGCGGCACTGATCTGCATCGCTATCGCCGCCGCGCTCTATTTCGTTGTCAGTAAAACCCGCCTGGGCATGCTGATCCGAGCCGGGGAATCCAACCGTGAAATGGTCGAAGCCCTGGGCGTCAACATCAAGAGCCTTTACACCATCGTGTTTGCCATTGGCGTCATGCTGGCCGCGGTGTCCGGCATTATCGCCGCACCGATGCGTTCCATCGTGCCGGGTATGGGCGAAAGCGTGCTGATCACCTGTTTCGTGGTGGTCGTCATCGGTGGCATGGGTTCGATTAAAGGTGCCTTTGTGGGTGCACTGTTAGTTGGCGTCATCAGCACGTTCGCAGCGGTGCTGATGCCCAGCATGTCCAACATGATTATTTACATCTTTATGATCCTGGTGCTGCTGGTGAAGCCCCAGGGCCTGTTCGCCAAGTAAGCGGGAGCCGAACATGATTTTCGAGAAACGCACCGAGCGCATTTTCCTGGCGATATTCTTTCTTATCGCCCTCTGCATCCCCCTGTTCCTGGAGGACAACTCGTTCTTCGTCGGAAAGGCCACCACCATCCTGATTCTGGCGGTGTTCGTGATGTCCCTGGATTTCCTGGTAGGCCGTGTTGGTCTGGTGACCCTTGGGCACGCCCTCTTTTACGGACTGGGTGGGTACCTGTTTGTAATTCTCACCCCGGAGTACGAAGCCGTTAATTTCTGGATTTATGCCGTCTACATCCTGGCAATCAGCGCCTTGATTGCCCTGGTTGTTGGTGTCGTCGTTCTGCGCACCTCCGGCATCTACTTCATCATGATTACCCTCGCGATATCGCAGATGGCCTACTACTTCTTCTTCGACTCTCTGGAGTTCGGGGGCAATGACGGCCTGTTCATCTTCATGAAGCCAGAGACCAGCATCTTTGGCCTGAACTTCCTGAATCTGGATAACCCAACGCACTTCTATTACCTGTCACTGCTGGCCGTACTGGTTACCCTGCTGGCCATCAAAATCACCCTGCGTTCACGCTTTGGCCGCATTGTCGAAGCCAGCCGTCTGAACCCTGAGCGAACCGAAGCCCTGGGCTACAACATTTTCGCGTTCCGCCTGATCAGCTACATCATTGGCAGCACCCTGGCCGCTTACGCCGGATTGCTGTTCGCCCTGCAGTACGGCTACGTGAACCCGCAGTTCATGACCTGGGAAATGTCCGGCACCGCGCTGGTGATGTCGATCCTCGGCGGTATGGGCACCATCTACGGCGCCATTCTCGGCACCATCACCTATGAAGGCCTGCAGTATTTCTTCGAGCACATGAGCGAAGACTGGATGCTGTTTATGGGCGGCGCCATCATCCTGATGGTCCTGCTGCTGCGCAAAGGCCTGGCCGGCTACCTCGAAAAACTGCTGGAGAAATGATCATGGCCAACGACATCATTCTGGAAACCGAATCCCTCAGCAAACACTGGGGCGGCATCAAGGCACTCAACGACATTTCACTGCAGTTCCGGGACCGGCAACTGCACGGTGTAGTCGGCCCCAACGGCGCTGGCAAGAGTACGCTGCTGAACATGCTGTGCGGAACCCTGAAGCCAACCAGTGGCTGCATCTTCCATAAAGGCGTTCAGATTGAAGGCATGAAGCCCTGGAAGTTTGTGCGCCGGGGCATTGGCCGCAGCTTCCAGAAAACCAATATCTACGCCGATGTTACCTGCCTGGAAAACTGCGCCGTCGCGGCCCAGCGCCGCTTCACCGGAAGCTTTAATCTGTTTGCATCACGCCATTCCAACACGTTGGTACGGGACGCTGCCGAAAAAGCACTGCGCCAGGTTGGTCTCGACAGTCGCATCAACACGGTCGCCGCGGAAATTTCCTACGGGGAGCAGCGACAGCTGGAACTGGCCATGGTGTTGGCGACCGACCCCTGCATCCTGCTTCTGGATGAGCCCATGGCGGGCATGGGTCACGAGGAATCCCAGCGCATTATCGAGCTACTGAACGAACTCAAGCAGAGCTACAGCATTGTCCTGGTAGAGCACGACATGGACGCCATTTTCGAACTCTCCGACCAGTTGACCGTGCTCGACAACGGCACTCACCTGATCACTGGCACGGTCGATGAAGTGCGCAACGAACCTCGGGTCAAAGAGGCCTATCTGGGGAAAGAAGACGAGGAGGAAGCCGCATGAGCAACTGCCTTCTGGAAGTAAAGAATCTGAACACCCTTTATGGCCGAAGCCACATCCTGCACGACCTGTCCTTCAAGTTGGAGAAAGGACAGTCCATGAGTCTGATGGGGCGTAATGGCATGGGCAAGACCACCACGCTCAAGTCCCTTCTCGGCATCGTGGCACCGCGCAGTGGCCACGTCTATTTCGACGGACAGGACATCAGCAACCTGCCCACCTGGAAACGGATGCGACGCGACATTGCCTATGTGCCGGAAGGACGGGGCATGTTCCACAATCTTACCGTCCGCGAGCACCTGCAGATGGCCGCACGTCCGGACAGCAGCGGCAGGATCGGCTGGGATTTTGACCGGGTCATGGCCACTTTTCCCCGCCTTCAGGAACGGTTATCGAACCTGGGCACGGAGTTGTCCGGCGGTGAGCAACAGATGCTCGCAATCGGCCGGGCTCTGGTCACCAATCCCCGGCTGATGATCCTTGATGAAGCCACCGAAGGCCTGGCGCCTCTGATTCGACAGGATATCTGGAACGTCATTGCCACGATCCGCGAATCCGGCATTTCGACACTGGTTGTGGACAAAAACATCAAGGCCCTGAAAAAGCTCTGCGACCGCCATGTGGTGCTGGTAAAGGGCAAGGTTCACTTTGATGGCAGCTGCGAGGAACTGGATGCCAACGTCGAAAAGGTCGAAACCGCGCTTAGCGTTTAAATGTTCAGAATACGGATAGTGATGTTCATTCTCGGGATATTTGACCTGCACTGAATAACCGATAGTTCAATTGCCCAACAACAAGGAGAAGGCAAATGAACTATCAAAAATCACTCATGGCGCTGGCGGTAGCCTCTACCCTTAGCGCCACTCCCGCCCTCGCCCTCGACCTCGGCACCTTCAAAGGCACCAGCGTCAGCATCGGTGGCTATCTGAAGGCAGAGGGCATCTACGAAGATCCCGAACAAGGCGAGTCCCGCTTCTTCGGTCGCGCCAATCAGAGCCGCCTCAACCTTAAGACCGTCACCCAGAAACAGGGCCACACCATTGTGGGGTTTGTGGAGGGCGATTTTTACGGCGGACTCTTTCCAGGCGAGAACAATGATCTGCGGCTCCGGCACGCGTTCATCAAGGTGGACAATGCCACGGTAGGTCAAACCTGGACCGGCCAATTCTGGGCTGTCGCCTACAACGATTACCTCGATTTCCTGGGCGGGCCTCGCGGTACCTTGGGCGGTCTCAATTTCCGAACAACTCTGGCCAGCTATCAGTTCAACAATTTCCGGGTAACCGCCCAGGATCCCGTCAATAACGATGCAGACACACCGGACCTGGCCATCAACTACAACCTGAACTTCGACGGTGGCCACCGACTGATCCTCACAGCCAGCGGCCGCGAAGTGGCCAACGGTGACTTCGTAGCCGGCGGTGCTGTTGGTTCAGAGATCAAACTCGGGCGCCACAGCCTCACACTCAACGCCCATCACGGTGAGGGCCTGGGTGCCTTTACCGGCGTCGGCGTCGGGGGCTCCCTTTCCAGTGATGTCGAGAATGGCGATGCTATCAGCCAGACAGGCTTCAACGCCGGTTTCCGTTTTGTCATGAACGATCAGTGGCGCGCCAATGTTGCCTACACCACGGTCGAGGTTGATGACCAGGCCGACACCCGGTACGAAGCCCCGCGCGTGAATGTAATTCACAACATCATTCCGGAGCTGGAAGTCGGGGTGGAATGGCGCAAATACAATCTGGCGTTCGGCCCGCTGATCCCGGAAGGACAGCAGATTGAGGTAATGGCAAAATACTCGTTCTGAACTGAGCATTCAGAATTGGTACCCTTACCGCAAAAGGACACAGGTGCCGACCGTCTTCCCGGCACCTGTGCTCCATACGCTCCCGGAACGATCCATCACTTCATAGCGACGGCCTACATGACTGACGAAAGCCCCAAGCGGCAGGGAATTGGTTCTCTCGAAATCGGCCTGCACATCCTGAATTACATTGCCAACGCAGCGCGACCGCCCTCACTGAAGGAGCTGTCCAGAGCGCTGGACCTCTCACCCAGCCGGGCTCACAAATACCTGGTCAGTCTGTTGCGCGAGGGTTATATCAACCAGGTCAACCAGACCCAGTACACCCTCGGCAATTCCAGCCTGACACTGGGCATTTCCGCCCTGCGCCGGATCAATCCGATCCAGCTTTCCTACGAGGCGGTTGACCAGCTCAATGAAGACACCGACAAAACCGTGTCAGTAACGGTGTGGAACGGTTCCGGTCCACTGGTGATCAAATGGCTCGACTCAAGCATGCCAATTTCGGTCAACGTACGCCTGGGGGCGGAGCTGTCGCCACTCAATTCCGCGTCTGGCCGCATCTTCCTGGCCGCCCTGCCACTTGAACGCCGGCGCGAACTCATCGATCAGTTCTACAAACAGTCCAGCAACTTGCCAAAACACCACGGCAGAGACATTCCCCGGGAACAGCTGGGAGCCCATCTGGAAGCAATCAAACAGAAGAATTACTGCGCATTTTTCAGCGATTACCTGCCTGAAATCAATGTCCTTAGCGTGCCGGTCTACGACCTCAACGGGTCCATCGTCACAGTCATTACGCTGCTGGGCCTTGCTCAAGACACCGACATTAGCGAAGGCTCTCCGTTGTTCGAGCAGGTCAGGCAGTGCGCGGAGAAAGTCACCCGGCAAATATGCGGTCAACAAAGACAGGTGGCTCAGGTATAGGGCCGGGATTACCCGGCCATGCGAAGGGTTTCTGAGGGCAATTCACCAAACATCTTGCGATAGTCTGACGAGAACCGCCCAAGGTGGCTGAACCCGTAATCCAGGGCAACCTCGGTGACGTTTCGGCATCGACCCGTCAGCAAGTCCGCTCTCAATTGCTGCAGTTTTCGTTGTTTCACATAGCACTTAGGGGTGATCGAAAAGCTTTTCGAGAATGCGTTGTAGATTGACCTGACGCTCATATTGGAAACCGCAGACAACTCTTCGACATCAATGGCCTGCTTCAGATTCTGATCGATGTAATGAATCATCCGGGCAACGGCTGGCGAGAAAACCGGCTGATCATCGTCGACCGTCCAGGTACTACGGAACACCGTCAATAACTTCTTCAGGATGATTTCCCGATAGGGTGCGGACACCAACCGGATATCATCATCCCCTCCCTCCTCAAGCTCCAAGAAGACCGCATTCAGGATGCTTGGCAAAGACGGGCAAAGCTTCAGGTTTACCGGGCTGCGCTCAAAACGAAGCGGCTGTTCGGGGGCACCGGTACGACCGAGAGGCCTGGCGGAACAGAGTACCTCTTCCGGAACTTTGATAATCACCTTTTCGCAGTCCGCTGAGTATTCCAGATCAATCCTCTCATAGGGGTTCACCATCATGGCCTCACCGGCCTGAAGGCGAAGCTGATCAGCCCCCTGATGCCAGATGCACTCACCCCGGGTAACGATCTGGAAGTGATAAATGGATTCCAGTTCCGGGCTTGTAACCCGCACTTCATTACCGTAGCTGATCCGAGAGAGGCCAAAACCCGCGAACTCCCGAAAACTGAGACTGGAGGCCGCCCGGCTCTTGCTCTTGAGCTCCAGACGATGCTGCCCGATGTGATCATTGACGAATCCCGAGACTTCTTCCGGGAAGGCGCCCCTAAAAACGGTATTGCCGGCAAGCGTATTTCCAAACATAGCGCAACTCGATTTACTTATTATTAATGCGTTCACCTTATATAAACAGGATCGATCAATCAACAACCAATTTTATGCCCGCAGCTTTCTTTAATCCGCCCTTCATTCCAACCACGCTGTGCTATGTTTTCCTGATACTTCTTCCGAACACTGGCGGTGTTTATGAGCAATCCCAAACACACCCTTTTCTGGATGACGTTGTTTCTGGCGGTTGTCCTGATCGTCGGCGCACTCATTCACAAACCCCTGATGACCGCGTTCATGGCGAACTGGGTCTTCAACCTGCTGATCGTGGGCGTTCTGATAGTCGGCATCGGACTGACCTACCGGCAGGTGTTTGTGCTGTTTCCGGAGATGCGCTGGATTTCCCAGTTCCGGACTGGCCACTCGGGGCTGTCGGTGCTGCAGGAGCCCCGGTTGCTGAAACCCCTGGCCCGGCAGCTGGGCGAGGAATCCAAGCGCGACCGTTTCACGCTCTCTACCCTGTCCCTGCGCACGGTGCTTGATGGCATTCACTCGCGCATGGACGAACAGCGGGAAATCACCCGCTACTTCATCAGCCTGCTGGTTTTCCTGGGGCTGCTGGGCACCTTCTGGGGGCTGCTGGGCACCATCAATGCCGTGGGTGAGGTCATCACCAACCTCGACATGGGCCAGGGCGATTTCGGCAAGGTTTTCGCCGATCTCCAGGCCGGCCTGCTCACCCCGCTGCAGGGCATGGGCACCGCCTTCAGTTCGTCCCTGCTGGGGCTTGGCGGCTCGCTGATCCTGGGTTTCCTGGACATCCAGGCCGGCCATGCCCAGAACCGGTTTTATGACGGCCTCGAGGAGTGGCTTACCGGTGTCACCAATCTGGTGGACATCGTGGACGAAGACAACGTGCGGTCATGATTGGTTCCAAGCGCCGCAGCCGCAGTGCCACCAACGTCTGGCCGGGTTACGTGGATGCCCTGTCGGCCCTGCTGATGCTGGTGATCTTCATGCTGCTGGTCTATGTCGTGAGCCAGCTGTACCTGTCTCAGACCCTGTCCGATCGCAACACGGAATTGGCGCGCCTGAACCAGCGTTTGAATGAAATCTCCCAACTGCTGGGACTGGAGCAGAGCAAGACCGAGGCCCTGGAGCAGCAGATGGCCGCGGTGCAAAACGATTACAGCGATGCCCTGACCCGCAACGACGATCTGCAAGCTCGCCTGGACGCCTCCCGAAATCAGTTGATGCAGCAATCGGCGGACGCCGAGGCTCGGGCCGCGCGCCTGGCCAGCATGAACGAGGAACTGGAAGAGCAGGATCAGCTCTCTGCCAGCCAACAGGCGATGATTCTGCGGCTATCAAATCAAATTGCCTCTTTGCAGGCGCAGTTACGGCAAATTACCGCGGCCTTGAAGCTGCAGAAAGAGGAAACGGCAGAGAAAGAAGATGAGCTGAAAGATGTCAGCCAGCGGCTGAATACCCTGCTGGCAGAGCGGGTGAATCAACTGGAACAGTATCAGTCTGAGTTTTTCGCCCGCTTGCGGAACATCCTGGCCACCAATGAAAACATCCGGGTGGTGGGCGACCGCTTCCTGCTGCCGTCAGAGTTGCTGTTTGCCTCCGGTTCAGCGCAATTGGGTGAAGAGGGTAAAAGCGAGCTGGACAAGTTGGCCGAGGTGCTGCTCGATGTGGTGGCCGCCATTCCCGGCGACATTGACTGGATCCTGCGTATTGATGGCCATACCGACCTGATCCCCATCAATACCCCTCAATTCCCCTCCAACTGGGAACTGTCGACTGCGCGGGCAGTGGCGGTAGTGCGTTACCTGGCTGCTCAGGGTGTGCCGGAGAGGCGCATGGTGGCCGCCGGCTTTGGCGAGTTCTTCCCGGTTGCCAGCGGCACCACGCCGGACGCGCTGCAAAAGAACCGGCGCATCGAGCTCAAGCTGACCGATCGCTAGCAGTGATCAGGGCGGGGCCATCCCACCCTGATCAATTCAACTCAGAAGTGAATGACCGTGCGAATGCTCTTGCCTTCGTGCATCAGGTCAAACGCCTTGTTGATGTCTTCCAGCGGCATCTCGTGGGTGATGAACACGTCCAGCGGGATCTCGCCCTTCTCGGCCTTCGCCACATAGCCCGGCAACTCAGTCCGGCCCTTCACCCCGCCAAAGGCGGAGCCCTTCCAGACCCGTCCTGTCACCAGCTGGAACGGGCGGGTGCTGATTTCCTCGCCGGCACCGGCGACGCCAATGATGATGGATTCACCCCAGCCCTTGTGACAGCACTCGAGAGCCGAACGCATCAGCTGCACATTGCCGACACACTCAAACGAGTAATCCACACCACCATCCGTCATCTCAACGATTACTTCCTGGATCGGCTTGTCGTAATCCTTGGGATTAACCACATCGGTGGCGCCCAGCTGTTTGGCAATGTCGAACTTGCCCGGGTTGATGTCGATGGCAATAATCCGGCCGGCTTTGGCCATGGTGGCGCCGATAATAGCCGCCAGGCCGATGCCACCCAGGCCGAAGATAGCGACAGTGGCCCCCTCTTCCACCTTGGCGGTGTTCAGCACGGCACCAATGCCGGTCGTCACGCCACAACCCAGCAGGCAAACCTTGTCGAGCGGTGCTTCCTTGGGAATCTTGGCCAGCGACACTTCCGGCAGCACGGTGTACTCAGAGAAAGTGGAGCAGCCCATGTAGTGGTACAACGGCTCACCGTTGTAAGAGAACCGGGAGGAGCCATCGGGCATCACGCCCTTGCCCTGGGTGGCTCGAACCGCACCGCACAGGTTGGTCTTGCCGGAGGTGCAGAACTTGCACTCGCCGCATTCGGCGGTATACAGCGGAATGACGTGGTCACCCACTTCCAGGTCTTTTACGCCGGGGCCAACCGCTTCCACGATGCCACCGCCTTCATGGCCAAGAATGGTCGGGAACAAGCCCTCGGGATCGGCACCTGAGAGGGTGTAGGCATCGGTGTGGCAGACGCCAGTGGCGACAATGCGAACCAGCACTTCGCCCTGCTGGGGCGGGGCAACATCGACTTCGACAATCTCGAGCGGCTTGTTGGCCTCGAACGCAACGGCGGCGCGGGATTTAATCACGGGCAATCTCCTCTGAAACGGTGGTAAGGAATATCTCGGATGTGCCTGGTTTGACTCACTCTAGACGACCGGTCTAATCTATCATCCATGCAATCGAACGACACTCGCAATCACATTATTCAGACCGGCGCCGAGCTGATTGGCCAGAAGGGCTTCAGTGCCACCGGCCTCAACGCCATCCTGACGGCAGCTGGCGTGCCCAAGGGCTCTTTCTACCATTACTTTAGCAGCAAGAACGATTTCGGCCTGGCCGTCATCGATACCTTCGCACAGGAATACGACACAACGCTGGATCGGATTCTCAGCGATTCCAGCCGCTCCTGTGTTGACCGGCTGCGGGCCTACTTTGATACTGGTTTTGAGTCCATGGCCAACTGCCAATACACCAGCGGCTGCCTGATCGGCAACCTGGGCCAGGAGCTGGCCGGCCAGAACGAAACCTTCCGCCTGCGCCTGAATCGTGTGTTCTCAGGCTGGGAACAGCGTTTCGAGCGCTGCATCGCCGAAGGCCAGGCGGCCGGCGCCATAGATTCCTCCATCAACGCTTCAGACGCGGCCAGCCTGCTGCTTTCCGGCTGGGAAGGTGCAATCCTCCGATCCAAGGTGGTCAAGTCTACGGAGCCGCTGGAGCGGTTCGTTCGCGTGTTCTTCAAACAGTGCCTGGGCATTGCCTAATCCACCTGGGCAATAATCTCTTGCCGGCTTAAGGGCGTACATCCCAGGATCTGACGACTGCATAAAGACTGGACAGGAGCGCACCGACTTGCACACCCTCTACTGGTTCACCCGCGACCTGCGCCTGCACGACAACGCCGCCCTGCTGGCTGCGTCGAAATCCGATGTCCTGCTCTGCGTCTACGTGGTGGACCCACGCTGGTTTGCCCCCGGCCCTCTGCAGTCCCGGGCCATGGGCACACACCGCTGGCGTTTTCTCTGGCAAAGCCTGATGGCGCTTGAACGCAGCCTGCGGGAGCTGGGGCAACGGCTGCACATCGTCTACGGCGAGCCAGAAACGGTCTTGCCCAAGCTGGCCCACGAACATCGCATCACCCGTATCATCCGTTCCCGTCAGCCTGGTACCCGGGAAGCCGGCCAGTGGCAACGCCTCAAGGAGCAGCTGCCCAACACCCTGTTTCAGCAATTCGAGACGCTGAGTCTGTTCACCGAAGGCTCACTGCCGATGACGTTGGACGAGCTCCCGGACACTTTTTCGCAGTTTCGTAAGCAGGTGGAGAAAACCGGTGAGCGCAATTCCGAACGGCTGCGCATTCGCACCCTGACCTCGCTGCCGCCGCCACCGGGCTTTCCGGAGGACAACCGCGGGGACTGCCCCGCTATTGCCAATCCAATGCACCCACTGCCATTCCGGGGTGGCGAAGCGATGGGGCTGGCGCAGCTGAAGCAGTTCCTGTTTGTGGATCACAGCATCGCCCAGTACAAAGAGACCCGGAACGAACTCGACAAGTGGGATTCATCTTCAAAATTCTCACCCTGGTTCGCCAATGGCTGCCTGTCAGTGCGGGAAGTGGCGGAGAGCATCACCGAGTACGAGCGCACCGAGACCAGCAACGAATCGACTTACTGGCTCTGGTTCGAGCTACTTTGGCGGGAGTATTACTACTGGTACGCTCTGAAACACGGCGCCAACCTGTTCCGGCGGGACGGAGTGCAGCGCAAGAATCGGCCGGCAACCTTCTACGGCCACCGGTTCATGGCCTGGTGTCAGGGTAATACCGAGTACCCACTGGTGAACGCAGCCATGAATCAGCTCCGGGAAACCGGCTACATTAGCAACCGGGCCCGGCAACTGGTGGCCAGCTGTTTCGTCAACGAGCTGGAACTGGACTGGCGCTACGGTGCGGCCTGGTTCGAGCAGCAACTGATCGACTATGATGTCGCGAGCAACTACGGCAACTGGCAATACTTGGCTGGCGTGGGCGCCGATCCCCGCGGGTTGCGGCAGTTCAATCTCGACAAGCAGGCCAAACAGTACGATCCCGTTGGCACCTTTGTGGATCGTTGGGATGGCCACGCCGAGCAGCCGGTGGGCTTACACACGGTAGACGCAGCAGACTGGCCGATTCTATGACCGCATCAACCAACACTGGTAGCGCCCGCGAGGTACTCGCGCGCATCATCGACACCACCCAGCCGGCAACGCTGGTGTGTTGCGGTGCCGTGGCGCAAGAGGTGGCCGAACGCTGGCAAAGCCACCGGAGCGACGCCCGGATCTGGCGCCTGGACACCGCCGACCCCAATGCGGCGCTGCCGCCAACCGCAGTCCAGGACCTGGCCCTGATTACCGATACCCTGGAGCATCTGCCCCACGGCGAGGGCGCCCTGCTGCTGGGCCAGCTGCGCAATTACGGCACCCATCAAATTGCCGTGCTGGTGGGCGACACCCCCGACTGGGCCTTCAAGGATTTCATTGGCCTGGGCTTTCGCCGCCACGCGGAAATACAGGGCGAGGCCGGCATACTCACGCTCTACACCTACAACCTCGACACCTACAACCACAAGCGCGCCTGGAACAACCCCGACAACTGGGCCAACCCGGAAATGTGGGGCAAGGCCTGGTGGTAAATAGGCACCGGCAGCAATCCATCTGCCCGCATTGCCAGTTGCACGCCAATATTTGCGTATGTGACCAGTGCCAGGCAGTGGCCAATGGCACCCCGATTACGGTCATACAGCACCCGACAGAGGTGGGGCGCAGCAAGGGCACTCTCAGAATTCTTGAACGCTGCCTGGATCAGGTGCAGGTTGTGGTGGGTGAATCCCCCGAGCAACTGCAGCGGGCCGGATTGAGTCTTGCAGATTTGAACGCAGACACGGCGGTGCTGTTTCCCGGCCCCGCCAGCCAGCCCCTTGAGGAGGCCGACACCAGCGCCATCAACCGTTGGCTGCTGCTGGACGGAACCTGGCGCAAGGCCGCGAAGATCCTGCACCTGAATCCACACATTGCTGCCCTGCCCCGCTTCCACTTTGCACACCCGCCGACGTCGCAGTATGTGGTTCGCAAGGCACCCGCGGAGCACTACCTCTCTACTGCCGAAGCGGCCGCCTACCTGCTACAAACTCTCGAACCCGGCCTGAACGTTCAACCAATCAACACCGCCATGGCCACACTCGTGGATAAACAGCTGGCCCAGATTCCGCCGGAATTGAGGAATCGCTACCAAACACCGTTAAGCCCGCAGAGGTTGGCAACCGACTCAGGCTTGAGCGATCATGGTGGCTGCACACTTTCTCTGGCAAAGGACACGCTGTAATGGCCCTGTTTAATGAGAAAAACGCGGAAAAACAGCTAAATGCCGAGTCCGGCAAGGTGCATCGCGCCGACCTGGAAACCCTGCTGGAGCGCCAGCGGACGATTGAGGAAAAGGTGAAAGGCAGCGGCAAGCTCAACCGCTTCAGCGCCGACATCAAGCTCATGTTCGCAATGATCCGCGACTATTGGTATGGCAACTACCGCAGCGTGCCCTGGAAGACCATCGCGGCCATTGCCGGCGCGCTGCTTTACGTTCTCAATCCCCTGGATGTGATCCCCGATCTGATCCTCGGTTTCGGTTTTATAGACGACGCCGGCGTGGTCGCCCTGTGTCTGAAACTGGTGGAATCGGACCTGCACCGCTACGCTGCATGGAAAGAACACTACGACGCGCAAAACAAATTTACACATTCGAATTGATTGGTACACAAACCGGACGTACCCTTTCAATCGTTTCTTTCATTGCCCCTGCCTCTGGAGACGACGTGGATTTTGCCACCCTGATTGGCCTTGTTGGCGCTATATTGCTCATCGCTTCTGCCGTTATTCTCGGCGTCTCACCCGATGTTTTCATCAATGGCCCCTCCCTGCTGATTGTCCTCGGGGGCAGTGTGTTGGTGGTGCTTTCGAAATTCAGTTTTGGCCAGTTCTTTGGCGCATTCAGCGCCGCAGCCCGGGCCTTCAAGTTCAAATTACCGGAAACCCAGTCTGCCATCGAGGAACTGGTGGATGTGGCACAAATTGCCCGCAAGGAAGGCGTGCTGGGGCTCGAGGGCCGTGAAGTCGAATCGCCCTTCCTGGGCCAGGGCATCCAGATGCTGGTGGATGGCCAGAACGCCGACACCATCAAGCAGTTGCTCAACAAAGAGCGGCTGATGACCCTGGAGCACAATCGCTCTGGGGCCAAGGTGTTCACCGCCCTGGCCGACGTTGGTCCAGCCATGGGCATGATCGGCACCCTGATCGGTCTGGTGCAGATGCTGTCGAACATGGAAGACCCCAAATCCATCGGCCCAGCCATGGCCGTGGCACTGCTGACCACCCTGTACGGTGCCATGCTCGCAACCATGATCGCCTCTCCCATCGCCGACAAGCTGTCGCTGCGGATGACCGAAGAGGCACGCATGCAGTCCCTGTACATTGATGCCCTGGTCGCGGTTCAGGAAGGCACCAACCCACGCGTGATTGAGCAGCTTCTATCGAGCTACCTGTCGCCGAAAGAGCGCGCCAAGGTTGGCGAGCCAGAACCAGCCAACGGGTAGGTCATGGACGAGCTTCCAGAAGAGGAAAAACCGGGCATCCCGGCCTGGGTTGTTACCTTCGCCGACCTGATGTCGCTGCTGATGTGCTTCTTCGTGTTGCTGCTGTCGTTCTCTGAAATCGACGCCATGAAGTTCAAGCAGATCGCCGGTGAGCTGTCGAAGGCCTTCGGGGTTCAGCGCGAAGTGCCGACTCTGGACATTCCCATGGGCACCAGCCCGATTTTTGACAAGTTCTCGCCGGCGCCGCCTGAGCCCACCGTGGTGAACGAGGTTCGGCAGACCACGTCAGACCAGAAGCCGGAGCTTCAAACTCTCAAAAGTCCAACCGAGCAGGCCATTGAGGCCGCAACCCAGGACCAACTCGACCAGAGCACTCAGGACATAACCAAGGTGCTGGAAGAGGCCATCGAAGATGGCCGCATCAATGTGGCCCAGGATGAGGATCAGCGCAGGATCGTGATTCGCATTGAGGAAAAAGGCTCCTTCCCTTCCGGCTCTGCCGATCTGACCTACGATTTCGAAACCTTGCTGCTGGACATGGCGGATGTGCTCGCGGAGATCCCAGGCAGGCTAACGGTAGAAGGACATACCGACGACATCCCCATTCGCACGTCCCGGTTCTACAGCAACTGGGATCTCTCGGCAGCACGAGCCGCGGCCGTAGCCAATGCCCTGTTGGCGGTGGAAGAGGTTGAACCGACCCGATTGGCAGTGAAGGGCCTGGCGGACACCAAGCCCCGGGTCAGCAACGACACCGTGGAAAGTCGCGCCAAGAATCGCCGGGTGGAAATCATTGTTGATCTTTCAGGCCCGCTGCAAGAGCAGGAGGTCGAACTCCGGGAACTGGTGGAGTCAGGCGCCCTGGACCAGGAAGCGGTGATTGATTTTGAAGCGAACCCCACGCCTGAGATCCTTCTCGACGACAATAACCCGGACAATAACATCACCTGGTAATCGGCCTCGCCGAGTGCCCATATCAGTGCAAACCCGACATGAGCGCACTTTTTTGGTGCGAAAATTCCATTAAGAGCACCATCTTACCTTCCCTCTCCCCTAGCAACTGACTAACGTCGCTACTTTTGCATCGTTTTGGAACGCCTCTTGCTTCTGTGCACCCGACCAATGCACAACAAGCCCATCCGAGGCCAATAAAACAATTCAGGAGCGAAAACCCGTGGACATCACGAGTGCAGTACATACCCTGACTGAGAGCGCTAACACGCTGTTCATCCTTATCGGTGCCATCATGGTACTGGCCATGCACGCCGGTTTTGCCTTCCTTGAAGTGGGCACTGTGCGTCACAAGAACCAGGTCAACGCCCTGGTCAAGATCATGACCGATTTCGGCGTCTCTGCCGTGGCCTACTTCTTCGTGGGTTACTACGTCGCCTACGGCAGCCACTTCATGACCGGCGCGGCAGAACTGACCGCCAGCAATGGCTACGAGCTGGTCAAGTTCTTCTTCCTGATGACCTTCGCGGCCGCCATTCCGGCCATCGTCTCCGGCGGCATTGCCGAGCGCGCAAAGTTCTACCCCATGCTGATTGCTTCCGCCCTCATCGTGGCCCTCGTGTACCCGTTCTTCGAAGGTCTGATCTGGAATGGTAATTTTGGATTCCAAGCCTGGCTTGAGAGCCAGTTTGGTGCATCTTTTCACGACTTCGCCGGCTCCGTTGTGGTGCACGCCGTGGGTGGCTGGATCGCCCTGGCCGCGGTTCTGCTGCTCGGCGCTCGTAACGGCCGCTACCGCAACGGCCGCGTGGTCGCCTTTGCCCCGTCCAACATTCCATTCCTGGCCCTGGGCGCCTGGATCCTGACCGTAGGATGGTTCGGTTTCAATGTTATGTCCGCGCAAACCCTCGACGGCATCAGTGGCCTCGTAGCGGTGAACAGCCTGATGGCCATGGTCGGCGGCATCCTGGTGGCCATGCTGGTGGGTCGCAAGGACCCGGGCTTCATCCACAACGGACCGCTGGCCGGCCTGGTGGCCGTTTGTGCCGGCTCTGATCTGATGCACCCGGTAGGCGCACTGATCACCGGCGGTATTGCCGGCGCCATCTTCGTGTACCTGTTCGAATGGGCCCAGGCCAAGATTGAGCGCCTGGACGATGTGCTGGGTGTCTGGCCGCTGCACGGCGTCTGCGGTGTCTGGGGTGCGATTGCCTGCGGTATCTTCGGCCAGGAAGCCTTCGGTGGCCTGGGCGGTGTCAGCCTGATGTCCCAGATCATCGGTTCCGTTGCGGGGGTTCTGGTGGCTTTCGTAGGCGGTCTGATTGTATACGGCGTTATCAACGCCATTTCCGGCCTGCGCCTGACTGATGAAGAAGAGTTCAACGGCGCGGACGTCAGTATTCACCGTATTGGTGCAACTTCCGTCGAATAAGGCGATTTGGTAACACTTTGAAGCAGGCGGCCACGTGGCCGCCTGCTTTCGTTTTAACCCCTGAATTGACAGAACGGCCGTACTCTCCTTTGCTGTAAGACAGGGCATGACACCATCAACAGAGCCGATGGCCCGCCTTTTGCTGCCCATTACCGTATTGAGTGCCAACTTCACCGGCACCCTTCAGGGAGACGAACAGAATCATGTTGATTGAGACGCCGGACGCAGGTCTGTTTGATGAGCTGTTCGATGAGAACAACCGAGTGCGGCCACATTGCCGTATGCTGGAAAACTGGTTACTCGAATCGGATGAAAACCTGATCGCGGAAAAGCGCCGCGAAGCCGATGTGTTGTTCCAGCGCCTGGGCATTACCTTCAACGTCTACGGTGAGGATCAGGGTGCCGACCGACTGATCCCGTTTGACCTGATTCCACGGATCATTTCCGCCAGCGATTGGCACAAACTCCAGGCCGGCCTGCGCCAGCGAGTAACGGCGCTGAACCGCTTCCTGCACGACATCTACCACAGCTACGAAATCGTTAAAGCTGGCGTAATCAGTGCCGAGCAGGTGTTTGCCAACAGCCAGTATCAGCCCGGCATGCAAAACCTGAAGCTGCCGAGAAATCTGTATTCCCACATCGCTGGTATCGATCTTATCCGGAACAACGATGGCGATTTTTACGTGCTGGAAGACAACCTCCGGTGCCCCAGCGGGGTGTCGTACATGCTGGAGAATCGCCGGATGATGATGCGGCTTTTCCCCGAACTGTTTGCCCACTCACCGGTAGCTCCGGTGGAGCATTACCCTAATCTTCTGGGTGAAACCCTGCGAGCCGCGTCGTTGAAAGCCAACCCGACCGTGGTGGTTCTCACCCCGGGCCGCTTTAACAGTGCCTATTTCGAGCATGCCTTCCTGGCGCGACAGATGGGGGTGGAGCTGGTCGAAGGCGCCGACCTGTTCGTGCACCAGAACAGGGTCTATATGAAAACCACCGTCGGCCCGCAACAGGTGGATGTCATCTACCGCCGGGTCGACGACGACTTCCTCGACCCGCTGGCTGGCAACCCCAGTTCCATGCTGGGCGTGCCCGGGCTTTATGCCGCGTACCGAACCGGTAACGTAGTCCTGGCCAACGCCATGGGCACCGGGATTGCGGATGACAAGTCGATCTACCCGTATGTTCCGGACATGATCCGCTTCTATCTCAGTGAAGAGCCCATTCTGAAGAATGTGCCAACCTGGCAGTGTCGCAAGAAAAAGGACCTGCAATACGTGCTGGATCACCTGCCGGAACTGGTTGTTAAAGAAGCCCAGGGCGCCGGCGGCTATGGCATGCTGATTGGCCCCAAGGCCAGCAAGAAAGAACTGGAAACCTTCCGCGGTCTGCTCAAGGCGCACCCCGAAGATTACATTGCCCAACCGACACTCAGCCTGTCCACCTGCCCCACCTTTGTGGACGAGGGCGTGGCACCCCGGCATCTGGATCTCCGTCCCTTCGTGCTGTCGGGCAAGAAGATTCAGATGGTTCCCGGCGGGCTGACCCGCGTAGCCCTGAAAAAGGGCTCCCTGGTGGTGAACTCGTCCCAGGGCGGTGGCACCAAAGACACTTGGGTACTGGAGGACGACTTATGCTGAGCCGCGCAGCCTCCAGCCTGTTTTGGATGGCCCGTTACCTGGAGCGGGCAGAGAGCCAGGCCAGACAACTGGATGTCAGTTTGAACATGGCCCTGATCGACGTTCCGGAAGACCGCACCGAACAGCTTTCGGTGCCGTTACTGGTCTCTGGCACCTATGATGAGTTCTTCGAACACCATGAAGAGATCACGCCCCGGAACCTGATCGACTTCCTGTTGCTGGACGACCAGCACCCGGCCAGCGTCTTTAACTACATCCGTAACGCCCGGGACAACGCCCTGCATGTTCGGGGCAACCTGTCGGCCGACGTCTGGGAAACCATCAACCGTGCCTGGCTCGACTTGAAAGTACTGCAGCAAGAGGGAGTCACCGAGTCCAACGCCAGCTCAGTATTCGACTGGATTCGCGAACGCTCGCACATGTTCCGGGGCGCCGCTTACGGCACCCTGTTGCGCAACGATGCCTTCCACTTCCTGCGCCTGGGTACGATCATAGAGCGCGCCGATACCACCGCGCGGGTGCTGGATATTCGCCACGTCATGGCCACGAGGGCGATGGAGGAGCAGGCGACTCAGTCTTTCTTCGAGTGGACCGCACTGCTGAATTCCCTGGCGGCGTTTGAAGCTTACCAGAACACCTACGGGCATAGCCTCGATCCTACCAGTGTCGCGGAATTGCTGATTCTGTCCCATGAACTTCCGCGTTCCCTGCACAGCTGCCTGGAAGAAATTGCCGGCCTGCTCGACCGGGTTGAAAGTGGTTCTGCCCAGCGAGCCCGGCGCATGGCCTCCAGCCTCTACGCCAACATCCGATTCGGTGATACCGACTACATCGAGGAACGTGGCCTGCATGACTACCTCGTGGATTTCCTGGCAAGGATTCAGCGCATTGCCGGTCAAATTCAGAAAGACTACATGGGGTGGCACCAATGAGACTGCATATTCGTCATGAGACGACCTACACCTACGAATCGCCGGTCCGCAACAGCATCCAGTACATCCGGCTGACGCCCCGGAACACGCCCCAGCAGCGTATCTTCGAATGGCGCCTGGACATACCCGGCGAAACCAGTGAGATGATCGACGGTTATGGCAACCCGGTGACGGTGATGACACTGAAAAAGGCGTTCCCCAGCATCACCCTGGTCGCCGAGGGCATTGTCGACCTGACCGGCAAACCACTGACCAAGGACGACTCTCCGTTCCCACCCGAAGTGTTCCTGTGCGACACGCCACTGACCGAGGTGGACGAAGATCTGAAGGCGTTCGCCGAACAGTACTCACCCAACAAACGCAGCCTGCTTCGCCTGATGAAGCATTTGCGCGAGCACATCGCGTTCACCCCGGGGGCCACCAGTGTGACCCACACCGCGGCGGAGGCCTTCAAGCTCGGTGCCGGTGTGTGCCAGGACCACACCCACATCTTCATCGCCTGTTGTCGCTACATCGGCGTGCCGGCTCGTTATGTCAGTGGCTACATTCATTCGGTCAGTGATGACCATGTGGCCACCCATGCCTGGGCTGAAGTCTGGCTTGGTAGTAACTGGCAGACCTTCGATGTGGTCAACACCCTGAACGTGGCCGAGAGCCACCTGAAACTCGCGGTCGGCCTGGACTACCTGGATGTAGCGCCCGTTCGCGGCATGCGCAATGGCGGCGGAACCGAGCACATGCAGACCCGGGCCTGGGTGACTGAGGCCGCGCAAGCGCAGTAACAAAACTGCCGAAAAACGCACAATAAAGCGCTCACGTTCCGACGGGATTCGTTTTAGACTACGCGCATTATTGGAGCCTGGCAGGAGGGCTTTATGACTTATTGCGTAGCGATGCGACTGGCCGACGGGCTGGTGTTTGCCTCGGATTCCCGAACCAACGCCGGTTTCGACCAGATCTCGACCTTCCGTAAGATGCATGTCTTCGACAAGCCGGGCGAACGTGAGCTGGTGTTGCTGTCCGCCGGCAACCTGGCCACCAGCCAGAGTGTCATCAGCCTGCTGGAGCGCCGCGCGGGCACCGACACCACCAACGTGCTCAACACCACTACCATGTTTGAGACCGCCGAAATCGTGGGCCAGACCATGCGCGAAGTGATTCGCCGGGACAACCCGGACGGCAAGCTGAGCCATGTGGATTTCAGCTGCTCGCTGATTCTCGGGGGCCAGATCAAAGGCGAGGCACCGCGCCTGTTCAACGTCTACCCGGAAGGCAACTTCATTGAGGCCACCGAGGAGACACCCTACTTCCAGATTGGCGAATCCAAGTACGGCAAACCGATCCTCGACCGGATCGTGAACTACCGGACACCGCTGGACCGGGCTTATCAGTGCGCCCTGATCTCGTTCGACTCCACCATGAAGAGCAACCTGTCCGTGGGAATGCCCCTGGACATCGCGATCTATCGCAAAGACGCCCTCGAGCCCTGTCTGATGGAGCGGGTTGAGGACCAGTGTGAATACTTCCACAGCTTGCGGCAGCAGTGGCATAACGGCATTCAGGAGCTTTTCTCCAGTCTGGAACCACCAGCGATCAGCTGAACAACCTACTCCACCTCATACCCGGTCAGCTCCATGTAGCCCTCCCCGTAGTGACTGCCGCTGACGCTGACCGGACTTTCCCAGTACGGATATTGGCCCTCGTTAAGGTATTCCCCGGGCGGCGCGGCAATGTCCAGATCGACGCCGTACTGCGGTATTTGCAGCCGCCAGCGGGTTGGCGTCGCCTCGCTCTCAGTTACCGGGGTCAGAATCAGCTCATCGGCACTCAGTGCCATCGCCTCCCCTGCATCGGTAATCCAGGTACCGGAGACAAACGCGCCGCCCTCCTCCCGCAACCGGAACGCCATCAGCTTGTCGCCGGAATCCAGGTGCAGGGCAAACCAGTCCCAACCCTGCTGCCCGGTTTTTAGCAGCTGACTGCTCCACTCGCGATCGAACCAGCCCTTGCCCCGGACTTTCTGAGTTTCGCCATCGATGGTGACTGTACCGGCAATGGCAATATCCACCAGGCTGAAATACATCGAACCCTCACCACTGGCGGACTTGGTACTGAAGCCCCGGTCACCGTGCGCCACCGGCGGGCCCTTGAGCCGCAAAGACAGATCGTATGACCAGTTGTCGGCCGACACCCGCAACCGCCAGGAGCCAGACTCACCAGTACTGGTCAGCCGCCAGTCATCAAGCCAGACCTCGAACGGTTGTGCCGTGGCACCGGAGTGACCAACGTCGGCCCGGGCCAGCCGCTCGGCAAAATGATGCTGACCACGCCAGCTGAGCGCACCGTGAGCCATCCACGCCGCCTGCAATGGCCACTGGGACGGCGCCGGCGGTGTCGCATCCGCAGGCCTCGGGGTCAGGGCCTGGCGAAACTGCGTCCATTGCAGGCCCAGCGGCTCACCCGCCTGGTTTTCGAGATTGGCAGTCAGGTACCACCACTCGATGCGGTGCTGGGGGTGGGGTCCGAAATCCTCCGGGAAGTTGAGCCGGTCGCCCGGGCCAGGCTGCAGGAAAGGTACGTCGGTGCCTGCCTGTTGCGATTCGGCAAGCCCGGCAAAGCCGCTGTCCTCGGACTCCCCAGAACAGCCAACAACCAAAAAAAGACACGAAAATGACGCCAATATCCGAAAAAAGGCCGGAAATCCAAGCGAACGCACACGAAACGTCACCGATCACCTCCAGCCAGGCTACTGGCGGAAGCCGGCATGGTAGCCGGCTGCTGGAGCTGACGGCGCATCAGCGCGGCGATACTCAGGCCAATCACCAGGCTGAGGCCGATCAGTTCTACCCAGAACTCCGGATACACGGCCATCGGCAGTGACCAGCCAAAGGCCAAGGGGTTGATCCGGTGCACGAGTACCCAGGTCAGCCAGATCCCCAGCGGCAGCGCCAACACCGCAATGCCAACAGTCAGACTGATGGCAAGGCGCACCATCTGGCCGGCCACCTCCCGGTCGCGCAGGCCCCACACCGCCAATAGCCGGTAGTACCAGACCCGGGTTGAGAAGAACACCCAGCCCATGATCAACAAGGCGGCGGCCGCCAGGATCAAAGTCAGCACGGTCATGGCGCGAGTCAGCAGGAACGTCTGGTCGAACACGGTATCCGCCAGCTCCCGAATCCGCTCATTGTTCCGCACCGTCACCGTCTCCACCTGCCATACCTGCTGCAGCCCCGATACCACGGTTGCCATGTCCAGAGTGCCCGGATTGATAGACAGGCTCTCGAATCCGGGTTTGAACGCCGCCGGCAACAGCCCGGCATTGAGCAGCACCTCACCAGCCGGACGACCATAGTCGGGATAGATGGCCAAAACGGGCAATGACAGGACTTCATCGGCCACTGTCAGGTTCAAGGTTTCACCCACCGCCAGCTCCTGCCGGCGCGCCAGCTGTTCATTGATCATGATGCCCTCGCCCCGGGCAAAGGCCTGCCAGGGCTGGTCTGCAGCTGCCTGCAGACGCCACTGGGTCAGCAGCCGGCCTACAGGCGCCACGGCCAACAGGTCGACACTCTGTCCCGGCTGAAACTCCAATTCCTGCTCGGCACCTGGCACCGTCAGCTCCGCCTTGCCCCTCACCACTCGCTGCCAATCGCCGCTTGCGGCCAGCTCAGGCTCGTCCGCCAACCAGTCGACGGCGGCTCCGGTCTCGGCACCCGCAGGCACCTCGACAAAAAAGTCGGCCGCCAGCCGTTGGGACAGCCACTCATCAAAAGTGGCTTCAAACACCGTCACCAATGCCTGCACTGCCAACACCATGGCCAGCGCAAACTGCAGTGCCACCAGCGGCAATGCCAAGCGCCGGGCCAAAACACCAAATTCGGCGAAGTGCCAGCGTTTAAGCGGGTCCGGCGCAGCCCGGGCAAGGCGCCGGGCCAAACCGGACATCAGCATCGGAGCCAGCAACCCAGCGCCGACGAACACCAGGGCAACGGCGAGAAACACCAACACCAACGACGAGGCCACTAGAGCCAGCACCAACCCGAGCAACAGAGCCCCCAGGGCCAGGGACCGTTGCTGCCCGGCCAGGAGCGTTACCGGCGCCCGCGAAACCGGTCGGATCAGATCAATCAGGCAGACCACCATCACCACCGCCATCATGGTCAGAACCGACCATAGCCAGCTCGCCTCCTGACCGGCGTACAGCGGCGCATCGAACAGATTATCCAGGGCCTGGCCGAATCCGCTGCCCAGAAGCCCTGCCAGCAACCGCCCTAATGCCACACCCGGTATCACACAGAGCCCGGCCAGTAGGGCCATTTCAAGTACCAGCAAGCGATTGACCGACACTGGCGGCACGCCGAACCGGTGCAACAACGCGAAACTGTCCCGGCGCTGAGCCAGCCCAAGCTGATACACGCTGCGCAACAGCAAGGCCGTGATCAACAGCACCAGCACGCCGAGGGCATCCAGATTCAGCAGGAAGCTCTCACCCAACTCTCCGGTATCGGGGCCAAGGCTGAACCGGGTCAGGCGATAACCCTCGGGCAAAGCAGCCTCGGTGACCTGCTCCGCCACCAGCAGCGTCAACTCGGCAGACCGATCGTCGGGGCCGGTAGTCAGGGCTGCGGCATCGCGAATATCCAGGAAGGGTTTGCCGTTCAGGGGTTGATTCCAGGCTTGCGCCGCTTCGCCGGCACCGGAAAAACAACTCGCCGCCAGCCCATCCACGCCCACCACCCGGCCCTGGGCATCCGGGCGCTGAACCTCAAGCCAGGGCATGACGCAGACACCGGCCCGGCGCAGGGTCACGAAATCAGCTACCGCAATCGACTCTCCGTCCAAACGAACCACTTGCCGGCGCTCCGCTACTGCCTGCTCACTTTGACCGAGACTGGCCCTGGCCTGATAGGTGAGATGACTAACCCCGGTCCACAACATGGTGGCGACCACAATCATGATCGCCAGGGCGAGCAACTGCAGCGGGTGACGCCGGTAATGACTGAACAATGCCGCGAACAGTGTCATCACTGGGGCCGGTCAGCAGGCGCGGAGCTGGTAGAAAGCATGGAGGATGCAGAAGGCGCAGAGGAGCTGGACAGGTGCGCCAGATCCAGGCGCTGGCCACACCGGGCCGCCAGTTCGGCATCGTGGGTGGCGAGAATCAGGGCGCAACCGTGTTCAGCCTGAAGCCGGAACAGTTCATCGGCAACGTCATCCGCGGTGTGTCGGTCGAGGCTGCCGGTCGGTTCATCCGCCAGGATCAGCGCCGGTTGCATGGCAAACACCATCGCCAGGGCCGCACGCTGGCGCTGACCGCCTGAGACCTGATCCGGAAACCGGTCGCCCAGGGTGCCGATGCCCAGGCGTTCAAGCCAGGCCAAACAGCCCTGATCGTCCTGACCAGCCAGCCGGGCCCTCAACCGTACGTTGTCGAGCAACGACATCGCTGGCATCAGGTTGGCGTCCTGGAAGACGACACCGATGCGCTGGCGCCGCAGATCGGCCCAGCACCGGGCCTGTGCTCGTTGGTCAGAAGCCTGGCCGCCGTCAAAGCGTTGCCCGTCAATATCGATCACACCGGCGTCCGGGTACTCCAGGCCACAGAGCATATTCAACAAGGTGCTTTTCCCGGAACCAGACCGACCCATTACCGCCATGGACTGGCCCTGGTTCAAGGTTAAGGCCAGGTCCGCCAGCACAGGGATCTGCTCGCTGCCGCTCTGAAAACCCTTGGCCAGTCCGTGAACCGTCAGCAAAGCTTGTCCCATCGAAAATCTGCCCTTATTCGTCAACTCCTATCCCTTTATTCGTCCACTCCTATCAAAGGAGCGTGTTCACCGTGTCGTTGGGCCCGCCATTCCCTGAACTGCTCGAGCCAGGACAGCAGGGCCGGTATCACCAGCAGCACCAGCAGTGTCGACAACCCGAGCCCGAACGCGATTGACGTCGCCATGGGGATCAGGAATTGCGCCTGCAGCGAGGTTTCAAACAACAGAGGCAACAGGCCACCGATAGTGGTCAGCGAGGTCAGCATTACCGCCCGCACCCGTTGCACCGCGGCCTCGTTCAGGGCTTCGGTGATGTCGAGGCCCTTTTTTCGCTGCTGGTTATAGAAAGCTACGAGGATGATGGCGTTATTGACCACTATTCCGGACAAACCAAACAACCCGAACAGGGACAGAATGGTGAGCTGGAGCCCCATCAGCCAATGCCCGATGAGGGCTCCGACCAAGGCAAAGGGGATAATCGCCATGACAATGACCGGAAGACTCCAGGACGCAAACACCCAGACCAGCACCACGTACATCAGGCCGAGGCCAATGATCAGACCGGTCTGCATGTCGGCCAGTGTTTCGCGCTGGTCGGCGGCCCGGCCTTCGAAGCTGTAGCGCACGTTATAGCTGCTGGCGATTTCCGGCAGGACCTCGGCCTGCAGGCTGTTGAGAATCTGGTCGGTGGTGCTGACCTGGGTATTCAGCCCGGAGCTCACCTCCACCGCCAGCTTGCCGTCAGCATGGCGGAGGGCTTCGAAGCCCTGCCGGTGATCCAGATTCATAACCTGGCTCAGTGGAACAAAGCGGCCATCCAGCACTCTTACAGTCATCTTTGACAAGGTGGAGAGTCGCTCGCGCTGATCCTGGGGCAACTGTACCCGCACTTCCACTTCGTCCCGTCCATCCTGATAGATCTGGGCAATACGGCCATCAAAGGCGGCCCGCAATTGTCGGCCCAGATCGGAGGTGGTCAGGCCGAGGGCCTCGCCATAGGCGCTCACCTGGTAGATCAGCTGTTCCCGCCCCCAGGGCATGTCGTCTTCCACGTCGAGCACACCCGGAAGGGTCGACAGCGCCTGGGACAGGGCTTCGGCGGCAGCTTTCAGGGATTCGGCATCATCGCCGGTCAGGCGCACGTTGACATCCCGGCCCGGTGGTCCGGCTTGCCGCTCGGAAATACTCAGGTTTTCCAGCCCCGCAGGCAGCGCCAGGCGGCTGCGCCATTCGTTAATGAACTCGGGATTGCGAACCAGGCGCCGGTCTGAAGGTGCCAGCTCTATGAACATGGCGCCGAGCTCCTCACCAGTACGTGACCGCCCTCCGGCCCCCAGGGTTGCGCCCTCGCGGGTAATAGCGTGCAGGATCAGATCGCCGCCGAGGGCCTCCTCGGTTTCGTCCAGGCTTCGTCGCATGTCCTCCAGAAACCGGTCCACCGTGCGCTCATCGGTTCCGGCCACAAAGCTGGCGTTGGCGTAAAAAATCGAGGGCTCGGGCGTCGGGAAAAAATTGAAGCCAAGCCGGCCACCGGCCAGCAAACCGACCGTAAGCAGGGCCAATGCGACCGCACTTGCCAGGGTTACGCCCCGGTGCTTCAGGCTGAGCAGGGAAAACCGGCGAAACCGGCCTTCGCGGAACTGATCGAACTTCGTCTCAAAACCCGAACGCAGGCGCGCTACAGGATTTCGGCTAACGGACGCGGGCTGTTTTTCACCACCGGAGCGACCGCGGGGCACGAAGGCGTGGCGCAGGTGCGCGGGCAGCACAATAAAGCACTCCAGAAGCGAAGCCACCAGCACGCAGATCATCACCGTGGGGATATCGCCCAGGATATTACCAATCACACCGCCCACGACCAGCAACGGCATGAACGCGGCCACGGTGGTCAGCGACGACGCCAAAACCGGCCACACCATGCGCTTGGCGGCGCCCTCGGAGGCGTATATCGACTCTTCACCCATCCGCGCGTGGGCATCGGCGTCTTCGCCCACCACAATGGCATCGTCAACAATTACCCCCAGGGCCATGATCAGGGCAAACAGCGAAATCATATTGATGGAGCCGCCGATGCCCCACAGCACCGCCATGGACGCCAGGAACGCGGTGGGTATGCCAATCGCCACCCAGACGGCCACCCGGCCCGGCAGGAACAGGTACAACAGGCAGACCACCAGCACCAAACCGCCAAGCCCGTTATTGACCAGCAGGGAAATACGATCGTTCAGCAGCTGCCAGGACTGGTCGTACACTTCCAGGGTCAGGGAGGGCGGCAGGGTCGGCCGGGTTTTTTCCAGCCAGTCATCCAGAACCTGAGCAGATTCCAGGGAATCGCCATTTTCGGCGCGCTGAAGTACCAGCTCCGCCGCCGGGTACCCGTTGCGACTCAGGGTCACCTGATTATCCCGGGCTTCCTGCCGGATAATGGCAATGTCCCCCAGCCTGAGCTGGATCCGCTCACCACTGAGTACCGTGACGTCCTCGAACGCCTGGGCAGACCGGCGCTGCTCCACCGCCCGCAACTCCCGGGTAGCATCCTGCTGCGCCATCATGCCGGCGGGCAGATCCCGGGAAATGGAAGCCACCCGGTCGGCAATCTGTTCCAGGGACAACCCCAGGGTCTCCAGGCGTTCAACCGGCACATCGATGCTGATCTGCTGCTCCGGCAGGCCGGAGATTTCAACCCGATCAATGCCCTGCTCCAGCAGCTCATCCTCAAACCGGTAACTCAAGTCCCGCAATTCGCTGCGATCGACATCTCCGTAAACCAGTAATCGCGCCACCGGCTCGTAACGTTCAATCCGGGTGACCTGAGGCTCTTCGGCATCTGCCGGCAGGTTGGTGAATTCGTCCACCTGCTGATTGACGTCGTCCAGCGCCTGCATGGGGTCCGTGCCCTCATGGAACTCCAGGGTGATGGAGGACACGCTCTGGGCCGAGGTGGAAGTCATCTTCTTGAGGCCGTCGATGCTGCGCAGCCGTTGCTCAAGAGGATCGGTAATACCCTGCTCGACGTCCTCAGCTGAGGCACCGCTCCAGACCACCCGGACGCTGACAATGTCGAGGGCAAAGGTCGGGAAAAACTGCATATTCATCCGGGTCAGCGCGAGCACGCCACCCAACAACATCACCAACATCACCAGATTGGCGGCAACCCGGTGATGCACAAAAAAACCGATCACCCCTCGGCGGCCTGTCATTCAGCAGCCTCCGCGCCCTTCTGTTCCGACCCTTCAGGGGCCACCGACTCAACCTTTAATCCGGTCATGGCATTGGGCAAGTGCGTGGTGATCAGCTTTGCACCCGGCTTGAGCTCTCCACCCGCTACCAGGAGCCGGCGCTCGCCGTTGTTCGACATGGCCTCGCCTATGCGCTCGACCCGAACCCGCTCCATACGCTGGTCCTGGTTCATCAGATAAACGGCATTGGCGCCATAAAGAGCGCTGAAAGGGATGGCAACGGTATCCGCACGTTCGGGCCGTTGCAGGTTAACCGGCAGCAACTCTCCGGGGCGCAAGCCGCCACCATTGCCCACCAGGGCCAGGATGGCTTCGGTGCCGGCCGCATCGGCGGTGCCGGCAAACCGGACCAGTTCAAACCGGTGCTCCCCGCCTTCACTGGTTGCCATCAGCGTGTCATTCCGGGACAGGGCGTCGAGCAGCTCTGCACGGAACATCGCCGGCACCCGCGCTCGCAGCTCAAGGTTCTTTGCCGGATAGAGCGACAGCAGAGGTTCGTTGCGGGCTACCAGATCCCCGGGTGCCACCTGGACACCGGTAACCACGCCATCGAACGGGGCGGTAAGCCGCGACCGCTTGGCATCCCGCTCGATGGTTGCCAGGTTGGCTTCGGCCTGGGCCAGCTTGGCTTCCAGACTCTGCAATCGGGACGGGTGTTCGTCGATAGCCCGCTGGCGCGTGCTGACCGTCAGCTCCGCCCGGGCCAAGGCGTCGGTAGCGGCTTCCAGGTTTTCCTGCGAGGCCAGATTACGGCCGACCAGAGACTTGGTGCGCTCCAGTTGCCGGGCCGCATTATCGCGAATCGCCTGCTCACTCTTGATCGCCGCCCGGTCATTGCGGTGCCGGACCTGCTCCGACTGGAGCTGGGCCTTGAGATCGGCCACTTGTGACTCCGCCTGGGTCAGCACCGGCCGGATATCGGCGTCATCCAGAGCCACCAGCAGATCCCCGGCCTGCACCCGCTCGCCTTCCGAAACAGGTCGTGCGTCAATCCGCCCGGCCAGTGTCGCGGTTACGTTCAGCTGCTCGGGCGCCGCAACCTGGCCATACAGGGGCAACAACGGCGTGTGGTTTCCCGGCTCAACAATCTGGGTGCTCACCCGCCAGCTGCGTTCCGTGGCGCTGACTTCGGCCGGTTCAGGACGGGTCATCTTGAGGGCGAGAAAACCAAGGACACCAAGGGCAAGGATGATCAGGGGAAAGAGTCTTTTGGGCATTACTTCATGGCCAGCTTAGGTAAATGGAGCCCGCCCATTTCGGGCGCTGTTCTTGTTAACAACGGGAGTAAACCACATTTTCTGGCGTTAGCGCATACCAGCCTGTTCAATGGCCTACTGAACCATGCGCGGGAGTGTAGTCGAGACCCTGCCCGTTCGCTTACCGATAGCGTCGCTGATCCAGGGTAGTGAGCCGATCCGGATGAAAAACCATCAATCCGGTAACAAAGGCACCGTTGGCAAACCCCTCGGGAATCATAAACAGCGGCAAATACCGCAGGTATTCATGGACCAGCTCGGACAAATCATAGACGCCACTGGACCAGAGCAGCAGGCACATCACAATGCCAGCCGCCGCTACCGCAATGCCGGCACCGAAAAAACCACACACGAAAATATAGGCGAAAAAGTTCTTAAAATTTTTGTGGCGCTCCCAAAGCATGATGCCATGACTGACTAACGCGGGAATCATAACGGTAATCAAGCCGTTGGCCGCAAACATCAGCAAGGGTTCGCGTCCAGTGATCACAGTAATGACCAGCGCCAGCAGGCCAGCCAGAACCGCCAGCGCCCAACCCAGCATGAGGGTAATCACCGTAATACCGAACACATGAATGGAGAGGCCGGGAGACAGCCCCGCCCGCAACTGCCAGAGAAATCCCAGCACTACCGCCGCACCGAAGAACGTGTGCTGCAGGGTGTTATCCCGGCGCACAGCCTGCCAGTCGATGGTGCGCACCGCCCGCGCCAGGATCAGCAGAAACAGCACCAGGGTGATGAGCCACTGGGTGGTCGAAAGCAGGTTTTCGGTCATACCCATAGTGCACGTGCCGTTATCTGAACACCGAAAGGAGAAATTACATAGTACCGGTCGGCCCTACCCATTGGGCAAGCACGCTGTCGGCTAGACAATAATACGCTGCGCTACCGACTGCCCGATCAGTCTCTGCCAGGCTTCAAAGGTGCTGAGGAAAACCTCACCACTCAAATTGGCCAGCAAATCCGTATCCCTGAGACGGTCCATCACCGGCCCTTTCACCTCCGACAGGTGCAGAGCGACGCCGGCATTTCGCAGGCGGTCGTTGATGGCTTCCAGGCTCTCCAGCGCCGAGGCGTCGATCAGATTTACCGCCGGGCAGACCAGCACCAGATGCTTCAACGCCGGCTCACCGGCCACCAGATCCATCACCCGCTCTTCCAGGAAACGGGCATTGGCAAAATACAGGCTTTCGTCCACCCGCAGAAAGGTCACCTTGGGACAAAGTTCAACATCGTGACGCAGCACGTTTCGGAAGTGTTCGGTTCCAGGCACCCGACCAACAACAGCACTGTGAGGCCGGCTGGTGCGGTAGAGAAACAGGCCGATGGACAATCCCACACCAGCCAGGATGCCAGCCTCAACGCTGTGCACGAGGGTCAGCAGGATGGTGGCCAGCATGGCGCCAAAATCGGGCCTGGAGTAGCGCCAGGTCCGCGCAAGCGCGGGCAGATCAATCAGGGTGGCAACCGCCACCATGATGGTTGCCGCCAGCGTCGCCTGGGGCAGATAGGCAATAGCCGGGGTCAGGTACAGGGTGGCCAGCGCAATCCCGACTGCCGTGAAGGCGCCAGCCGCGGGGGTTTCGGCGCCAGCGTCGAAGTTCACCACCGACCGGGAGAAGCCCCCGGTCACCGGCATGCCGCCGGACAGGCCAGCGCTGACATTGGCTGCGCCCAGCCCGATCAGTTCCTGATCCGGATCGATACGCTGACGACGCTTTGCAGCCAGGGTCTGGCCCACCGACACCGACTCCACAAAACCCACCACACTGATCAACAGGGCACTTACGGCCAGCTGCTGCCATAGACCCCAGTCGAGGCTGGGCAGACCCAGGGATGGCAAGCCTGCCGGCACCTGGCCAACCAGCTTTACACCCTGGGCACCGAGATTCAGCTGCCAGGCCAGCAACGTCGTTACCAGCACCGCCAGGATTGGCGCGGTCTTGGTCAGGATATCCGCCAGCCGGGGTGCCAGCCCGACGGCGCGCAACAGCGGATTCAGGCGTTGGCGAGCCAGCAGCAGGAACAGCAAAGCCCCGGCGCCAACGGCGACTGTCGCCCCATTGGTCTGGCCAATGGAACCCGCCAGGGAGGTCACGATTTCGAGCAGATTATGACCGGACGCCTCGACACCCAGAATGTGCTTGAGCTGACTCGCCGCGATAACAATCCCGGAGGCGGTGATGAAACCGGAAATCACCGGGTGGCTCAGAAAATTGGCCATAAAGCCGAGCCGAAGCAGGCCCATGGCCATGAGCATCAACCCGGACAGCGTTGCCAGCACCACCGCGCCAATGAGGTACTCCGACGTTCCGGCCTGGGCCAGCGGCGCCAGCGCTGCCGCCGTCATCAGGGATGCCACCGCCACCGGCCCAACCGAGAGCGTGCGACTGGTGCCGAACACCGCATACACCACCAAGGGCAGGATACTGGCGTACAGCCCCACCTGGGGCGGCAAGCCCGC
Source organism: Marinobacter sp. LA51 (assembly GCF_030297175.1). Lineage (NCBI taxonomy): Bacteria > Pseudomonadati > Pseudomonadota > Gammaproteobacteria > Pseudomonadales > Marinobacteraceae > Marinobacter > Marinobacter apostichopi. The sequence continues at coordinate 331,255 of NZ_AP028070.1, read as the reverse complement.
GAGCAACGCGTAAGCCAGCGACTGGGGAATCAGCATCACGGTGACAATGACCGCGGCGACCAGATCACTGGCGACCTGACTACGGCCATAGCCGGGCAGCCAGTCCAGAAGGGGCAAGTAGTGTTTGACGTTCATTGCCGCCTCAGAACCGGTTGATAGGCACTTTCAGATAAACCTGGTCATTGTCCTCCGCCGGTGGAAACTGCCCGGCGCGCATGTTGACCTGCACTGCGGGCAGTATCAGCCTCGGCATGCCGAGGGTGGCGTCGCGCTCGGTGCGCAGAGTGACAAACTCATCCTCAGACACGCCATCGTGCACGTGAATGTTGTTGTTGCGTTGTTCCGCCACGGAGGTCATCGGGGCGTAGTCATCCCGGCCAGGGGCCTTGTAGTCGTGGCACAGAAACAGCCGGGTCTCCGGCGGCAGTGCCAGCACTTTCTGAATGGAGCGGTACAGGGTGCGGGCGTCGCCGCCGGGGAAATCACACCGGGCAGTGCCGTAATCGGGCATGAACAGGGTGTCGCCAACGAAAGCCGCGTCACCGATAACGTAGGTAAGACACGCTGGCGTGTGACCGGGCGTGTGCAGAACGCAAGCCTCCAGCCCGCCAATCCGGAAGCGATCGCCTTCCTGGAAAAGCCGGTCGAATTGGCTGCCATCACGGGCAAAGTCGCCGCCCGCATTGAAAGCCTTGCCAAAGATCTCCTGGACATCGCGAATGTGTAGGCCGATGCCAGTCTTGCCGCCCAGTTGTTTTTTCAGGTGCGGCGCAGCCGACAGATGGTCGGCATGGACATGGGTTTCCAGAACCCACTCCACCGTCAGGTCATGGTTGTGCACATAGGCCACAATGTCATTGGCGGAGTCCACGGCGGTGCGACCGGCGGCGTAATCGAAGTCGAGTACCGAATCCAGAATTGCACAGGCCTGGCTGTCCGGATCGCGAACCACATAGCTGAACGTGTTGGTGGCTTCGTCGAAAAACGGCTGGACGATGGGATTACTCATGGCGTTCACCTTTGCCTGAAATCTCTAATTGATTATAAGCATATAGCATTTAGAGATATAAGGTGAAGTACAGCTTCCTACAGACCAAGCGGGCCGGAAACATCGAACGCACAATCACGGCCCGACTGTTTAGCAAGGTACAGGCGATGGTCGGCCCGGCCGATCACCGCGTCGACCGAAATCATCCGATCGTCCCGCTCCCGGACCGAGGCAACCCCGGCGCTTACCGTGACCGGGATCGAGCGCCCCTCGAAGACGAAACTGCCATGGCGCACCGCCGCCAGAATCCGACCAATCATCTGCTTGACGGCCCCCTGCTCGGCGCCCGGAAATACCACCATGAATTCCTCGCCGCCGAACCGCGCCACCACGTCGGTGGAACGGATCAAATCCTCCAGAATGTCAGCAAACCGGCGCAGGACAAAGTCGCCACCGAGATGACCAACGGAGTCATTGATCTTCTTGAAATAGTCGATATCCAGCATGGCGATGGTGAAATTTTCGTCGTACCTCTCGGCTCGTTCCACCAGCTCACTGAGCCGCGGCATCAAGTAACGGCGGTTGTGCAGGCCGGTCATCGGATCCCGGATCGACTGGTTCAACAATTGTTCCTCAAGCAAGTTCCGCTCCAGGGCACCTGACAACAGACTTGAGACGATGATCAGCAGATCGTGCAGATCCCGGCGCCACTCCCGCGGGGCCAGTGAATCGAGACCAAGGAACCCAACCACGTCACCCCGAGCCCGCACTGGCACACAGAATACCGACGCGGTGTCGGAGGAGGAGGATTCAGCCTCGGATTGAAGCACAGCAACGTCGGGCGGCGCGTCGGAGACATCCTGAACGTGGGCAACCTGATTGCTATTCACCATCTCCAGAAGCTGTTTTCGCCAGCACTGAAAGGCATCGATAGATACGGTCTGGTCTTCATCCACCAGCGAGGGCACGCCCTCCCGGCACCATTGATGGGTTTTGGTGATCTTGGTGTAGTCCTCGCTGAAGGCGTAGAGATAAGCCCGATCCATGGAAAAGAACTCACCCACGCTCTTGAGCAGCTCATCAATGCACTCGTCAATAGTGCCAAAGCCCAAGTTAATGAACTCTGTCGACAGACGAGCCACCAAACGTTGAAATCCGGCTTGAAACGAATACTCCGACTCACTCTCACGCAGCTCCTGTTCCAGCTCCTTATAGTGCTGGATATTGTAAAACTGGCCATACCAGAGCGTGCTGCCATCGGGCTCTCGGATTGGGTGGGACAGCTCTTCGAACCATTGATAGCCGTTATCAATCAGGTGCAGGCGGGCCCGGCATTGAAAGGGTCCCAGAGTACGGGCCGATTCCCGGATACTCTGTTCCAGGCCTTCGATGTCATCCGGGTGGATGATGTCGAATAATGGTTCAGCGCTCTGCTTCAATACCTCGGGATCGATGCCAAACAATTGCAGGCTGTGATTGCTGACGTAGGGAAACGCATGGGACTTGCCATCGGTGCTGAGCCGATAAGCGAAAAGTATGCCCGGCACCGCTGACGCCAGCTTGTGAAAGAATTCTGCGGACGGGGGTGATGCCGGTGGTTGAGACTTCCTTTTCGCCATGGCGAATAACTTCCCTTACCGGGGCTGTTCGCCCCCTTCAGGAAAAGTGTAGTTCACCTCAATGGGCCCGGCGAGAGTTACCGATCCGAATCGCCGGCAGTATCCAAGCCCGCACTAGGGCTGCAGGCAGACCTAGTTCTCGACGGTGCAGGACAGAATTTTGGACAGGTGACTGTACGGCAGGCCGGTTTCCTGATGCCAGCGGTTAAACGCCTCCTGGGCCTGGGTCAGTGCTTTCTTGCTGCCAGGAGTGGCGTCGAGCAGTTCTTCCCGACGCAGACCGGCAAGTACATCCCGGGACAGAATGAAGCCGTCCCAGCCGACATTGCGCAGAAAGTACTGGGCGGTCGCGCCTCCCAGCCGGGCACCATTGCGCTTCAGCCACAGCAGCAAGCCGACCTGATCCTCTGATGGCCACTGGCTGAGAAAGGCACCAAAGCTGCCGTGCTCCCGGGCAGCATCGACGATCATGCGGGCATTGTCCGGCACAGTGCGAATTTTCTGCATGTTTCGAACGATCCGCACGTCCTGGGCCAGGTCTTCCAGCACCTCTGGCGGAACCTGCTGCCAGTATATGGGAACAAACCCGTCGAAGGCCGCCTCGAAATCAGGCCATTTCCGGTTGATCACCCGCCAGACAAAGCCAGCTTTGAAGATGCATCGGGTTATCTCCGACAGGTACCGGTCGTCGTCCAGCGCCGCCAATTGACCAGGCTCAGCCAGGGACGGCAGCAGGGCCTGCAGCGCTTGTTCACCGCCCTTGCGGTCCGCGGCCTGCTGATAGATTCTCGCAAAGCTCATTGCTTGTCTCCGAATACGATCTGGAACGGTCGGCCCGATTACCTGGCCGGCACAAACACCGGCGCGCCGTCAGCCTCTACTGTCACCAGTTTCTGTCCGTACAGCTGTTCCAGCGCCGCCGGCACCAGCATGTTCTGCGCCGGCCCCCAGCAAGCTTCGCCGCCGGGGTATAGCAGTAACAGATGATCACACCAGCGCGCAGCCAGATTTAGATCGTGCAGGCACATGAAGACGGCATGCCCGGCAGCAGCCTGCCCGGTCAGCAGGCCCATGGTCGCAACCTGGTGGTGCAGGTCCAGATGATTAGTGGGCTCGTCCAGCAGCCAGAGTCCGGGCGCCTGAGTCATCAGAGTAGCAATAGCAACGCGCTGGCGCTCCCCACCGGACAGAGTGTGTACCAGCCGATCCCGGAGGTGGATCACGTCGAGGGCTAACAGCGCCTGCTCGGCCAACTCCAGATCAGCCCGGCTTTCCATTTGCCAGGGCAACATCCAGGGATGGCGGCCAATCAGCGCTGTTTCCAGGACCGTCGCCGGGAAACCATCCTGGCGATCCTGGAACACCAGGCCAAGGTGCCGCGCCAGCTGCTTGCGCTTCATGCCGGTCACGGGCTGCTCGTCCAGCAACACCTTTCCGGCCCTGGGCTGGCGCAGGCCGGCCAGGGTGTGTAACAAGGTGGTCTTGCCTACACCGTTGGGGCCGAGCACGCCCCACACCTGCCCCGGCTCGACACACAGATTCAGCGGCTGTCCCGATGGCCGGCCGGGAATGTCGATGATCAATTCGCTGGTGCTCAGGCCTGTCATGAGTTATCGGCTCCGATACAACAAGTAGAGGAACGTAGGCACACCTACCAGCGCCGTGATTACACCTACCGGCAGTTGTTCCGGCGCAATCACCACCCGCGCCAGGGCATCGGCCAACACCAGCAGGCCACCACCGGCGAGCGCGCAGGCCGGGAGGATCAACCGTTGATCGTTGCCCAGCACCAACCTCAGCATGTGCGGCACCACCAGGCCAACAAAGCCAACACTGCCGGCCATGGTTACGGCTGTTGCCGTGAGAATGCTTGCCAGCAGATAAATCAGCCATTCCAGAGGCCGCACCGACACCCCCAGGGCGGCAGCCTGCATCGGTCCCCGAGCCAGCACGTTCAGCGAACGCCCCAGAGGAAACACCAGCAGGCAGACCAACACCAGAATGATCAGCGCCGGCCCAGGTGTACCTGCATGAGACAAATCGCCCATCAACCAGTAGAGCATGCCCGGCAACCGGCTCGCCGGTGTCATCGCGAGAATCAGGGTAATCAGGGCGCCCCAGCCGGAGGCCATTACTACCCCGGTGAGCAAGAGTCTGGAGGGCGTCCAGCTGCCTGTGCCATGAGCCAGCCCAAACACCAGCAGGGTGGCCAACATGGCACCGGCAAACGCCGAACCGGAAACCACAAAACCGGCGACACCCGCCAGCATGGCCAGCAAAGCACCAACCGCTGCGCCGCCGGACAGCCCGAGCACGTAGGGATCTGCCAGGGGATTGCGCAACAAAACCTGCATCAGGGCGCCGGCCACGGCGAGCAAGCCGCCGGTCGCAAACGCACTGAGAGTGCGCGGCAAGCGCAGATCCAGGATCAGGGTCTGTTGAAGCTCGGTACCGCCACCGGCCAGCACCGCCAGAGTCTGGCCCAGCTCCATGGCACTGGAGCCGATACTGACGGAGACCACCATCGCCAAAACACTGATCAGGGCGAGCACAATCAGCGGGCGCAAAGTGCTAGAGAGTGGCACGGGCACGCTCCAGGGTTTCGCACAGGTGGCGGGTGCCATCCAGCATGCGGAAGGTTGGCCGCGCCAGCAGTGACGGCGGCTCGATAAACAAATTATTGCTCTTCACCGCCGCCAACTCCGGAAACTGCTGCCAGCGAGCCAGTCCCGACAGGTCGCTGCTATCCTCGCCTGAAGTCACAATGGCCTCAGGGTTAGCCACCACCACAGCCTCAGCACTGATCCTTGGCACCAGTCGGGGCAAATCGGCGAATACATTCACGCCACCACAGAGAGTGATGGCTTTGCTGATCAGCTCTTCACGGTTCACAGTCATTAGCGGCTGATCCCAGATCTGGAAGAACACCCGGATTGGAGGGGCAGCGGCATACTCCGTCTGAAGTTCCGACAGCCCTTCGCGAAAATTGGCCGCACGCTGCCGACCCACCTCCGGTTGCCCGGTGAGCAGGGCCAGCTGTTCCACCGCCTGTGCGATCTCTTCGAAACGACGGGGAGCCAGCCAGAATACGTTGATGCCAATAGCGCTCAGCTTCTCCAGCTGGGCCCGGGAATTGCCATCGATCCAGGCCACCACCAGATCTGGTGACAACGCGACAATGGTTTCCAGATCAAGCCGGTTGCTATCGCCGACCTGGGGAAACGCCTCCGCCTGGGGCGGATAATCACTCCAGGCACTGACCGCCACCACCCGGTCACCCGCGCCGGCACTGAACAACAATTCGGTGGCGCCGGGAGACAGCGACACCACACGTTCGGCCGGACTGGCCAGGCACAGCTTCTGATCCAGCGCGTCGTTAACGCAGACCTCAGGCTGAGCCGAGACCCGGCCTGCCAGCAGCACCAGAGCCATTAACACTGTTAACAACAGGCCCGCATGCACGGCTCTGGTAACGCTACCCAACGCTGCCTGCCGGTATCCCGGTGTCTCCATTCTGGCTCCCGCCGCGCGGCTGAATCCTGTTATTGGACGAAATCATACCGTACCGACAGGAACACGGTACGGCCAGAGCTGATAAAGTCGGTGTTGTCGAAACGCTTGGCCGTGCTGTACTCCCGGTCCAGAACGTTGTCCACTGTTAGCGAGGCCAGCCAGCCCGGTGCCATTTCCCTGGACGCCCGCAGATCCCACACGCCAAAGCCAGCGATGCGCTCGCGCCCTATGCCGAACAGATCCTCATAGCGCTCGCTTTCAGCGCGCACGGTGGTGCCCAGCACCCAACGACCCAGCTCCTTGTCCAGATCCACCCGCACGGTGTTTTCCGCCCGACGAATTAGTTGACGGTCATCCTCGGCATTCTCATAGTCGCCAACCGTGGCCGCTGCCTTCAGCGTCCAGCCCTGGGCCTGCCAGCCACCACTGAGTTCGACGCCGCGCAGGCGGGCCTCCGGCACGCTGCCGGCGGCATCCTGTGACGGCAGGGACAGATCCTCAACATCGGTATGGAATACGGCCATATCCCAGAACCAGCGCACGTAGCGGCCTTCGATACCGACTTCGTAGCTCTTGGCTTCCTCCGGCTCCAGATCCGGATTGCCAAATCCGGGGAAGTAAAGATCATTGAACGACGGCGCTTTGAACGACGTACCAACGCTGGCCCGCACCCGGTGGTTGCGATCAAGCTCATAACCGACGCCGGCACCCCAGGTGGTTTCCTTGCCATAGGCTTCGTTGTCATCGTTGCGCAGGCTGAAATGGGCGTCCAGCGGCCCAAAGTTCAGCAGGGCCTGGCCAAACACCGCCGTGTTGGAGCGACTGGATTCGTCGTAGTTGGTAGTACTGTCGACCCGATCAACCAGGTGCTCGGCGCCGAGCACCAACTCATGAGTGCCAACGGTGAACCAGTTTTCCAGGCGGGAACTGCGGGTCTGGGTGTTGAACTCACCCGGGAAGCTGCTGAAGTCCTCGAGCTCGTCGCGGGCATCGGAGAACTGGACCACGGAGCGCCAGGTGCTGGTGATGGGCACTTCCAGGTTCACACCTGCGGTCTGGAACAGGAAGTCCTCTTCACCGCCGTCATACTCGGTGGTGCCCCGGGCACCGAGGAAGGTAAAGCCGGCCCGCACACCGTTGCTGAACTCGTGGCTGGCACTGGCCACGCCGGAGGTGTTGTCGTAACCCTTGTCATCGCCGCCTTCAATAACCGGAGCACCATCGGTCCGGAAATAATTGGTGGCCACATTGATGCGGGAACCACCTTCCACCGACGAGACGCCGGCACCGTACTGTTGGCTGTCGAGATTACCGGCACCGGCATTCAGCCAGCCCCGGGTGCCGTCCTGGGTTGGTGTGGTAAAGGCCTGCACGACCCCGCCGACGGCATCAGCACCGTAAAGGCTGCTGCGGCTGCCACGGACGATCTCGACCCGGTTAATGAGTTGCGGCGGAAGATACTGCCAGGCGGGACCACCCACCGTTGCGGAGCGAATACGAATGCCGTCCACCAGCAGAATCGATGCATCCGAGGCGTTACCGCGTAGGAACACGCTGGTCTGTTTGCCGTAGGAGCCATTGCCCACTACCGAAACACCGGGCTGGGAGGCAATCACCTCACGAAATTCCTTGGGCTGCTGACGCCGGATTTCTTCCTCTTCAATGACGGTGACCGATGACAGGCTTTCACCCACTGTTTTCGGGCCCAGCGTAGCGGTAACCACGATGGGATCCATCAGGTCCGGATTCTGATTGGTCTCGGCTGCAACAGCGAGTGGCAGGGTAAGAAGAGAAAGGCCTGCGATCTTGGCAGGAAAAGGACAACTAGCCATGTGTACTTGCTCCGTATTCCGCGCGCACCCGCACGGGAATTATCGTTATTGTTGCGGAACAGGTAGACAGGGGCGGGCGGTGGTCTGGCAAGGAAGCTGAAACCGGGGAATCGCCCACCCACAGTCGCCCACCGCAACGTCGGGTGTTTTTGCAGGCCGGTCTCCGGGCTTGCAGGCGGAGCCCATGACGGGTTCCCGGGCAATCACCTTCCCATGCCAAAGCACAGTGGCGCATCAGATTGCCGTTATCCTGCTTACCGTTGCGGGGGCAGCATCAGACTTTCCGGCTCACAGCCGAACTCACCGATTTCCCGTTTCACCCGTCGCGCTTTGCGACGGACACCTACAAAAGTGGCGCAAGGCTAGCAACGTAGCCGTGAAGGGTCAACGAAATACATCATACGGTCTCCATGCACGCTAATCGTCTGACATGGCTCCGGCACAGTGACCCTGCTATATTCCTTTCTTTACAATAACTTTCCGCACACCGAGCAGGGAGTGTTATGCAGGCCGAGCTCATCGACATCCGCAACCACATGGCCAACTACCCGCCGTTCGATGAAATGTCCGAGGAGCTGCTCGACCGGGTGGTGGGCACCATTGAGGTGGAGTATTTTCGCGCCGGCACCAGCATCCTTGAATTTGGCAAGGCCAACCACTGGCTGTATTACATTCGCAGCGGTGCGGTGGAAATCTACCGGCGCTCCGGAGAGCTGTATAACCGCATCGGCGAAGGTGAAATGTTCGGCCAGTTCGGCCTTTTGATGCATCAGAAGGTACGTTTCCCGGCCAAGGCCCTGGAAGACACCCTGATCTACCGGTTTCCTGAGGAAATCTTCCGTCTTCTATTCGAAAATGATGACAACTTCGCCGATTTTGTCGAAGTTGAGGATAACTCCCGGCTTCGTTCGGCACTCTCCCGCCGCGAGAAGTCAAATGAACTGATGACTTCCAAGGTCACCCGATTGATTACCCGGGAGCCAGTATCAGCGCCCTGCACGGTACGCCTGCAGGAAGCCGCCCGGATCATGACCGACCAGGGCGTCTCGGCGTTGCTGCTGATGGAGGAGAACAAAGGGCATACCGATCTGAAAGGCATCATCACCGACCGGGATCTACGCACGCGGGCACTGTCCGAAGCCCTGCCCTCGGAAACGCCCATCAGCGACATCATGTCCGAAGATCTGATTACCATTCGAGACACCGCCTTTATCTTCGAAGCCATGCTGACCATGCTGCACAACAACGTGCACCACCTGCCGGTGATGGACAAACACGAGGTTCGGGGTGTGATTGCGCTGTCGGACATCGTCAAGTACGAGAGCCAGAGCAGCCTCTACCTGGTCAGCAACATCTACCATCAGCAGGATGTTCGGGGCCTGCAAAAAATCAGCCGGGACGTGCGCGACAGCTTTGTCCGCATGGTGAACGAAGACGCCAACTCCCACATGATCGGCAGCGCCATGGCCGGCATCGGCCGCAGCTTTACCCAACGGCTGCTGGAGTTGGGCGAGGAGAAACTGGGGCCACCGCCGGTTCCCTACTGCTTTATGGCACTGGGCTCCATGGCTCGGGACGAACAGCTGGTGGTCACTGACCAGGATAACGCCATGATCCTGGACGACAGCTTCAACCCCAAAGAGCACGATGAGTACTTCCTGGCGCTGGCCAAGTTCGTCAGTGACGGCCTGGCCGAGTGCGGCTACACCTACTGCACCGGCGACATCATGGCCACCAACCAGAAGTGGCGTCAGCCGTTGAAAGTCTGGAAGGGCTACTTCACCGACTGGATCGAGAATCCCAAGGCTGAGGCGTTGCTGAACAGCAACATCTTCTTCGATCTGGACGGCATCTACGGTAAAACCGATTTCGCCGAAGACCTGAAGACCCTGGTGGCGGAGAAGGCCAGCAACAGTCAGCGCTTCCTCACCATGATGGCCCGCAATGCCCTGAACCGGACGCCGCCGATCGGCTTCTTCCGCAGCTTCGTGCTGGAAGAAGACGGCCAGCAGCGCAAGAGTTTCAACCTGAAACGCCGGGGTACCGCGCCGCTGTCTGATCTCATCCGGGTGCACGCCCTGGCCTGCGGCTCCCGGGCCCAGAACTCGTTCGAACGCCTGAGAGCTATTGGCAATACCAAGCTGCTGCTTGATGATGACCTGGGTAACTTACGGGATGCCCTGGAGTTCATTGCCATTGTCCGGATCCGGCACCAGGCCATTGCCATCGAGGAAGGCCGGGACCCAGATAACAATGTGCATCCGGAAGATCTGTCACCATTCGAGCGCAGCCACCTGAAAGACGCGTTCCAGGTAGTGAGCAATGCCCAGAAATTCCTGCGCTTCCGCTACAACGCCGGGGTGGGACGCAATGTCCCGTAAAGCAGCCGTGGTCTCCACCCAAACTCCCGACTGGTCCGAGCGCTTTGGTGCCCTGGCGGGCGAAGCCCGCCACCCGCGGCTCAAAGAGTACTATGCGGCCGGCTGCATCGCCCCGGACACGCCCATCAGCGACGTGCCACTGGTCGCGATGGATTTCGAAACCACCGGCCTGAATCCGGACCAGCATTCTATCGTCAGTGTCGGACTGGTGCCCTTCAGCCTGAAGGGGATCCAACTGGGGGCCGGGCGGCACTGGGTGGTTCGGCCGCGCCTGCCACTGCATCAGACCTCCATCGAAATCCACGGCATCACCCATGCCGACATCGCCAAGGCACCGGACCTGGAAGATATCCTGGACCCGATGTTTGAGATGCTCCGGGGCCGGATTCCGGTGGTGCACTATCGCAGTATTGAGCGGAGATTCCTGGACGTTGCCCTGAGATGGCGGCTGGGCGAAGGCATTGAGTTTCCAGTGCTGGACACCATGGCCATCGAAGCGCACCTGCACCCAAACCGGCGCCCGACACGGTGGCAGCAGTTCCGGGGCCAGAAACCGGTGTCGATAAGGCTGGCCGATAGCCGCATTCGCTACGGCCTGCCCCATTACGCCGCCCACAATGCCCTGATCGACGCTATCGCGACGGCCGAGCTGTTGCAGGCGCAGATCCATCATCACTTTGGCCCAGAGGCCCCGGTCCGGGACCTCTGGCTCTAACGGTGGGATTGGACTGCGGTAGTTAGTTGGAGAGCATTAGCTGCGCTGGCCACCGGTGACGTCATCGATGTACTCGGCGTAGCCCCGCGCTTCCATGTCTTCCAGTGGGATGAATTCCATCGCTGCAGAGTTCATGCAGTAGCGCAGACCGGTCGGCGCCGGGCCATCGTTGAATACGTGACCCAGGTGCGAATCGGCGTGGCGGCTGCGAATCTCGATCCGGGTCATGAAGAACGATTTATCTTCACGCTCCACCACAACACCGGACTCGATGGGCTTGGTAAAGCTGGGCCAGCCAGTCCCGGACTTGTACTTGTCCCGGGATGAGAACAACGGCTCTCCCGATACCACGTCCACGTACAGACCAGGTTTCTTGTTATCCCAGTAGCGGTTATTGAACGCAGGTTCGGTGCCATCTTCCTGGGTGATCTCGAACTCCATGTCGCTCAGCCGCTGCTTCAAAACCTCGCGGTCCGGCTTCACGAAGCGCTGGGCATCAAAACCGGCGCCAGCCCCGGAGTTAGAGGCCTTGGTCATCCCGCCAGGCTGATACTGGGAGAAATCCAGCTCATAGTTCTCGCCATAAACCTTCTCGATGAACTGATAGCGCCCGGAATTGAAGGTGTAGAAGTTGTACCTCACCGGATTCTTCTTGTAATAGTCCTGGTGGTACTCCTCAGCGGTGTAGAACTCGGTGAATGGCACAATCTCGATCACCACCGGCTTGTCGTAGACTCCAGAGGCCTGCAGCTCAGCCTTGGCCGCTTCCGCCAGGCGCTTCTCTTTCGCGTCATGGTAGAAGATGGCGGGACGATACTGCTGGCCCCGGTCGACAAACTGGCCATTGGCATCGGTCGGGTCCATCATCCGCCAAAGCCCTGCCAGCAGGCCTTCGTAGGTAATCTGATCCGGGTCGTAGTAGACCTGCACGGCTTCGGTATGGCCAGTCTGTCCGGACGCTACCTGCTTGTAGCTGGGGTTGGGCTCTTCACCACCGGCGTAACCGGAGACCGCCTCAACTACGCCAGGAATTTTCTCGTAACCGGATTCCACGCACCAGAAACAGCCACCCGCAAAGGTGGCAACCGCCAGATCCGGGTTATTGGGGGCGAACTCGGTGTCTTTTTCGGCCCGCGTCTCGGCACTGGCATGGGTTAGGGTCAGGGACAGCGCAAGCGTACCTGCGGCGCCCACTAACAGCGCAGTGGCCATGCCTATGAATTTGCCTTTCATACTTTATCTCCTGTGACTGGTTTACTGACTCCAGCCTAACGTGCTGCCTTCACAAAACCTTCTGATGTTTCTTACGAATCTATAACGACACAGGTTTATTTTCCGGGCAGCCAGACCTGAAACTCGGCACCGGCAGACGTGCCATTCTGCACCGATAGCTGACCTTTTTGCAGTTGCGCCATGCGCTGGGCAATGGCCAGACCCAGGCCGGCGTGGCCCGTGCGGGCGGCATTGGCGGCCTGGTAGAAGGGCTCGAACAATTGGGCCAGGTCATCTTCGTTGATGCCCGGGCCGGCGTCCGCCACGGTGACACGAGCGCCGCCATCGGCACCCTGCACCGCCAGGGTCACCTGGCTGTCGGCAGGGGAATGGCTGACGGCATTACTGATCAGGTTATCGAGAATTCGCTCGGTCATGGCAATGTCCGCCCGCACCATCACCGCATCGGCAGCAGCGATAACCATGCCCACTCCGGCGCGCTCAGCTTCAGGCTGGTGTTTCTGCACCACATCGTGGACCAGCTCAGCGATCAGGAAAGGCTCCGGCACCGGCTGTTTTTCCCGGGCCTCCAGCGCCGCCAACTCAAACAACTCATCCACCAGCCGGCCCAGGCGATGGGTCTCCGCGAGCGCGACTTTCAGAAATCGTCCGCGCTCAACCGGGCTGAGGTCGTCCTGCTTCATCTGCAGGGCTTCGAGATATCCCTGGATAGAGGCCAAGGGCGTACGCAGATCGTGTGACACCTGCGCCACCAATTGCCGGCGCTGATGGTCCTTGTCCTTGAGCAGATCAAGCTGGCTGGCAATGCGCCGAGCCATCTGTTCAAACTGCGCGGCCAGGTAATCGATATCATCGCCCCGCTCCGGGACGCGCTCGGCGTCAGGGTTGGCATCAGGGTTGGCATCGGGGACGGCATCAAGGGCTGCCTCGCCATCGCCGGCTTCAAAACGCTCCACCCTCTCGGTCAGCCGCGACAGTCGCCGGGTCAGCAGACGGAAAAACACCAGGCCCGCCAGCAGGCCCACAAACAGGCTCACTGCCAATGCACCGGCGCCCATTTGCAGCAGCCGTTCGCTGTGGACCATGCTTTCAGCGGCGTCATACTCCTCACCGCGCAGCACCACATAGAGATACCCAGTGGGGTTGGCGTTGGTAGGCACCGGAGTCACGGAGAATACTTTGCGCCGGTCATGGCTGCGTGGATCATCCCCCGGCAGGGGGTAAGCGCCCGGGTCCGCCAACAGGGTTTGAATCGGGGCCAGTGAGACCCGGTTACGCTTGATTTTGTCGGGATCCGCGGAATAGGACAGGATGCGGCCCTGTCGGTCCAGCAGGTAAATCTCGATGCTCGGGTTGATTGTCATATACAGCCCGAACAACTCCTTGAGCGCCGCCCGGTTAAGCTCGCCATCGGTCACCAGGTTGCGGTCGGTCACCAGGCTACTGGCCAGATCGCGATTTAGCTCCTGATAGACGGCTCCGGTGTATTCCCGCACAGAGTAGAGGCTGAGCATGGTGAACAGGCCACCAACTATCACCAGCAGCAGGAACAGGCCCAGAGCCAGTCGGGCGTAGAGGGTACGGAATAGCGATGGCGCCATGGATCAGTCCATAAACCGATAACCGACGCCCCAGACCGTCTGAACGTACCGGGGCGCGGCCGGGTCGGTCTCGATCTTGTTACGAAGCCGGTTGATGTGAGTATTAACGGTGTGTTCATAGCCTTCGTGGTTATATCCCCAGACCGCATCAAGCAGCTGGGCCCGGCTGAACACCCGGCCACGATGGCAGGCAAAGTGCCAAAGCAGATCGAATTCCCGGGCGGTCAGATCCACTTCCCGGTCATCCACAAAAACCCGGCGCCGGACCGGGTCCACCCGCAAACCATCTATTAACACCTGCTCCGTTTCCGGCGCGGGGTCTGGCTTGGCCGACAGGGCGTCAATCCGGCGAAACAGGGCTTTGATCCGCGCCGCCAGTTCGGCCACGCTGAAGGGTTTGGTCAAGTAATCATCGGCGCCCATTTCCAGCCCGAGCACCCGGTCCAGTTCGCTACTCTTGGCGGTCAGCATCAGCACCGGCACATAGCCCGCACCGGAGCGAATACCCCGGCAGACCCCAAGCCCGTCCAGGCCCGGTAGCATCAGATCCAGGATAACCAGATCAATTCCGCCCTGATTGAAGCGTTCGAGGCCATCGTCACCGCGATCGACAAGAATGGCGTCCATGCCCAGGTCGGTGACCTGCATTCGCACCAGCTCGCCGATTCCGGGGTTGTCCTCAATGATCAGTACGGTTCGTGTCATGGTTCCCTGGCTCTGATTCCGTCCTCGGAAAATAGTTACTCCATGGTGTCTTTGTCGCCCATGGATTCTTCTTCCATCGACATATCGTCCATGTCCTTGTCCATGGTGTCGTCCATGCCCTTGGCATCCATGGCGTCATCTTTCATACCGTGCCCCATGTCATCAGCCATGTCATCCTTTTCCATGCCCTTCTCAGACATGCCCTGCTCAGACATACCCTGCTCCATGGCGTCATCGCTCATCATGCCATCGTCGTGCTTCATTTCGTCGCCAGCGACAGCAAACAGCGCAAACAAACTCAGGCTGGTTACGGCAAGCATTCGGGTCAGATTTCTCATTGTGATCTCTCCTTGTGATTCGTCAGTCGGCGCCGGCACGGCGTGCTGGCACGACTGGGAGAATGGCAGGTGCCGCTCACGGCAGGATCACAAACGCTTAAAGAGTGTATAGCGGAACTATCACAAAACCTTCACGCCCGTGAGGGATACAGCGGGCGTGATGGAGTTTAGAAAGGGGCTGGCTCTTGCCCAGCGTTAGGCCAGGAAGCCCGTCAGACGCTTACGAACAATTTCCTCGGCGTCAGCCATGATCCGGCTGATCAGCTCTTCACAGCTGGGAATGTCGTGAATCAGGCCGGCCACCATGCCGCAACTCCAGGCTGCCTCGTCCATCTTGCCTTCCTGCAGCACCAGCCGGCCTTTCACACCGGTGACCAGGTGGCGGATGTCGTCGATGGTTTCGGCCTCACCTTTTTCCTTTTCAATCCGGATGATTTCGTCAACCGCGGCGTTCTTCATCACCCGCTCGGTGTTGCGCAGGTTGCGCATGATCAACTTGGTCTGAAGTTCATCGGCTTCGACGATGGCCTGTTTGACGTTGTCGTGAATCGGGGCATCCTTGGTCGCCAGAAAGCGGGTGCCCATGTTCATGCCTTCGGCGCCCAACGCCATGGCCGCAACCAGGCTGCGACCGTCGGCCATGCCACCAGACGCCACAAAGGGGATGGTCAGTTCCTCGGCCGCCCGGGGCAGCAGGATGAAATTGGGAATGTCATCCTCCCCCGGATGGCCGCCGCACTCGAAGCCATCAACACTGACGGCATCACAACCAATACGTTCGGCCTTCAGGGCATGGCGCACCGAAGTGCACTTGTGGATAACCTTGATGCCTGCCGCTTTGAGCTGGGGCATGTACTGTTCCGGGCTACGGCCGGCGGTTTCCACCGCCTTGACGCCACCTGCGATGATGGCGTCAATGTACTCCGGATACGGCGGAGTATTGAACGACGGCAGGAAAGTCAGGTTGACGCCAAAGGGCTGGTCGGTCATTTCGTGGCAGCGAGCGATTTCCCGGGCCAGATCCTCAGGCGTCGGCTGGGTCAGGCCGGTAATGATTCCCAGACCTCCGGCATTGGAGACAGCCGAGGCCAGTTCGGCATAGCCCACATGGTGCATGCCACCCTGGATAATCGGGTAGCGCGTGCCGAACATTTCAGTGATTCTGGTCTTCATAGCGGCTTTCCTTTTTTGTGTTTAGAATGGCTGCAAATCACCACATGAGGTTTCAGTGACCGAGCAAACACCAACCCGAGCAACACCGGCGGACGCTCTGAAGCGGGCCCGACGCATGTGGCTCAAGGGCGAACGCATCCACCTTGCCGCCCTGTCGGACGAGCTCAGCATTGGCCGGGCCACCCTGTTTCGCTGGGTGGGCAACAAGGACCTGCTAATCGGTGACGTCCTCTGGTCGCTGTACGACCCCCTGCGCCAGGAGGCACTCAGGGCCACCCCCGGCACCGGGATCGACTATGTGGTGGGTGTCTATCGGCACATCAACTCCACCGTGCTGCACTTCGGGCCCCTGCGGCAGTTCATCCACCAGGATCCGGAGTACGCGCTGAAAATTCTGACCTCGTCCCAGTCCACCTTGCGCAGCCGTACCGTCGAGGCCAACACCCGGCTATTGAAAGACCAGGTGGCTCGGGGCCAGATCACGCCACCGATGAATATCGAAAGCTTGTCTTACTTCATGATCCGGCTGGCCGAGTCCTGCCTGTACAGCGACATCCTTGGGGGTCGAGAGCCCCGGGATGAAGAGCTGGAAGACGCATGTACCGCCGTTCGGATTTTGCTGGGTGGCAAGGCCTGAGTTCCGGGTCCGGAGTCTGGCCCCCGAGCCGACTTCGGGTGTTACATCTGGAGTGATCGCACTTCCAGGAATTCTTCCAGGCCCCATTTGCCGAATTCACGGCCGAGGCCTGAGTGGCCGAAGCCGCCGAACGGTGCCTGAGGGTTGAACGCGCCACCGTTAACGAAGACCTGGCCGGTGCGCAGTTTGCTCGCAACCCGCTTGGCGTTGTCCTGGTCGGCCGACCAGACTGCACCGGACAGACCGTAGGCGGTGCCGTTGGCAATTTGGATGGCGTCGGCTTCATCGGTGTAGGGAATGATGCTCAGTACCGGGCCGAAGATTTCTTCCTGGGCAAGGCGGCTGTCCGGTTTGACGTTGCCGAACACCGTGGCCTGCACAAAATAGCCCTGATCGCAGCCTTGCGGCGCGTCTGGACCGCCGGCCACGAGGGTGGCGCCTTCTTCGATACCCAGTTTGATGAAATCCATCACCTTGTCGCGCTGTTGCGCCGAGGCCAGCGGCCCCAGGCGGGTGGTTTCTTCCAGCGGATTACCCGGAGTCATTTTGGCTACCGCGGCGGCCGCCAATTCACAGGCTTCGTCGTGCCGATCCGCCGGCACCAGCAGGCGGGTTAACGCGGTGCAGGTTTGCCCGGAGTTGAGCAGGCAGTTGTTTACCGTGCCTTTCACCGCGGCTGCCAAATCGGCGTCCGGCAACACCACCGAGGCAGACTTGCCGCCCATTTCCAGGGCAAAGCGTTTGAAATCTTCAGCGGCTGCGTGGGCAATCAGGCTACCGGTGCGGGTTGAGCCGGTGAACGACACCATGCGCACGTCCCGGTGATTGATCAGAGTGTCGCCGACCGTTTCGCCAAGACCACACACCAGGTTGAACACACCTTTGGGCAGATCGGTGCCATCGAGAATCTCCGCCAGAATGTAGGCGCTCTGGGGAGCAATTTCGGACGGTTTCAGCACCACGGTGCAACCGGCGGCGATGGCCGGAACGATTTTCAGGATGACCTGGTGCAACGGGTAGTTCCACGGCGTAATACAGCCCACCACGCCCACCGGCGCATACTGCACTTCCGAGTTCTTCACCTGCTCGGTAAAGGCAAAGTCCGGCAGCAGTTTCAGGTAGCTCTTGGTGATGGTGGCGGGCAGCCCGGCCTGTATGCCGGTGGCCAGCTTGATCGGCATGCCCACTTCCCGACAAATGGTTTCGGCGATCTCGTCACTGCGGGCTGTCAGGCCCTCGTGCAGTTGTTCCAGTACTTTCAGGCGCTGCTCAAGCGTGCTCTCTGACCAGGTCTCGAAGGCGTCATGGGCGGCGGCGATGGCCTGTTCCATAACCACACGGTTGGACGATGGCACCTTGGCAAGCACCTCGCCGGTGGCGGCCTCGTGGACATCCAGGGTGTCACCACGCCAATCAACCCACTGTCCGTTGATGTAATTCCTGCTCAGATCGTTCATGCCTTTGCTCCTGATTTACCCGTCACAATGAGAATGCATTTACACCACTTCGAACAGTCCGGCTGCACCCTGGCCTCCGCCAACGCACATGGTAACCACCACATACTTGGCACCACGGCGCTTGCCTTCAATCAGGGCATGACCGGTCAACCGGGAGCCGGTCACCCCATAGGGATGACCTACTGCAATGGAGCCGCCGTTCACGTTGAGCTTTTCCATGGGAATGCCAAGACGATCCCGGCAGTACACCACCTGGGACGCAAACGCCTCGTTCAGCTCCCACAGATCGATGTCGTCCATGGTCAGACCATTACGCGCCAACAAACGCGGAATCGCAAACACCGGTCCGATGCCCATTTCGTCCGGCTCGCAACCGGCCACGGCGAAACCGCGGAAGATGCCCATGGGCTCGATGTTATTCTTCTCGGCATAGGTGCTGTTCATCACCGTACATACGGACGCACCGTCAGACAGCTGGCTGGCGTTGCCGGCGGTGACAAACTGATCCTCGCCCCGAACCGGGTCCAGGCCCTGCAGGCCTTCAAGTGTCGTATTCGGGCGGTTGCACTCGTCCCGATTCAAGGTGACGTCGCGTTCACTGACCTCGCCGGTTTCCTTGTTCTTCACCAGCATGGTGGCGTCGAATGGCACAATCTCATCGTCAAACCGGCCCGCTTCCTGGGCTGCGGCTGTACGCTGCTGGGAGATCAGGGCGTATTCGTCCTGGGACGCGCGGCTGACCTGATAGCGCTGCGCCACGATATCCGCCGTTTCGATCATCGCCATGTACAGCTCAGGCTTGTGCTTCATCAGCCACTCGTTGCGGGCATGGAAGCTGTTCAGCTTGTCGTTCTGCACCAGCGAGATGGATTCCACGCCACCGGCGACCATGGCCGGCACTTTCTCCGACACAACACGCTGGGCAGCGATGGCGATGGACTGGAGCCCGGAACTGCAGAACCGGTTGATCGACAGACCTGCCGTCGTCGCCGGCAATCCGGCCCGCAGGGCGGCCAGGCGAGCGATGTTCTTGCCCTGGGCGCCCTCGTGGAAGGTGGCACCAAGGATCACGTCCTCAACGATATCCGGGTCAATCCCGGCACGCGCAACCGCGTGCTGAATCACATGTCCGGCCAGGTCGACACTGTGGGTGTTATTCAGGGCGCCCCGGTAGGACTTGCCCAGGCCGGTGCGCGCGGTGGAAACAATAACTGCTTCAGACATTTCAGATAGCCTCAGTTCGTTCAGAGATCAGCGAAGGATTTGCCTTCCGCCACCAGACGCTTGAGCAGAGCCGAAGGCTTCCACTGATCACCACCGATGTCGTCGTGGTACTTTTCCACGGCATTCAGGATGGTATCCAGGCCCAGCTGGTCGGCCCAGAACATGGGGCCACCCCGGTACGCCGGGAAGCCGTAACCGAAGATCCACACCACATCGATGTCCAGAGCCCGATCGGCGACGCCCTCTTCCAGAATCTTGGCGCCTTCGTTGATCATCACGAACATGCAGCGCTCGAGAATTTCCTGATCGGTGATGTCGCGCGGAGTAATGCCCTGTTCCTTGCGGAAGTTGGCAATAATGGCGTCGACAGCCGGATCAGGGATCGGCTTGCGACTGCCTTCCTCGTAGCGATAAACGCCGGCCATGGTCTTCTGGCCAAGGCGGTCCTGTTCGGCGAGTTTGTCCATCCAGCTCAGGGGCACATCCTCACCGGAGTTGCGGCGCTCCTGGCGGATCCGATATCCCACGTCGATGCCAGCCAGATCGGACATGGCAAACTGGCCCATGGGGTAGCCCAGGTCAGTCAGCACCTTGTCCACCTGCTGCGGTGTTGCACCCTCGTTAACCAACGCCATGGCTTCGGCACCGCGCTTGTGCAGCATGCGGTTGCCAACAAAGCCGTAGCAGTTGCCAACCAGCACACCCACTTTCTTAATCTTCTTGGCCACCGCCATCACCGTGGCTTTAACCTCATCCGAGGTCTTGCTGCCACGCACGTTCTCCAACAACTTCATCACGTTGGCCGGGCTGAAGAAGTGCATGCCGACGACATCTTCCGGGCGCTTCGTGGCCGAGGCGATCTCGTCGATATCCAGGGTGGAAGTGTTTGATGCCAGGATAGCGCCGGGCTTACACACGGCGTCCAGCTGGGCGAAGATTTCCTTCTTGATGGCCATGTTCTCGAACACCGCCTCGATCACCAGATCGACGTCCTTGAAGGCGTCGTAGCTGAGGCTGCCGGAGATCAGCGCCATGCGCTCTTCCACCTGTTCGGTGGTGATACGGCCTTTCTTCGCGGAGCTTTCGTAGTTCTTGCGGATGATCGCAAAGCCCTTGTCCAGAGCTTCCTGCTTCACTTCCACGATAGTGACGGGAATGCCAACGTTAGCGAAGTTCATGGCAATGCCACCGCCCATGGTACCGGCACCGATGATGCCGACACTGTTAACGTCGCGCACCGGGGTGTCTTTGGCCAGACCTTTCACCTTGGATACTTCACGCTCGGCGAAGAAGGCGTGGATCAGTCCGCCGCGCTGGGGCGAGTCCATGCACTGGACGAACAGTTCACGCTCGCGTTTCATGCCTTCATCGAATGGCAGGGTGACCGCGGCTTCCACCGCATCCACACACTTGAACGGCGAGAACAGGCCACGGGCCTTTTTCTCCAGTTGGGCGCGGAACTCATCAAATACCTCACTGCCCTGATCGGCGGCGATCTTGTCGGTCAGGTCCCGAACCCGGCGCACCGGCTTGCCTTCATCGGCAATGCTGTTGGCAAAGGCCAGGCCGGCGGCCCTGATGTCGTCACCCTTATCAACGGCATCAACAATACCCAATTTCAGGGCGTCGCCGGCACCGACAAACTCACCAGTGGTGATCATTTCCAGGGCCTTGCGGGCACCGGTCAGGCGCGGCAGGCGCTGGGTTCCGCCGGCACCGGGCAACAGGCCCAGCTTCACTTCCGGCAGGCCAACCTTGGCGCTGCTCAGGGCAATCCGGTAATGACAACCCAGGGCCGTTTCCAGGCCACCACCGAGGGCGGTGCCATGAATCGCGGCGACCACAGGCTTGTCACTGTTCTCGAAAACATTCATGACTTCAGGCAGCGATGGCTCCTGAATGGGCTTGCCAAACTCGCGAATGTCCGCGCCGGCAATAAAGGTACGACCTTCACACACCAGCAACAGCACCTTGGCCTCGGAATCCTTCAGCCCTTGCTCAAGCGCGGCCAACAGGCCGGAACGAACCGCATGGCCCAGGGCATTCACCGGTGGGTAGTCCACAGTAATGACGCCAACGGTGCCTTCACGGTTATAAGTTACGACCTCAGACATAATCTCTCCTCGCCTAATATGGAATATAGTTTTAACAAGCGAAACTTGAGTACGATTTAATAGTAGATCTTGCGGGGTTTCAACCATCAATTAAAGACCAGGCACAAAAAAACCGCAGAGTTTCCTCTGCGGTTTTTGCGTTGGCCTACTGGGCCAGGCCGTTCACGGGGGTGTTTGCAGCCCTGTGGCTGCAGCGATCACACGCCCAGGGATTCGATATCACCAGCCAGCATGGCCAACTGGTGGGCGATGGACCCACGCAGCTTCTCACCGGACACCAGGTACGATGGCGCGGCACAGGTCAGCGCCATAATGGTGCCGTCCTGCAGGTGAATGGGCACGCCGGCAGAGTTGATGTTGCGATCCCACTCGCCCAGCGAGAGGCAGAAGCCGTGCTTCTCGTAATCTTCCCGGGCGCGCTCGAGCCCCTCTTTCTTTTCGAGCCAGCCCTCGGCTCCGTATTTCGCTTCCATGGCATCGTCGATAACATGACGCGCCTTATCGGTAATGGCGCAATAGTAAGCACGGCCAGCGGAGGTGGTTGCCATCGGCAGCTTCAGGCCGATGTCCATGCGCAGCAGGGAGGCCTCCGGCGGCAGGCGGTTCTCCACGTAGATCATGTGCAGGCGGTCCCGGCAGGTCAGGCCAATGGACATATTGGTCTGGCGGGCAAACTCATCCATGTAAGGCTTGGCGAGCTGACGCACCTTCAGGTTCGACACATAGGCGTAACCCAGGGCCAGCACACCGGAGCTGAGCTGGTACTTCTCCAGCTGTACGTTGTAACTCAGGTATCCCAGCTTGGTGAGGGTGTAGGTCATGCGCGAAACAGTGGGCTTTGGCAGTCCGGTAATCCGGGCGATATCCTGGTTGCCCAGGATGACCGAGCCCTGACTGAAGGCGCGCAGAACGTCCAGGCCTCGGGACAGCGCCTCCACGAACTTGCGGTCTTTTTCCGGCTTTACCGGCTCGCCGTCACCGGACGCAACCATCAGTTCCGGTGAGGTGGATTCTGCTTTCGACATAAAGGGGCGCCCTCCGACAGCGTCGCCTGATCAGGTATCCGGGATATAAGTCCCATAAATAGAAAAGATGCAGCATTTTAATCGTTCGCAAAGTCAGGTACCACAGACTCACGTCAAAAAACGTTCAATTTTCGTGCCGGTTTTGAAACACTATTCCCTAATGTCTCAAGCTAACAGGCCACTTTTGTAACATTCGCCCGTAATCACTGGTACTTTTCGGGATAATATTCTGCCAAGCAGAACAGCATAACGAGATCATTCCGCTTTTTCGAACACGGAGGCTTCATGAAAGTGCTATTCGTCGCCGGGGACCCCAAACCCGAACGCTGGACCCAACCCATTCAGGCGCTTCTGCCCGAAGCCGAGGTTGTGACCTGGGATCCGAACGGCAAGCCGGTTAACGCCGACTACGCCATTGTCTGGCGCCCGACAGCGGAACTGTTCGCCCGGGAGCCGCACCTGAGAGCGATATTTAACCTCGGCGCCGGCGTCGACGGCCTGATGTCGCTGCCAGAACTACCGGCCGACCTCACGGTGGTTCGCCTTGAGGATGCCGGCATGTCGGTGCAGATGGCAGAGCACGTGATGCACCAGCTACTGGAAATCAGTCGCAACATGCAGGTGTACCGGGCCCAACAGGATCAGAACCAGTGGCAGCTTCACCGCCCGATCAAACGCAGCGAATGGCCCATTGGCGTCATGGGCATGGGCCAGATTGGCAGCCGCGTTGCCAGCACCCTGGCCAGCCTCGATTATCCAGTGAATGGCTGGGCGCGCAGCGAGCACTCGTTGGCAGGCGTCACCACCTTTGCCGGCCCCGACGGGCTGGCGCCCTTTCTGCAGGCCTCCCGGGTATTGGTGAACACCCTGCCGCTCACGGGCGACACCCGGGACCTGATTAATTACGACGTGCTCAGCCAGCTCCAGCCCAATTCGGTGGTTATCAACGTCGGCCGGGGCGAACACCTGGTGGAACAGGACCTGCTTAAAGCTCTGGATGACGGGCGGGTAGCCCGGGCTTCCCTGGACGTATTCCGGCAGGAGCCACTGCCTGCGGATCACCCTTTCTGGCAGCATCCGAACATCATCGTCACGCCCCACATCTCGGCGCGCTCGCTACGGGAATCGACGCTGGAACAAATCACCGCAAAAATCCGGGCCCATGCCCAGGGCGAAACCATCACCGGCGTGGTTGACCGGTCACTGGGCTATTAAGGCCAGGAACGCCAGCAACAGCGGTACGGCAATGACCACGAACAGGCCGTTCCAGCGAAAGGCCACCTTCCAGCGGGAGACCTGACCGAACCGGGACAACAGCATGACCGAGGGGCCAAACGGTGACAGCATCATCGCCAGCGAGAAACCAATCACCAGGGCCACCGACACCGGCAACGGGTCCATGCCCTCGGCCACCAGCTGCGGCAGCAGGCCGGCGAGTATGCTCAGGACCGTGATCGGAATGATGCCGATGGCCGACATCATCGGCAGTATCAGCAAGCCGGCGGCGGCAAGCAGGAAGACACCACCGTCAGCACTGGCCAGCCCACTGAGGGCATCGCTCGGGATAACGCTGGAGAGGGCCACGCCCAGGATGGCAGAGGCCGCAAAAATCCCCATTTCATTGCTCATGGAGACGACCTGCTCGGCACTCTCCCGGACAATGGCCGCCGGGGCGCGCTCCTTCCACAGCATGTACAACAGGGTAATGGCAGGCACCGCCAGCATCGCCGCGGCAGACACCTTCAATCCGGTCAGTACCACCAGCACCGCCATCGCGGTGAACACCACCAGCATCAACACCAATAATCCCAACGCGCCGGCAGGCCAACGCTCCAGGGCTACCCGCTCGGCACTGACCTGCCGGAACCGGCGCTGCTCCAGCAGCCAGCCCAGCAGGATCAGACCGACGGCAACGAGGGCACCAAACGGCAACAACGTCGACCAGTTTAGCGCTGGCAGCTCGCGGGTCAGAATGGCCACGGCGACACTGGTCGGGGCCACTAATGGCACCAGGGCAAAACCCCGCAGCACACTGATCAGGACACTGCGCAGCCAGCGCAACCGGGATTGGCCGGTTATGCCCCGCTCACGCAGGGTCTCGGACAGGGTGCCGCAGAGCAGATTCATCATGCCGAAATTCAACACCGAGGCGACGCCACAACTCACTACCGCGTATTTCGGGTACAGCCAGAGTGGGCGCCCGCCGAGCAGCACATCGTGAATCTGCCGCAGCACCTCGAAACGCCGAACCAGGCACTGCATCAGCCCCAGGCTACCCAGAAATGCCGCGTAAAAGCCGGCGTCGGCAGCTGCCTTCAGCAGTTGCGGTACGGCGAGCTGGCCGTCATAAGTCAGCCACGCGGTGACCGACAGCGCCACCAATAAAAGACCACGGGAATAGCCCTGCAGCCGCCGACCGGCAAACAGGAAACCAACCAGGAACAGCCCTCCGGCCAGCGCGCTGAGGGGTTTGCTGGCCACGCACATGGCCAGCAACTGCAACGCCACGGCAATGGTCAGTAACCAGTGCTCAATACCTTTTGTTCGAAGTTCTGAGCTCGTCACACCGAACCCAGTGATGGAAGCTTAGTGACTGCTTGCATTTTAAACACACCCGGATTAGTCTTTTCGGAACTCATTACAAAACTCTGTTTCGCTGAATGAAACTATATTAGCATAAATAACATGGTTTGCCCGGCGACTATCTTCGCCGGTTTAATCCGCCCACAATGACATACAGTCGCTTTAAATAGAGGAAGCCGCCATGAGCGCGTACATCTACGATGGCCTGAGAACCGCTTTCGGCCGTCATGCCGGTGCCCTAGCCAAAGTCCGTCCCGATGACCTTCTTGCCAGCGTGATCAAAGCCCTGGTGGAGCGCAACGCTTTCGCACTCGACGCCTATGAAGACGTAATCGCCGGTTGCACCAACCAGGCCGGCGAAGACGCCCGCAATCTGGCCCGCCACGCCGGCTTATTGGCCGGCCTGCCGGTTGAGACTGGCGGCCTGACGGTTAACCGCCTGTGCGGCTCCGGCCTCGCGGCGATCATTGATTCCGCCCGTGCCATCCGCTGTGGCGAAGGCGAGCTGTTTGTTGCCGGCGGTGCCGAGAGCATGAGCCGGGCGCCGTTTGTCATGGCCAAGAGCGAGTCGCCTTTCAGCCGCGACTTCCGGGCTTTTGACAGCACTATTGGTGCCCGCTTCCCGAACCCGCGCATCGAAGCCGACTTCGGCTCCGACAGCATGCCGGAAACCGCCGACAACATTGCCCGGGAACTGAATCTGGATCGGGAACTGGTGGACCAGTTTGCGGCCCAGAGCCAGGCCCGGTTTGAAGCCGCCCGCCAGGACGGTTTTTACGACAACGAAATCCTGCCCATTGAGGTACCCCAGGGCCGCAAGAAGCCGGCCATTACCGTGAGCGCCGACGAGCATCCGCGGCCTCAGTCCACGGCGGAAGCCCTGTCCGGCCTGCGCCCGCTGTTTGAGGGTGGCGTGGTGACTGCAGGCAATGCTTCTGGCATCAACGACGGCGCTGCGGCGCTGATCATCGGTTCCCTCGAGGCTGGCGAGCGTGCCGGCATCCAACCTCGGGCGCGCATTGTGTCGTCGGCCATCGCCGGCGTCTCGCCCGACGTTATGGGCTATGGCCCGGTACCCGCCAGTGAAAAAGCCCTGGCCCGGGCCGGTCTGACACTCAAGGATATGGACGTTATCGAAATTAACGAGGCCTTTGCTGCACAAGTCCTCGGCTGCACCACTCGGCTGGGTATTGATCCAACCGATTCGCGACTGAACCCGAACGGCGGCGCCATTGCAGTGGGTCACCCACTGGGTGCGTCCGGCGCTCGTATCGCTCTCACCGCGACCCGCCAGCTAGAACGCAGCGGCGGGCGCTACGCGCTGATCAGCATGTGCATTGGCGTAGGCCAGGGCATTGCTGCTGTTATCGAACGCGTTAACCACTGATTTTTACTGAGGAGAAACACCATGGCTCTGGCTTCTGCACCTTGGGATGACCTGCTGCAATTCGACAAGCAACTGGACGAGACCGAACGTCAGGTCCGTGACAGCATCCGCAGTTTCTGCGACCAACGCCTGATGCCCGGCATTATCGAGGCTAACCGGCACGAAACCTTCGACCGTACCATCTTCAACCAGATGGGCGAACTGGGCATGCTCGGCGCTACCCTGCCGGAAGAGTACGGTGGCCCGGGCCTGAATCATGTCTGCTACGGTTTGATTGCCCGTGAAGTCGAGCGGGTTGATTCAGCGTACCGCTCAGCATTGAGTGTTCAGTCGTCGCTGGTCATGCACCCGATCTACTCCTTCGGCCAGGAGGCTCTGAAAAAGCGCATCCTGCCCAAGCTGGCATCCGGCGAACTGGTCGGCTGCTTTGGCCTGACCGAGCCCAATCACGGCTCCGATCCTGGCGGCATGGAAACCCGCGCCAAGAAAGTTGATGGCGGTTACCTGGTGAGCGGTTCCAAGACCTGGATCACCAACTCCCCCATTGCCGACGTATTCGTGGTCTGGGGCAAGCTGGATGGCAAGGTCACCGGCTTTGTGATCGAGCGCGAAGGCGCCAAGGGGCTGGATACACCCAAGATCCCAGGCAAATTCTCGCTGCGAGCCTCGGAAACCGGCTCCATCTTTATGGACGAGGTGTTTGTTCCTGAGGAGAATAAGCTGGATGTGGAAGGCCTGAAAGGTCCGTTCAGCTGCCTGAACAAAGCCCGTTTCGGCATTAGCTGGGGTTCGTTGGGTGCGGCTGAATTCTGCTGGCATGCAGCTCGCAGCTATACTCTGGAGCGCATCCAGTTTGGCAAGCCGCTGGCAGCCAATCAGCTGATCCAGAAAAAACTGGTCGACATGCAGACGGAAATCACCCTGGGCCTGCAGGGCGCACTGCAGCTAGGCCGGATGATGGACGATGGCACCGCCACGCCCGACGCTATCTCACTGCTCAAACGCAACAACTGCGGCAAGTCCCTGGACATTGCCCGGGTTGCCCGTGACATGCACGGCGGCAACGGCATTGCCGACGAATACCACGTGATTCGTCACGTAATGAACCTTGAGGCCGTCAATACCTACGAAGGTACTCACGACGTTCACGCCCTGATCCTTGGCCGCGGCCAGACCGGCATTCAGGCCTTTAGCTGAACCACGTTCACATCGGGTGCAAGAGCCAGCAGGGTGTTACACAGCTCGCAGTCTGGCTCTTCGCACTCGGTGATCGAGTGCTGCACAAACTGCCGGGCACGCTCCGGCTTTTCCTTTCTTAATACTCCGGTACAGATCGTCACGTGACGGTAGAGCGCCTCAATGGCCTCCAGTCGTGACCGATAGGGACCAAGCTCCGGAATTTCCCGGGTCTTCACGACCCACTCCCCTTCCCGAGTCAGCATGCGTTTGTCGATCTCGACCAACGGTCGGCTACCCATGATTCCAATCATCGCTTGTTACCTCCGTTAACCGACTAACCCCGGGAGCGGAAGCCGCTGCCGGGGTCAGTCACTATCAATACGCCATCAGCGCACGCCAGACCGGCGCAGAGCTGCAGGGGTGTATTCCCGCGAGCTGCGCTCGGTGCCGTATACGTATGGCTCATCTTCTTCGTTGGTCAGACCCATCAACAGGTAGCGACCAGACAGCAGGTCGTACAGGGATTCAAAGGCATAGGCCGGGATATTGACGTCGTACATCTGCATCGTGTGCGCTTCAGCTACGCGCCACAGGTTGCCACGACCGTCGTAGTGATCGATCAGTGAGATCTGCCAGGAGTCCTCATCAATGAAGAAGTCACGCTGCTCGTAAACATGACGCTCTTCGTCCTTCAGGGTCGCCTTGACGTGCCACACACGGTGCAGCTCGTAACGAGTCAGGCTCTGGTCAACGTGACCTGGCTTGATGATGTCCTCGTAGTCCAGCTCGGCACTGGCGGCACGGTAGGAGTTGTACGGGATGTAGATCTCTTTCTTGCCGACCAGCTCCCAGTTGTACTTGTCCGGGGCACCGTTGTAGAGGTCGAGGTTATCAGCGGTGCGCTGACCGTCAGCCGCAGTACCCGGACCGTCGTAGGCGACGTTCGGTGCGCGACGCACACGACGCTGGCCGGAGTTGTACAACCACGCACGACGCGGCTCTTTAACCTGGTTAATGGTCTCGTGTACCAGCAGAACGTTACCGGCCAGACGCGACGGTGCAGTAATGGCCTGCTTGAAGTAGAACATCACGTTTGGATCTTCGGACGGATCGTAATCAGACAGCGCGACCCGCTCGGTGAACGACTCGGTGAATTTCACCTCACTGAAGTCACCGTTGGGCTGAGGGGTAACCTGGGCCACGTTACGGTCAATCGAACCGCCACGGTAGCGAGTGAGATGGTTGAAAATGACTTCCAGACCGTTCTGGGGAATCGGAAATGGTGTCGCGGTCTGATAATTCTTCATGCCGTTACCACTTTCCACCAACTCAACCTGAGTGGCATTTTCAACGGTCTGCTGCATGGTCTTTTCAGGGTAAGTCGCGGTACGACGAGTCTGATAGACCGGAATGAAGTAGTCATCATAGGTCTTGATCATCGCGACCTGGCCCGGCGTCAGGTTCTCCGAGTACTCATCCACGTTGCTCTGGTCAATTCGGAAAAGTTCCTTGTCCTCAGGGAACGGATCTACGTAGCGGCCGTCGTCCTTAAAGCCCGCCGGCGGCTGGGTCAAACCACCATCCCAGGCCGGAATTTCATCACCGTTACCGGCTTTAGTGGCGCCGATTGGCGTCAGGGTATCGCCAAGCTTCGCAGCTTCCTCGGCGGAGACCGCCGCGAGGGCGGAGCCCGAGGTCAGCAGGGCGCTGGCTACAGCGCCGTACATCAGGGTTCTCATGGTGTTCATTGGGTCAACTCCTTTTATGAATCGTTGGTTGCTTAGAATGAGTAGGAGACGGAGGCCGCGATGAAGTCACGATCGTTGGTCTCGTTGTAATCGCCGCCAAAATAGTTGGTGTAACTGATGTTGGCTTTGTAAGCGTTCTGGTAAGTGGCCTCGAGCCCCAGACCGATCGACTTGTTGCCTTCCTTGAAGTTGCCGCCTGGATCCGGCGCATAACCTTTCACGTCGTGCGTCCAGAACAGTTTCGGGCGCATGTTGATACCGGCCACGGCATCCGGGTAATCCCAGACAAACAGGGTCCGGTAACCCCAGGAGAAGGAGGTGGTAAAGCCGTCATTGCCGCAGTTGGTCGGATTGATATTCAGACGGGTCGGATCGCCAGCTTCACGTCTTCTGCTGTCTTCATTGCCAGTCGCCGGGCCGTCGCTGCAGAAGTCGCCGGTAAAGCTTTCGCCTTCCAGGGGAACCGAGCCAACACCGTAGATACCGGAACGGCCATAGCGCGCTTCAGACTTGTCTGGCAGGTCGTGCACGTAGGTCGCACCAACTTCAGCCACGATGATGAAACGGGCCGCACCC
The DNA here is from genome assembly GCF_030297175.1 of Marinobacter sp. LA51. Lineage (NCBI taxonomy): Bacteria > Pseudomonadati > Pseudomonadota > Gammaproteobacteria > Pseudomonadales > Marinobacteraceae > Marinobacter > Marinobacter apostichopi. The sequence goes on along the minus strand of NZ_AP028070.1, from coordinate 301,227 downwards.
ATCACACGGTCGATGAAGTGAATCGCGGTGGCCTGGGCCTGGGATACGCCGTAACGGTCATAGCCATCAACCGCTGTACCTGCGTAAGTCCCACCTTTTTCCTGACGACGCTGTTCCAGCTTACTGATCACCTGGCCGTCCGGACCGCGCTGCTGCAAGCCGCCGTAGATCAGCTCAAAGGTGTTCCACTGGATCGGCATGTTCGGACGGTAGCTGTACTCCGCGCCGAGCGATGTGCCGGTTGGCAGCGTGGTGTTGATGCTCACGCCGTACAGGTCGATACCCTTGGGGTACTCGATGAAGTAGCTGGGGAACCGCGAAGACGGCTTGGACGGATCGTACTGCTGGGTTTCGTCCGCATCCTCGGGGTTGTTCACCACACCACTGATGTACGGCAGGCGGCTGTGGTAGCGGGTGTAGAACACACCAAGCTCAGCGTTGAGATCGGTTGCGAAGTAGCGTGCTGCCACACCGAACTGGTCCTTGTCGCCGGGCTCTTTATCGCCCAGACGAGGCGCGATGAAGCCTTCTTCAAAGGCCTGGGAATCAGGCACCTGACCAGCCAGCAGTACCGGGCCACAGCCGTCGGCGGCAACGTCAGCAGAGGAGAAGAACGTGCCGCAATCATCAATGCGGAACGGCTCCCAATCGGTCTGGACAAAGGCTTCGACGGTAATTTCTTCGGTGACACCTGCTGAGGTGTAGAGCATCTCAACCGGCAACAGTACGTCTTTCAGCTCAGCGCCCGGGGCGCGGAACGCCGGTACATCGATCGGGTTGATGGCATTGATACCACCCAGGATGAAGGTACTCTCACCCCAGTTAACGACTTGACGGCCGTAACGGATGGATACCGGGGTATCGCCAAAGTACCAGTCGGTGAACACGTAGGCGTCCAGCAGATCAACGCCGGACGCGTTGTCTTTCGCCTCAGGGTTCAGCTCACGCTGCTGACCCACCGGGTCAGTTGCCCGCGGGTTATCCTTGAGCTCGAAGTCGTAGTAGTAGCTGGCACGAGCCAGTGCGCCAACCCGGGTCAGGGTGTCGCTGTCTGGCGCGTAGTCCAGAAACAGCTCACTACGGCCACGGACGATGGTGGAGTAGGGATCGTTTTTCTCGAAGTTGAGGTTACCGTCGTCGAAGTTGTTGGACGATGCGCCGGTGTCACTGAACGCGAACTCTGGGCCAAGGTTACCCTGGCTGATCAGGCTCTTGTCCTGATCTTCCAGGCGGTAGGCGGTACCCACTGTCAGTGTGGTGCTGAAGGAGGCATCAATCTCGTAGATGCTGAAATCGAAGGCTGCGGCCGTGGCCGAAAAGCAGGCCAGCTTTACCGCCACTGCCAGACGAATCGATTTGGGCAGTTTGGAGTTTTTTGTTGTCATTGCGTTTGCTCCGCAAGTTTTGGGCAAAGCCTCCCCGTATGGCGAGGCTAACGCCTTGATTTACTTATTATCGTGAGAGTCGTTGGGGCGCGCCCCGGGCTCCTGGGGCGCCGTCCGCTAAATTAGAACGGCAGGGGGACTAGGCCACCGTCATCACCGCCGCCGGAACCTCCGTCAGGGTCTGCACCGGGATCGCTGTTATCCGGGTTGTCACAGTCAGTGCCGTCAATACCCTGAACCACACAGCCATTAGTCACAGATACCCCACCGGTGGAGAACAGCTCCAACAGCTGGGCAACCATCTCGTCGAAGACCGCAGCGGATGAGAAGGCTTCAGATTCCTTGGTGCCAGCAGAGATCGGATTACCGTGCGCGCCTTCGGTGTAGCGAGTGATAACGGGAAGGGTGTTGTCTCCAGCAGCTTCCTGAATGGCTGCCGCACCCATGGCCGCAGCCATTGGATCGGTACCTGCCAGCGGCATATTTTCACCGTCGATCTCAAAGCCGGTCTCGGCAATGGTGGTGCTCAGCGGAGGCAGATTGCCTTGCTCGTCTGCAGCATTCGGAATAGTGCCGTCGGTCGGCTTCTCGGGATCGGCGGGATCACCGGCGATCTCGGTCACCAGAACTGGCTGCCCTTTGTAGAGCGGAGCGAAAGCGCTCGGATCGGCCGAATCCAGCAGGCCCTGGAAGATATTGAAGTACAGATCCAGCTCAATACGACCCTGCGCCAGGATGCCGTCCGAAGCTTCATCCAAAGTAGACAACAGTCCTCTCTCTACCGCTATGGTCTTGGAGTTCTCTGCCACACGGCTGAACTGGCCACCAGTGTTGAAGAAGGTGGAAGCCGTGACAGGCACCAAGGTGTTAGTAATGCCGGCATCTTCGTTGGCGGTAATCGCGGTGTTCGTCACGTGATGAACAGCCGCACCACCCATGCCACTCAAAGAGTGGGTTACGAAGTAGACTTGGCTGGTGTCCAGAGTTGGCGAGTTGGTACAACTGCCACACGCATCTAGCGCCGCCTGAATGTTGGCCAACGAGGCATTGATGTTCAGTTGGTCAATAGCACCCTGGCGCATGTTGTCCCGGGTATTTGCGTAATTGGTGAAGTTAAGGAAGAGAGAGCCAGATCCAGGCTCTTCTACTTGATCGGCCGTCACAGCATTGAGGTCGGCGTCAGCGGCAAAGCCGAAGTGACGCTCGGTGGCTTCAGCTGAAGCACCGGCCTGGCTGGGGTCGTCACTCGTGATCGGGAACACGTTGCCCACGACACCGGTATCGAAGATGCCGTGCAACGGCTGGTCAATGCCAATGGTGACGAAGCAATCCGCTGCTGGCTCGGCCGCACACGTCAGGCCCGCTGCGGTCGCCAGCGGCAGGATAGCCGAACGATCGGTGGTGGCTGCATGCTGGTAGATAATCACCGGGAACGGCTGATTGGCAGCCAGGGTGTTACTGGGCGCCGCCACGATGATTGGGACCGTGGTATCCGTGTTTTTCTGGGCGAACGGGAAACGGTAAGTCACTCGATCTGAGGGAGACGCAGTCAGAGTGCCGGTTTCGTCGGCGCTGAAATCAGCAGCAACCCAGCTCTCAGTTTTCAGGGCACTGCCATCGCTTTCTGAGGGTACACCCAGGTAATACGGCAGAGTGATTTCACCTTCGTAGATCCGGGCGGTAACCTCGTCGCCAGCGACGGGAGTCGGATCAAACTGCAGCGCTTCGTTAATCTCATTACTGTTACGCTGGCTGAAGATAGTGACATCACGCGGCTTGGGCGTATCCAACAGCGTATCGGCGGCATCGGCCATGGCCGTCGCCTCGGCGTCCACATCGACGCTGGCATCCGTCGCTTGGGCTGCTGCTACCTGAATGACGTGGGCAATCCGGCGATCGGCTTTTACATCTGCAACCACGTCGCCATAAAGGATGGCGGTGCCGCTGCCGTTGGCGTCGGACAAGATGGTCGCCAGCGCCTCGTCATAAAGACGGAAGGACGTATCAGTGAGCGTAGCGTACAGAGCCGAATTGAGATTTTCTTCTTCGGCGCTGGCATCGCCGCCCAGCGATTGACCGCTGAGGTTATAGAAACCGTCGAACAGTTTTCCGAGTTCCTCCTGACGCTGCTCAATCTTCAACGACGAACGGAAGTAAGTGACTGGCGCGGCATTGGCCAGCAGCACATCTTCCACTGCGGTGGTGGTGATGGCTGTGGCATAGGGCACATCGTCAAAGTCAGCGGCAAAGTCGGCAGACCCCGGATACTCACGTTTGAAATCGAAATAATCGGCGGCAAGCCTGCGGGCCGGGAGCATAGCGTCACGGAACGGCTGGAAAGCCCCGTTCGACAGCACCCGATCGGGATCGGCAACCGACTGATAGATGGGCGAGCCAACCAGGGGCTCACCGTTGGCATCGACAATGTCGTTGGTCACTGCCAGCACGTACTGGGTCTTGGCCGTCAGCGGGGTCAGGGGCAACACACGGATCAGATTGTTCTGACCACCGTCGATGTCCAGCAGTTCAATCCGCACCTTCGGGGCCAACAGCTCGCTGAAGATGGTGTCGGCGGCGGCAGTATTTCCCGTCTCCTGCAAACGCAGCGCTTCCCGGTAACGGGCAGCAGGCATCAGGCCCGGCGCTTCGGTGATGAGTGCCCGAACGGTGTCGCCACTGGCGTATTCAACCGGAATCAGGAAAATGTTCTGGTCTGGGTTTGGAACAACCTCGCCGTCCACCTCGACAAAATCACGGGCATCGAGATTCTGCTGGCTATCCAGGCTGGCGCTGATCTTGACATCAATTGGCGCGAGCACCGAGGCACCGTCCATGAAACCTAGCCCCTGGGTAACAGGGTTGGCCGGGTCGCTTCCGTTCAACATGGTGCCGTCGTCCACTTCGCTCAGGAAGAACAGAGCGTCACTGGGAATGACAAACTCCGTTTCCAGGGGATCGAACAGCGGATGAGTGCCTTTTACAGTCTGACTACCGTTGATCCGGTACTCGGGGTTAGCGTTATTGCTGGTCTGACCGCCGCTTTCGAGACAGCCCGTTAGACCCAATGTGGCTGCCGACACGGCAGTGAACAACACGTTGCGGATAAACATACTCGGTCACCTTTAATAGGGTTTCTTGTAGTTCGGCGTATCCATCGCCTTTGCAGCACACCACGTAGGTCTAATTGCAATGGTTCCAAGGTGACTGAAAGTTTTTACGTAAAAACGCCTATTTTTTTGCGCAAGTGCCTGTTCATTGGAGGTTTTTCCTCGTGCTTTTTTTTACAATATCGGCATACCCCTAAGTCGCACGCGCTGGTAGACTGCATATCTGTAATAAATGAAACCAGATTTCTGCCGCACGATCCCCGTGCAAGGTGATCATCAGGGGTACCCATTTGGCCTTGCTTCCGTTTCGCCAGTCCAAGTCAAAACGCTTCGAGCGCCTGGTCCATCCACACCTAAGAACCCTGCATACGTTCGCGTACCGGCTAACCGGCAACCAGCACGATGCTGAAGACCTGGTTCAGGATGTAGTGACCAAACTGTTCCCAAAAGTGGACGAGCTTGAACGGGTGGAAGAACTGCGCCCCTGGCTGCACCGGGTGTTGTACCGCCACTTCGTGGATACCCTGCGCAAGCGGCCGGTCGGACGCGAAACCAGCGCCAGCGCCCTGGACCGGCCGGACCAGCAGACTACGTTCCTGGAGTCACTGCCGAGCAACGAACCTGACCCCATGAGCCACACTGACAACGATCGGCAGAGCACCCTGCTCCGTCGCCTGATCAGTGAATTACAGCCCGACCAGCGAACCCTGTTGCTGATGCACGACTCTGAGGGCTGGCGCCAGGAGGACATCGCCGAAGTACTGGGCGTGCCCCTGGGAACCATCAAATCCAGACTTCATCGAGTGCGGGCACAACTGCGCGAAAAATTGCAAAAGGAGTTGGAACCTTTTGAGACACGGCAACGTGGATGTCAATGAGGTGAACGCGATGAACTGCAGCGACTTTAAAAACGATGTGGATGCCCTGGCCGTTGGCGAGGTGCCTGAAACAACCGAACGCGCTCTGCGTGACCACGCAGCATCGTGCGACGATTGCGCCATGGCACTGGCCACTGCGCAGTACATCGCCGAACAGCTTGCTCGCGATCATGCGCCCGAACCTGACAGCGATTTTGAAACGCGCATCCTGAACCAGGCGACCGGGCAAACTAAAAAATCCGGGCACGCTCCCGTCTGGGGAGGCGCAATTGCAGCTGCACTGGCAGTGGGTATTTTAATTGGCAGCCAGTTTTCGTCGACGCCGGTAGAGGTAGGCACCGAGGTTGCCGACACCTCAGTGCCCGCAGCGACGGGCATAGCCAGCCCGCAACAACAGACGGTCCGCGTGGCATTTACGTCTGCGCAAGCGGTTGAAAATGTAACGCTTACCCTCGAGTTGCCGCCCAACATGGAGCTTACTCCATTCCCCGGGCGCCACAAGGTAAGCTGGAAAGTAAACCTGAAACCCGGGGACAATCTGCTGGCACTGCCAGTGAATGTTCTCTTCCCGGGCGAGGGGACGCTCGTCGCCCACTTGGGTGAGGGCGAAAAGCGAAAGACCTTTAAAACTGACATTGGCAAACAAATGGAGCCATCGTCATGACATTACGGAAGATATCATCCGCACTATTCGTCAAGGCGCTCCTGATGGGATCGCTGCTGGCGCCGGGACTGGCTGCAGCACAATCGGATCTCGACATCACCATGCGCATGGTTGCCGATGACGAAGAGCTTGACTCGTCGTTTGTGCAGGAAATGCAGATTCCGGATTCGGTCACCGAGCTGGAAGGCGATGAAGGCTTCGAGACCCTGGATGCAAGCGAGCTTTCAACGGAAGCCCAAGAGCTGTCCGAGAGCCTCTCGCTGCAAGCCCGAGAAACACGGGATGCTCTGGGCGTTGAGCTGCCTGGTGAATCCGAGTTTGAACAACCGGGCGTTGAATTGCCGGGGGTAGACCTGCCTGGAGGCGATCTTCCTGAGCCGGATCTGCCTATTGGCGATCTGCCGGATACCGATCTGGATCTGCTGGAGGACGGCACCTCGACTATCAACGGCGTTACCGGCCAATAACAACGCTTGCCCAACAGCCCGGCAAGCTCTCCAGATGCGTAACGGTGCCGTTAACGTAGACTTCCCCTTTGCTATGTGATTTCCCCCTTAGTGTGCTAGGTTAAGCCTTTCGTACCAGAGACATGGAACGTTCGAAAGGCTTAACCTTTTTCAGCTTCGAGGGAAATCCGCTTGTTGTCTCGACTTTCTTTGCTGCTGTTTTTGACGCTGCACATCCTCGCGCCAGGCATCGCGCATGCCGACACCAAAACCTCAACAGCCAAACAGCAGATGCGAGCGGGCATCACCGCCTTTCAGAACAACGATCTTGAGCAGGCCCGAAAACTCCTGGAGGCCGCCGCAACCAAGCTTGATTCCCGAGCTTTGACCTACAACCTCGGCGTGCTCTATTACAAGCTGGGCGAATATGACTTGGCGGAAAACAGGTTTCGCCAACTCCTGGATACCAAACAACGCGGACTCGCCTTCTATAATATGGGCTTGGTAGCACTGGCCCAGGACCACCCACGTAAAGCTCGCACCGCTTTCCGCAATGCCGCCATTGAAAGCGCCGAAGACAAACTCGGCAAACTGGCACGTGCCCAACTCAAAGACCTGGGCGACATTCCACCCCCCAGCCAATGGCAGGGCCTGATTTCCCTTGCCGGTGGCTATGAAGAAAACATCGGACTGTTCCCGGACACCGCTCCAAGCAGTGTCGACGACAGCTTTCTGGAATCCGTCGGCGTAGTCTCCGGCTACCCGGTGCGCAAAGGCAACGATGCCATGAAGGCTCAGTTGCAATTGTACGGCCGGCAGTACGCCAGCGAACAAGATTTCAACACCCACCTCGTCCGGCTCGACACAGCCTGGGAACGGTCATCTGCGCCTTATCGATTCAGCCTTGGCATTGGCGGCGACCAGCTCTGGCGCGGTGGAAGTTCCCAGGAGCAGCGCGCGCGCCTGTCCGGACAGATTGCCACCAGCGCCTGCCAACTCAGCTCCGAAGCCGCTCGCTGCACCGTTTCCGTCGATGCGGAACAGGTCTACGCCGATACACGGCTCGACGCCTACGATGGCCAGCACTACCGTCTCGACCTACGCTATAAGGCGAAACAGGATGCCTGGCGTGGCGATGTCCGCTATCGGCTGGATTACGATGATCGGGAAAACTTCGACACCGGCACCGAGTTTTACAGCGTCTCGCCCATGGGTCAGACCCTGAGGTTCGGCATTGGCTACGCGTTCACCCCAGCATTCGAACTGGGCACGTCCGCAGGCTATCGCCTCAACTATTATCGTACCGCTCACCGGTTGCAAACGGCCGAGGGCCTACTGGTGATCAACCGCAAGGATCACCGTTACACGGTGGGCATTGATGGTGAATACCGGCTCAATCCCACACTCTCCCTGCTACTGGATGTGCAGGTGGTGAAAAACGACAGCAACATTGCCCGCTACGATTACGATCGCCAAACCGCCAGCCTGGGCGTGGCCGTTCGCCTCTAGCGGCGACAGCTATTCGAACACGCCTACCGGCCCGGCAAGAGCCTGAACCTCGCTTACGATTTTACAAACGCTCACCCCTTGCTGAACAAAGTTAGCCGCCACCGCCCGTCGGAGCTGCCTCGTCGACGTTCATCACGCTGAAAGCGTTTCTATAACCAGATTCCGCCTGTCGGTACAGGCTTTCGTATTAAATTCGTTTTTCAGTAAACTTTTCCGTCAGAATCGTCCGATTCATATTTCTCAAAGCCATTTTTACAGGATTTGAACGATTATGTTTCATTGACATTGACACGTGCGCTGTTAGTGACGGATCATTGGGTAATTCTGCTATGCGGTATATATTTTCGCTGTGACGCCAAACGAGGTTGCCCATGAACATGAACTACACAGCCGAGGAGCTCGCCTTCCGCGACGAAGTACGCGCGTTCCTGGATGACAAGCTACCGGCGGACATCGCCGCCAAGGTCAAAGCGTTCCGCCCACTGACCAAGGACGACCACCAGCGCTGGCAAAAGATTCTCAGCGCCCAGGGCTGGTACGCCACCCACTGGCCGGAAGAGTACGGCGGCGTTTCCTGGTCACCGGTTCAGAAACACATCTGGGACGAAGAATCGTCCCGCTACGGCGTTCCCCGTTCGGTACCATTCGGCGTCAACATGGTCGCCCCGGTTATCATCAAATTCGGCAATGAAGAGCAGAAGCAGACGTACCTGCCCCGCATCCTCAGTGGCGAAGACTGGTGGTGCCAGGGTTATTCTGAACCCGGTGCCGGCTCCGACCTGGCGTCCCTGAAGACCCGGGCGGTGCGCGACGGTGATCACTACATCGTGAACGGTCAGAAGACCTGGACCACGCTGGGTCAGCACGCCAACATGATTTTCTGCCTGGTTCGAACCAACACCGAAGTGAAAGCCCAGGAAGGCATTTCGTTCCTGCTGATCGATATGGACAATCCGGGCATTACCGTGCGCCCGATCATCACGCTGGATGGCGAACACGAGGTCAACGAGGTCTTCTTTGAAGACGTCAAAGTGCCGGTGGAAAACCTGGTGGGCGAGGAAGACAAAGGTTGGACCTACGCCAAATTCCTGCTGACCTACGAGCGCACCGGCCTGGCCGGAATTGGTCTGTCCAAGGCAGCACTGGCACACCTCAAGCAGCTCGCGTCCCGTCGCCTCAAGAACGGCCGGCCATTGATCGAGGACACAACCTTCAGCCAGCGCATCGCCAAGGTGGAGATTGACCTGACCGCTGCCGGTATCAGCAACCTGCGCATCATCGCCTCGGTTGAAGGCGGCGGTGTACCGGGTGCGGAAAGCTCCATGCTGAAGGTAAAGGGCACCGAGATCCGGCAATCGATCAACGATCTGGCGCGCCGGGCCATTGGCCCCTATGCCCTGCCGTTTGTTGAGGAAGAGCTGGCCGACGGTTTTGACGGCGAGTACCTCTCGGACGAGCACGCTGCGCCCTTGTCGGCCCACTACTTCAATAACCGCAAGCTCTCGATTTTTGGCGGATCCAACGAGATCCAGAAAAACATCGTGTCAAAAATGATTCTTGGGCTTTAAGGAGGCGACCATGGATTTCCGACTGAATGAAGAGCAGCAGATGCTGCAGGACACCGTGGCCCGCCTGGTTCGCGGCGAGTACAGCTTTGAAAAACGCCTGGAATTCAGTGAAACCGAAGCCGGTTTCAGCGAAGCATTCTGGGGCCAGCTCAGTGAGCTGGGCTTGACCGCGGTGCCCTTTTCCGAGGAACTCGGTGGCTTTGGCGGCGGTGGCGTTGAAGTCCAGTCCGTGATGACGGAACTGGGCCGCGGCCTGTGCCTGGAGCCGTATCTGCAATCCGTTATCCTCGGTGGCGGCCTGATCGCCCAGGCGGGTAACGACAGCCAGCAAGAGCAATGGTTGGGCGGAATTGCCAGCGGCGAGCTGAAAGCGGCCGTGGCCCTGCAGGAACCCCAGAGCTTCTACGACCTGAACGATGTCGCCACCCGCGCTGAAAAGTCCGGTGACGGCTATGTCCTGAATGGTCGCAAAGCCGTGGTCATCGCCGGCCACTGCGCCGACCTGATCCTGGTTTCTGCCCGCACCTCTGCCCCCAATTCTGGCGACACCCGCGATGCCGATGGTATCAGCCTGTTTGCCCTGAGCCCGGACACCGCCGGCCTTGAGCGTCGCACCTACCCGACCATTGATGGCTCCAAAGGCTGCGACATCACCCTGAACAATGTTCAGGTAGGTGCAGACGCCCTGCTCGGCGAAGAAGGCAAAGCTGCCGATGTCATCGAATACCAGAGTGGCCGTGCTATCGCGGCCCTGTGTGCCGAGGCAGTAGGAGTAATGGAAGTCGCCAACGAGCTGACCCTGGACTACCTTAAACAGCGCAAGCAGTTTGGCGTGCCCATCGGCAAGTTCCAGGTGCTGCAGCATCGCATGGTCGACATGATGTCCGAGCTGGAACAGGCTCGCTCCATGGCGATCCTGGCCGCCAGTGTTGCCGATGTCGAGCAGAGTGACGAGCGTCGGCGTATCCTGAGTGCCGCCAAAAACGTTATCGGACGCAGTGGCCAGTTCATTTCCGAGAACGGCATCCAGTCCCACGGCGGCATTGGTATGACTTGGGAATACAATTTTGCGCACTACGCCAAGCGGTTGATCGCCATCAACCATCAGCTGGGCGACGACGACTTCCACCTGGAGCGGTACGCCAACCTGTTACAGGTCGGCTGACACCGTCATTAGCGAGTCCGGGACCTCCCCCTTCGAGTCTGAGGTCCTGTTCAGGGGGTGTCCGCAAGGTCACCCCCTTTTTTGTTCCGATCCATTGAGGTGAACCAATGACAACAAGCACCGAGCATCCGGAAAGCAAAGCCCTGCACAAGGCTGAATGGCAGGTTCGTACCGAGCTGGCCGCCGCCTATCGTTTAGTGGCGCTGTTTGGCTGGGACGATCTGGTCTTTACCCACCTGTCCGCCCGCGTGCCCGGCCCGGAGCATCACTTTCTGATCAACCCCTATGGTCTGCTATTCCATGAAATCACCGCCTCGTCGCTGGTGAAAGTGGACCAGGACGGCCAGGTGGTGGCCGCAGGAGGCCTGGGCCGGGTCAATCCCGCCGGCTTCACGATTCACAGTGCCGTGCACATGGGCCGGGACGACGCCGGCGCGGTGATGCACCTGCACGCCGCTGACGGTGTCGCGGTGTCCGCGCATCGGGACGGCCTGCTACCACTGAGTCAGACCGCCATGCTCTGCCTGGACCATCTCAGCTATCACGATTACGAAGGCGTGGCCCTGAACCTGGACGAGCGCGAACGACTGATCAGCGATCTGGGCAACAAATCGATGATGATGCTGCGCAATCATGGGGTACTGACCGCTGGTCAGACCGTGCCGGAAACCTTCACCTACCTGTACTTCCTGATGAAAGCCTGCGAGATCCAGGTCAAAGCCCAGAGCTGCGGGCCCACCTGGATGCCGTCGGAACAGGCAATACAGACCACCGCCGAGCAGTCGCAGAACCTGGGCGCCGCGGCCAAGCTGACCTGGCCGGCCCTGTTGCGCCTGCTGGACAGCAAAAACCCCGGCTACGCGGTGTAAACGATGGAACCAACAAGGAGTATGCCGTGCTGACCCCGACACTCGAAGAATTGAACGACTACAAGGGCAAGGTGATCGGCCACAGCCCCTGGCAGACCATCTCCCAGGACATGATCCAGGCTTTCGCCGATGCCACCGGCGATCACCAGTGGATTCATGTGGATGTGGAGCGTGCCCGTCTGGAAAGCCCCTGGGGCAGTCCGGTGGCTCACGGCTTTCTGACCGTGTCGCTGATTCCCAAGCTGAATACCCAAGTGCTTCAGGTCAGCGGCATCAGCGCCAGCATCAACTACGGTTTGAACAAACTGCGCTTTCCGTCGGCAGTGAAATCCGGCTCAGACATCCGCTCGCGGATGGAATTGATCGATGTCACCCGAGTAGATGAACAAAGATACTTGGCCAGCTACCACACCACGGTGGAGATCAAGGGCGAGGAAAAACCGGCCTGCGTGGCTGAAAGCCTGGTGATGTACATCCGATGAATCAATGGTGGTCATCTTATCCGATGGGTGACCGCCCCTTTCGCCAACCCACAATGTCGCACTCCCCTAAGCAAAGACTCCTAAAAAGTCATTTCAAAAGCACCAATTATAAAATGCCGTCAATAAAAACTCACATGCTAAAAGTTTTATTTAAAGCATATATAAGAACAAAAACAGCAAAATATTAGACAACATCACACTCTTATATATAGTATTTTATTAATAACATTACCTTGATTTAATGACGGAATTATTAACATCTCTCGCCAAAACGGTAGCTAACGGACGGAGCCACTACTACCGGCACTGATCACCGGATCTCCAGAATGCAGCGTTTCATATCGAACACCTCGGTAAAAGTTAAGCTTTTATCGGCTTTTGGTCTCGTGCTTTTCTTAATTGCCTGCACCGCCCTATTCTCTTATTCAGCTTTCCAGGATGTATTTGACCGGATTGATAAAACCAGCTCCGTTTCCACAATAAACAATTACCTTGACGAAGCCCGTTTCAACGAAAAAAACTATTTTCTTCGTGGCCAATCCCGCTACATCGATGACACCAATCAAGCCATTGATTCTGCCAGCGCCGTCGCCGCAGCTGCCGAGGTCCGATTTGAGACTCCGAGCAAAAAAGAAGGTATGAGACTCATTCAAAAGGACCTTTCGGATTATCGCGACGCATTCCAGAGGATGGTTGAGCAAAAAACCGCCAGCGAAACCGCTCTGAATTCAATGGAAGCCCGTGCCCGAGAGGCGGTCGACGGTTTCGTGGAACTAGAGCAGTTCTTCCAGACTCGATCACAACAACAACTATCAGCGGGTCAGGAATTGAAGGCGCGAGAGACCATGCTCAAGGTCCGCCGTTCAGGTGAGTTAGCTCGGGAAATGTTAGACGCCCGTCGCATCGAAAAGAACTTCGTACTGTCCGAAAGCTCCGACGATGCAGCAGCATTGAAAAAGCGCCTGTCAGCTATTCAGGAAGGCACCGAAGAACTTGCAGACTATGCCACCACCCAAGTCGCAAAGGACCGGATTGCCGAACTCGGACAAGCCATCAGTGCCTACGAGAAAACCTTTTCCACACTAATCCAGAACATCGCAAACATGACTCAGGATGAAGCCCATGTTACCGAGCTTGCACGAGACTCTCGGAAACAGGTAGAGCTGGCCGTGGCGAGCGAGCAGGCCGCCATGGCGAAGACCAGGGACAGCGCATTAATGATCCTGCTTCTCGCCACAGTCGTCGCCGTGGTTGTCGGCACCGGATCGGCACTGTTGATCACCCGTGCCATTGTAAATCCTTTAGAGCAACTCATCGCCCACGCCAGCAAGGTGGCTGATGGTGACTTATCTCACAACATAGAAACTGATCGAAAGGACGACCTGGGCAAGCTAATGATGGCGATGCAGGTCATGACCGAGAATCTCCGGCACATGGTCAAGGAAGTATCAGAGGGCATTTCACAGATTGCCAGTTCCGCCGAGGAGTTGTCGGCAGTTACTCAGCAGACCAGAGCCGGCGCAACACAGCAGCGGGACCAGACTGATCAAGTCGCCACAGCGATGAATGAAATGACAGCCACCATCCAGGAGGTCGCTCAGAATGCAGAAGCGGCTGCCCACTCTGCTTCCGATTCGGACACTCGCGCTAAAGAGGGGTATAAGGTGGTATCCACAGCGATGAGTAAGATCGAAACCTTATCTCAGAACATTGATGACACGGCAGGACAAATCTCCAAGCTAAGAGATGACAGTGCAAACATTGGCTCCATACTGGATGTCATTCGCGACATTGCCGAACAGACGAATCTGCTGGCATTAAACGCAGCAATCGAAGCAGCTCGGGCCGGTGAACAGGGGCGTGGATTTGCGGTCGTTGCTGACGAAGTTCGTGCGCTGGCGCGTCGAACTCACGATTCCACTGGGGAAATTGAAACTCTGGTCAAGAACCTTCAGCAAGGTGCCTACAACGCAGTCGAAAGCATGCACAGCAACAGTGAGAGCGCGGAGTCGTCAGTCCACACCTCTCGCACAGCCGGGGAAGCTCTCTCCAGCATTGCCGATTCCGCTGCGACCATTCAGTCAATGAATCAACAGATTGCAACTGCCGTAGAGGAACAGACGTCGGTCGCCGAGGAGATCAGCGAAAACGTCATCAGTATTCGCGAAGTAACCGACCAAAACGCCTCCGCCAACGACCAAATCGCTGTCTCATCCAACGATCTGGCTCAGCTTGGCAGTGACCTCAAGCGGATTTCCGGACGTTTCAAATTGTGACTGGTTAGAGTAGGTCCAGCGCGGGGAGGGGGCAGAAGGTTACAACACACTGAATCCGGACTAATCTGTTAAGAACAGTCTTGACCACCACAAACCGCCCCGCGCTTATTGCCTATAAGGCTATTTTCTCGGCCCTTTATGTGCCTTATGCACCTTTGTTTGCAGGAATAATTAAACGTAACATCGTCGCCTTGGAAATCAGAGAAAGCGCATGAACTTAGGGCAGGCAATCAGACGTTTGAGGAAGCAGCAGGGCATGACCCTTGCGGAGTTGGCTGAACGCAGTGAATCCCACGTAGGCAATCTGTCACGAATCGAACGAGGGCTAGCGAGGCCCAGTCTCGAACTGCTGCACCGGCTGGCCCTGGCGTTGGATCTTTCCCTTACGGACATATTTTCAGTTGCCGAACGAAAGCAGCTCGATTCTGAGCAGGTAGCTCTCAATGCTGCCTTCATCTCCCTGATTGAAGAGGACCGGCAACTGCTTCTTGATTTCGCTGAGCTTTTACAGCGCCGTTCCACTCAATCGTTAAGCGATGTTAGCGTCGGCCAAGACTCCCTGCCTGCCAACAAAACCGGTACAGATCCTACTGAAAACGAGTCGGAAAAGACCTCCGAATAATATCCTCCCCTGCTCCTCAGGCACGGCCTTCCAGGCTGGCACGCATCTTAAGCGTCACCAGCACCGTGTTCAGGTGTGGCACCGCAATGCCATGGCGTTCAGCCAAAGCAACCACATTGCCCAATACGGCATCCCGTTCAATAGGCCGATCGTTCAGATAGTCCAGCGCCATGCTGTTCTTGTAGGGCGGCATCTTGCGGGTACCCTCAATGTTCTGCTCAATCAGCGACTCCTCCATGGGGTAACCTTCTGCGTCAGCGACTGCCATCACTTCCCGGATCATGGCCCGAATCAGTGCCTCACCACCCTCGGTATCGAGAATAGTCCGGGTGTCCGCGCCATTGGCGATCACCGATAGCGGATTGAACGGGGTATTCCACAGGCATTTGCGCCAGCGCTCTCCCACCACGGCCTCGGTCAGGTCCACCTTGATACCGCCCTCAATGAACAGGCCGGACAGGGTTCGGCAATCCTCACTGATACCCTCGGGGTAACTCCCCATCACCAGCTTGCCGTAGGCCTTGTGTTCAACCACTCCGGGCTCGGTGCGACTGGCCGCGATGAATGCCAGGCAGCTGATCAGCGGATTATCCGGGTAGGCCTCCGCCAGCTCCCGTTCGATATCCAGACCGTTCTCGATCAGCACCAGCCGGGTATTGGGGCCCATCCAGGGGCGTACCAGCTCGGCACGGTCGGTGCCCGGCAGTACCTTCACACACAGGATCAGGTAGTCCGGCGGGGATTGCGGACTGTCGCCATCGCGGTAGACCTGGTCCGGCCGATAGGAGAGATCCCCGAGCGGACTGGAAATGCGAATGCCGTTTTCTTTCACCGCCTCGTACTCGGAACGCAGAACGGTGCTGACCGAGCAACCGGCCTGCTTCAGAATGGCCCCGTAAAAGCTGCCGATAGCACCGGCGCCGACTATTAGAATGCTGGGTTTATCACTCATGCGGTTTTATTCCTGGCTTCCCACTCTTGTTCCTGCAGCGCGCGCCACATCAACTTGCCGGTGGGCGACTTGGGCAACGCGTCGACAAATTCAACGATCGCCGGCACCTTGTAGGCCGCCATCTGTTCCTTGCACCAACCGGTGATGTCCTCGACCGAAGTAGCGCCCTCCGCCTCCGGAGTCAGCACGATGCAGGCCTTCACGGTTTCGCCGCGCTTGGGGTCAGGCGAGGAGATAATGCAAACCTCATGGATGGCCGGATGGCGGTACATCAGTGCCTCAACCTCGGACGGCCAGACCTTGAAGCCGGAGGCATTGATCATACGCTTGACCCGGTCGACCATGAAGAAATAGCCGTCCTCATCGTAATAGCCCAGATCGCCGGTGCGGAAGAATTGCTTGCCGTCGATTTCCACAAAGGCCGCTTCGGTTTCCGCCGGCCGGTTCCAGTAGCCCTTCGTCACCTGCGGGCCATTGGATACAATTTCGCCAGTCTCTCCGGGCGCCTTCTCTTCCAGGGTATCGACATCAATGATGCGGCTATCGACATCAAACACCGGGATTCCCAGACACTGGGCCTTGGGATTGGCGTTCGGGTTGATGTGGGTGGCGGCCATGGTCTCGGAGAGGCCGTAGCCCTCAATGTAATCCAGGCCGGTCAGTTTCTTCAGCTTCTCGGCGACGGCGACCGGCATGGCAGCACCGCCACCGCCAATCATATTCAGGCTGGTCAGATCGTATTGGCCGATGTCCGGGTTGGACAGGAAATCCACCGCCATGGTGACGATGTTGGTCCAGCCGGTCACTTTATAGCGTTCAATCAACCGGGAGGCGGTGGTGCGGTCCCATCGGGTCATGATCACCGAGGTCGCACCACAGTATATAGGGCCGTTCATTGAGCCGGTCATGCCGGTCACGTGGAAGAACGGCAGGGTCGCCAGCTGCACACTGTCCTGGGTACTCAGGTTCCAGAACACCCGGTGCACAGCCGTGGCCATCACCGATCGATGGGTATGCATGCAGCCCTTGGGCGCACCAGTGGTGCCGGAACTGTAGGGAATCACCGCCAGGTCATCCGGACCGGCGGTGTGCTCGGCCGGCACCCGAGCCTCTGCCATGGCGGCTTCCCAGCTCACCAGGCCCGGAACGTCGTCAGACCAGGCCGGAGCGGACACCTCCGCCGGCAGCTTCAGATCGGTGTCAGGCTTGATGTAAGTGCTGTAGGAGGCCACCACTACCCGCTCCAGATCGGTCTCCGCCAGCAGCGGGGTAATAAAGCCCTCCAGCTCCTGACCCGCCAGGCACACGTGGGCACCGGTATCGGCAATGTAATGCTCCAGCTCGGCCGAACGGTTCATCGGGTTAACCGGAATGACCACGGCGTCGGCGCGCAGGATGGCGTAGTAGGAAATCACATACTGCGGCGAGTTCTGCATGTACAACAGCACCCGATCACCCTTCTGCACGCCCTGGGACTGGAGGTAACCGGCCATGGCCTCAACTTCCGTCAACAGGCGACGATAGGTGATAGGCGCGTCGTAGAAGATGATCGCAGTATGATCGGGAAACCGCCGCGCCGAGATCTCCAGGTTGGTGAAGAGGCTGGTCTTCGGCAAGGTCATGGTTTTTGGCAGTTCGTGCGGCCATACCTTGTGGTGGCGTGTGAACATGTTTGCTGTACTCCCAGTGTTAGTCAGTCAGCCGCAGAGGCGGCCAAATCGAATTCGGTGCTGCCCCCAGGCAGCGGATCCTCGTGCCGTAAAGGCTGGATGGCGATCGCTTTTTCCCGCAGCACCGAAACATCGGCATCCGGCTCGACGATGTGCCGGGAATCGCGATCAAAGCCCAGCCACCAGTACGGCAGGCTGCGGGCATCCTTGCCGGCCAGCAGCCGGGACCTTTGAATGGAGCCGGTAGATTGCCGGCACCAGCGCGCCAGCTTGATATCATCCGCGTCGCAGGCTGGAAAGTTCACGTTCCAGGCGCGGACTTCGGAGCTTTGCCAGAGTTTGCGGACAACCGTCTCGCCAAATTGCCGGACCGGGTCCCATTGAATACCCTCGCGGGACAGGAACGCCTGGCTCAGGGCGATGGCTGGAATGTTCATGTGCAAGGCGCTGAGGACAGCGCCCACGGTGCCGGAGTACTGCACCGAATCGCTGATATTGGCGCCGCAATTCACCCCGGAGAGAACCAGATCCGGCGGCGTTTCCTCAAACCACTTGGCCAGAGAATAGAGCACGCAATCGGCCGGGGTACCAGACACCGCGTAACGCCGTGTCCCGGTTTCATACACCCGCAGGGGATCATGAATAGAGATGCTCTGGCCGGCGCCACTGCGATCGTGCTCCGGAGCAACAATCCAGACTTCGTTGGCCAGCTTGCGGGCAATCGCCTCAAGGATCGCAAGCCCCGGCGCGTTGATGCCGTCGTCATTGGTAATCAGGATGCGCTCAACGATGGGGCCGGTATCTACTGTCGCTTCACTCATGGCTGTCTTCTCGCTCATGGCTGTACTCCTTCACTGGCAATCTTCCAGCCAACCTGGGCCAGCAGGCTGGCGCGCTTGCCCACATCCAGGGCATTGGCGTTGGCGGCATTGCCATCCAGAGCCCGTTTGTAGACACCCTGCAGGATAGCCGCCAGGCGGAATAGCGAAAACGCCAGGTATACGTGCCAGTCGTCGATGCCATCCCGGCCGCTCTGGTCACAATAGCGCTTGATGGTCTCCTGCTCGGTTGGAATACCCAGCGCTTCCAGATCCTCGCCCAACAGACCGCGCATGCCTTCCAGATCTGACGGCAGGTGGTACGGCAGGCAGTAATAGGCCAGGTCCGCCAGCGGATGCCCCAGGGTCGACAGTTCCCAATCCAAGATCGCGATAACCTGCGGGCTATCAGGTGCCAGCATCAGGTTTCCGAACCGGTAATCACCGTGAGCAATGGCGCACTCGTCGGTCGACGGCAAGTTCTCAGGCAGCCATTCGATCAGCTTGTCCATTTCGGGCAGATCGTCGGTTTTCGACGCGAGGTACTGCTTGGTCCAGCGTGAAACCTGCCGGGCCACATAGCCCTCAGGCCGACCATAGTCACCCAGACCGATGGCATTCACGTCCACCGAATGCAATGCCGCCAGAGTGTCGATGGCCGAATGATGGGCTGGCCGCCGCTCGGCTTTGTCCAGCGACCGCAGGGCCGAGTGGCTGACGATCCGGCCGTCCATGAAGTCCATGACGTAAAACGGCGTGCCAATAACCTCGCTGTCTTCGCACAATACCCGAGCCTTCGGCACCGGCACTGAGGTGTTGTCAGCGAGGGCGCGGATGACTTTGTACTCGCGTTCCACCATGTGGGCCGATGGCAGAGTTTTGCCCGGCGGCTTTTTGCGCAGCACATAGCGGCCGCTGTCGGTATCCAGCAGAAACGTGGGGTTGGACTGGCCACCCTGGAACTGCTGGACCTGCAGGCGATTGCCGAATCCTGGGATGGCTTGTTGTAGCCAGGCCAGGAGGTTGGCTTCGTTGAATTTGTGGGCTGGCAGGACGTCTACCAGCTCTGGGTTAGTGCTCATTTTGTTCTTTGCCTTTATTTAGGGGGCAGCGGCCGGCAGGCGGGGGCGCCTTTCTTCTGGGAAAAATAACTCGCTGCGCTCAGACATTTTTTTCCCGGCAGAAAGACACCCCCACCCACCAGCCTTGGCATACCTTTATCTGAATACCCTTAACAGATTGTTTCGCCGCCGTCGGCTACGATGACTTGGCCGGTGATGTAGGCGCTGGCCTTGGTTGATAAAAAGACCGCCAGGCCGGCGATGTCGACGGGGTCGCCGATTCTTCTTAGGGGTGTTTTGTCTTCGGCGCGTTTTACTCGAACCGGGTCTTCCCACAAGGCTTTGGCAAAATCGGTTTTGATCAGGCCGGGGGCGATGCTATTGATGCGAATGCCTTTCGGACCCCACTCCACCGCCAGGTTTCGGGCCAGGGCCGCTTCGGCGGCTTTGGATACGCCGTAGGTGCCGATGGTGGTGTTGCCGCGAATACCGGCGATGCTGGACAGCAAGACCACCGCACCCTCACCATTCTCCGCCATCTGCGGCAGTACCATATTGGTAAGCCAGAAGGTGCCTTTGACGTTGGTGTCCATGATCTTGTCCCAGGCCTCGTCGGTCATCTCGGACGTTGGGCCGTACACGGGATTGGTGGCTGCGTTGCACACCAACACGTCGATGGCACCCCAGGCTTCGTTGGTCTTTTCGACCAGACTCTGGAGGTCTTCCTTCTTGCCTACGTGACAGGGAATGGCGATGGCCTCGTAGCCCTGCTCTTTCAGCTCATTCGCGACCTGCTCGCAGGCCTCGGCTTTGCGGCTGGAGATCACCACTTTTGCACCCAGGCGAGCCATTTCTTCGGCAATGGAACGGCCAATACCTTTGGTGGAGCCAGTGACCAGGGCAACCTTGCCAGTCATATCAAAAAGCGGGTTGTTCATCGTTCGATCCTCATACTCACAAGATGGCGGAGCGTGCGAACAGGGGCCTTCCGGGACTGTGAAAAACAGGGAAGTTTTTCACAAGCCTACAGGGACGTATTAACGG
This sequence comes from Marinobacter sp. LA51, assembly GCF_030297175.1. Lineage (NCBI taxonomy): Bacteria > Pseudomonadati > Pseudomonadota > Gammaproteobacteria > Pseudomonadales > Marinobacteraceae > Marinobacter > Marinobacter apostichopi. The sequence goes on along the minus strand of NZ_AP028070.1, from coordinate 280,711 downwards.
CGTGTCTCGGAAGGCCCCTGTTTGCGTGGTCCCTCGCCCAATGTCTCGGGCCGGGCTCAGATCAGCGGTACTGACGCAGTTCCAGCTTGGCCACCGAATCCAGATGCACCTCATCCGGCCCATCCGCCAGCCGCAAAGTGCGAACCTTGGCCCAGGCCGAAGCCAGGAAGGTGTCCTGACTGACACCGGCGCCACCGTGCACTTGGATAGCACGATCAATAACCTTCAGCGCCATGCTCGGGGCGATCACCTTGATCATGGCGATCTCCTGACGGGCCACCTTGTTACCCACGGTGTCCATCATGTGCGCCGCTTTCAGGGTCATCAGTCGCGCCTGCTCAATTTCCATACGGCTGCGGGCGATGTCCTTGCGGATGGAATCGAAGCTCGACAGCGGCTTACCAAACGCCTCGCGCTCATTGGCGCGCTTGCACATTAGCTCCAGCGCCCGCTCGGCCACGCCGATGGTGCGCATGCAGTGGTGAATCCGGCCCGGCCCGAGGCGGCCCTGGGCAATTTCGAAACCCCGGCCTTCGCCCAGCAGCATATTGCTGGCCGGCACCCGCACATTCTCGTAGTGAATCTCGGCGTGGCCATGGGGTGCGTGATCGTAGCCGAACACCGTCAGCGGTCGGATCATCTTCACGCCCGGGGCATCCAGCGGTACCAGAATCATTGACTGTTGCTGGTGCTTGGGCGCGTCCGGGTCGGTCTTGCCCATGACAATGGCAATCTTGGTAGTGGTCGTCATGGCACCGGAAGACCACCACTTGCGACCGTTGATCACATACTCATCGCCCTCGCGACGAATCTCGCAGGCGATGTTGGTGGCGTCCGAGGAGGCGACGTCGGGTTCGGTCATGGAGAAACAGGAGCGGATCTCTCCGGCCAGCAGCGGTTTCAGCCACTGCTCCTGCTGCTGCTCGTTGCCGTAGCGGGCAATGGTTTCCATGTTGCCGGTATCCGGCGCGGAGCAGTTGAACACCTCCGGGGCCATTTCCGACCGGCCCATGATTTCGCAAAGGTGGGCGTACTCGAAGTTGGTCAGGCCGGCACCCAGGTCACTCTCTGGCAGGAACAGATTCCACAGTCCCTCCGCCTTGGCCTTGCTCTTCAGTTCCTCGATGATCGGCACCGGTGCCCAGCGATTTTCCGCCTGTTCGATCTGCTGGTGATGGACGTGCTCGTTTGGATAGATGTGGGCATCCATGAACTCGGTCAGTTGCGCCTGCAGTGCTTTGACCTTGTCAGACAGTTCAAACATGTCGACTTCCTCTTTAATAAATCTGGCGTTGATTCGGTGAGTCGTAGTAAGCGCAATCACCGGCCTGTTGTTCTTATTCAGTGATCAGATCGGCACACCTTCCGGCTTGTCGCTGCCGGAACGAATGCGGAACGTGCCTTCGGCAATGGCCAGCAGGTTGCCCTGGTCATCGTGGACTTCCCCGGTGCTGTTGAAGATCCGAGTACCACCGGCACGCTTTCGGCCAGTGACGCGAATGACGCCACTCGAGCACTGCCCGGTGAAGGTGGTGGTCAGCGACAGGGTGATGGCTTTGCGCATGCGACCTGGATAAGGGCAGTGCGTACCGGCCTGTGCCATGGCAATATCCAGTAATGAGGTCAGCACACCGCCGTGAATCACGCCACCCAGATTCAGGTGCCGGGCCTGGAGCTCCAGCTCAATCACCGCCTCGTTTTCTTCCCAGGAGGCCTGGCTATAACCCAGCAGGCTGTGAAAACCGGGCAGATCGGTTCCGTTCATCAGATCAGGTTCCTCGTGACTCATCAGACTTTCATCCCGGGCATATTCAGGGACGCAGTGTTGCCCCCGTCCACCGGCAGGGCCTGACCGGTGATGTAACTGGCGTCGTCGCTGGCAAAGAACAGAATTGCGGCGGCAATTTCCTCGGGGTCGCCGTAGCGGCGCAGTTCACAGCGGGAGCCAAGCTTATGGGCTTTTTCATGGGCGCGGGCGTAATCGAACACTGCCTGGGTCATGCCGGTTTCCACCAGCCCCGGGCACACTGCATTGACCCGGACATTGTCGTCGCCCAGATCACAGGCCGCAGTCATGGTGAGATTGACCACCCCGGCCTTGGACGCACTGTAGGCGTTACCACCGGCGCCGGAGCGCAGCCCTGCTACCGATGCGGTGTTCACGATCGAGCCCAGCTTGCGGGCCTGCATGTGCGGGGCGGTGTGCTTGATCAGCAACATCGAGCCGATCAGGTTCACTGACAAGACCTGATCCCACTCCGCGCGCTCGTTCTCTGTCACAGGGGGATGGCTACCCTGGGAGCTGGCAATACCGGCGATGTTGCACAACACATCCACCTGGCCAAAGTGCGACAGGGTCTCATCCACCAGCGCCTTTACCTGAGCTTCATCGGACACATCCACCACCCGGCGCAGGCACTCGGCCCCTTCCGGCAGGCGATTTTCGGTATCCAGCAGGCCAGCATCGGACACATCCGCCAGCACCACCCGGGCACCTTCGCGCGCTAAACGCAACGCGGTCGCCCGGCCAATACCACTGCCGGCACCGGTGACGATGGCAACCCGATTATCGAAACGCGCCATGCCGTTCGCTCCTCAATATTGGCTTGTTGTTGTCATTGTGCTTTTAGCGTTCGCTTTAATTTGTCACGCCTTCCGGTTTTGAGTCAATATATTCGAAAGGTAATTTCACTAGATAAAACACCATAGCACCGGAGTGATCAAAAATGAAAAATAATGTGAGTTCGATGTCGGTCTATGCACCAACCTATCCGGACGAAGTTTTCGACTCGATCGGCCAGCAGATCCAACAGCACGCCCATGAGCGCGGCGACCATCCCGCGTTGATCACCGACCAGACAGCCATCAGCTGGCGCGCGCTGCTCACCCAGGTCAATCAGATTGCCAACCAGCTGCGGGCCGAGGGCCTGCAAACCGGCGACTCGGTCGCGGCCCTGTCGGAAAACAGCGCCAACTACGTCGCCTTATACCTGGGTACATTGGTAGCGGGCGGCTGCATGGTGCCGCTATCGGGCATGGCCAGCCCCGAGGCACTGGCATTGATGCTTGCGGACTGCGAGGCCCGTTTCCTGTTTGTGTCCTCGAAAAACCGGGAACTGCTGTCGGATTTTCGGCCTCAGCTGACGAACCTGTCCGATAACCAGATCCTGGCTCTCGATGAAGAACAGGCAGGCATCGGCCAGTACCTGGGTGACTGGCTAGCAGGCGCCTCTGCAGAAGCCAACCCGGCGGAGGTGACCCTGGACGATGCCTTCAACATTATTTACAGCTCTGGCACCACCGGCACCCCCAAGGGCATCCTGCACGATTACCGGTTCCGCCAGCGCCAGATGGCGCGCATGAGCCGGTTCGGGCTGGACGGCGACGCCATCAACCTGGTGTCCACCCCGCTGTACTCCAACACTACGCTGGTGTCGGTGCTGCCCACCCTGTTCTATGGCGGCACCCTGGTACTGATGCCGAAATTTGACGCCTACCGGTTCCTGGAACTGGCCGAGCGCCACCGGGTGACCCACGCCATGCTGGTGCCGGTGCAATACCAGCGCATTCTGGCCGAACCCGATTTCGACCGGTTTGACCTGTCCAGCTTCAAGCTCAAGCTGTGCACCAGCGCTCCGCTTCGGGCCGAAGTCATTGCCGACGCCATGGCCCGCTGGCCGGGCAACATCCGGGAAGTCTATGGCCTCACCGAGGGTGGCATTTCGACCTGCCTGGATTGCGCCGCTCACCCGGACAAATGGGAGTCGGTCGGGCTACCCACCGAGGGCGCTCAGGTACGGGTCATCGATGACCAGGGCTATGAACTGCCCCAGGGAGAGATTGGTGAGATTGTCGGGCGCGCCATCTCCATGATGCGCGGCTACGTGAATCGGCCAGAGCAGACCGCGGAGATGCTGTGGACCAGCCCCGAAGGCGAGGTGTTCTATCGCAGTGGCGACATGGGCCGTATTGATGAGGACGGGTTCATTTATATTCTGGACCGCCGTAAGGACATGATTATTTCCGGCGGCTTCAACATCTATGCGGTGGATCTGGAGCAGGCCCTGCTGGGCCATCCAGCGGTCGCAGATGTGGCAGTGATTGGCATTCCCAGCGAACACTGGGGTGAGACACCGCTGGGGCTGGTGGTGCGCAAGCCAGGCCACAACGACAGTGATGCCAGCATCCTGGAATGGGCCAATGCCAGGCTCGGCAAGTCCCAACGTCTGGCCGCCATTGAAGTGCGGGATGAATTGCCCCGCTCCACCATCGGCAAGATCCTCAAGCGGGAACTGCGAGCACCCTACTGGAGCAAGTAAACGCAGCTCTGGCGCTCATCAGGATTAGCGCCGCGTCAAACGGTTCAGTGCATTCTGGCAATCCTCGGACCGGAGCCGTTCGGAGAACACTTCCCGCTCCCGTTCGAGTGCTTCTTTTACCTGGTCGCGCCAGGGTGCGCGCATCAGGCGCTTGCTGGCACGCAGGGCGTCCCTGGGTTTTCCGGCAAGCCGTGTCGCCTGGGCCAGGGCCTCGTCCAGCGCCGTGCCGTCATCCACCACTTTACTGGCCAGCCCGCACTCGCGGGCTTCGGCACCCTTCAACACCTCGCCCATCAGCAACAGGTCTGCAGCCCGACGCGCGCCCAGATGCAATGGCATGGTCACGGTAGACGCGGCCTCAGGCACCAGACCCAGGTCCACGAACGCGGTCTTAAAGGTAGCGCTGCGGCCGGTAATCACCGAATCACAGTGCAGCAGCAACGTCGTGCCAATACCAATAGCCAAGCCCTCTACCGCAACAATGACCGGGGTATCGCAGTCCATCAGGGCTTCTATAAAGGCCAATCCGGCCGATGGCTTGGGATTAGCATCGGTGGCACGAGCCCTGAAGTCGTCCAGGTCATTCCCGGCGGTAAACACACCTCCGGCACCAGAGAGCACGATGGCGCTGACCTCGGCATCCTGATTGGCCTTGGAGACCGCCTCGGCAAGGGCGTTGTACATACTGCGAGTCAGTGCGTTCTTTTTTTCCGGGCGGTTAATTACCAGGTGAAGTACTCCGCCAGACTGCTGGGCATCGATCATTGGTCTATCCTGTCTGAAGATTAATCAGTCGTTGTGGCTAAACATCCTATTGCAAAAGACCAATCTTGTGATAGATTCAGATAACATAAATTCACCATGCAGTCGTTAGTTCTGCACAGTGAAACTAAAAACAAAATGAATACAACCATCATGAGGTCTGCCATGAACCTGTTCGCAAACGCTCGCAAGAGTCTGACCGTATACGCCTCAGCATTAACTCTGGGCATCTCTGCTGCGCTGAGCGCGGCACCGGCCGCCGCCCAGGACACTTACACCTGGAAAGTGCAGTCACACTGGCCCGGTTCCAGCAGCTCTTATACCGACAGCTTGATGCGTCTGCAGCGGGTTCTGGACGAACGTACCGATGGACGCCTGCAGCTGAAACTGTATGAAGCCGGCGCACTCTTCAAATCCAAGGAAATCTTCAACGCCGTCAGCCGGGGCATTCTGGAGATGGGCACCATTGCCCCCGCCTATGCGCAGGATAAGGTTTCCCTTGCGGGTATCGCTTCTGGCCTGCCATTCGCGTTCCGTAACGTCTGGGAAGCCGCCTATTTCCACAAGAACATGGGCTTCGAGCAGATGCTTCGTGACGAAGCCGCCGAGCATGGCGTTTACTGGGCGACCGACAAGGTCTATCCGACCGAAATGGTGGTTAAGCAACCGATCACCAACTGGGATGACTTCACCAGCCTGAAGATCCGTTCCTCCGGCGCACTGCAGACCTTCCTGACCGAATCCGGTGCTGCTGCATCCTACATCCCTGGCAGCGAACTCTACTCGGCACTGGATTCCGGCATCGTGGACGGCGCTCACTGGGGCGCCTCACAGGGTGCCTCCAGCATGGGCCTCTATGAGGTGGCGAAATACCACGTCCAGCCAGCCCTGAACATCGCCGGTACCGACGTGATCATCATCAGCCACAAGGCGCTGAATAAGCTGCCTGAAGACATGCAGAAAATCGTCAAGGACGCTCTGGACGAGCAGTTCTGGATTCGCACCAACGAATATCAGTACAAAGAGCGCATCACCCTGGCCAAGGCCATTGCCGAGCAGGGTGTCGAGGTAAACGTGCTGCCGGATAACGTCCAGGACAAGCTGGTTAAAACAGCCCAGGCCATGTGGGACGAAGAAGCCAAGCGCAGCGACAACGCCCAGAAAGCGCTGGACATGCTGAAGAGCTATCTCTCGGAGCTTGGTTACCTCTAAAACGGATTAACCAGCACCTTGCAGGCCGGAGCGTTTCGACTCCGGCCTTTTCTTGCGAAATACAGTCACCGTCCTTCCGGAGAATGCCATGAGTGTGCTGAGTGCATTCATGAGAGGGGTTACCCGTCTCAACGACTTTGTCGGGCGCTGGATAGCCCTCCTCATTTTTGCGATGTTCGCGTTCCTACTGTTGGAAGTGGGTTTTCGCTACCTGCTGAACGCCCCCACGGTGTGGACCAATGAATTCACCCAGATGCTGTTCGGCATCTACGCGGTGATGTCCGGTGGCTACATCATGGCGCACCGGGGCCACGTGAATGTCGACCTGCTGCACTCTCACCTGAAACCGCGCAAGCGGGCGGTGCTGGACCTGTTCACCTCGACAATTTTCTTCATTTTTACTCTGGCCCTGCTCTGGTTCGGGATCGATATGGCCCAGGAGTCCATCTCCAGCTGGGAGACCTCCTATTCGGCCTGGAACCCGCCCATCTGGCCCGTAAAACTGGCGATCCCTCTCGGGACTGGCCTGCTGGTGCTGCAGGGGTTGGTCAAGCTGTTAGAGGACATTGCCATAGCCTTCAACCTGGATTACTACACGCCGGATCAGGGCGAACCTGAGGGAGAACATTTGTGAGTATTGAAGCCCTGACCCTGATGTTCTTCGCAGCACTGCTGTTCTTCCTGTTATTGGGCCTGCCGCTGGCGTTCGTGCTGGGCGGCGTGTCGGTTGTATTCCTGTATTTCACCTGGGGCTTCGACTCCTTCTATATGGTCGCCTCCCAGATCTGGGGCACCATGGGCAGCTTTACCCTGGTGGCCATCCCTCTGTTCGTATTCATGGCCATGATTCTGGAGCGCACCGGCGTGGCCCGGGACCTGTACCGAATGATGCACCTCTGGTGCGGCGGCCTCCGGGGCGGCCTGGCGCTGGGCACCCTGGGTATCTGCGCGGTGTTCGCCGCCATGGTGGGCATCAGTGGTGCCGCCGTTGTCGCCATGGGCACCATTGCCCTGCCCTCCATGCTGGAGCGCGGCTATGACAAGAGCATGGCGCTGGGCGTAATCAACACCGGTGGTGGCTGGGGTATCCTGATTCCTCCCAGCATCCTGATGATCCTGTATGCGCTGATCACCGGCGTATCCGTGGGCAAAATGTTCGCGGCCGGCATCATGCCGGGCGTGTTGCTGATGGTACTCACCGCCATCTACATCATTGTGCGCTGCCACCTGCAGCCGGAACTGGCGCCGGCACTGCCGAAAGAAGAACGCGCCAGCTGGCCAGAGAAATTCCGCGCGCTGAGGGCAGTGCTGCTGCCGATCGGCGTAGTGATAATGGTGCTGGGCTCAATCATCGGGGGCATCACAACGCCGACCGAAGCCGCCGCCATGGGTGTTCTCGGTGCGCTGATCTCGGCCGCGGTCTACCGCCAGTTCAAATGGAGCGTGCTGCAGGAAGCGGCCATCCGCACCTTCAAGCTGACCGGCATGATCATGTGGATCCTGTTTGCCGCTCACGCCTTCAGTGCCGCCTACCAGAGCATGGGCGCCCAGGAGCTGATCGAGAGCCTGATGAACATGATCCCGGGCGGTCCCTGGGGCATCATCATCGCGATGATGGTGATTGTGTTCCTGCTGGCCATGGTTCTGGACCCGGTCGGCATCATGCTGATCACCCTGCCGGTGTTTATGCCCATTGTTGAAAGCCTCGGGTTCGATCCGATCTGGTTCGGCATCCTGTTCGTGATCAACATGGAAATCGGCTACATGACGCCGCCGTTCGGCTTCAATCTGTTCTATCTGAAAGGCATCGTGCCGCCGGGCATCACCATGGGCGACATCTACCGATCCATCGTTCCATTCGTGCTGGTGGAGATCGTTGGCCTCGGCTTGATCATGGCGTTCCCGGAAATTGCCACCTGGTTACCCGACCTGTTCTTCTGATCGGATAAGGTAGCTAGCCAAGCTGGCAGATTCACAATTCAGGGATTACTCTCAGATAAGGCCCCGGGGATCGCAGAACCGGGGCTTTTCGACAAGGAGAGTTCCCATGTCCGACCCTGACCTCAATCCCTGTTTAAACCGCAGGGTAAGCCCTACCCTCTATTCACAGTGCGTCCGTGCACTAGTGCCGGTATTGATGGCCCTGCTCGCCCTTGGCTCCGGGCCAGCTTCCTCCGCCGAGGCTTTGACCGGCGCCCAGGTTCAATCCTTTCTTGCCAGCCTGAACGCAGCCCAGGCGCTGGAACCCGAACTCGAGGCCATCCAGGACGAGATGGAGGCCAGCACGATGGAGGGCAACACCGAGGCGCCGGATTTCGCGCGGATTTTTTCCGAGACTGTGCGCAACATGGAAGGCCAGCCTGTTTATGATCGGCTGGAAGACATCGTCCAGGAGCACGGCTTTAGTGATCTGCAGCAGTGGAGCCAAACCGGCGACCGGATTTTCCAGGCCTGGATGGCCATCGAATTGCAGGAACAGAACCCTCAGGCCCAGCAGGAAATCGCCGAAGCCATGGCGGAGATCGAAAACAGCCCGCACATGACCGAAACCCAGAAAGCTCAAATGCGCGCCATGATGGAAGGCGCCATGGGCGCCATGGAAAGTGCGAAAAATGCACCACCGGCGGACATCGAGGCCATTCGCCCTCACCTGGATGAACTCCGGGCCTTTTCCGAAGCCGAGTAAAGCGCCCATAAAAAAACCGGCTCTGCAGTGAGAGCCGGTTTCTCTTCGCTTCTTTCTACCAAATCAGCGGTCTGTGCTCAGCCCATCAGGTTGTAAGCAAACACAATGATAACCGCCACTGGCGTCACATAACGGATCAGCCCATACCAGAGCTGGAAGCCGCCGCCATCGAGCACCAGATCCAGCTTCAGCGATTCTTTCGCCACGAACCAGCCCACGAACACCGCGGTCAGCAGACCAGACAGGGGCAGCATGATATTGGCGGTGAAGAAATCCAGTAGATCGAAGATGGTCTTGCCCTCGAACCGCTCAAACATGCCCAGGGGTGCCACGTCGGACCAGACATTGAGGGACAGAATAGAGGCTATGCCCAGGCCCCAACAAAGAATGCCCACCAGGATGGCACTGCCAGTGCGGGCCAGACTGGTCTTTTCCTCAACCCATTCAACTACCGGCTCCAGCAGGGAAATGCCCGAGGTCCAGGCGGCAAACAACAGCAACACGAAGAACAGGGTGCCGAACAGCCCGCCCATGGGCATGTTGCCAAACGCCAACGGCAGGGTCTGGAAGATCAGTCCCGGGCCAGCTCCGGCCTCAAGTCCATTGGCAAACACCACCGGGAAAATGGCCAGGCCTGCCAGCAGGGCCACGCCGGTATCCATAACCGCAACACTGATGGCCGTGCGGGCAATGGAGATGTCCCGACCCAGGTACGAACCGTAGGCCATCATGATGGCCATACCCAGGCTCAGGGTGAAAAAGGCATGACCCAGGGCAATCAGCACACCGCTGACCGACAGGGCGCCGAAGTCGGGCGTGAACAGGAAACTGACCGCCTCACCAAAGTGACCGGTGGTGGTGGCGTAACCCACGGCCACCAGCAGCAGGATGAACAGGGCCGGCATCAGAATGGTAGCGGCTTTCTCCAGGCCACCTTTAAGCCCACGAGACACCACCAGCACCACCAGCGCCATGAACACGGTGTGCCAGATCAGCAACTGGACCGGGCTGGCCAGCAAACCACCAAACAGATCGCCAATGGACTCAGCGGTACCACCGGTGAAGTCGCCCATGGCCGCGTGGCCCACGTAAGACGCCGACCAACCACCAATCACCGAGTAGAAAGACAGGATCACAAACGCCGCGATCATGCCCACGATGGCGGAAATGCGCCACATCGGCGATTTCAGGTTGCGCTCTGCCACCAGACGCATGCTGGTAATGGGGTTGTGCCGGCCGTTCCGGCCGATGAACACCTCGGCCATCAGGATGGGGATACCAATGATCGCGATGCACAGCAGATACACCAGCACAAAGGCGCCGCCGCCGTTTTCACCGGTGACGTAGGGAAACTTCCAGATATTGCCGAGACCTACGGCAGAACCGGTCGCCGCAAGAATAAATGCCAACCGGGAGGACCAGAGACCACGGGCTGCCTCTGCGCCATTGCCCGAAGCCGAGTTGGACTGAGTCATGATAATTTCCTGTGCTTTTGGCTGAGGAATAGGGAACGAATACTCACGCCGGGGCCGGGCCCAGGCTATCGGGGCGGAATTCTGCCAGCACTGGCGGTTTGATGCCAGTGCTGGTCGGGAAGGAATATCAGGTCGACAGGAACCCAATCACATCAGGAGTCGATAATTACCCGTTTTTACTGATAAAGCGGGTGACCAGGTCTTTCAGGCCGCGCGACATGGCACTGAGGTGATCGCTACTTTGTTTTGCGGAACCGGCCTGCTCGTCACTATGATCAGCCAACTCAGCAATATTAGTGACCTGCCGATTAATTTCATCCGACACTTGGCTTTGTTCCTCGAAAGCCGCCGACATGCTGATGAAACTGTCGGAGATTGTCTGGATGGAGATCACGATATCTCGCAAGGACGTTTCCGCTTCCTGAACCTTGGTCAAACCTTTGCCTGCTACCGCCTCTCCGTCCCGCGTCGCCTGCACGGCCACATCGACCTGTTTCCGGAAATCATCAATGACATCCTGAATACGGACGGTGGACTCCCGAGTTCGCCTGGCCAGGGAGCGCACCTCATCCGCCACCACGGCAAAGCCGCGCCCCTGCTCTCCGGCTCGGGCCGCCTCAATGGCCGCATTCAGCGCCAAGAGATTGGTTTGCTCTGCAATCTCCGAGATCAGGCTCGCAGCCTCACCGATACTTTTTGTTGACTCCCCCAGCTGGCCGATGCTCTTGCCGATGCCATTTACACGACCGACCAGCTGTTCTATCGCCTCCAGCGCCTCGGAGCTGCGATCACTGCCGACCAGAGCCAGACGATTGGCTTCTTCCGCTGCACGTGCGTTGACGGAAACCGATTCAGTGACCTCCTGAATCGATGCGGTCATCTCATTGATGGCAGAGGCTGTCTGGTCGGTTTCGGCACGTTGACGGGCGATTGCCGACGCGCCGTCGCTGATATACCCATGTGATGCCCGGGCCTGTTCAGACAACAGCTCGGCCTGATCCTCAATACGTGCGAGCGCCGTTCTGATACGGGCGTCCTCACTCAACAACAGCAGGCCAAGCTCCGAAAACAATCCACTTTCATTGCTGTAGGTCCTGGCGACGACCGGATCATGGAAGGCATCGGGACGCAGTCCAATAAGGCGATTTAGACGTCCGGTGATCGAGTTCAGCAACAAACCAGATCCCAGAAGATGACCGACTACGACAATCGAGGCCGCCAGCCAGGTCTGTTCAAAGCTCAAGGCCACCAGACTCAACACCAGCGAGAGTATCATCGGCCAACCAGATTTCACGATCGACGCAACCCGGTTCCCGGCACTCAGAATTGGTTTATCGGCAGACAATCGCGAATACAGTGACATCGCCCGCTCGATCTGATCCCTGCCAGGTGCAATCCGAACGGATTCATAACCAATCACCTGGCCATTCTCACGGATGGGCGTTACATAGGCACTTACCCAGTAGTGATCGCCATTTTTGGTCCGGTTTTTCACCATCCCCATCCAGGCCTTCCCGGCTTTGAGATACTCCCACATGCCCTGAAAGACCGAGCTCGGCATATCTGGGTGACGAATGATGTTGTGAGCCTGGCCGATCAACTCCTCGCGGGAGAATCCGCTGATGGCCACAAACGCGTCATTGCAGTACGTGATCACGCCCTTGAGATCGGTAGTAGTGATCAATCGACTGCCCTTTGGCATGGCGACTTCACGCTGGGTCACCGGGAGATTTTTACGCATAGGGGTCTGCTCTTCCTTGGGGATCAGATATAGACAGGGGTCTTCTTTGGCATCCCCTTTAACGGCATTCTTTTGACCGACTTTAGCCCGCCGACGCCTCTGCGCTTTTTGCGACCAGCCGCGCCCGGGGATGGAAGCGGGCATTCACCCACAGGGAAAGCGCAATCACGCCACCACCGATAGCCAGCCGGGTGAGGTCCGCATCCCGGTTCCAGATCAACAGATTCACCAGTAAACCGGCGGGCACCAGGGCGTTGTTCATGATCGCCAGGGTGCCTGCATCCACATAGCAGGCGCCGCGATTCCACAGGAACAGACCCAGACCCGAGGCCGCCAGCCCCAACCAGACCAGAATTCCCCACTGCAGCGAGGTAGTTGGCAGTCGGTCCGGATTACCGAAGATCAGGAACGAAGGCAGCGCAATCACCAGCGCGCCGATGAAAAAGTAGCCGAAGGTGCGATAGGCCGGCAGAGCCAGTTGATGGCGCTGCATGATGTGCTTATAGCCCACCTGGCCGGCGGCAAAGGTGAAGTTGGCCACCTGCAGCAACAGGAAACCGGTAATGAAATCCTCACTCAGGCCATCGTAGCGGATGATGCCCGCGCCCAGAGTGGCAACGGCGGCGGCAACCAGCGCCACAGGTGAGAAGCGCCGGAACAGGGCGTCATCAATCAGGGTTACGTACAGGGGCGTGAAGATGGTGAACAGCAGCACTTCCGGCACGCTCAGGTAACTGAAGGAGCGATACAGACACAAGTAGGTGATGCCAAACTGCAGCATACCGGTCATCAGGATGCCCAGTTTCATGCCACTTGGCACACCGCGCCAGCGGGTGAAAGGAAGGAATACCAGAGCACCCAGTAATACTCGGCTGAGCACCGCGAAATCGCTATCCACCTGGCCGGCCAGGAATTCGCCGATCAGACTGAACGAGAAAGCCCACAATACCGTAACAAAAACCAGTAAACCCATTTTCACTGCCACCCTTTGAAATCAAGGCGCGTACTTTACCGCTTTTGGGCCGGCGTTGCAGTGGCGAAAAGGCGCATAAACACCGATGCCGGGGCCCCGCCCAATCGGTTACCATGCCTGGCCCGCACACCCAAAATCCCGACAACCCGGACCAGCCCAGCCATGGACGAAACTCACCAGCCATTACCGGAAGTGCGCCAGCCACTGGTGACCCGAACCCTGATCGAATGGCGCACCCTGGCAATACTCGGCGGCCCGATCCTGATCGCCCAGATTGCCCAGATGGCAAACGGTGTCATCGATACTGTTATGGCCGGTCACGCCAGCGCCAGGGATCTGGCTGCCGTGGGCATCGGCAGCAGCCTGTGGATGCCCTTGTTCCTGTTTTTCATTGGCCTTCTGGGCGCCTTACAACCGATCATTTCCGGCTACAACGGTGCCCGCACCCTTGAGAAGATTATGCCCGCCACGTGGCAGGGGCTGTATTTGGCCGCCGCCGGCTCGGTGATCATGATCCTGCTGTTAACGAACGTGCATCCGGTGCTTGCCCTGCTTAACCTGGAGCGCGATACCGCCGGAATAACTCAGGGCTACCTGGACGCCTTTGCCTGGGGTGTGCCGGCCATGCTGATGATGACCGCCCTTCGGGGGTTAACCGACGGCCTTGGCCACACCCGGGTGATCATGGCGTTTTCGGTACTGAGCACCCTGATCAACCTGCCACTGAACTACATTTTTATCTACGGCAAACTGGGCCTGCCGGCCATGGGCGGGGTTGGCTGCGGTTGGGCCACCTCCCTGTCCAACGGCATCGCCGCCGTGGCGCTGCTGGTGTACCTCAACCGCAGCCACGCCTACCGCCGGTTTCACCTGCTCGCGGACTGGGCTAAACCGGAGCTCGCCGGCCTGGTGTACATCCTGAAACTGGGCGTACCGATTGGCTTCACCATCTTCGTGGAAGCCAGCATGTTTTCGGTCATTGCCCTGTTCCTGGCCCCGTTGGGGCCAGTGGTGGTTGCCGGCCACCAGATTGCGTTGAACGTGGTTTCGCTGTTGTTCATGCTGCCCTTGAGTATTGGCATGGCGCTAACTCTGCGGGTCAGTTTCCTGATGGGGGCCGGGGCACCGGATACCGCCCGACTGATCTCCCGCAGTTCACTGATATTGGCGGCAGGCACGGCTCTGGTGTTCGCGGTCTTGCTGTGGGTGTTTTCCGAGGGAATCGCCGCACTCTACACCGGCGAAAACGAGGTGCAACAGGTGACGATCCGGCTGCTGCTGTTTGCCGCCCTGTTCCAGATTGCCGACGTGATTCAGGTTACCTGTATTAGCGCCCTTAGGGGCTACAAAGATACCCGCATCCCGATGTTCATCATGCTGTTTTCATTCTGGGGCGTGGGCCTGCCGCTCGGCTATCTGCTGACCTTCACGGATGTGCTCTGGCCCGCCATGGGTGCGGCCGGCTTTTGGGTGGGCCTGACCGGCGGACTTACGTCAGCGAGCATTCTGCTTGGCTGGCGGCTTTTTCGGTATGCGCCCAATCGGATTGAGCATAGATAATGCGATCGCGCCCGGACTCCTTGGCCCGATAAAGCGCGGCATCGGCTCGGCCCAACCACTTGTCCACGTCTTCCCCGGCGATCAACTGGGCCACGCCAAACGATACCGTCACCGTCCCGCCCGGGTGTGTCAGATAGCGCCGAAGCACCGTTTGCAGGTTGTTCAGTACTGTTTTCAGGCCCTCGTCGCCGGTACCCGGGAACAACAGCACAAACTCTTCACCACCATAGCGGAACAGACGGTCGGTGCGGCGGGTATGCTGCTGGATCAATGCCACCATTTCTACCAGCACAGAGTCACCAACCCCGTGGCCATACCGGTCATTGATCTGTTTGAAATGATCGATATCCAGCAGCGCGATGGAGTAGACCCCGCCGCTGCGATCGGCGTTGGCAATCGCCCAGGCAAGCTCCTGATCCATAGAACGGCGATTGCGGACGCCCGTCAACGGATCAATGGTGGCCAGGTGTTCCAGCCGCTCGCGCTGGGACTCGTTACGGAAAGCGAAGACATAGGCACAGGCACTGACAACCACAGCACCAGCGGCAAAGGACCACATTTGCACCAGCGAGCGAAAGATCTCGGTCTGCGCCATCATGGCCGAAATGGCACCCAGGTTAATGAGGATGGCCAGGCGAGGACTGGCCAGGAAAAAACTGGTAACCAGACACGGAAACAACCAGAACAACCCTGGCTCTCCGGTCACCGCGCCAACAACCACGGCGCTGGAAGAAGTCATGACCGCCAGGAACAGACCACTGTACTTGGTTCGGCCTGTTACCCAGGCAAAGGCCACACTGCCAACAATACCCGCCAGGATAACGACATCGACAATGGCCGCCAGTAGGTTGCCCTGCAAAAACCGATACGCGGCAAAGGGCGTAATGCCCAGGATCGCACTGGCACCCAACAGGGTAATGATCGATAGCCGAAAATCCGTTTTAAGGCGGTAAAACATCTGGGACATACCCACAGGAGGTTATATTTAGTTCGCCAGCATAGCCCAACGCTGGTGTTCGATCCTCCTAACGGAGATAGATTTTACAAATCCATGACGCATCGTCACAAAATGTGAACCCGTAATCAGTTTTTACCACCGACAGCCCGCCTGCTACTGTCAAATTGAGTAAAAGAATCAATCCGCATCAAAGGGATATAGAGCTTAGGTGTCGTTCAGAGTTACACTTTGGACAATCAAAACCTGTAAACCGGATTCCACATATTGAACAATCTTGTCCGAATCGCACCGGGCGCCCTGGAATTGGGCCGACCACTGCCATGGAACGTGTACGATGCCAACGGCAACGTACTGCTGCGCCAGGGCTATGTGATTCAGACTGATAATCAGCTGGAGCAACTGTTCGAGCGCGGCCGGTTCAAACCCCGCAAGATTGAGCGTCCTCAGGAAGACATCGTTGAGGACCAGCGTCAACGCAATCCCTTCGCCGACTACGCTGACCTGCTGCAGACCCTTGAAGTGACCCTGAGCGCCATCACTGACGGTGATCCCTCGGCCCAGAAACGGTTGATGGGGCTAACCCGGATGATCGAACGCACCTGCACCGAGGCGCCCGATGCCAGCCTTGCCCTGGTGCACCTGTACTCGATTGGCCCCACGATACTTGAACAAACTCTGTTCTACGCCATTCTTTGCCAATTCACCGCCCGCCAGTTTGGCCTGGATGACAAACGCACCAGCGTACTCACAGCTGCCGCGCTGACCGCCAATCTCGCATTGGTCCCTGTTGCCGACCAACTCAATGCTTCCAACAAGCTGCTTAGCCCGGACCAGCGCCAGGTCATCAGCAAGCATCCGGAACGGAGCGTACAGGCGCTGCAGGAAGCCAGCATCGACAACCAATTAATCGCCACCATCATTGCCCAGCATCATGAACAGGCAGACGGTAATGGCTATCCACGTGGGCTCAGTGGTACCGAGATCCGCCCGGAGGCGGAAATCCTGGCGTTGTGCGAGCGCTACGTTGCAATGATCACCAAGCGAGCCTACCGGACCCGGTTGAACGTTACCGATGCCCGGCGGCTGATCGCCACGCTGGGCGACGGCACCTTTCGGCCAGCCATTCCCAAGGCCCTGCTCAGGGTTCTGGGGGACTACCCACCCGGGGTTCTGGTGCGGCTTGATAACAATGAAGTGGGCGTGGTCAGCGGCCGCCCGGTGCGCGCCCGCGGTCCCTTCGTCAAGGCCATCTTCGGCCCTCGGGGCAATCGCTACAATGGAACTTTTGAGCGGGACACCAGCGTACTGGAGTACAACATTCGGGCTCTGGAAGAGCCCGAAGTTATGCCGTCAATGGACTTCAGCCTGATCTGGGGCTTCCGGTCCTAGGCCTGCGCCCTATCGGATCAGCGTAAGCCGAGGGCCTGGGCGTGATGATCCAGATGGTCATCGATGAATGAGGCGATGAAGAAATAGCTGTGATCATAGCCCCGATGCATACGCAGATTGATGTGGTGGTGGAAAGTTTCGCAGACTTCCGCCAACGCGTCAGGGTTCAACTGGCTGTCCAGAAACTCATCGGCCGTGCCCTGATCCACCAGCAGTGGCAAGCGCTCGCGGGCTGTCGGGATTAACAGGGTGGCATCCCACTGCTCCCACGCTTTCGTATCGTCCCCGAGGTAGCCGGTGAAGGCCTTTTGGCCCCAGGGGCACTCACTCGGATTGGCAATGGGTGCGAACGCAGAAACCGAGGCGTATCGACCCGGGTTTTTCAGCGCCGCGATGAGCGCGCCGTGGCCTCCCATGGAGTGACCGCTCACAGACCGCTGGTCAGTCAAAGGCAGCTGATCCTCTATCAGTTGCGGCAATTCCTTAACCACATAATCGTACATCCGGTAATGGGGCGCCCAGGGTTGCTCCGTGGCGTTGATGTAAAAGCCCGCGCCGGTTCCAAAATCGTAACTGTCGTCCTCGCCCGGCAGATTGAGCCCTCTTGGACTGGTGTCCGGGCAAACGATCGCAAGCCCTAACTTGGCGGCGTGCTTCAAGGCGCCTGCTTTCTGCATGAAGTTCTGGTCGGTGCAGGTCAGGCCGGACAACCAGTACAGCACCGGGACCTTAATCGGATTTTGCGTAACCGCACCCGGTGGCAGGAACACGGCGAATTCCATGTCACACTCCAGGGTTGCGGAGTGATGACGATAGCGACGATGCTCACCGTCGAAACAAACGTTCGTGGATAAAAGTTCCATAGCATCCTCACCAGATAAAGAGATTCTCAGTCGTCAGCGCTGGCGTACTTTGGCAACTCAATACCACAGCCGGAACGCGCTAACTCCGCCAGGATGGCAGTACGCGTCACAATACCGATCAGTTTGCCATGGTCAATCACCGGATAGACCTTGGGCTTTCCGGCACCAAGATTTTGCGCCAGATCCACCACCGCCATGTCCGGAGAAACCGAAACCGGCTCACGGAACATCACGTCGTCGACGATGGGGTCGCCCTCGCAGTGGTAACTGCTGACCAGCAGCGCATGAATGCAATCCTGTTCTGACACAAAACCCAGCACGTGGCGCTGATCGTCGACTACCGGCAGCCCGGTGACATGATTGTGCAGCAGGGATTTCACCACTCGGGTCAGCGGCGTGCCACAGCGGACAGGCTCAATATGATTCGACATGACATCAGAGACTTTCAGTGATCGCATGGGCAGGTTTCCTCCCGTTGGCTTCAGCTGTCCCGGCCAGAATGCAGGCCTCTATCTATAAACATAGGCAATCGACCGGGGAAAGGAAAACAGAAAACCCGGCAGATAGTTTACAGCGAGATTTTATCGCTTAAACTCCGAGGGTTACGCCTCAAAAGGGCAACAATAAAGGGCAACTATCGCTAACTTCGGGAGATCCCCATGGAAGCCATCTCTGATTTCGTTGGACAACTTAATTCGCTGGTGTGGGGCCCACCCATGCTGGTCCTCATTCTCGGTGTCGGGCTATTCCTCAGCCTTGGCCTCAAACTGATGCCAGTTTTCAAGCTGGGTGCCGGGTTCCGGTTGATGTGGCAGGGCCGTAAGGCCACCGGTGCCGAGTCAGAGGGCGAGATTCCTCCGTTCCAGGCCCTGATGACCGCCCTGTCGGCCACGGTCGGCACAGGTAACATCGCTGGTGTAGCCACCGCCGTATTCCTCGGTGGCCCCGGCGCACTGTTCTGGATGTGGCTGACGGCCCTTGTTGGCATGGCCACCAAGTATTCCGAGGCCGTTCTGGCGGTGCGCTTCCGCGAGGTGGACGAGCGTGGCAACCATGTTGGCGGGCCGATGTACTACATCCGTAATGGCCTGGGCAAAAAGTGGGCCTGGCTGGGTGTCTTCTTTGCCGTGTTCGCGGCCATTGCTGGTTTTGGCATAGGCAATACCGTGCAGGCAAACTCGGTCGCCGACGTGATGGAGGCCAACTTCGGCCTGCCGCACTGGCTGACCGGTATCATCCTCATGGTTTTGGTGGGTGCCGTCCTGATCGGTGGTATTCGCCGAATTGGTCACGTGGCCAGTGCACTGGTTCCGCTGATGGCTATTTCCTACCTGATCGCCGGCCTGATTGTACTGGCGATCAACGCCGCCGATATCCCTGCGGCACTGACCATGGTGGTGCAACACGCATTCTCCCCCATTGCCGCTGAAGGTGGCTTCGCGGGTGCGGCTGTGTGGGCGGCTATCCGGTTCGGTGTGGCCCGAGGCATTTTCTCCAACGAAGCCGGCCTGGGCTCTGCTCCCATTGCGCACGCTGCGGCCCAGACCAAGAACCCGATCAACCAGGGTATGGTGGCCATGCTGGGCACCTTTATCGACACCATCATCATCTGCACCATCACCGGACTTGTGATCATCACCTCCGGTGTCTGGACCTCAGGCGTGTCCGGCGCCGAGCTGACCTCGCTGGCTTTCGCAGAAGCGCTGCCCGGCGTTGGCAACTACCTGGTGGCAATCGCCCTGGCGGTCTTCGCCTTCACCACTATCCTTGGCTGGTCGTTCTACGGTGAGCGCTGCATCGAATTCCTGTTCGGCGTAAAAGCCATCGTGCCTTACCGGGTCGCCTGGATTCTGGCGATTCCCGTTGGCGCCACCCTGAACCTCGGTTTTGTCTGGCTGGTGGCCGACACCCTGAACGCCATGATGGCACTGCCCAACCTGATCGCCCTGCTGTTGCTGAGCCCAGTGGTGTTCAAGCTGACACGCGAGCACTTCGAACAGGAAAAAACGCCGGGCAATGCCTAATTCCTTGTAACTCGCCCTTGTATTTCGCCCTGGCACAACCCACATCTGTTGGCAGGGCGAAGTAACATTCCGGCAGGGTTCTATGCCGGACAAACGGCACCTGCCGAACGTCGCAGAAAAGGAGAAGAGCTTATGAGTTTACGTCTTGGAGATACCGCACCGGATTTCGAACAGGATTCCAGTGAAGGCCGGATCTCGTTCTATGACTGGCTCGGTGACAGCTGGGGCATCCTGTTTTCACACCCGGCGGATTTCACCCCCGTGTGCACCACGGAGCTCGGCCTGACGGCCAAACTCAAGGACGAATTTGCCAAGCGCAACGTCAAGGCAATCGCACTGAGCGTTGATCCGGTCGACTCTCACAAGGAGTGGATCAAGGACATCAACGAGACTCAGGGTTGCTCGGTCAACTTCCCGATCATCGCCGATCAGGATCGTAAAGTGTCGGAACTCTACGACATGATCCATCCAAATGCCGACAGCAGCCTGACCGTTCGTTCCCTGTTCGTAATTGATCCGAACAAGAAGGTGCGCCTGATCATCACCTACCCGGCCAGCACCGGTCGCAACTTCAACGAAGTACTGCGGGTGGTGGATTCACTGCAACTGACCGAAGACCACAAGGTGGCCACTCCGGGGAACTGGGAGCGCGGCGGAGACGTTGTCATCGTGCCGTCGCTGCAGGATGAAGACGAGATCAAGCAGCGCTTCCCACAGGGCTACAAGGCCGTAAAATCCTACCTGCGGATGACGCCTGACCCACACGCCAACTGGGGCGGTAACTGATCCAACAGGCAAACGCGAAACCAGAAAAGGCGCCCTCCGGGGCGCCTTTTCAATTGTCCGCTTCGACTCTTTTCCTAACCGCGTCCAGTAACAGATTCCTGGGAGTCAGTGACCGGTCACAGAATTCCCCAAGCCGCACCCGATAGCCCTGTTCCTCAAGGTAGAGCGCGTAGTCCAGCACCATCCACAGTTCCAATGGTCGGCGGAACAGGTGGCGAACCAGTTCGTGGCGGCGCACTTGCTGCCAGCGCCGGGCACCCTGCGCTTCCCAGGCGTCGAAGTCGATATCCGGCGGCAACGCTATTGCCTTCTTGTTGGCCGCCCAGCGACAGAAGCCGGCAAAGCCCTCGTGGATCACTTTGGAGGGATGCGAAGGCACCGCCAGATACTCATCCATGCCCCGCAACTCCCGCTGCAGGCTATCAAAGCCCAGTCGCCACTGGCTCACCAGCCGGGTCTGCTCTCGTACCCGGGCCGGCGCGGTCACCGTTTCCCGCACCGCAAGGCGCAAGTCACTTCTGGACGGAGCCAGGAGTCCATCATGGCTGGCCGCCCGACGCGACATTGGCCGATAACTATCAGCATCCGTCAGATGATAACAACAAGGCGAGACACTTAACCGGGACAGACCCGCCTCGCTGCCCCGGCGCATCAGGCGTCGGTGCAGGTCGCCACAGGCGTGCAGGGCGACACCGTGGCTCCCCGGCGGCAAGACCAGATCTTCCGCCAGGACATCCTGACACTGCAGTAATACTGCATCGCCGTACTTTACCGCCAGTCGGTTGCCTTCTCTCACCAGTTCGGCGTTCCATTCCAGGCCATTAACGGGCTCCTGGCACACCGCCGCCAGCGTGCGGGCAAGATGGCCCTTGCCACAGCACCAGTCCAGCACCGACTGCTCCAGAGGCCGAATGGCAGCCGCAAACGCTCCGGACTGACCGCGCTTGCGCCCCGGCATATCTACCGCCCGAACCTCCGGCAAGGTAGCCTGACTGACCTCGGACTCAGGCGGCCTCAGATCGGCCAATGCGGTCAGGCGCTCGTATCGTGCCAGCGAGGGCACCTGCGCTCCAACCATGGCCGCCAGCTGAGCTGGTGCATCGTCCAAAATCTGGCGTTGCTCGTCACTGACCTCAGCGATGAGCCGAGCCAGGCCCGGATACTGCCTGGTCCATGGCGGCGCCGGCTCCATGAACGGCGCGGGCTGCCAGAACCCACGATGTTCACGCAGCCAGTCGTTAAGCGCTATCCATTGGCTATAAAACGATTCGTGAGGGTCGTTTAAACTCGCGGCCGGAGGTACTGTCATGCAATTGGCCTTTGCTCTCGTTGAACCAAAAGTTCCTGCCGCAGACCGGCTACTCGCTGAAGCGACCGGGGCGGAAGGCATCCAGGCACACCGACGGAGCCTCGCCATCGATCACCTGGGCAATCAGATCGGCACTACCGGCCGACAGGGTCCAGCCAAAGGTGCCGTGACCGGTATTGAGAAACAGGTTATCCCGCGGGCCACGGCCAATGATGGCGGGGCCGTCTGGTGTCATCGGGCGAAAGCCGGTCCAGGTTTCAGCCGCGCCCAGGTCAGCACAGCCGGGAAAACGCGAGGTCACGGATTTCCAGATGGTGGCCAGCCGGGCCTCCGGGATATCCCGATTGAAGTCCGCCAGCTCGACAAACCCAGTGGCCCGCAGGCGATTCCCCAGTCGGGTGGACACCACCTTGTAATTATCATCGTGAACCGTCGAGACCGGCGCATGATCAGGGTTACTCAGCGGCACCGTCAGGCTGTAGCCTTTGACCGGATAAATCGGTAGCGCCAACCCCAGCGGCCGAACCAGGTGATCGGACCAGCACCCGGCGCTGATAACAAAGGCATCCGCCTCAATCAGCTCCCGGTCACCGTCCTCGGTGGTGATGTTGATTGCCTCAACGGCATGGTCATTGGCAACCAGGCTCTGGGCTTCCACTTTATAGCGAAAACGGACACCCCGCGCCTCGCATTCACTGGCCAGCGCCTGGGAGAACTGGTGGCAATCGCCGGTGCCATCGGTGTCATAACTCAGGGCTCCGTACAGGGGCCCATTACCAACCATGCCGGGCTCGGCGGCGCGAACCTGCTCCGGCGTCAGCATTCGAGACGCTATACCCAATTCCGCCAGCAGCGCCTGGGTCTGGCGATAGCCTTCCAGCGCCTCCGGGGTGCTGGCCAGGTGCAACAAACCGCGGTGATCACCATCGAAGGTCAGATCAAGCTCGTTTTCCAGGGTCTCGAACCGTTCGCGGCTGTGCACGCCCAATCGCAGCATGGCGCGGCGGTTCAGCCCAAATAATCCGGGCGCCCAGGCGTAACGCAGGGTAGACATCATGAAGCGAATGGCTTCCACGGAGGGCGGCATCCGCCATTTCAGCGGGCCGTCTTGCTTCAGCAGCCAGGGCACCGCTTTCAGTACCATCTTCGGATCCGCCCAGGGGTATACCACTCCGTAGGAACGCTGGGCGGCGTTACCCTTGCTGGTTTCATTACCGGCGATCGAGTGTCGCTCCAGCACCGTCACCTCGTGGCCACGGCGATTCAACTCGTACGCCGTGGCGACACCAACGACCCCACCACCGACGACAACAATGCGCATCTACGACTCCCTGTGTTGAATATTGCACGGTAACTGGATACCGAGATGATTGAGCTTCCAGCTTTCACGAAATTTATCAAGGCGCGCTGAAAACCAACATGCCGGGAATTTCCTATGGTCTTTAATTGGGGTAACAATCGTACAAGGTGCTAGAATTCATACAATCAATTCTCAGCGTAGCAGCCCCTTGTAGCTGCGATGGAGCTAACCCCTCGGCAATGAGCAAAAAACGTCGCGAGATCCCTGTATTTGATCATCCGATCATCGAAACCCACTGCCATCTGGATTACCTCAAGGATCGCCCTCTGGAGGAGACCCTGGACCAGAGCCAGCGGGTGAACATCGAAAAAGTAATCACCATTGCGGTATCCCCGGACAACCTTGCCCGGGTCCGGGAGCTCAGCAACATGACCCCGTGGCTGTATGGCACCCAGGGCATTCACCCCCATGAGGCTGAGCAGTACTCCGACGCCACAGAAGCGGAGATCCGCACCCATGCCGGTGACAACAAGATTGTCGCCGTCGGTGAAATCGGTCTGGACTACTTTTACGACAACGCCGACCGGAGCATACAGAGGGAGGTGTTTCGGCGTCAGCTGCAGATCGCCTGTGACACCGATCGACCCGTGGTTATCCACAGCCGCGAGGCCGACGACGACACCATCGAGATTCTCCGGGAATTTGAACAGTCGCTGACCCGTCGTGGCGTGATTCACAGCTTCACCTCCGGTCCGGGTCTGGCACAGTACGCCCTGGATCAGGGCTGGTGCCTGGGCTTTAACGGCATCACCACCTTCAACAAGGCGGAAAATGTGCGTGACATCGTGCGGATGTCCCCCATCGAACAGATCCTGCTGGAAACCGATGCGCCCTTCCTGACCCCGGTACCCTATCGCGGCCGTGAAAACGCCCCGTTCTACCTGCCCTTCGTGGCGGAGAAGATCGCGGAAGTCAAGGAGTTGCCTCTGGATGAGGTGGTGGCGACGACCTATCACAACAGTCTGAGGACGTTCTTCCCCGAACAATGATCAAACGCATCCCCATATCCGCCCTGAGAGTCGGCATGTACATCACCGACCTCAACAACGACTGGATTCCTCACAACAGCCAGCGCAAGCAAGGTGTGATCAAAAAAGAGGAAACGGTCGAGAAAATCCGGCGAATGGGGGTCACGTTCGTTTATATCGATGCGTCCAAGGGGCTCGACACCCAGGATTCGGAAACCGCCGCTGAAGTAGATCGCCGCAACGAAGCGGCCTTGCAGAAAGCCGGCGAGCAAACACAAGGGCTGAGAGCACACGTGCCCATGGAAGAAGAACTGGTGGTGGCGCAACGCATCCACAACCAGGCTCAGGGACTGGTGGGCAGCTTCCTGAATAACGTGAAGATTGGCGGCGCCGTTGATGTCGCCCCCATCCATCAGCTTGCCGACGAACTTCAAAATTCAGTCCTGCGCAATGCCAACGCCCTGAGTTGCCTGGGCCGGATTCGGGAAAAAGACAACTACCTGCTCGAACACTCGGTCAACCTCAGCGTGCTGATGTCGCTGTTCGGCAATTACCGCTCGCTGCCCGCCGACGTTCTGCATCAGACTGTGGTGGGCGCACTACTGCATGACCTCGGAAAAATACTCACCCCGGATGAAGTCCTGAACAAACCTGGGCGGCTGAGCGCCGAGGAATTCGAAGTCATGAAACTGCACGCCCGGCACTCCCGGGACATCCTGGCCAGCACCGAAGGCATCGGGGAGCTGAGCGTAATCACCGCTGCCCAGCACCATGAGCGCATGGACGGCACCGGCTATCCGGAAGGGCTTAAAGGCGATGAGATCTCTGAGTACGGGCGCATGGTTGCCATCACCGACGTCTATGACGCGATCACCGCGGACAGGGTCTACCACAAAGGGCTGACACCGTCTCAGGGTCTGAAGAAACTGGTGGAGTGGAGCGGCGACCACCTGGACTCCAACATGGTCAAACAATTTATCCGTTGTATCGGCCTCTACCCTGTCGGTAGCCTGGTTCTACTCGAGAGTGGCCGCCTGGCCGCCGTAGTGGAAGCCAACGAGAAAGACCAGCGCCTGCCGGTGGTCCGGGTTATGTACCACACCAACTTCCGCATGGCGATTCCGGTGGAGACCCTGGATTTGGCCAAGCCCGGCACTCAGGATCGCATCGTGCGCTCAGTCGACCCGGACGACTATCGGATCGACATCCGCAAGTTCATGACCTAGAGCCTGAGAGGGTCCTTCGACTGTCCGGGTTTACCCCAGGGACAGAAACACCCCCATCAGCACCGGTGAAAGGAACGACAGCAGAAAGCCGGAGGCAATCGCCACAGGCACGCACGCCAGCCCACCGCTGCTTCGGATAACCGGCAGCGTGAAGTCCATGGCAGTGGCACCGCCATACCCAATAGCCATGGCCGGCCGGGCGCTGATCAGCAGGGGAATGATGGCCAGGGCGATGATTTCACGGATAACATCGTTCAGGAAGGCGACACCACCCCAGGCCGGCCCCAGGGCATCACCGATGACGATACCCGACAGCGAGTACCAGCCAAATCCGGATGCCAGCGCCAGCACATCGTGCCAGGGCAATGCCAATACCGGGATCAGCAGCACCCCGGCAAGCAAGGAGCTGAGTGTCAGCGCCAGTGCAATACCCAACCCCTGCCGGTTCATCAGCAATTTGCGCAAGGACAATCCGGCATTCCGGAGCTGAAGACCAATAAAGAACAACAGCAGCATCAGCGCGCCGGTGGCAATGGTTTCAGCCATCGGCAAGGGTGGCAGCAGGTAATAACCCGCCAGCAGGCCGGCCAGGACCGCCAGCATCGGTTTCAGACCCGCCAGAAACAGCCGCCGGTAGCTCGGACTACCACCTGCTTCGCCCTCAGCCGGCGCCATAGGCTGCCAGCGATGGAACAGCCACAGCCCGGCCATGTTGGCCACAAACAGGGCGGCCACCAGCACCAGCACCTGCACGGCCATACCACTTAGCTGGTCCGCCAGGCCTTCCATCTGCCCCAGGCCAAGGCCAAGCAAGCCCAGAATAAAATACACCAGTGCCTCCACCGAGTAGTGGATCACCGTCATCGCCTGGCGGTTCTTCAGTGGCAAAGCAAAGCCCAAAAATAACGGGGCAAGAATCAACAATGCGCCGGTCAGCATAAAATCCTCGGGAAGGCGTAAAGGGAGTGCGTTATTAGACGAGAGGTTCGAACTGATCCGGGTCGACCGATTCGGTGGTGGCCCGGCTACTCTGATCGGCGCGAATGGATCGTGACAGCCGCTGGGCGGTTACCGACCAAACTACGTAATCTGAGGGGCGGGCTTCATAGCCATTACCCATCAGGGCGCCGGCCGTTCGACGCAACGCCGACTCGGCTTGCGCCAGAGTTTTCCAGGGCCCCTGGCACTGCTGGCGTTCCGGTCGCCCTTGATCAGGCCCGGCCAGGACCACCAAGCCCCAGGCCTGTTCGGCCAGGGGCTTGATGAACAACTCCAGGCGCTGCTGCTCACGCACCATAACCAGCACCCGGATGGGCTCACGGCCATGGAAATAATGCAGCTTCACAGCGAATCCACGGCGTTAGTGCAGGGCATGATCGGATCGATCCTGCACCAGGACCCAGGGCGCGATCACCACGGCCCAGAGTTCGGTGTTGTTGTCGTACCAGGACTGGGCCAGGGCCGGTGGAACTTCACCCACCTTGCTATCTGCCATCCACTGCTCGAACCGGGTCTTGTTATCGGCGGTTAGCTCCGTGGCAACGTCCAGCAGATCAAGTTCCGAAGCAACCCGGACCACGTGGCCTCGGGCAAAGTAGGTTTGCAGGTCGTGCCAGTGAATGCGGGAAGTTTCCAGATTCAGTTTTGCTTTCAGTTCATCTCTGGAAGATTCTGACGTCATTATCGGAGCCTCAAGATTGCCAGCTGGATCAATACTACAGGTTACCCGAATGAACAGCCGGGACACCAGAGCAGGCCGGATCAGAAGCTTATGCTGAACGCTGTCCCGGCTCCAGGTTGCTCCAGATGTCTCGAATCTTGTCCGACAGTGCCATGGGATCAAACGGTTTCGGAATCACCGCAACGGCACCCTGAGACAGATAACCATTGACCTCTTCCGGCTGCACCTTCGCGGTCATGAAGATGGCTGGCGTGTCGACAAATGCGGGATGCTCACGGATAGCTTTCAGGGTAGTCGGCCCATCCATGCCCGGCATCATCACATCCAGCACAATCAGTTGAGGCTTGAAATCGGCCAGGGTTTCCAGCGCCTTCTGGCCCGAAGCACAGGTCGTCAGGGTGAAACCACCCACCGCTTCCAGCGCAAGCTCTGCTACTGCCCGAATATCCTCCTCGTCTTCCACCAGCATGATGCGATCAAGTGTGGTTTCCATCTCCGTCATTCCCGTCATCCTCATGCTTCTGCTCATCTTCACTGGATTGCTTGTGCCATTCTTCCAGTCCTAGCTGTCGTAAAATCTTGCCCAACTCCGCTTCCGGCGGTTCCTTCGCGGCCATCAACGCGCCAGCCCTCATGATCAGGCGTTCCTGAGTCACGTTCTCCCGCGGCAGGTAATGCACTGCACCAATGAGCTGTCGAAGTTCAAGGGGAAGAAACCACTGTATCTTGAGTTTATTGCCATAGGGCTGAGCCCAGTCCCTAAGTGCCTGCAACACTTGCTCGTCACCCAGTTCGCCACCCTGTCGCTGGTACTGGTCAATCACCTTGAGCACAGCCAGTTCGCCAATACGGCTCAACAGACCAGCGGTGAAAAATTGCGGTGAGCGCTTGCCCAGGGAAAGCGCCACACGCTGCGCTTCAAGGGCAACGGTTTCGGCTTGCTTCTGATGCTCCATGGCACAGGTGATCAACACCTCGGACGAGAACGCCGCGCTGACATCCAAGGCCAGAGCCAGGCCCTGATTCAGCGCCATGGGCACTCCCATGGAGGCTATTGCATCGCGCATATGAACGACCGGCTCTCCGGTTCGTCGGAAGGACGAACGATTGGCAACGTCAAGCAGGCGCGAGCTCAAGGACGCATCGTCCTGCCAGCGTTCGGTCAGCTGGGCTGCCGACAACTCATCTGCCCGGCCGAGAAGCTCGAGCATAGCCGCCGCATCTGTTTTTACCGGCAACTGGATGACTGTCTTCACGCCATTGGACAGAACAGCCTCCAATGAGGCAAGCGGCTCCGGTTCCTCCGGCAACACCTGGCCAACCATTTGCACCAGGCGGTCGTGCAGCATTCCCACATCGAATGGCTTACTGATGTATCCGTTGATGCGGTAGTGAGCAACTTTCAGGATGGATTCCCGGTCGGCACGACCGGTGATCATGACGATGGCTGCGTCCTTATCACTCGCACGGACCTTGCGAACGATCTCCAGACCAGAACCGTCCGGAAGGTTCCAGTCAACAATCAACAGACTCGGTTTGCGCTTTTCCCACAGCGCCAATGCCTCATAGAATCCGGAAGCTTTTGCTACCGTGATGGCAGGATGGAGCCCTGCTACCACAGTTTCCAGCAAATCCGCCATCAAATCGTCATCGTCTACTATCAGAGCATCCATATCTCAGCCCAGCGTCCTTTCCGTTGTTCGCATATCACCGCCCACGGTCACGCCGTTGCGTCCGGCCTGCTTTTGCCGGTAAAGCGCCTGGTCCGCAGCGTCGATGGCATCGTCACTGGTCAGGTAATTCTGCAGCGGCACAATTCCCACGCTCAAGGTGACCGTGAACTCCTGGCCATCACTGTGGAAAACTATACCGGCCATGCGCTCACACACGGACTGAAGCACCCTACTGGCGTCAGTCAGCGAGCAATTCGGCAATGCCACCACAAACTCCTCGCCACCATAGCGACCAATCACATCGGATTTTCGGAGCTGATGTCGCAGCAAATTGGCCAACCCTTTAATCACCAGGTCACCTGTGCGATGACCATAACGGTCATTAACCTGTTTGAAGTGATCCAGATCGAGCATTGCAACGACTGATTGCTCCCCCTGACGCTGGCAGCGGGCATATTCCTTGTTGATTTCCGACCGCGCCACCGAGTGTTTAAGCAAACCGGTCAAACTGTCCCGCGACGCCAACTTATCCAATTGGCGGGCTCGGTAACACCGCACGGTGACAGCTCTCAGCAGAAACGCATCAGAAACAGGTTTGGCAAGAAAATCGTCGCCACCCTTCGCCAGGGCATCAACCTGGAAGTTGCGGTCGTTTTCAGACGACAGGTAGATGATTGGCAACCCGAGCCACTCCGGCTCAAATCGAAGCAGCCTGGCAAGATCAGGCCCCCGGAAATCACCCATCTGCACATCCATGAGCACGATGTCTGGCCGGAATTCGGACAGGGCACTCAGAATGTCAGCTGGATTGTTGACGCGCCAGACTTCCAGCCCGCCCTCTTCCAGGACCAGCCCATAATGCTCCAACAGCTCCGGGTCATCATCCACAATCATTACCCGACCAGAACCACTCTCATCACGCTCGGTGATCAGTCGCTCCATGTTATCCGCCAGCGCTGGCACATCGACTGGCTCGCACAGGAAACCGTCAACGCCACACTTAGCCAAGGCATAGCGCTCGTCAAAAGAATCTCCTGCCCCGACACACACAATCGGCGGTGTATCGCAAACGGAATCCAGTGCCTCGCCTTCGCGAAGCATCTTGGAATCTTTTACCACAAGGGCAGATACCCCTGACAAACCATGCGCCACAGCACCTTCAAGAGATGGCAGGGCGACTGGCACAAAACCGTGCAGTTTTAGGCCTTCGGCCAGGCCCTGAGCCTCATCTGGATCGGAATGCACGATGATGATGACGGGTTCTGTTGCCGCTTCGGTTATAACAGGCAGTAGCGCTGCGCCCGTGCTTTGACTGACAACCTGATCAGAAGACAAGAAATCGACAAGATTTTGCACTCGTGACACGAAGGTCAGATCAACCACTTCCTGAATCTGTTCCGGCGCAAGCTCCGGGCTGGGTTCAGCCAGCGGTTTGAGCAGCATTTCAAGTGCACGGGCTTCCTCTCCCAGTGCGGTAAAGCCAAACGTACCGGCGGACCCCGCAAGCCTGTGCAGAGAATGATAGGCCGCAGCGACGTCATTGGGCCCGAAGCGCCCCAGGCGAATATTGTCCGCCCTCTGCCGCACCAGCCCAATATCCGTTGCCGCTTTTTCCTTGAATCGCGACTTGAGAAGTTCCAGCTTCCGTGCTACTTCAGAGATGTTCTCTTCAGACATGGCTCATCAATGTAACGTACTCCACAATTCATTCGTGTCAGAGCTATTCGTGACAGACTACTACAGACATCAAAGCAACAATTACCCCAAAGTGCCACAAGGATTTTGATTTGCCTTCACTTTCACTCGGATCACGACTTGCCCTGATTATTCTGCTGGGAACCATCACAACCGTTGGTTCTGTGCTATTCGTGGCTTACAGCGCGCTGGTAGAAGATTTCGAAGACATCCTAACCGAGCAGCAGCTTTACGAAACCCGGCGCATTGCCACCGAGGTCAATCAGCGGCTGCAGTTGAAGCTGGACGTGCTGGCAGAATCTGCAAGCCTGCTCAGCCACGGCGACAAACTGGTCAGCAGTAGTGAGATCGCGATTCAACTGGAACGACAAAAACTTCTCAACGCCCTGTTCCCCGACGGAGTACTGGTTTTCGATGACAATGCGACGGCCATCTTCGAGAATTTCTACACGCCCGGACGAATTGGTACTAACTACTCCGACCGCAGCCATTTCCGCCAGGCCATGGCAAGCCGAAAGCCGGTCATCAGCCGGCCCCTTTTAGGTCGTACGACTGGCGTTCCGCTACTCTCGTTTCTGGCGCCAATAGAATCGGACGAAGGGGATTTACTGGGTTTATTGGGCGGCACCATCAACCTGGGTAAAACCAGTATTGTGCCCGTTGCCATGCTGGAGGAAATCGCAAATGAGGAAGCGACCTTCACCATCATCGACAGCGAAAACTTTCTGTACATCGAAGGGGGTGCAATTACCAAAAATGGCATTATTCCCTTACCTGCACCTGGCGACAACGCGCTGATCGATGCTGCGCTCTCGGGCATCACGTCGGGGCACGCCGTAGGTCCGGATGGACGGACACTCATATACGCCACCAGCCACCTGCAACGATTGGGCTGGCAATTTGTTCGAGCGGTACCCCATGAATGGGCGACCGCGCCGGCCAAGGAGTCATTTGGCCAATTTTTCTGGATCAGTCTCAGCATTGCACTGGTGATCGCTCTGATCAGTTATATTCTGACTCGTTCCGCGATTAACCCTCTTGACCGAATGACTCGAAAAATCAACAGCATGGTTCAAACTCCATCGAAAGCGGATCGGCTGGACCCAAGCGGAGCCAATGAGGTTCGAAACCTGGCCATCGCCTTTAATCAACTGATGGATGAACGGGATGCCATCAGTACCATGAAGGACCAGTTTGTCTCCAATGTCAGTCATGAGCTGCGCACGCCCCTGACGTCGATCAATGGTGCACTGCGCCTGATTGATTCGGGTGCTACTGGTGACCTGCCAACCCGAGCCCGGGCCATGAACAGTCTTGCGTTGCGTAACGGCCATCGGTTGCAGCTTTTGATTTCAGACCTTCTGGACTTCAGCAAACTATCCGCCGGGCGCATGTCGGTGACATTGGCGACGGAATCATTGCAGCCTATTCTCGAATCAACGGTTTTTGACAATCAAACCATGGCCCATGAGTACAAGGTTGCTTTGACCGCACACTGCAATCCCCGGCAGAAAGTGATCACCGATGCGCATCGATTACGACAAATACTCGACAATTTCGTCAGTAATGCTATTAAATTCTCACCGGCAAATGGAAAAGTCAGGGTTTTCGTCGAGACAGGAACGGCCGGCTCTACACGAATTGTCGTTCAAGATCATGGTGAAGGTGTGCCGGAAACCTTTGTCGAGCGCCTGTTTGATCGATTTTCCCAGGCGGATTCGGGAGATACCAAGGCAACCGCCGGAACCGGGCTCGGGCTGGCAATTTGCCGGGAGCTTGCCGCCCTTATGAATGGACGGCTGGGCTATTACTATGAACAAGGCGCTCATTTCTGGGTTGAGCTGCCCTCTGTCGGAAATGAGGCCTGAGTCGACCATGAAAGCACCGGAAATACCGTCGAATGAACTGGAGCGCCAGTTCGCTCTCGACCAGTCGGGATTGCTGGATTTAGGTCCGGAGGAACGCTTCGATCGCTTTACCCGCATGGCCTGCAAGATGTTCGATGTGCCCATTGCCCTGGTCAGTTTGATCGACCAGAACCGGCAGTGGTTCAAGTCTTGCCAGGGGCTGGGCGCCCCAGAAACTCCTCGGGATATTTCCTTCTGCGGTCACGCCATCCTTCATTCCGACCTGTTCATCATCGAAGACACCCTTCAGGACGACCGTTTCAGTGACAACCCGCTGGTAGTGGACGCCCCCTCTATTCGCTTTTACGCCGGCGCGCCCTTGCACAACAGCGAAGGATACCGACTTGGCACCATGTGTCTTATTGATCGGAAGCCGCGCAGGTTTGACGGCGAAGATCAGGCCTTGCTTCGAGAGTTGGCAGACTGCATCGAGCGTGAGATCAACATTCAGGCAGCCTCGGAATTCTACATCGACCTCAAGCGAAGCGAGCGCCGGGCGCGCGCAGTGATCGAGGGCACCAGGGTTGGTACGTGGGAGTGGAATGTCCAAACCGGGGAGACGGTCTTTAACAAACGGTGGGCAGAGATCTGCGGTTATCGCCTGGAAGAACTGGAACCGGTCAGCATCCAGACCTGGCGAAATCTGGCGCACCCGGAAGATCTGGCTGAATCGGAGCGCTTGCTCACTGCTCTCTTTGAGGGAGCTGTGGATGAATACGACCACCGATGCCGCATGCGCCACAAAGAAGGCCATTGGGTATGGGTGCATGATCGGGGTCAAGTCTTTGAATGGACCTCCGATGGCCAACCGCTGCGCATGTACGGAACCCATGCCGATGTCACCGCGGAAATGGCCAACCTTGAAAAGATGCAGCAGCAAAACACGGCGCTGAGCATCCTGAACGACCTTGCCCTCGATCCTGAGACCGACGATGACACCCGTATCCAGAAAGCTCTGAAACTAGGTGCTGATTACCTGGACCTGCCCCTTGCCATTGTCAGCGAAATCACCGGCAGCGTGTACACCGTTCGATGGTTCGAAGCTCCAGAGGATTCCGGACTCAGCACGGGGCAAAGCTTTGCCCTGGGCGACACCTACTGTTCCATCACCGTTGATTGCGACGAGAGCCTGTCTATTGAGCATATGGCCCGATCCCCATACCGCAGTCATCGTTGCTACGACCAGTTTGGCCTGGAGAGCTACGTCGCCGCGCCCATTTATCTGCAGAACAAACTGTTTGGCACCCTGAATTTTTCGTCACCTGCCCCCCGGCTTCAGGGTTTTTCCGACACCGAGGTTACCTTCGTAACCTTGCTGGCCCGCTGGATAGCCGGCGTGATCGAGCGCCAGATGAGCGTGCAGATGCTGACCAAACTGGTGAAACAGACTCCCGGCATGCTGTACCAGTACCGACTCTGGCCAGACGGCTCGTCCGCCATTCCATTCTCCAGCCCGGGTATCCGTGACATCTTTGGTGTCTCCAGTGAAGACGTTGCCGACGATGCTACTCCCTGCTTTGGCCAGATCCACCCTGATGACGTCCCAACCGTAAGCGAGAGCATTGCCAATTCGAGCCGCGATCTGGAAGTCTGGCAGCAGCAGTATCGGGTTCGGAACGGCGACCATTGGCGCTGGATCGAAGGCCGGGCAACGCCTGAAAGCCTGGCTGACAACAGTACCATGTGGCATGGCTATATCACCGACATCGACGACAAGAAGAAGATCCAGCTCGCGCTGCAGGAAAGTGAAGACCAACTGCGCCGCCTGTTTGAGTTGTCGCCCATCGGTATCGCCCTGAACGACTACCACTCCACCGGGTTCCTTGACGTTAACCAGTCCTTGCTTACGCCCACAGGCTACGAACGGGAAGACCTGATGGCGCTCAACCTGAGTGACTTGCTGGCGGGGGGCATCGAAACAGTCCGTGACCGGGCCATGATCGAACTGGAAAACACCGGGCGTTTCGGCCCGTTCGAACAGGACATTGTTCGCCGCAATGGCTCAGTGTATCCGGCGGTGATTCAGGGCATGCGCATTACCAACGCCTCTGGCCGGGCGCTGGTCTGGTCGCTGATTGAGGATATCTCGGAGCGCAAGAAAGTCGAGCGGATGAAGAACGAGTTCATCTCCACTGTAAGCCATGAATTGCGCACGCCGCTGACCTCGATTGCCGGCTCCCTCGGTTTGGTGGCCGGAGGTGCACTGGGCCAACTACCGGAAAAGGCCGAGCGCATGGTCTCAATTGCCGCCCGCAACAGCGACCAGCTGAAACGTCTGATCGACGACCTGCTCGACATGGAAAAACTGATTTCCGGGCGGATGTCGATCCGGATGCAATCCGAGACCATCAGCCCCGTGGTCCATGACTGCATCGAACGGTTGCACACCTATGCCGTGGATCGCGGCGTCTCCATCCTGTTCAGGGATCATCATCCACAACAGCGCATCCTGGTTGACCGCAACCGCCTCGATCAGGCGCTGGCGAACCTGTTGTCCAACGCCATCAAATTCTCGCCCGAACATTCCGAGGTGGTGGTTGAGACTCTCTTCGACGGCCAGCATTTCCGCATTCAGGTCTCGGATAATGGCCCAGGCATTCCAGCAAGTTTCCGATCGCGAATCTTCCAGAAGTTCGCTCAGGCCGACAGCTCGGATACGCGGGGCCGTGGCGGCACCGGCCTGGGCCTGGCCATCACCCGTGAGATCATGACCCAGATGGGCGGTTCAGTCGGCTTCGAATCCATTGAGGGTGAAGGCGCCACTTTCTGGCTACAAGCCGCAGCCAATGAAACCACGTCGGATGCAAATCATGGCGACGACTAATCGCGACTCGCGGTTCTTTACTCTGATCTGGGCATCCCGGCTGGCCATTCTGATATTAATGGTCGCGGTGTCTCTGCTTCTGGATGCTGCAGGCACCTCTAACCACCGAACCGATGTCAGGCAGCAGTGGCAGAACGAACTGGATGAAGTCAGCCTGAATCTGCAAAGCACTATCATCCAGAACATTCAGACGGTCTGGGGCCTTGCCGCCAATGTTGCTGTCGAGCCCGACATTGACGATGAGCGATTCCGGGATCTGGCCTCGGTTATTTTTCAGCTGGCTCCCCAATTGCGAAACATTGGTCTGGCGCCTGATTTTGTCATCCGCCATATTTATCCCCTCGAGGGCAACGAGGCCGCCCTGGGTTTGGACCTGAGCAAGGGAAGCCTGCCCCCTGCGCAGATCGAGCAATTATTCGAGACCCGGCAGGCCATATACTCCGGACCCATCAATCTGATTCAGGGTGGCCAGGGTCTGGCCGGTCGCATCCCTATTTTCGCACGGGATTCCGGCGAATTCTGGGGCGTTATTTCCGTGATCCTTGATCTGGAGCGCATGTATCAGGCTGCCGGCATCCTGCCGATGAAGGACAGCATGAGGTTTGTCCTTTCCAGGTCAGATAACCCAAAAAACCAAGCCGATATATTCCTCGGCGATGCCAAGACCGATTGGCAAGACCCAGTCGCCGCCACTATGAACATGCCCGGCACCCGCTGGACCCTGTTCGCCGAGCCGGCACAAGGGTGGCCCGATCACCCGGCATCCCCCCTGCTGACCCGCGGACTACTGTTGGCCATGGTACTGCTGGTAACCGGGGTCACCTTCTGGCTTACCAGCCTTATGCTGAAAGACCGGGAAATGCAGCGCCGGTTTTGGGGTCTGTTCGAGCAGGCACCCATCGGCATTGCGCTTTACAGCAGGCATCGTGGAGACCTGTTGCGATCCAACCGGGCGTTCGACCAAAGCTTTGGCGATCTGGCCAGTTCGCTGCAGTATTTCGAACGCGGATTCGATCAGCACGGTCAGCCGATACCAGGAGGCCTGGGCATTCAGCGGCGCCTGGAAAACGATGTCAGCTTCAGCGGGGTGGAAAGCTACCTGCCTGGGCCAGACCAGGCCCTGAAACCTATCATGCTTCAGGGTCTGCGGCTGGAAACCCGTGACAGCGAGTCGGTTGTCTGGCTGATTACCGAGGATATATCGGCCCAGAAGAAAGCGGACCGCCTGAAGAACGAATTCATCTCCACCGTCAGCCACGAACTGCGTACCCCCCTGACCTCCATTTCCGGCTCGTTGGGCCTTCTTGCCAACAACGCCGTAGGCCAGCTACCGGAGAAGGCCTCCAAACTGGCGAACATTGCCTATCGCAACAGCCGCCAGCTGGCACTATTGATCAATGACCTGCTGGACGTTGAAAAACTGGCGGCCGGCAAAATGCCGTTCGTGCTCGACGAATACCCCCTGCCCCAAATGATCCGGGAATGCGCGGAAAACATGGAGCCGTACGCCCGGGATCGCGATGTCAGGATCAACATCGGCCACCTGGAGGATGCTCAGGTACAGGTGGATCAGCATCGCTTCCATCAGGCGGTCACTAACCTCTTGTCCAACGCCATAAAGTTTTCCCCCAGGGACACTCGGGTCGACATCTTCACGGAATCCCGCGAAGGCTGCGTCAGGCTCTGCATTCGCGATCATGGCGAGGGCATTGCCCCGGAATTCCGGGAGCGGATCTTCCAGAAATTCTCCCAGGCGGATGCTTCGGATCGGCGGGCAAACGGAGGCACCGGGCTGGGCCTGGCTATTACCCGCGAGTTGATGGTGAATATGAAGGGCACGGTGGATTACGCCTCTACGCCTGGCGAAGGCGCGGTGTTCTGGCTGGAACTTCCGGTTGCCCATAGCGCCGTCGAGCAGGCATTCGACTAAGTACTGGATTACGCTATTGAGCTGAAAACGCCCGGCAGGTGTCACCTGCCGGGCCAAGGGCTTACGCCGACTTGAGCATCTCACGCACCACGTAGTGCAGGATGCCGCCATGCTTGAAGTACACCGCCTCATTGGCAGTATCAATACGAGATTTCAAGTCACAGCTTGCGGTCGAGCCGTCCTTGTAGGTCACCGTCATGGACAGGGTCTGACCCGGTTTGATGTCACCCGACAAACCCTCGATGCTGATGGTTTCCTCGCCGGTGAGCTTCAGGCTCTTACGATCCGTGCCCTCGGGGAACTGCAGCGGCATCACGCCCATACCGATCAGGTTGGACCGGTGAATCCGCTCATAGGATTCAGCCACCACCGCCTTTACCCCCAGAAGGCGTGTGCCTTTGGCAGCCCAGTCCCGGCTTGAGCCGGTGCCGTATTCCTTACCAGCGATGACCACCAGAGGCGTGTCCGTCTCCTGGTACTTCATGGCCGCATCGTAGATCGGCATTTCCTCACCGCTCGGCACATGGCGGGTGAAACCACCTTCAACACCATCGAGCATCTCGTTGCGAATGCGCACGTTGGCAAAGGTGCCCCGCATCATGACCTCGTGATTACCCCGGCGAGAGCCATAGGAGTTGAAGTCCTTGGGCGCCACACCATGTTCCTGCAGGTACTTACCGGCCGGGGTGTCAGGTTTGAACGAGCCCGCCGGGGAAATGTGGTCGGTCGTCACCGAATCCCCCAGCAACGCAAGGATGTTGGCATCCTTGATATCCTCGATGGCGTCTGGCTGCTCGCCCAGCCCTTCGAAGAACGGCGGATGCTGGATGTAAGTGGACTTGTCGGACCACTCATACACCTTGCTCTCGGGCACCTCGATGGCTTTCCAGATCGCATCGCCGTCAAAGACTTCGGCGTACTCCTTGCGGAACATACCGGTTTTCACTTTCTCCACCGCCTCGGCGATTTCCTGCTGGCTCGGCCACAGGTCCTTCAGGTAAACCGGATTACCGTCGGTATCGTTCCCCAGCGGATCCTTGCTCAGGTCCAGACGGACGTTACCGGCCAGGGCGTAAGCCACCACCAGGGGCGGCGACGCCAGCCAGTTGGTTTTCACCTGGGGATGAACCCGGCCTTCGAAGTTTCGGTTACCGGACAACACCGACGCGACCGTGAGATTGCCATCGTTAATGGCTTTCTCTACCGGGTCTGGCAGTGGCCCCGAGTTACCGATGCAGGTGGTGCAGCCATAACCCACCAGGTTGAAGCCCAGTTTGTCGAGGTCGTCGTCCAGCTCGGCCACTTTCAGGTAGTCGGTGACCACCTTCGAGCCGGGGGCCAGAGACGTCTTCACCCAGGGCTTGGTTTTCAGGCCCTTTTCCACCGCTTTGCGAGCAATCAGGCCAGCGGCCATCATGACACTCGGGTTGGAGGTATTGGTGCAGGAAGTAATAGCGGCGATCACCACGGCGCCTGGATCAAGACGGGATGTCTCACCGTCGAGCTCCAGGGGCTGACTGGAGGCATGCCGGTAGCTGTCGTCAACGCCCACGGCGGTCTGGCCACCTTCGGATTCCAGCTTATCCTTTCGGTCCTCGGCAGGGCCCTCGGAGGTTTCCATCAACAGCTCGAACGATGCCTTCATGTTCTTCAGGGCCACCCGATCCTGAGGCCGCTTGGGCCCGGCCAGGCTGGCCTCGACTTCGCCCATGTCGAGTTCCAGGGTATCGGTGTAAACCGGCTCGTGCCCCGGCTCGCGCCACAGGCCCTGGGCCTTGGCGTAGGCTTCTACCAGTGCGATCTGGTCGTCCTCACGCCCGGTCAGGCTCAGGTAGGTCAGCGTCTGCTCGTCCACCGGGAAGAAGCCACAAGTAGCACCGTACTCCGGCGCCATGTTGGCGATCGTGGCGCGGTCAGCCACGGGCATGTCTTTAAGACCATCGCCATAGAACTCGACGAACTTGCCCACCACGCCTTTCTTGCGCAGCATTTCGGTAACAGTCAGCACCAGATCGGTGGCGGTGATGCCTTCGCGCAGTTTGCCACTGACCTTGAAGCCCACCACTTCCGGAATCAGCATCGACACCGGCTGACCAAGCATGGCCGCTTCCGCCTCGATACCACCAACACCCCAACCGAGGATGCCCAGGCCGTTGATCATGGTGGTGTGGGAGTCGGTACCGACCAGGGTGTCCGGGTAGGCAAAGGTTTTACCGTCCTGATCTTTTGACCACACGGTCTTACCGAGATACTCCAGGTTGACCTGGTGACAGATCCCGGTGCCCGGAGGTACCACACGGAAATTGTCGAACGCCTGCTGGCCCCAGCGCAGGAACTCGTAACGTTCCTGGTTACGCTCCATCTCGATGGCCACGTTGTCCTTGAACGACGAAGCATCGCCAAACTTATCGACCATCACCGAGTGGTCGATCACCAGGTCCACCGGTGATAGCGGGTTGATCATAGCGGGATCTTTGCCCGCCTTCTTGACCGCTTCGCGCATAGCGGCCAGATCCACCACGCCGGGCACGCCGGTGAAGTCCTGCATCAGCACCCGGGCAGGTCGAAACTGGATTTCAGTGTCGGAACCCCGGTCCTTCAGCCACTGCACCATGGCATCAATGTGGCTGCGATCGACCGTTGTACCATCTTCGTTACGAAGCAGGTTCTCCAACAGAACTTTCAGTGAGAATGGCAGGCGGTTGATATCTCCGAGGGTCTCGGCCGCCGTCGGCAGGCTGTAATAGTGGTAGGTCTTGCCTCCCGCTTCCAGGCTGGACAAGGTATTCAGGCTATCGTTTGACATGGTCTGCCTCCTTTGCGTCGTATTCCGACTGATTCGATAACTATTGCACCGATTAAACAGAGTTCAACCGCGGAGCCCTGAATGTTCGACATTCGCCCGCTGAATAGTGGCCTTGCAGCAGTGTCATTAGAGCAATGCCTTTGCATTGCTCCAAGATACCTATAATTGCCGCTCGCCGTACAGCTGGGCATAGAGTCCGTCCTGCTGGATCAGCTCATCGTGGTGACCTTCTTCGATAATCTGCCCGTCCTCAAAGACATAGGCCCGGTCCGCCTGTTTCACGGCGCTGAGCCGGTGAGCGATGATCAGGGTGGTGCGCTGGCTCAGGAAGGCTTCCAGATCCCGGTGCAGCTGGTACTCGGTTTCGGAATCCAGCGCCGAGGTGGCTTCATCGAGAATCACCAACGAGGGATCGGACAGGATCATCCGGGCAATAGCCAGGCGCTGTCGCTGGCCACCGGACAGCCGCACACCCTGACGTCCGACCATGGTGTCGAGCTGCTGGGGCATGTCGGCCACCGTTTGGTCCAGCTGGGCAATCTTCAGCGCCTGCCAGAGCTCGGCATCGGTTTTCTCCCGGCCCAGGGTGAGGTTTTGGCGCACGGTGTCGTTAAACAAGGCCGGATGCTGCAGCACCGTGGCCACATGCTCCCGGAGACGCGGCAACCCGATTCTCTGCACCGGTACGCCATCAATCAGGATCTCCCCGCGCTGGGGCGTGTACATGCCCAGGATAACCTGCACCAGGGTCGACTTGCCGCCGCCACTGGTGCCGACCACGGCGACTTTTTCGCCGGGCGCCAGGTGCAGGTTGATGCCGCGCAGCACGGCCTCGTCGTCGTAGCTGAAGTGCACATCCTTAAGGGTCAGACTGACGGTATGCCGCTCCCGGAAGGGGTTTTCCAGGGCCGGATAACGGGGCTCCTCCTTCAGCTCCAGCAACCGGTTGATCCGGCCCAGGGCGGCATTGGCGGCAAACCAGGCGTACTGCATGTTCAGCATCTCCTGCACCGGTGTCAGCATGAACCAGAGATAGCCAAAAATGGCGAACATCATGCCGATGCTCAGATCGCTGAACAGCACCGTTACCATGGCCGCGCCACGGAAGACATCGACGCCAAACTGAAACAGCGCAAAGCTGGCCCGAGTGGCGGCATCGCTGCGCCATTCGAACTGGATGGCGTGATCCCGGACCGCCCGTGCCCGATCAATCAGGTGGCGCAGGTAGTGCTTTTCCCGGTTCGCGGCCCGAAGCTGGTGAATGGCATCGAGGGTTTCGGTGAGGTCGCCCTGGAATTCCTCGTAGGCTTCGTTTTCCCGGCGTTTCAGTTCCTTGACCCGCTTTCCGATCAGGATGGTGGAAAAAATTACCAGAGGGTTAAACAGCAAGATCAGCAGGGCCAGCTGCCAGTGCACCCACAACAACACCATGGCGGTGCCGGTCACGGTCAGACTGGCCACCAGGAAACGGCTGATGGTGGTGCCCAGGAACTGGTCGATGGTGTCCAGGTCGGTAATGAAGTGACTGCTGATGCCGCCCGCACCACGGGTCTCGTACTCAGACATGGCCACCCGCTGCAAACGGCCGAGCAATCGCGACCGGATCCGGAACACCACATCCTTGGAGACCTTGGAAAACTGCCGGGACTGCAGAACATTGAACGATAACGCCGCCAGCCTCAGGCCAAAGGCGATCAGCACCATCACACCGATATACACCAGCGGCTGCTGCCAGGCCTCCGGCAAGACCTGGTCCATCACCGGCAGCACCGGCCCGCTCTCTTCCAGCAGTACCTCATCCACCAGCACCGGCAACAGCAGGGGTACGGGTACACTCATGAGTGTCGCCATGATCGCCAGGCCATTAGCCTTGACCAGGCGCGGCTTGTGCTTCAGCGCAAGCTGAAACACATCGCGCCACTGGTATTTGCGCTGGCCGCCGTCCTGATCGGCAGTCTGACTGCGGTGATGATGCTGGTTCAAAAATCCTCCGGATTGAATGCCTATCAAGATCGATACGATGGCGACCAGCCATCAGTCTACCGTGTGACGGGATTGCTGCGATTGCTGATCAGTTCTGTCATGATTGACCGACGCTTTTTCTGACGGACCAGGACCAACACCCGCTGTGAAACACGACTGCCATTACCACCCCGGCGACCCGGCCAAGTGGCACTGCTCTGAGTGCCAGATGCATTACTGCACCCGCTGCATGCCCGATGCCGACACCCGCCAGCGCCGGGCTCTGTGCCCCCAGTGCAGCAAGGCCATGCGCTACCTGGGTGCCGCCACCGAGGTGGTGCCCTTCTGGAACCGCATCGGCGCATTTTTCCGGTACCCGTTCCACAGCGACCCGCTGATGGTGATTGCCATCTGCACCCTGGTTCCCATTGTCGCCCCGGCCAATCTCATAGGCATCGTGATCTGGGTGCTGCTGGCCCTGGCCCTGTTCAAGTACACCTACGCGGTGATTAACCACACTGCCGAAGGCCACCTGAAACCGCCCCCGGTTTCCGTAGCGTTCAGCGGCAGTGGCTTCAGCATTGTACTGCTACAGTTTCTGGTGTTTGTGCTGATGGGCGGCCTGGTCGCTTCTGCCGGCATGCTGGGCGGGCCGCTATTGATGATGCTGGCGCTGGCATTCGTGGTGCTGGCGCTGCCGGCCAGTATCATGGTTCTGGCCATGGAGCGCTCGGTGGGCGCTGCGGTCAACCCAATGAACCTGGCCATGCTGATCTCCCGGATCGGCAGCCCCTATTTCCTGCTTTACGGTTACCTGATCCTGCTCACCCTGGCCTCGGGGGCCGCTCAGGATTTCGCCGTTAATCATTTTCCGTTCTGGGTATCTCAGCCACTGGCCGGCTTCCTGAACAGTACCTTCACCCTGATCCTGTTCCACATGCTGGGTTACCTGCTATTCCAGTATCAGGAGGAACTGGGTTTTGCCTCGGACCTGCAGGACGGCCTGGAGCAGCAGGATAGCCAGCACCGTGACCGAAGCGCCCGCTTCGACGCCGACATCGACATGAATCTGAAAGACGGCAATTACGATCGGGTTCAATCGATGCTGAAAGAGGCTCTGAAGCGCGACCGGGATAACAGCCAGCGCCTGGGCCAGCTGCATCAGTTGCTGACCGCCCGCAACGACGTCTCTGAGCTCTACCGCTATCACCCCCGATTGCTGGCCTGGCTGGCCGATCGCAACGACGGCGATAGCATGGCGGCATTGCTGGACACCCTGCAAACCGCCGAACCCCAGTTCCGGCTCGACGACCCTGAACTGGCAGTACGTTGCGCCCGAGCGCTATACCATCGCGGCCAGTTCAAACCCGCGCTGCGCTTGCTCCAGGACTTTCACAAACGCTTTCCCGACAACGATCAGTTGGCGCAGGCCTACCTGCTGGTAGCCCAGTCTCTGGCG
This sequence comes from Marinobacter sp. LA51, assembly GCF_030297175.1. Lineage (NCBI taxonomy): Bacteria > Pseudomonadati > Pseudomonadota > Gammaproteobacteria > Pseudomonadales > Marinobacteraceae > Marinobacter > Marinobacter apostichopi. The sequence continues at coordinate 237,163 of NZ_AP028070.1, read as the reverse complement.
AATGGCCTGAATCAGTGGGAAAAAGCGACGGCGTTCCTGACCTTTATCCAGAAACGCTGCGGCAACGATCCGCTGCACAAGCAGATTGGCACCTACCTGGAGCAGGCCGAGAAGCGCGAGCCGCTCAAGGGCCCGAAGGCGAACTTCGCAGTTCAGGAGTAGGTTAGCCGGGCGGGCTGCTTCCGAAACACGCTGTGAATACATCCATGTACGCTCGGCTCCGCCATCCATGGCTCCGCACGGTTTCGGAAGCAGCCCGCCCGACTACCCAGCAATCATTCAGTTCGCGTTCAACAACTGCCGGTAGTGCCGCGCCTTCGGCTCCATCTGCAACTTCTCGAATTCCTCCACCAGCAACCGGCACGCCTCTGAGGTAAGCAGTTGATCACCGGTGCCGCGCAGCCGCTCGAAGGCTTTTTCGGCGGCCTTCATATCGTGCTGCTTCAGGCTGGTGAACAGCACCCGGTTGTGGTCTTCAGCATCCAGGGGCTGGTGACTCTCGCCCTTGCCCAGGAATTCCTTCCAGATCTCAATCACCTGCTCCGGCTGGCGCCGGGCCAGGGCGTCGTTCATCAGCTCCCGCGTACGGTCCCGGTACTCGGGTAAATCCGGGCGTAATTTGGCCAGCTGATACAGGTGCTCAAGCAGAATGGGCCGGTCCGGGTAGTGCTCCCGCAAAGCTACGAACTGATGGCGGGCCAACTCGAACTCCATGCGGCCCAGGCTGGCCATGGCCTGGGCGTAGCCAGTGGTAAAACGGGCATCCTGCTCGTCTTCCTCGGGCTCGAAAAACTCTTCCCGCACCTGCAGCCAGCTGCGACCAAGCATCCACACCAGGCCCGCGCCGGCGATCAGACCGCCCGCGTGCGCCATGTAAGCAATCCCGGTAGCACCGGCAAACCAGTAATCGTAGATCTCCTTGCCCAGCCAGACCGGCAGCATGGCCAGGGCCGGAGCCCGGAAATAGTTGAAATACACCCCGAGAAAGTAGAAGAACCGGATTTTCTGCAGACCATAGATGGCCACGTACATCCCCATCAGGCCGGAGATGGAGCCAGACGCGCCGACCAGGGGCACATAGCTACCAGCCGAAAACGCGGTAAACACCAGACCGGACAGGGCACCACAGATCAGGTAGGCCACCAGGAATCGCCCGGCGCCGAGGGCCTTCTCCACGGTGAAGCCCAGCAGAAACAAAAACACCAGGTTGCCGATGATGTGACCCCAGCCGCCGTGCAGGAACTGGTAGGTAATCAGGTTATAGAGAGACAGTTTCGCCGGCACCAGACCAAGCTGGAAGGAACTGAGTTTCTGGATGAAGTTCTCTTCGATAGGAAGCCGCTGCTCGGCCCAGCGAGCCCTGTCGGCCGGCGCCCAGATTACTTGCTGATTGTTCTGCAGGTAGCGGAAGAACTCCCGATCCATCAACAGACTCAGCGCCAGCCAGAAGGGCTCGTCGCCCTCGCGTAGCTCCTGGAACTGCTGCAGCTCATGGACCCTGTCCTCGGCGCCTTCAAAGCGGATCTGGCGCTGGAGGTAATCCTCGTAGGCCGGGGCCTCAAGCGATCGCAGATCGGAATCCAGGTACTGGCCCACCGCCTGTTCGATTTTCCGGCTGTCGCCACCCTGATAGAACAGGAAGACCAGCAGGCACGTTAGCATCAAGCCAAGGGTGATCCAGGGCGGGCGCTTCCAGTTAACGGTGTTCTCGGCGGGGATTATCAGCATGGGCGGTCACAATTCATCACAATCTGTCCCTGAAAACCTGTTTTTTACCACAGTAAGGCCTTCTTTTCGCGGTGTAATGTCTTTTAAGCGGTAAGGCGTCACGAATGCTCGTCAGCAACGATGACCAATACCATGGATTAGCTGATGCCCTGTCATTGAAAGGTCACAGAAATATCATCTAATCAGGCCATCAGGGTTGCCGTGCGAACGCTTATCGACTTTTCGCCAATTGCCGTTAGTCCCGCGCCAACGAATAGTGAGCCGGACTAACAAGAAAAACCGGATACCGGAATCAAGGAAATTGCCAATGACCGTACTCGTTTTGGATAACCCAGAGCTGATTGCCAAGGCCGCCGTGGCGTCCGGTTTCACAGCCGCTGCCCTTGCCACCGATGCCAGGCGTCCGCACCGGATGAAGTTTCATTACGGCTTCAACAAGCACGCGCTGGATGCCACCGACGTCGCCATTCTGCAGCAGCATGCCACCTATTTGCGGCAATACCCGGGAGTCCGGGTGCGCATCCACGGTCACTCCGACAATTTTGGCGCTGAGGATTACAACCAGTTCCTGTCACGGCTCCGGGCCAACGCCGTCGCCCGGCTACTGATGCAGGAAGGCGTCGCCGAGAACCAGATTCTACTAACTGGCTGGGGCTCGACCCGGCCACTGGCAACCCTGGAAGACCATGCGGCCAATCGCCGGGTGGAACTGGAATACCTGACCCAGGACATGGCCCAGGCGCTACAGGGTTAACATCGGCGCAAAAAATCGGCGAAAAAAAGGGGACTCGCAAGCCCCCTTTTTTGATACCGGTCTGAGTAACTCAGCCGTACACCTTCCAGACATTCCACAACAGCAGCACGGCCGTGAACAGAATGGCCAGCCAGGTCATAACAATGCCCAGAAAGCGCGCCCAGTGGGTGCCGCCCCGGCCGTTCAACATGCCCCAGGCGTGCAGGATACGGCCGACCACCAATACCATGCCGGTCCAGTAAACCAGGCCGGTAGCAACACCGTTCAGCTCGGCAATACCCAGCATGATCAGAGCAATGGGTGCGTATTCCACCAGGTTTCCGTGGGCCCGGACCGCCGCCTGAAAATCGCGGTCTTCGGTCACGCCCATGCCCTTCTTGAACTTGAGGCGGAACTTCACCACCTGAACCGACAGCACCAGCAAAAGAATGCCAATGACTGCGGCAAACACTCCAGTGACGGGTACGATCATGGTCAGCCCTTCTTGATCTGACTAACAATGGCCAGCAGCAAGACCGCCCCCACCGTTGCTGTGACCAACTCGCCAACCGCACCCTGAGCCGCCAGACCGAGCAGACGGAACACGAAGCCGCCGATCACCGAGCCGACGATACCAATACCGACATTGGCCAGCACACCAAAACCACGGCCTTTCATGATCAGCCCGGCCAGCCAGCCAGCAACACCGCCGATTATCAAAAACAGAATCAGATTCATGGTTTGCCTCTCCGTGAAGTTCGTTCAACAATTTTTCAGACCCGCAAAGCCTGCCCTGTTTCCCCAGGCGCTTCAAGAACTTCCACAGGTCAGTGGGGGACAATTACAGAATGGCTACAGATCGGCGATCGTCTCGGCCATCAGCTTATGGCATCGGGCCATCAGTTCGGGGATGTCTGCAGTGGTCATCCCGGCCGTTTCGATGGGCGGCAGGATGCGGACCGGCACTGGTTCACGCTGGCCACTCCAACCCAGGGTCTTGTCCTGATACTGGCGGGCACACACCAGGGTGATGGGCGCGCCGGAACCAACGGCAGCGTGGAAGGCGCCTTTCTTGAATTTCTGCAGGCCGCGGCCCTGGCTGCGGGTGCCTTCGGGAAACACCCACAGGCTCTTACCGTCGCGGGCAATTGCTTCGCTGGTGGCCTGCATCACTGCAATGGCCTTGTGGGACCGGGCGCGATTAAGGATCACGTTGCCACCGAGCCAGAACACCTGACCAAAGAACGGAATCCACACCAGCGCCGATTTACCCACCGTGACCGTGCGTGGTGGCAGCAGGTCGCCCAGCACGAACAGATCGTCGTTGTGCTGATGATTGGCAAGCACCACGGTCGGACGGTCGGTGGGCACATTTTCCCAACCCTCCAGTGGGCGTTTCATGCCCAGAAAAGCACGGCCGACCCGGGCCACTGCAGTGCCCAAGAACCGGTTGTTGTCCGGGTTAAACGGCCGGGCTAGGTAGAGCACCAGTGCGAACAGGCAGATAACCGGTACGCTGATCCAGGCCAGAAATTTTCTTAAAGCTCCCATGACATCCAACTCTATCGCCAAACTTTGGCGCACAAGTGTACGCTAACCTCAAATTCCGGCAACAGTATCCATTGGTTCCAGTTGGTTACGGTTTAGTGGCATCTCAGCACGGGCCTCCACCACATACCGCAGGGGACCACGGGCGTCCATGCCATCGAACGGATAACAGGTCACCAGGATCAAGGCATCGTCGGCCAGTGCCCGGGTATCAATCCGCTCCGATCGGCTGTCGACAATCCGCGTGGCCTGAACCCGGTAATGGCGCCAGCCACCCGCCCGGTCCTGCAACCGCAGTTCGCTGCCAGTCTCCAGATACTGTAGCTGATCAAAATGGGTATCGCGGTGACCGGCGATGATTACCGGGCCCCGACTGCCCTCCGCGCCCAACAATTGTCCCGGCCCAAATGCCAGGCTTTCGCCATGACCGCCCGCCAGCACAATCATCGAGTCGCCCAGCTCCGGAACGGTTAACCGGGCCACCGGCCAGGTGTCGGCCCAGGGCCAGGGCCGGGTTTCGGCCTGCCGGGCCTGACTCTCGGCCCAGGCCAGCTCAAGCAACTCCTGGGCAACTACCGCCTTGAGGGGAATCCACAGGCCAAACACGAGCAAAGTCGCAGACGAGGTCAGTAGCAACAGCAACAGACGGCTCATGAGGTGACTCTCCGCTGCAACAATCCGAAGGCCAGGGTAAACATCAGTCCAATCAGGCCCAGGGCGGTAAACAGCGGGGCCAGGGTTGCGGTCTGGGGGTAACGCAACATGCCGGCCTGACTGCCCGCGGGCAACAAGGTGGGTAGATGCTCGGTTTCAGCCGGCACCCCGCTGGGCCGGACCGGCACCTTATCCACCGCGACAAAGCTGGTGTAGGGCGACATCAGGCTGTGCTCCACTGCCAACTTGGTCACCCGCGCCTTGTTTGGCTCGCTGCCTTCCACACGTGCGCTATCCAGCAGGTGGTCGATTTTCTGCCGGGCCCAATGGCGGTTCAAACCACGTCCCGGCGCCGCTTGCTGCAAATCCAGCGATTGCGCCCAGCGCCGACCACCAGGCAACTGGCCGGACACCTTCAGCACACCCGCCGGCGCGGTGCCGCGAACCACTTGTACCAGCGGCTCACCCCGGAACAGATCACCGGTGCGGGCGGGGAAACTTTCGACCTTGCCGCCTTGCCCCGGCCACTGCACCCGAACATCGGTCAACACTGGCGCTTCCATGGCAGAGAGCAGGCGCTGTAAAGGCCCACTGACATCAGCCGGGTCCTGAATGGCGGTGTACAGGCCGCGGCCCCAGCGTGCCGCTTCACGCATGAAGTGCATGTTGGGCGCCGAACCAATGCCAACGGTAAACAGACGCTGGCTGCCTAGCTGCTTGCGAATCTGGGCAAACAGGGCGGCTTCATTGCCCACCGCACCGTCGGTGATAAACACCACCTGGCGCACCCGCTCGCCGGCGTTTTCGCCCGCACTGGCTGATGTGGTTAGGGCTCGCTCCAGCGCCGGGGCCATCTCGGTGCCGCCATCGGCCTGCAAATTGGCCACGTAGCGTCGGGCCCGCGCCAGGTTGTTGCCCGTGGCCGCCTCCGGTTGCATGAACAGGGCATGGGTCTGATTGTTAAAGCGGATAACGTTAAAGCGGTCGTCCGGGGTCAGGGTCGCGAGCCCCTGCTGGAGTGCCGACCGGGCCTGGCGAATGGATTCCCCGGCCATGGAGCCTGAGGTGTCGATCACGAACACCAGATCCCGGGGCAGCACCTGAACCTCGTTAACCCCGGGCACCACCATGGCTAACAGATAATCCTCGTCCTGCCAGCGCTGATGAAACACCGCCGCCGTTGGCTCCCGCCCGGCCAATGGCTGCCAGCGCATCACGAAATCCCGGTCCATCAGTATCTGCTCAGACTGCACCTGAACCGTCTGACCGTCGAGGCGCGTCTGCAACGGATGGGACGGACTGACAACCCGGGCCAGCGGCAGCCCGGCATCAATGGTCATCCGAATGTCAGCCCGATGACTGGTAGCGGCAACCTCATCCGCCTGGACCGTAAACGGGCTGATGGCATCGGCATCCGGCACCTGGGTCGAGGGCAGCGCCCAGCCGCCGTGCCATTCCCGGGGCTGTCCTGCCAGCAGCTGACCAGGCATGTACCGTGGCATCAGGGTGGTGGGCACTCGCAACTCAAACTGTCCCGCCCGGTAGTTCACCGGTTGCTGGTATTGGAGCTCGACACGGATGGTCTCGCCCGGGGGGATGTTGGCTACCCGGGCGTTAAAAAGGTTTGGCCGCTGCTGTTCGACGTTGGCGGCACTCTGCCCGGCCGACCGGGCCTTCTCATAGGTCTTGCGGGCTTCGGCTTTGGGCTGCACCTCGCCGACAATGGTGCGCTCACCCACTGTCATGGTCAGCCCATAGACACTGGCTTTCTCCGGTAACGGAAACACAAACACGCCCTCGCGCCAGTCATCGCTGGTATTGCGAAACCGCCGCGACAGTCTGGTTTCCGCCAGCAGGCCACTGACCTCAATATCGAACTCACTGTCCAAAACGATGGCCGGCTCCTGCCACCGGCCGGCGGCATCGACAAAGTGCAGCACACCGGCGCTGTCCGATTGGCGCTGATCGGCCTCGGCATACAGCGGGTGGACAAACAGCATCAGCAGGACCGCCAGCCACAGGCTAACGCCTTCGGCAAAGCGCCGGGCCCGGCGACACTGGCTGTCGGTTCGCGTGGGTGTTAATTTGAGCAATCCGGTAGAGAGCATCATGTCGGGATCCTTTTGGCTGCATGCTTGGTCGAGGTGTCAGCATTTCAGCAATCCCGCGGGTTCAAGAGGTGGCAGAACCGGGCATTCCGGCCGCAAATAATGATCAATTGTGGCAACCATCGGTGACAGCCTTGTGCCGACGCCTGCAGATGTTTAAATAACAGTTCCCCTATTAATCAGACCGTAACCAGACTGCCGTGACCATGAAGAAGCACATTGTTCTGATCGAAGACGAGCCTGCCATTCGCGACAATTACCGGGTCGCGTTCGAGCGCCGTGGTTACCAGGTGTCGGCCTTCGGCGACCGGCCATCCGCTTGGCAGGTGCTGCGCCAGGAACTGCCCGATATCGCCATTATTGATGTCGGCCTGGGCGAGGAACCGGAAGGGGGCTTCGCCCTGTGCCAGGACCTTCGCGCACACTCCAAGACCCTGCCCATTATTTTCCTGACCGCCCGGGACAGTGACATCGATTCGGTGCACGGCCTGCGCCTGGGCGCCGACGATTACGTCACCAAAGACATGAGCATGGAGCATCTGCTGGCCCGGGTGACGGCGCTGTTACGACGCGCCGAAGCCTGGGCCGAGGCCCTGCAGAAACCCGATGAAGTGCTGGAGCGGGGGCGCCTGACCCTGAACCTCGACCGCATGACCGTGGCCTGGGACGATCAGCCCCTGGACCTGACCGTAACCGAGTTCTGGATGCTGCACTCGCTGGTGCGGCATCCCGGCCATGTCCGCAGCCGCGATCAGCTGATGGAGGCTGCCAGCACCGTGCTCGACGACAACACCGTGACTTCCCACATCAAGCGGATTCGCCGCAAGTTCATCCAGGTAGACGACCGCTTTAACGGCATCCAGACCGCCTATGGCATGGGTTATCGCTGGAACGCCCATGAGGTCTGAGCCTTGACCCTGAAGCGGCAACTTCTGGTTGCCAGCCTGCTCATGCTGTTCATTCCGTGGGCGGGTCTGCAGTTTGTGCTGGAACTGGACGACGCCCTACGCCAGCAGGCCGGGGAGCAGCTTCAGATGCAGGCCAAACGGCTGGCTGAAACCGCCGGCGACGCGCTGATTGGTCAATCACCGGTAACCTCCGATGAGCCCGCCATTTACGTCGACACCCTGAACCGCTCGCTGAATCTGGATGGCTACCCGGACGACTGGCCCGGCTACGAAGAAGGGGCAGCGAATGAAGAAAGTCCCGTCTCAACGCCAGCCAGCGGCGAAGGGGAAACCAGCCAGCCGGCCCTAACCTGGCAAGCGGCCTCGGATGGCCGCCACCTGTACCTGCTGATCCGCATCAGCAACCGGCAACCGGTGCTGTACGACCCCGGCAACCCCGACGCCGCCCACGACCGCCTTTTGCTCTGGCTGAAGCCACCATCGGATAGCGTCGATGAGACTATCGGGCAGCAAACCTGGCTGATCCGAACTACCGCACCCGGCACTTTCTATGCCGTAAACGGAGGGGATGGAGAATCTGGAAAAGCCAGCAGTCGCCCCGACTACCGGGTAACGGGGAGCTGGCAATCCACGCGTTCAGGGTGGCAACTGGAACTCCAGATGCCAGCGCCGCCGCCAGGCAGCCGGCTTGGCTTCGGTGCCCGCTGGACCGAACAGGGCAATCAGGTAGGAGTAAGCACGGCAACGGAACCGCTACCAATGCTGGTGCGCCCGAATCAGACATTGGAACGGCAACTGGAACCACGCCTGAATCCCGGCCAGCGGGTGCGGGTTCTTGAGCCGGCGGGCTGGGTTCGGGCGCAACAGAAGGTTGGCGCAGAGCAAATCCGGCCGGAATTTGACCAGCTCAGTCCGCTCGAAGTCACCGAACAAATCAGCCTGAATGCCTTGCGTGCGCTGATCCGGTTCTATCAGCCGGAGCCCGCTCAAGCGCTTGGCGCAGGCCACCAACTAACCCCGGAAACGCGACCGTCGGAAGGCCTGGTCCGACACAGCGATGGCAGCACCTGGCTGCTCACCACTGAGCCGGTGTTTGGCGGCCGCACTCTGATCCTTGAGCAGTCCCTGGACCAACTTCTGACCCTGTCCGGCTCGGCGCTGGGATCGGTCATTGCCCGCAGCACCCTGATTATCGTTGGTCTGACCCTGGTACTGCTGGGCTATGCCAGCTGGCTGTCCTGGCGCATCACCCGGCTACAGCGGGCGGTCAGCGCCAGTGTTGACGACGACGGCAGGATTATCGGTACCCTGCCCGCGGCCCGTTCCAACGATGAACTCGGCCAACTGCAACGCCACTTCAGCCAGATGGTGAATCGCCTGCATGGCTACAACCGCTATCTGGAGAGTTTTTCCCGGCGCCTGTCTCATGAGCTGAAAACCCCGGTCGCCGTGGTGCGTTCATCACTGGAAAATCTCAGCCACAGCGAATCCGAGGCTGAACGGGCGCAGTACCTGCGCCGGGCCTCGGACGCCACTGACCGCTTGCGCCAGATCCTGAATGGCATGAGTGAGGCGGCCCGGCTGGAGCAAAGTTTTGATCACGCCGACAACGAGCCCTTCGATCTGGCCGAAGTCGCGTCCCAGGCCACCGCTGCCTATCAGGGCGTGGACCCAGGCCACCGGATTCAATACGTCGGCCCTGAACAAGGGCTGGCCATGACCGGTTCACCGGAACTGATCGTGCAACTGCTGGACAAGCTGGTGGATAACGCCCGGGACTTTACCCCCGAGGGTGGTCTGATTCAGGTGGCCCTGGCATCGCAAGCGGACGGCCTGTGCCTGACCGTGTTCAATGAAGGATCGGCACTGCCGGACAATACCGGCACCGACATTTTTGACCCGTTCGTTTCCCTGCGCGATGGACACGAGGAAGGCCACCTCGGGCAGGGCCTGCTGATCGTCCGCCTGATTGCCGAATTCCACGGAGCAAAAGTAGACGCCGACAACGCCACTGAAGGCGGTGTGGATGGCGTCCGGTTCCGCCTTACCCTGCCCCCGAACGACTGAGGCTAGTCCTGCGCGAACGAATGCCCCGCGAACTGGCGATAAAACTGATTGGCCGTGCGGCCGTTGCGAACGCCCTTGCCGGTCGCAAACCGAATAGCGTGCCGGTGCAGCGCCTCCCGGTCCGGCACCTCCGGGAACAGGGCATCGACGGCCTGTAGATAGACGTCCTGGGAGAACGGATAGAACGACAACTGAAGACCAAAGCGATCCGCCAGCGAAACCTGCTCCTCAATGGCTTCAGCCGGGTGCAATTCACCATCCTGCATGGTGCTCTTGAGGTTGTCAGACATGAACTCGGGCATCAGGTGTCGGCGATTGGAGGTCGCATAAACCCGGACATTCTCCGGCGGCAATTCCAACGAGCCTTCCAGCACGCTCTTTAACGCCTTGTAGCTGGATTCGCCGACATCGAAAGACAGGTCGTCGCAGAAGATCACGAACCGGAAATTCAGATCGCAAATGTCATCGACGATTTCCGGCAGATTCACCAGATCGTCCTTGTCCACTTCGATCATCCGCAAGCCGCGATCACTGTAGCGATTCAACAGAGCCTTGATCAGCGAGGATTTTCCCGTGCCCCGTGAGCCCCAGAGCAGGGCATTGTTGGAAGGCTGGCCGGCCAGGAATCGCTCGGTATTCCGGGCCAACGCCTGTTGTTGGCGTTCGATACCCGTCAAGGCCTCCCACTGAACCGGGTCGAGGCGGCGGATTGCGCGTAAACCGGACCGGTGCCGGCGCCAGACTGCGGCGGGCGTGGTGGTCCAATCCACTGTACTGGCAACTGTACTGGTCACTGGCATACCCCTTCTGTCCTATTCCGTCCCTTGTCGGCTTGTGAAACACTGAAGCCCTGGATGGATTCTGTAACACGGAGACTTTACCTCAAATGGCCGTAAAATCCGTCGCCCTGGTGGCGCACGACAACAAGAAGAAGGAACTGGTGGACTGGGTCGCCGAGAACCGCACCCGCTTTACCGCTCTGACGCTGTACGCAACCGGCACAACCGGCCGCCTGCTGGGCGAACATCTAAAGCGGGACGATATCCGTTGCCTGCTCAGCGGTCCTCTTGGTGGCGATCAACAGATCGGAGCCAAGATTGCTGAAGGCGAAATCGATCTGCTGGTGTTTTTCTGGGATCCCCTGGAACCCCAGCCACACGATCCGGACATCAAGGCCCTGTTGCGCATCGCGGCGCTGTGGAATATTCCGGTGGCCTGCAACCGGGCAACGGCTGAGTTTATCCTCACCTCCGCCTACATGACTGACGACCACCACCAGGCGAAACGACCCGACTTTAACGACTATACCAGCCGAGACGTGTCTTCCTGAGCGCCAGCCGCGTTGGGCAATGCCGACTGCACCGACTAAACTGTAACCAACAATAATGTCGAGCAGCCGGCAACCCAATGAACGACAGGTTGGCCCCCCTCAAGAGTTCACTTTTAACCTGCCTGGGGCTCGTCGTTCTCGCTGTACTTCTGATTCTGAACTCGCGCCCGATCCTGGGCGAAGAGACCTCGAACGACAATCCCGTCGTCTCCATTGGCGTCGTCGCCGACAGCAAGCCCTATTCCTTCTTCGAAGGCCGATCCACTTCGGGATTTTCCGCCGACATCCTCAAAGAAATTGCGGCCAACAGCGGGCTGGAGTTTAAATTCCGCGCCGGAAACTGGCCCGAGCTCTACGCCGCGTTCCTGAACGGAGATCTCGACGCCATTGATGCGATCTCCTATCGGGAGAACATGGCCGACGAAATCCTGTTTACCAAGCCCTACCACATCCGCCAGACCTACCTGATGCAGGACGACACCCGGCCTATCGGAGAAATCCAATCCCTGACTGACCTGCAAGATCTGAAGGTGGGTGTGGTGGAAGACGTGTACTACCGAGACCTTCTGGTTGATCAGGGCATTGCTGTCAGCACCTACGATTCGTTCCCAAGCCTCGTGCGCGCGCTGGCCTTCGGCTGGGTGGACGCCATCATTGGGCCGCGGCTGAGCCTGAAATACCAGGCCAATATTGCCGGTCTTTATTTCCTGTCGATTGCCGGTGCGGCTCCTCTTGGCCCTAAAGCGCAGGAAGATCTACGGATCGGCGTACGAGCGGACAACCCTCGGCTGTTCCGTAAAATACAACTGGGCCTGGAGGCCATTCCCAAATCACGAAAAGCCGAATTACTTCAACGTTGGCGGGAGTTCGGCGGCGCCAGCCTGATCGACGGGACCGACTTCCAACTGGATGAAGACCAGCGGGAGTTCCTGACTCAACTGGGACCGGTCCGGGTCGGATTAATGGAAGATTATGCGCCGTTCAGCTTCAAGGACGCGGGCAAACTTCAGGGCTTGTCGGTGGATGTGCTGACGCGCCTGGCGGACCTCACCGGACTCCAGGTCATTCCCGTTAGCGGTCAGTGGTCCGAACTTTTTCCGATGCTGCGCGAGGGCACCATCGATATTCTTGGCAATATGTCCCTGACCGAAGACCGCAAAGCCTTTGCCCGTTTTACTTCGCCTTACTACACCATCCCCAATGTCGCATTCACCCGAGATGGTGGCCTCGAATTTGAAGGTTTGAGCAGCCTGCACGATTACACCGTGGGAATCAGTTCAGATATCTACTATGAGGACGAGTTGGTCAGCGTGCTTGGCGACAACATTAAGGTGTTCAAATCCCAGGAGACGATGTTCTCGGCTCTCGAGCAGGACCGCATTGATGTGGTGCTGGCCGCACTCCCCAACGGCAACTACTGGGTTCAGGAACTGCGTATTCCTGGCGTTCGGATTGCCGGAGAACTGGTGCTTGAAGACCATCCCGGAGAAGACCTGCGATTTGGCATCCGCAAGGATCTCACGCCTCTGGCCAGCATTCTGAACCAGGCGCTGGCGGCCATCAGCCCTACCGAGATGCGCACCATCGAAAACCGCTGGTTGGGCGCGTCGGCCGCCCCCAGCGATCGGGACTCCGACAAACCCAGGTTTTCAGCTGAACAACAACAATGGCTGGACCAGCGTAACCGAACCTTCACCTATTGCATCGACAACAACTGGTTGCCTCTGGAGGGACTGGATTCATCAGGCACGCACTCGGGTTTGTCGGCCGAGGCCCTCCGTCTGTTCAGCGAACGCGGAGACATACAGTTCAAGCTGGTGCAAACCGATTCCTGGCAGGCCAGTCTGGATGCCGCCAAAGAGCGGCGCTGTGATCTGCTCACTCTGGCAATGCGCACACCCGAGCGTGCCCAATACATGAACTTCACCACGCCGTACCTGCACGTACCCAACATTATTTTGGGACGCATCGAGGCGCCGTTCATTGAAAACGTCGGAGACCTCCGCGATCAGCGGGTGGGCCTGGTCCGCGGCTACGCCTTCTCCGAGCTCCTGAAATACCGTTATCCCGGGCTGGAGCCGGTCAAGGTAGCGGACGAAACCGAAGGCCTGAAACGGTTGCAGGACGATGATCTGGACGGCTACATCACCACCCTGGCAACCGCCATGTACCATATGCAGGAGCTGGGATTGGCCGATATCAAAGTCATTGGCCGTGTACCCGCAGACTGGTCGTTATCGATCGCCACCCGCAATGATGAACCCGTCATGCTCGACATCATGCAAAAACTGGTCGATAGCCTGACGCCGGAGGAACGACAAAATCTCGAGAGTTACTGGCGCGACATCAAGATCGAGCAGTCGGTGGATTACCGGGTGGTCTGGCAAGTACTGGGCATTGCCCTGTTTGGCGCCTCACTGCTGTTCTACTGGAATCGCAAACTGGACCGGGTTAACCGCCAGCTGGAGGGGGCCAACGCTGCACTGGCCCGCCTGAGCGTGACCGACGATCTGACCCAGCTAGGCAACCGCAGCTACTTTGACCGTGAATTCCGCAAGAGTTTTCAATGGTGCCAGCGCAATCGCGACGGATTTGCGATCGCCATGGTTGATGCTGACCTGTTCAAGGGCATTAACGATACCTACGGCCACGAAGCCGGGGACCACTGCCTGAAGGCTCTGGCGGAGAAAATGAGGCACCATTTCAGGCGCGAGACCGACCGCCTCGCTCGCTTTGGCGGCGAAGAGTTTGTCATCTTCACCACCTACCAGACCGCCAAAGAGATTGTTGAGCGCCTGAACCGGTTCCGAACTGCCGTCTCCGAGGGCCCAACCGTCTGTGAGGGACGGGACATCGAGTTAACCGTAAGCATAGGACTGGCCACCGGTGTGCCCGAGCCGGACGACTCGCCGGCGCACTTCCTGCGACTGGCCGACCAGGCGCTTTATGCCGCCAAGCAGAATGGCCGCAACCGGCTGGAAGTGCGCGCCATCAGAGATTGATGGGTGCTAGACTGCAAGAAAAATCGCAAGGAGGACACCATGGCACGCATCTATCAGGACAATTCCCTTTCCATCGGCAACACCCCCCTGGTTCAGCTGAACCGGGTCAGCGACGGGGCGACCATCTGGGCCAAGATTGAAGGCCGCAACCCCGCCTATTCCGTTAAATGCCGCATCGGTTCCGCCATGATCTGGGACGCCGAAAAGCGCGGCACCCTGAAACCGGGCATGACCATTGTCGAGCCCACCAGCGGCAATACCGGCATCGCACTGGCCTTTGTCGCCGCTGCCCGTGGTTACCGGCTGGTACTCACCATGCCGTCCTCCATGAGTCTGGAGCGACGTAAGGTGCTCAAGGCTCTGGGCGCCGAGCTGGTGCTGACCGAACCCGCCAAGGGCATGCCCGGGGCAATCGCCAAGGCAGAAGAAATTTTCGCGGCCGATCCGGACAACCACTTCCTGCCCCAGCAATTCCAGAATCCGGCCAATCCCCGAATCCACGAGGACACCACCGGCCCGGAAATCTGGCAGGACACCGACGGCGAAATCGACGTCTTTGTCTCCGGCGTCGGAACCGGCGGCACCCTGACCGGGGTCTCACGCTACATCAAGGAAACCCGGGGCAAGAAGATCACCACGGTGGCCGTGGAGCCAACCGACTCACCGGTCATTACCCAGACCCTGAACGGGGAAGAGCCGAAACCCGCGCCCCACAAGATTCAGGGCATAGGCGCCGGCTTTGTACCGAAGAATCTCGATATGGCAATGGTGGATCAGGTCGAGACAGTCTCCAATGACGAGGCCATGGAGATGGCCCACCGGCTTATGCAGGAAGAAGGCATTCTGTGTGGCATTTCCTGTGGTGCGGCGGTGGTTGCGGCGGTGCGTGTCAGCAAGCAGCCGGAATTCAAGGGCAAGAATATCGTGGTAGTGCTGCCGGATTCGGCGGAACGTTATCTGTCATCGGCGCTGTTTGCCGACCGGTTTAGCGAGCTGGAAAACAAACAGTAAAGCTGAAATGCAGGGCACGGCCGCTGGCCGTGCCCTGATAGTCCGTGTACCAAGCTTGTGGCTTAGAACTGGTACTTCAGACCTACCCGACCCGTATCAAACTCAGGCCCATCGTTGGTGACCTGGCCGTTGAAGTCATCCTCGTCGATGTCCACGTTATAGTGGTTGTACTCGGCAAACGCGGTCAGCTGGCGTGTGACCCGGAAATCAACACCAGCGCCGACAAATGGACTGACCTCATCGTAGGTTTCGTCTTCATCAAACGCGTCAACATCGAACGCTGATGCAAAGGCACCCACCTTACCGTATACACCGAAGCTGTCTGTCAGCGGAAGGCGGCCAATGGCACTGAGTCCTGCGCCCTTCAGCTTGCCTTCGACGTCGTCTTCACCAAAATTACCAAAGTCGATGTACTCTGCTTCCAGGGCAAAGTACGGATTGAACTGATAGCCCAGAGCTGCGCCGAGCATGTCGTTTTCATCCTCGAATTCACCGCCGTGGGCCTTGTAGCCACCGTAGCTACCGCTGATGTATGGCCCGGCCTGCTCACGATCAACACCAGACTGTGCCCATACAGCTGGCACGGTGAACGCAGTTGCAGTTAGAACCGTGGCACAGGCAAAACGGGTTGTGGTCTTCATAAGGCAGTCCTCCAAGTAAGTTCAGATGTCGTCCTTTCTATCAGGCAATCAGTCACCTACGTCGCGATTGCTTGGACTAACCCTAACCGGATTCCTGCCTTTCCGGGGTTAAAACCGGGCTACAATGTTGTCATCTTCTGTTCATTTCGGACCGTTCCCCTTGCCCGCGAACCCCATGCAGTTGGCGTAGAAAGTCGTCGTCGCCGGCCAGTCGGAGAAGACTCCGATAACGCCAACCTCCCGTGCCAGAACATCAAGAACGGTCAGCATGTCGCCGTCGTTGTTGATGGCGTCGGTCACGCTCTGGTAGTACCAGCCGCCGCCTTCAGGCAACGGACCACTGCGCTCCAGTGACCAGGCGATCATATTGAGGCCAGCCGTGCTGGCATTCCTGGCGTATTCCGACGGTACAATTTCCTGGTGGCCGTTCAGTGTCAGCATCTTCCAGATCGCCGGTGCCAGAATGTTCACGCCCTGTTTCTTCAGGCCCTCCATATAGGCCAGGGAACTGTTGGACTCCGTGTGCGCAGCTTGATCAAGGAACACCGCCTGACGGCCATAGCGCGGCGTTTTATTCACCCAGAACAGAACGTCATCCAGATTGAACGATTGCGGCCAGACATCATTCGGGGTCACGCCGGCTTCGCGATACTCGGCGATCAACTGTCGAGCATAATCCTGCTGGCTATAGTCACCCTCGAATGGCATGTCCACCACCGGCGTTTTCAGTTCCGGCGTGAACTTCACCCCGAGGGTCTTGAACAACTCGATGCTCTCCTTGTGACTCATCAAGGTGCCACGTGAGGAGTAAAGATCCGTACGCCAGTCCGCGGTACCGCCGACATACTCCTCCGGCGTGGTCGCCATCGGGTCATAGGCATCCATCTTGCCGTTCAGCGACTTGAACTCTGCCAGAGTGATGTCACTGGTCCGGCATTCCGCCTGCGCCTCCTGGCCGCTGCCCGGATCTGCCGGCACAAACGGCTGGGTGCACTTGGCATTCAGTTCGGGCACGGTGACGATGTTGGTGGTGGTGTGAAGATCGTTCTGGGCATGACGGCAGACCAGCTGCCGATCTTTGGTAAAAGCCACATCGCACTCAACAATACCTGCACCCATGCGGGCGGCCGCAATGTAGGATTCACGGGTATGTTCCGGGAACTGCAGCGGCGCGCCCCGGTGTCCAATGGAAAAATCGGTGCGTTTCATAGTCTTGGTTCGGCAGGACTGCAGGCGCTGTTTCAGCGGGCCCTCATCCATATCATCCACCAACCAGAATGGTCGCGGCCCGACCTCAACAGACGCCCGGGCTTTGCCGTGGTGACCACCTTTGTGCTGCGCGGGCTCAGACCAGTTTTGGGAATCCTGGGAATGAGACGAGGCCTGGGCAAACGCCAAGGGCATCGAACACAACACCATGCCTACCAGTATGCGTAACTTCATATCCAGCTCCTTTTGAAATGAATGTACTGACACCTCAGTGTTAACACGCAGGGTTACGTTAGCATGACCCTTATCTGACAGGTGGTTGGCGACAGGCCAAAAAAAAGCCAGCGGCCCAAGTCCGCTGGCTTTTCTATAGGACAACCGCCGCCCGCGAGGGCGGCCTTTATCAGAATGCCGGAACGACGGCACCCTCATAGCTGTCCATGATGAAGGCCTTCACCTCATCGGAGTTCAGAGCCGCGGCCAGCTTCTTCATCGCTTCGCTGTCCTTGTTGTCCGGACGGGCAACCAGAATGTTCACGTAGGGCGAATCAGAACCTTCAATCACCAGCGCGTCTTCAGTCGGGTTCAGGCCCGCTTCCAGCGCATAGTTGGTGTTAATCAGGGCCACGTCGACCTGGTTCAGGATGCGCGGCAGCGTAGCGGCTTCCAGTTCCTTGAAGTCCAGGTCTTTCGGGTTGTCAGCAATGTCACGGGGTGTCGCAGTGATCTTGCTGGAATCCTCAAGGGTGATCAGGCCAGCTTTCTGAAGCAGCAGCAGGGCACGACCACCGTTGGTGGGATCGTTGGGAATGGCAACGACTGCGCCGTCTTCCAGTTTTTCCAGAGAATCAATCTTGCTGGAATAGGCGCCGAACGGCTCTACGTGGACACCCGTTACAGTGACCAGCTCAGTACCACGGCCAGCATTGAATTCATCCAGGTACGGCTGGTGCTGGAAGAAGTTGGCGTCCATACGCTTCTGGTCAACCTGGATGTTGGGCTGGATGTAATCAGTGAATACTTTTACATCCAGCTCCACGCCCTGCTCGGCCAGAGCTGGCTTTACGAATTCGAGGATTTCGGCGTGCGGCACCGGCGTTGCTGCCACGGACAGTTCTTCGGCGGAAGCCGCAACAGAGAAAGTTGCCGCTGCGGCCAGCACAGCCATTGATTTCTTGAGGTTCATAGAGGATCTCCTGTTTGAATTATTTACGGCTGAAATGCAGCACCAGGCGGTCGCCCAGCATTTGCAGCAATTGAACAAAAATCACCAACAACGCCACGGTAATGACCATGACATCGGTCTGAAAACGTTGGTAGCCAAAGCGGATCGCCAGATCGCCCAGACCACCGCCACCAATCACGCCGGACATCGCAGCGTAGGACACCAGAGTGATCGCGGTGACGGTTATGCCCGCGATGATACCTGGCAGCGCCTCTGGCAAGAGGGCGCCGAACACGATCTGTTTGACGCTTGCACCCATCGCCTGGGTCGCTTCGATAATGCCGCGATCAACCTCGCGCAGCGACGTCTCCACCAAGCGCGCAAAAAATGGCGCTCCGCCTGCAACCAGAGGCGGTATGGCACCGGCCACGCCCAGCGAGGTACCAATCAGCATCACCGTGAACGGAATCATCACGATCAGCAGGATGATAAAGGGCACCGACCGTAGCACGTTCACCACGAACGATAACACCGCGTAGGCCGCCGGCTGCGCCAGCAACTGGCGTTTGCCAGTGAGGAACAGCAGCACCCCGATCGGCAAACCAATCAGCACACTGAACAGCAGGGACATGCCCACCATGATCAGGGTGTCCCAACTGGCCAGGCCAATCTCTGACCAATCGACGTTACTCAACAGTCCATCCATCAAGGCTTCCATCAGCGCAGCACCTCCACGTGAACATCGGCGGCTTTGAGCGCGCTCATGGCAACATCAAGATCGCCACCGACCAGCGACAGGGTGAGCTGCCCATAGGGCGTGTCCTTGATGTGATCTATACGCCCGGACAGGATGCTGAAATCGACACCGGATTCGCGGGCCACACTGCCCAGCAGCGGCTTGTAGGTGGCATCGCCCTTGAACGTGAGTCGCATGATACGACCCTTGGCCTTCTGCAGATCTTCCTGCATTTCCTCGCTGTCGATGCTCTCGCTTTCGAACACGAAATCCCGGGTGGTTGGGTGTTGCGGATGCAGGAACACCTCGCTAACCGGCCCCATTTCCACCACGCGCCCAGCGTCCATCACCGCGACCCGGTCGCACACCCGGCGCACCACGTCCATTTCATGGGTGATCAGAACGATGGTCAGACCCAACTCGCGGTTGATGTCCGCCAGCAGCCTCAACACCGACTGGGTGGTTTGCGGGTCCAGGGCGCTGGTGGCTTCATCACACAGCAGGATGGTCGGCCGGCAAGCCAACGCACGGGCAATACCGACACGCTGTTTCTGGCCGCCAGACAATTGCGACGGGTATTTATTGGCGTGGTCAGTCAGGCTGACCCGAGCCAGCAGTTCCTGCACCCGGTCCCGGATTTCGGCTTTTGAGTAGATACCCGCCAGCTTCATGGGAAACGCGATGTTGTCGGCTACAGTTTTCGACGACAGCAGGTTGAAGTGCTGGAAAATCATTCCAACCTTGCGCCTGAATGCGCGCAACTCCGACGCGCTGTAGTGGGTGATGTTCTCATCGTCGATCAGGATCCGACCGCCGGAGGGCGGCTCAAGCAGATTGATCAGACGAACCAGCGTGGACTTTCCCGCGCCGGAATGACCGACGATGCCAAATACCTCGCCGGTTTCAATGGTCATATCAGTGGGATGGAGCGCGGGGATCGCCCGGCCGTCCACCTGATACGACTTCTGTACCTGGTCAAATACAATCACGGTCAGCGCCTTGTGGGTGCAGCGATTAAAGCCGGCGATTATAGCCCATTCGGGCGCCAAACCCGAATCCGGGGCATGTCGCCCGTGTGGGTAGTTGCCCTTACACAAACCGTTACCTGACACCCACTCCCGCGGTGCATTAGACTGACTTCAAAGGCGCTCCGAATCCCAACAATCACCGCCCAGAGACCACCACTGTGACCACTGACAACAAAACCACCCCTGCAAGGATGACGTCGACCCAAGCCTGGGTGACCTATCTGAGCAAGGTAGAATTGCCGGTTCTGGCCAACACGTTGCGGCGTATCAATGAATTGGCCGACAACCGCAACAGCACGGTCAACGAGTTGGCCAGCGTCATCCTGAACGATGCCCAACTCACCTCCCAGGTGCTACGGCTGTCCAACACCGTGTTCTATAACCAGACCCGGACCCAGGTCAGTACCGTCAGCCGCGCCATCACCCTGATCGGCTTTGATGCGGTGAAATCCATGGCCATTTCATCTCTGATAGTCGACGCCCTGTTGCAACGCAACGACCGTCCGCACCTGTTGCGCTGCCTGGCCCGGGCCATTCACGCTGCGGTTCAGGCTCGGTGTCTGATGCCCAAGCGCAACGAAACCGCTCTGGAAGAGGTGTTTATTGGCGCTCTGCTGATGAACATCGGTGAACTGGCGTTCTGGTCCTGCGAAACCGATCAGGCCAACGAACTGGAGCAGCGGCTTCGACTGGACGAGGCTCCGGTGCCGGCACAAAAAGCAGTGCTGCATTCCACCTTTACCGAGATCACCCGTGGCCTGGTCGAGGCCTGGTCACTGGGCCCGTTTATCCGGGATGTGGTCTCACCGGGACCAGCCAATTCCCCGGCCGCCAGCCTGGTACGCCATTCGGTGGAAATGGCCCGGCTTTCAGAACAGGGCTGGAGTGGCGCCGAGATGGACAAGATGCTGGAAGAGTTAGGCAGGGACATCGACGACAACCCGGCGACCGTTCGAGACCGGATCAAGGTCAACGCCTCAGAAGCCGCACGAGTGGCGGTTTCCCTCGGCATTCCCCAGGTCACCGCGCTGATGCCCGGTAATCGCAAAGCCGATGACCAGCCCAAGGCCCAAGCCCCGGTAATGGATCCTGAATTACAATTGCAGATCCTTCGGGACCTTACCCATAGCCTGGCCGAGGAACCCAATATCAATGAGGTCTGTGAGCTGGTGATTGAGGGCATACACCGGGCCATCGGCATGCAACGGGTTGCCCTATTGATGGCAGATCGGGACGGACAGACTCTGGTGCCACGAAAACTCAGTGGCCGGGGCACTGAACGCTGGCGCGACCACCTCACCATCGCAAAGAACGGCAGTGGAATACTGGGCGGCCTGTTACCGGAGAATGGCTGTTTCATCTATCGGCCAGGAACAACACCGGGGTCGGTCAACTACGACCGCTGGCTAGGTCGGGTGCCGGCCTTGATCGGGCCATTGCGGGCCGGTAATCGCCTGGTGGGATTGTTCTATGCGGACAACGCCGCCGGCGATTACACACCCTCCGAGCAACAGCTGACGGCGTTCGGACACTTCATCCAGAACGCCCAGCTGTGCCTGACCCTGATGGCCGCCCGCTAGGCGGCGTCAGAGCTCATACAGTTTGGTTACGTGCAGAATTGGACCGGTGGGGGCACCCGTCGGCGAGCCGCCCACGGGCTCCAGGCTGATCGCCAGGGTACGGCTCTGGGACAGTGCTGTCCGGGCCTCATCGGTCAACGTGACCTGATGCACGCCGCCCGCCGGAATGACCCCGAGCGATAGCGGCTGGCCCTGTTCGGGCACAATCCAGAGCTCGTAATCCTTACCGGCATCAGCCGCGCTGGCCGCAATCGACCGCAATTTCAGCAACCGGTCCGGCCCAGACTCACTGACCAGCCAGAGCGGATCACTGACATCGGCCTGGACAATCGCGCCAGAAAGCTGGGGTGAAGGCGCCGGCTGCTGCACAATCAATACCGCCAACATGACAGCTGCCGCTGTCGCCAGCAGACTCCAACTCGGCCATAACCAGCTCAGGCCTGAGCGGGCGCGTTTACCCGACTCCGCTGCTTGCGGCCACAACCGGCGTTCAATCGCCTGCCAGACGGACTTGGGTGGTTCGACTGGCTGCACTTCCGCAGACAGCTGGCCCAGCTTCTGTTCCCAGAACCAGACCTCCTGACGCACCCGGCCCGACTCCATCATCCAGCGCTCGAACCGACGGCGGGCCTGACCATGCAGAGAACCCAGCACATACTCTGCCGCCAGAATCTCAATTCGCTCCCTTGTCATTCTCATTTCTCGAGACACCTCTTGAGGGCAATCAAACCGCGTCGAATCCAGCTCTTGACCGTTCCGATCGGAGAACTTAATGCCTGCGACAGTTCGTCGTGGGTCAGGCCCTTGTAGTAAGACAGCAAAATACTGTCCCGTTGCACGTCGCTCAGCTCATCCAGACATCCGCTCAACTGGGTCGCACCAGCACTGCGGAGCGATTCATCCAGAGGACCTGCGCGCTGGTCCTCCACATGTTCGAGATGTTCCTCACCAGCGTGTTGGCGAACCTTTCTGGAGCGCATTAAATCCAGCGTTCGATAGCGGGCAATCGTCATCATCCAGCCCAGAGGCGTTCCACGATCGCTGTGATACTCACGGGCGTGGTGCCAGATCTGGATGAATGTCTCCTGCAAGGCTTCTTCCGCCAGCTCCCTCTGTCCGGCCAGTTTCAGGCAAACGCCAAACATTCGACCGGCAATCAGCTCGTACATCCGCTGGAACGCTCGCCGGTCCTCGTGGGACACCGCAATCAAAAGGCGCATCAGATCATCCTGACTGGCGTCAACTTGAGACATTTGAGCTCCACTAATCGTTGTTTTTGGTACGCGCCGACTCTCGAGTGAGATGCAGCACAGGGTTCGAATTTATTTTTAGTTGGGGGTGCATCTCTATCACACGGCTGCCCGTTGCTTCTCTTGCACAACCCAACAATAGACGAGGAACACGCAATGAACACAGCCACAAAACGCTCGGCCCTCGCAATCGCCGTAGCGGGAATCTGTTTAGGCGCCAGCCTGAGTCAGGCGTCCAGCCACCGGGAAGCTCCGTTCATCACTGAAGTTCCAAAAGTAGACGGAACCGATTTTTACATGTTCCGCAGTTATGAAACAGGCCGCGAGGATTTCGTGACCCTGATTGCCAACTACCTGCCGCTGCAAGATGCCTACGGCGGGCCGAACTATTTCGATCTCGATGAAGACGCGATTTACGAGATTCACATCGATAATGACGGCGATGCGGTTGAAGATCTTACGTTCCGTTTCGAGCCCTCAGACGTGTTCAACGACATTCAATTATCGGTCGGAGACGCCGGCGCCGAGGAGATGGTGTCCGTACCACTGAAGAACATCGGTGACGCAACCGCAGACGCCAATGTTCAGGCTAGCCAGGAATACTCGGTGAAAGTTATCCGCGGCGACCGCCGCACCGGCACCGTCCAGACCGCTACCAACGCCACCACCGGCATGGACAGCTTCGACAAGCCGCTGGACAACATTGGTGGCAAATCATTTACTGATTATGCGGGCTATGCCGATGGCCATATCTACGGCATTAACATTCCTGGCTGCAGCATTAACGGCAAGGTATTTGTCGGCCAGCGTAAGGAAGCTTTTGCTGTGAACCTCGGCGAAATCTTCGATCTGGTCAATACCGACCCCCTTAATGCAAACCGAAGCAATGAAAATCCTGGCGACCTGGCCGACAAAAACGTCACCTCCTTTGCCCTGGAAGTGCCGACTGCCTGCCTGACCGGCACTGCGGCCAATTCCAGCGGAGAGCCAGTGATTGGCGCCTGGACCACGGCCAGCGTGCGTCAGGCTCGCGTCCTCAATCCAGCCCCGACCTCTGATGGCAAAGGCGCGACAGTTGAAGGCGGCGCCTACACTCAGGTGTCCCGTTTGGGCATGCCACTGGTCAACGAGGTGGTTATCGGCCTGAAGGATAAAGACCTGTTCAACGCCAGCGAGCCCAAGGATGACGGCCAGTTCGCGACCTACGTCACTCACCCGACATTACCTGAACTGCTTGAGATACTGTTCGGCGTCACCGCGCCCAACAACTTCCCACGAACTGATCTTGTATCAGTCTTCCTCACTGGCGTCGCCGGTGTAAACATGCCGGTCGGAGTGACCACGTCGGAAATGCTACGACTGAACCCGGCCATCGCTGCCACACCCGCAGCGACGCAAGATGACCTTGGCGTTCTGGGAGGCGATAACGCCGGCTTCCCCAACGGCCGCCGTCCGGTTGATGACACCGTAGATGCGGCTCTGCGCGTAGCTATGGGCGTGCTCGCTGACCCAAGCGATGCTCCTGATGGAATGCTGCCGTACACCGATGGAGTGCAGCTGAATGCTATGGAACTCAGGACGACCTTCCCGTACCTGGCAACGCCGCTGGCCGGCTCACCCAACTGATCAGGAGATCGTCATGAGTAATCTACTCAAAATGACTGTACTGGCTGTCTCGGGACTGATCTTGGCGGGCTGTTCCGACAGCTCCAATAACCGGGTCGAGCGGCCGGATCCGTCAGTGGATTTCACCACCTTCGTTAAAGCGGAAATTGCCAATACCAGCGATACCCGTGCGGCGGTGGAGATCAACGACACGGACTTCAGCTTCAACGATGAAAACGACCCGCAGGCCTACGATGACCTGTTCCGTTAAGAAGACCCTTCGCCGGGGCGACATCCGTCGTCGTCCGGCGATTTTTCTCCCTGCCCTCCGGGGCAGGGCTTTTTGGCTTGGGCTCAGCCTGGCCGGATCACTGCAGGCAACACCAGCAGTAATTGCCGCGCCGAACCCAATCCAAAACGATTTCTCGGACGATGCCGTGTTGGCAACGCTGCCTGAAGTGTCGCCCAACCTGAACTCTGTTCCCAAGAATGTCGATGAATTGGCTGATGAAGTACAACAGCTGATCGGACAGGCCCGGGAAACCGGCGATCCCCGATTCCTGGGCTACGCCGAGCGCCTGCTGCAGGAGTGGCCGCAGGCCGACTTTACCGATCGGCTGCGAGTTCTGCGCGCCACCCTGGCCCAGAGCCTGCACCGTTTCGATGCCGCCCGGCAGGATCTCCAACAAGTACTGCAGACCACCGAACAGCGTCAGCAGAAGATTCAGTCCCGGCTGACCCTGGCCAATCTTGAGCTGGTACAGGGCCGCTACACCGAAGCCCGCCAGCACTGCCAGGCGCTGGCCGATGTTTACCCGGGACTGATTGCCGCCAGTTGCCTGGCGCAAACTGAAGCCCGAACAGGCGATGCCGAGTCCGCCTACCGGCGCTTGCAGAACCAGCTCGCTTCAACCTCAAACACCGATCCAATCAGCCGACTCTGGGCCGAGGGAACACTGGGAGATCTAGCGGCTCAACTGGGCCTGGACTCCGCAGCAGTCCACTGGGGCAGTGTGCTTCAACACGCACCTGATGATCTGTATACCCGGGCACAACTGGCAGACTGGCAGCTACAGGCCGGCAACCTCCGGGCAACCCTGGCACTCACCAAAGGCTATGACCAGGTCGACGCTCTGGCGGTTATCCGGGCCATTGCCCTGCGCGAAGCCGGGGCCCCGGAGGCAGACGCCCTGACAGACTCTCTACGGGAACGGTTCGCGGAAGCCCAGTGGCGCGGCACGCTATTACATCAGCGGGATTTCGCCCGCTTTCAGCTCGACATTGAGAATCGCCCAGAACTGGCCCTGAAGCATGCGCTGGCCAACTGGGAGACCCAACGCGAGCCACTGGATACCCGTTTGGCACTGCGAGCTGCACAGAGTGCCGGAGACCCGTCCGCTTTGAAGCGACTACACCAGTGGCTGGCGCAGTACGATCAAACTGACCAGCGCTACCCGGAGGCACCGTGACGCTCCAAATCGCTTCCATACGCCTGCTGACCGTGATTCTCTGGCTGCTGGCGCTGGCCAATCCCGCGCTGGCCCACAAGGCCAGTGACAGCTTCATGTACCTGGACACTAACTCCGGGCACTTCCGGATCGACGTGGCTCTGCGGGACCTGGCCCTTTTAGTCCCCCTCGATACCAACCGCGATGGGGAGGTGACCGGTGGCGAGGTACGTCAGCATCGAGGGTCGATTCTAAACGCCATAGAGGCTGGGATTACGCTGTCTGCCGGCAACTCCGCGTGCGAGCTGCGGGGCCAGCAGTGGGGCATAAGCGAACACAGCGATGGCGCTTACGTCGCTACCCGTTACCAGGTGCTCTGCGACAGCGGCCAGGCCCCGGAACGCCTTGAGTATCATCTGCTATTCGAGCAGGACAGCCTGCACCGCGGGCTGATTCAGATCAGTACCGGCGGCGAAGCGTCGCTGGCTGTGGCAGGGCCAGACAGCCAGACCGTGGATCTACGCCCGGCAAGCCAAGCGGGCCTCTGGCACAGCTTCGCCACGTTTCTCCAGGAAGGCGTGGTGCACCTGCTGATCGGCCTGGATCACATCCTGTTTTTGCTGGTGCTGGTGCTTCCGGCCAGCCTCGCGCGTAACCGGGCAGCCACTGCGGCCCGGCGCTGGCTTCCCAACCGATCCCAGGTACTCGAGCTAACCGCCGTGGTCACCGCCTTTACGGTTGCGCACTCGATCACCCTGGCACTGGCGGCCCTGAAGATCGTGAGCCTGCCCATTGCCTGGGTGGAAACGGTGATTGCCGCCTCGATTGCGGTGGCCGCGGTGAACGTCGTCTGGCCCGTACTTGGGCGTAAAACCTGGCCCCTGGCCTTTGGCTTTGGGCTGATTCACGGCTTCGGCTTTGCTAGTGTGTTGTCGGACCTGACCTCTGGCACCGCCAATCTGGCCGTCGCCCTGGCAGGCTTCAATGTCGGCGTGGAACTTGGCCAGCTGGCACTGTTGGCGATCTGTTTCCCACTGCTCACTCTGCTGGCACAGGCCACCCCGCTCTATCGGCGGGCGCTGGTACCACTCACCCTGCTGGGAGTGATTGGCGTCAGTCTGATGTGGGTGTGGGAGCGCGTACCGGCCATCTAGCGGGCAGCTAGAGGCCGGTACAGGTTAAGAAAGGACTTAACTGGCGTTGCTTAGTGCAGCGCTCTCAGCTCTCTGGGGTAGAGGGCTGCGCTGACTTCCGGTTCTTCAAGAAGATCAGCCAGTTCCCGATCAACGTCCGTTTCCTGGCCTTCGTCGGGCAGTGGCTCGAACAAGGTGCTGAGCCAGGCCGCAACCGACGGGGCTTCGTGCCGTTTATAGTCGGTGGACAGCGCCTTGATTCGGCGGAAGCCGACAATGCGCTGATGCTTGGGATCCCGAATCTGCTCGAACCCCCGCCAGTACACATGATCTCGGGTGTGCAGCTGGACGAACAGGGTATCGATCGGGCTGTTATCGGAGGCGTCTGCATCAGCGTCGGCATGCTCCGAATCACTGTCCGGCGCCATTTCCGGGTTTTTGTGACGAATGGTGGTCCAGGCTGGGTACAGCACGGCCACTGCATCCGCTTCCACATGCTCGCGGGCGGCGCGGAGGATCAGTCCCCAGCGGGCCTTGTCGGCATCGGTTTCAAGGGAGTTAATGGGCAAGTCGTAGCTTTGTTCACTGGACAGGACGATTGCCATCATCGGGGCGTCTAGCTCCCCCATTGCCTCGGCCTGTGCTACTGACACCAGATCATCGATTGCCATCGGTTGGTTCATAATACGCTCGCCTCCTCGATGCCATCAGGGTCGTTCAGGAAGGAAGGAACCTTCCTGATTGACAGCATAGCCTGTTCCGCACACAAAGATAAACGTGGAGTTTCCGCAACCGGATCACAACCCCTAGCCGTCAAATTCGTTATCCAGGCGCTCGTATTGGCCAAACCAGGGGTTTGCTTCTTCCAGCTGGGCGGCTAGTTGCAGCAGCCGGGCTTCATCACCGTGGCGGCCACCAAACTGGACCCCAACCGGTAAACCGGACTGGGTCCAGTGCATGGGAACCGACATCGCCGGGGTGCCTGTCAGGTTAGCCAGCTGGGTAAACGGCGTGCGAGCCAGGCTCTCCATCGCCATCTGATCCACCTGGCCGGTGCGGTGCACCAGCTTCCCCGCTTTCAGCGCCAACATCACTTTGGCCACCAGTTTCAGGTGCGCCGGTGTATCCAGCTCGCCGATCCGGGCCGGAAGCTGGCCGGTGGTCGGACACAGATAGAGATCATAACGGCCAAAGAAAGCACCCAGGGCACGGGAAAAGTCATTCCAGCGCTGACGGCGCCGAACGTAATCAGGCAACGGCATGGTGTTGCCCAGCATCCCGATCAGCCGGGTATCCAGCTCAAAGCTGTCATCCCCGGCACCAAACTCCTCGCGAGCCCGGGCCATCATCGCGGACACCTCGCCAAAGTAGAGCCCGAGGTAGCAGCGAGCCAGCGCGATGCCGTCGTAATCCGGGCGGGCGTATTCCACCTCGTGACCCAGGTTTTCCAGCACCCGCGCCGTGGCTTCCACGGCGGCAACGCAGTCCGGAGCCACGTCGGTCCCGTAGGGCGATGCCGTGAACACACCGATCTTCAGGGTGCCCGGAGACTGCTGGATCAGATCCCGATACCGGCCCTCTGGCGCCGGGATTTGAAAAGGATCGCCGGGGGCCGAGCCACCGAGGACATCCAGCATGGCCGCGCTATCGCGAACCGTGCGGCTGACCACATGGTCAGAAGAGGCGCCCGTCCAGGCCTCACCCACCAACGGGCCACTGGAAATGCGGCCCCGGGAGGGTTTGAGACCGAACAGGCCGTTGTAGGCCGCCGGAATGCGAATGGAGCCGCCGCCATCGTTGGCACCGGCCATGGGCACCACCCCCGCAGCCACCGCCGCACCGGAACCACCACTGGAACCACCGGGGGTGCATTCGGTTTGCCACGGGTTACGCGATGGCCCCCACAGCTCAGACTCGGTCACCGCTTTGAGCCCGAATTCCGGAGTCGCGGTGCGGCCCAGGAACACCAGGCCAGCCTCCCGGGCACGCCGGACAAACTCGGAATCCTGAGACGCAATATTCCGGGTCAGGCTCCGGCTGCCATAGGTGCAGGGATGACCCGCCTGCTCCTGAGCCAGGTCCTTGAGCAACAGCGGCACTCCCGAGAACGCCGCCGAGGCCGGAAACTCCTGTTCCAGGGCTTCTGTGAACTGGGGGTGGCAGATGGCGTTCAGCGAGCCGTTGACCCGGGTTGCCCGGTCTATAGCCGCCTCACACACTTCCCGGGGCGTTACTTCGCCGCGCTGAATCAAATCCGCCAGTGCGGTAGCGTCATACCTCAGATATTCTGATTGCTTCATGAGCGGTTCCGTTTGTTATTGTGGTCTCGGGACGGTCACGGATTTATCGTATATGGATTGGAGAGTCATGAGCTTACGACAGCTCTGTGTGTTTTTCACCCTGGCCTGGGCGACGCTTGGCACCGCCAGCGCCAACCCGGAGAAAACCGCCACCAGTGACGACTGGACCCAGGTGGTTCGGAGCTCGCCTTACTGGGTCAGCCAGGGGGTCTACAGCAATGTGTTGACCATTCGCGGCTGGGTGCTGAGGGAATCCGGTTACTGCGCCGATGCCGATCGCCACATTCTGTTTGATATGCGGGGCCAGTTTCTGGCCTGGATCAGCGATGGCGCTGATCGGGACGAAACCCAGGCCCGGCTCAACAATACCCGACAAGCGCTGTTCGATGATAACCGCACCGATACCTGGCTGCCTGGCAAAACAGGCCAGACCGGCTACCCCTTCGCCCTGGCCTGCGACCAGCCACATGTGAACCTGGACGAGGCGGTGGCCCGCTACCTTGGCACCCTGCCTTCGGAGCGTATCTGGGGTGCCTGGGACGATCTGAACTTCGCCTCCAGCGGCCAGCCGGAATCCCTGCACAACGCTCTTCGTTATATCGTCCAAACCCGTCAGGACCAGAATCGTCTGGACCTGCCGCGGGAGCTGCCCCTGTACCTGGCAGGCCAGCTCCTGATCGAAAGCGGTGGCCAGGCCCGCGCCCATTCCGGCGCTAATGCCCGGGGTATCCTGCAACTGTCTCCCTCAGCGCTGTCAGATTGCCAGATCAAACCACGCAATTACTGGCACCGTCTGGCGCAGATCGACTGCGCCCTGCGCCTGATGAATCAGAATGCCCGCAATCTCGAGCCCGCATTTGCCGAGCGCTTTGGCCACCTGCCCGAAACCAAGCAACAGCGCCTGTTCACCTTGCTGCTGATCCAGGCCTACCATGGTGGTGCTGGCCGGGTTGAGGCCCTGCTGAACGACGACGCCCTGTCCAAGCCCGCAGCCTACTTCGCCCAACATCATGACCGATTCACCGCCGGCGACATTGCCTTCGGCATGGTGTTCCATAACCTGGGCCGTGATCGCCTCGGGCTGGCCTCCCTGTATTATGTGGCCGACGTACAGCTGGCCACGGAAGCGCTGTGCCGGTCCCCCCGACTGAGCAACACGGACTTCTGTGCATGGAAATAACTCTCCTGCCCGACAGCCTGAGCCTTCCGGTTGCGGCTTTCCTGTTGGCCTGTTCGGTCCTGACCTCAATGATCACCGCCAGCCTGGGCGCCGGCGGCGGGGTACTGTTGCTGGTACTGATGGCCAACTGGATGCCGCCCGCGGCAATCATCCCGGTGCATGGCATGATCCAGCTCGGCTCCAATGGCGGCCGCGCACTGCTGACTCGGAAACAAGTCGATTGGAAGGTGATTGGCGCCTTCGCGCCGGGTGTACTGGTGGGTGCGGCCCTGGGGGCCTGGCTACTGGTCGATCTGCCGGCCTCTGCCTGGCAACTGACCATCGCCCTGTTTGTGCTGTTTTTGTGCTGGGGACCGGCTCTGCCGAAAGCCTCGTTTGGTAACACGGGAATATTTCTGGCCTCGGGCCTGACCAGCTTCATCAGCCTGTTTGTCGGCGCCACCGGGCCACTGGTTGCGGCCTTTATCAAACAGATTCACCGCGACCGGTTCACCACCGTGGCCACCTTCGCCACCGCCATGACCTTGCAGCACGCGCCCAAGGCGCTGGTTTTCACGGTAGCGGGATTTGTGTTCCCGGATTGGCTGCCCTTCATCCTGGCGATGATTGCCAGTGGCTTTGCCGGAACCTGGCTGGGCCTGCACGTGCTCAAGTCACTCAGTAACCAGTGGTTTCACCAGGCTTTCAATCTGATTTTAACTGCCCTGGCCGCCCGGCTATTGTGGCAGGCTGGCCAGTCCTCAGGCTGGTGGTAAGCTTCAAGACGGAGCTGGCATCAGCACCACGGCGTTGCGACCGCGGGACTTGGCGGTGTAGGAGCCCTCATCGGCCCGGGCCATGACGTCCCGCGGCCCACTGTCACCGGGAGCGAGTTCGGTCAACCCGATACTGGCGGTGACACCAAAGCTTCGACCGTCCTGTTCGATCCGCAAGCCCTCAACCCGCGCCCGAATGCGTTCGGCCAGGGCCTCCGCCCGCTCCAACCCACACATGGGCAGAATAATGCCGAACTCATCACCACCCAGCCGAGCCACGGTGTCCGACTGTCGAACCGTGTCCTTGAACAGGTCGGCCAGACGCTTGAGCAGGTCGTCACCGAGCAGGTGACCGCCTTCGTCGTTTACCGGCTTGAAATGATCCAGATCGATCAGCAT
Organism: Marinobacter sp. LA51; assembly: GCF_030297175.1. Taxonomy (NCBI): domain Bacteria; kingdom Pseudomonadati; phylum Pseudomonadota; class Gammaproteobacteria; order Pseudomonadales; family Marinobacteraceae; genus Marinobacter; species Marinobacter apostichopi. The sequence continues at coordinate 205,645 of NZ_AP028070.1, read as the reverse complement.
CAGCACCGAGCGTGCCGATGGCTCGGTCACTTCTGCCTGGCATTTGAGTAGGGCGGCACTGAAAGCCCTGCGATTAAGCAGGTGGGTCAGACTGTCGTGGGTGGCTTCCCAGGACAGGCGCTCTTCCTGGCGACGGCGTTCGCTGTCATCCCGGATCACGAACACCATACGTTCGTTATACCGGCCCTGACGAACATGAAGCACGGTCAGATCGATATCGTAACGACCGTCGTTGCGATTCTTCAGGGTGGCGTACAGGCTGTCGATATCGCCACCAGTCAGAAAATCATTGTGGGTCAGAACCTTGTCGTCACTCAGTATCTCCACCAGATCAAAGAAATTCTGCTGGGCACAGTCGCCTTCGGCGCCGAGGAACTGGCAGGCAGTCTGGTTGGCGAACCGGATCCGGCCTTCAACATCCACCATCAACACACCTTCCTGGAGCACACTGAGAATATTTTCGGCGCGCTGTTGCTCCTCGCGCAGAGCCTCTTCCACCTCCAACTCCCGGGACACGTCCCGAATAACGGTAATGCTGCCCAGGGTCTTGTCCGGTGTTTCGATCACCGAGCTCATCACATCACCCCAGATCAGGTCCCGCTCGCCGCGACTTGGAATACGGAATCGGCCCCGGAACACTTCCTTACTCTTCAATGACTGTTGCCAGCCGCTCAGTACCGCGTCCCGGTCGGCTTCATAGACACCGTGGATCAGATAGGTGTGCTGGAGTTCGGATGCAGGGCGCCCGATGAGGCTCTCAAAGGCCGGGTTCACGAAATCGATGCGACCAAGGACATCGGTCTGGATAATGCCGATCGGTGCGCTTTGGGTCAGGGAACGGAAAAAGGCCTCCCGCTCCGCCAGCGACGTCAGTACATCTTCGCGCTCGTCCATGACGGTATTGAAAATCTCAGCCACCTGCTGGATTTCCCGACCACCGCGGACATCCACCGGCGCAGAACGAACCCCAAGGTGTCGTTCATTGATTTGCTGGCCCAGAACCTGAAGCGGCGCCATCAGCCGTCGGAAACGCCAGAGTGCAAACGGTGTCACAACGCCGAAAACACCGAGCAGCGTCCACAGGAAGGCATCAGTCATCCGGGTAATCGGTGCAAAAGCTTCCCGAGCCGGCCATACCGCCGCGACAAACCAGGGCACTTGATCCATCTGCTGTACCGACATGATGGTACGGACGCCGTCGCCATTGCGGGTTTGCCGGGTACCTTCAAACCCTTCCATGGCGTCCTTGAGCACCGGATTCTCGACACGCACAGGCACCATCACCTGGCCAGTCCGTCCATGAGCAAGGGTGATACCGCTGCGGGTGGCCACGCCCAGGTAGCCGGTTTCGCCAATACGAAGGCCGGAAACTTCCTCCATGAAATTTTCGCCGCTCAGCAGCAGGGCACCACCAATCATCCCGATAAATCTCTGACGGTGATCGAAAATCGGCGCAGCAATCATCACTGCCGGCTGGTCCTGATGGATAGAGACATAGGGTTCGCTTATGACTGGCGTCAAGCGCTGGGACGCATTCTGAAAATAGTCACGGTGACTGACATTGAAGCCGGTCAAACCGTCGGATTCGGGGTTTTCTGCCAGAATATTCCCATTAACATCAATCAGGTACAAACCATCGAACAGATGTTGGAGGGCGGTTTGCTGACGGACGAGCACACTGGCTCGAGCGGTCAGCACGGCCTCGCCCATGGTGAAGCTTTTGGCTACATGGCTGAGAGTGTCCAACCGGCGCGCCAGACTGTCGTCCATCTCACTCGCCAGCAATTGGGCAATGGTGGACACCTGATTTTTCGCCTGCTGCTCAAGCTCACTCTGGCTAAGCAAGGCACCTACCACAGTAACGACCAGCGCTGACAACAGGGTGAAGCAAATCACCAGCACCACCGCACGGTTCACCAGACTCCCGAGCCAGCGTCTAATCATCATTATGTTCCGGCGTTGAGAGTTTGGGGATTTGGGTCGGGGTTAGGGTTGGGCTAATCAGATCGTCTCCGCAGCTGACCACGTTGTGGTTGGGCTTGATGAATTAAAGACTGACGCCGGCCATTTTAGCAGAGCTGGGGCGATTGTCCGATTACACCTTGCAAACGAATTGATAAGCGTTATCATTTGCACCTGAATTTATTTTTGCGAGGCTCCCCATGCCAGATTCTTCCCTGTATTCATCGGCCGAGCCCTTCAACGGCCCGCTAGCCCAGCTGTTTGAGATGGGTGGGCCAGTGATGATGGTGCTTGCCGCCCTCGCAGTAATCGGGTTCGTAACCTTTCTCTATCTGATGCTGATCGGTGCTTTCTACGCACCACGCCTGACCCGCCATCTGAAAGGCTTCATGAAAGTTTGGCAACAAACACCCGCTGATGCCCAGCCCGAGACGAGCCGGCAGCAGGCCGGAGCCGTCGGCCGCCTTAACCCGTTGCTGCAACTGGTACTCGATACCGCCAAGGCCTGCCAGGAGCAGCGCGACCAGGCCCGTATCAGGACGACGGCGGCCCGGGACGCCCAGCAAGCACTGCAGCCATTTGAAGCCCCCCTGAAGATTATTGAAGTCATTGCCGCGCTTGCGCCGCTGCTGGGGTTGCTGGGTACGGTGATGGGCATGATCGACGCCTTTGGCGCCATGGCGGCATCCGAGGGCCGTGCCAACGCGACGCAACTCAGTGGTGGCATCTACGAGGCTTTGACCACCACCGCCGCTGGCCTGGTGATTGCCATTCCCTTTGCGGCCCTGGCCGCCTGGATCGAATTCCGGCTGCGCCGACTGCACGCCACCATCAACAGTACCCTGGTGACGGTCCTGAATGGCGCTGACGGCCTTGAGCTCGCGACAGCGGGACCGAAGAACGAGCTGGGGCAAGAAGCCGGCACAGGAGACAGCCGCGCGCCACAGGATTTTGCAGCACGCAGTCGACAGCGCCTGGCCCATGCAACTGGTTGAACCCCGGCCCAGCCGACCTATTCCCATTCGCATGACACCGCTGATTGATGTGGTGTTCATCCTTCTGGTGTTTTTCATGCTCACCAGCCGTTTATTGCCCGTGGGTGCACTGGAACTGGCCAATGCCACTCCGGACCAGCGCACCGAGGCCGGTGAGCCGATACCGGAACTGACCGTTGGCAACGACGGCCAGGTACTTTGGCTCAAAAGGGGGCAGGAAAAGGGGCAGTGGTTTGCACTGAACGAGCTGATCCAGACCCTTGCCGCAGCAAAGGTCAGCGAAGTCTCTCTGGGCACCCGCCCGCAAACCACACTGGGGCAGTTCACCCAGGCCCTGACCCGCCTGGACGCCGCCGGTATCGAAACCCATTGGCAACGACAACCTGAACAGACCCCATGACCGACCTGGTTCCACCACCGTTCAGCTCAGGCAAGACCTTGATGGAGCGCGTGGAAGATGCGCTATTGCCCCTGATCAATCTGGTGTTCCTGCTGCTGATGTTTTTTATCGTGGCCGGCCAGATTGCCGATGAACCGCTGCCCGAGCTGCCCACGGCCGAGACCGGAGCGCAGCAGCAGGAGCCCCGGGCCGATCTATCGGTGACCAGCAATGGCGACTGGCAAATCGCCGGTCAAGTCCTGAACACGGAACGCCTCCTTGCGTCGCTGCCGCCGGCAGATCCACAACAGCCGTTGACCGTCGCCGCGGCCGAAGGCCTGGCCATGACCAAACTGGAGAGCCTGTTCAGGGTCCTCGAGAACGCCGGTTACACGGAAATTCTGCTGTTGACGGAACCGGCCTCATGAAAGCGCCCCAGGAATTGATCAGGGCGGGGCTGTTACTGGTCGCGGTGGTGACCGTTGGGCTGATCCTGCTGTTCGCTATATCTCAGCAACCGATCACCCAACTGGCAATGGGCGAGGCGCCCAGCAACACTGCTCCGGCGGTTCGCATCAGCCTGGCCCCACCACAAGAACCTGAACCGGAGGCGGCCCCCGATCAGCCGTCAGAGCCGGAGCCCCAGCCAAAACCCGAACCAGAGCCAGCACCGAAACCGAAACCGGAGCCTGAGCCCGAGCCCGAACCCAAATCAAAGCCTGAACCCAAGCCGGAACCAGTGCCTGAGCCAAAACCGGAGCCAAAGCCCGATCCGGCTCCGGAACCGCCGGCCGAAACCAGCCCGCCTGAACCATCAGCAACCACAGCCACGGACGTTGCCGAGAGCACCGAACCGCAAAACCAGCAGGTACAGCTTGAGGCGGGCAGTTCCGCCAGAATCGATGAATACCTGAACCAGCTCAGCCGGCATCTGAGCCAGCATTACCAATACCCCAGACGGGCACGTCGGTTGGGACAGGAAGGCACGCCACTGGTGGTCTTCAGTTTCGATCGGGAGGGGGAGCTGCTGGAACTGCACTTGAAAACCGGTTCTGGTCACGAGCTGCTCGATGACGCCGCCCTGGAGATGCTCAGAGACGCCGAACCCCTGCCGGCGGTGCCTGCCAGAATGAAAGGCCAGAGTTTCAGCTACGCTCTGCCCGTCCGATTCCGTCTGCGTTGAGCCCGAACTGAACCGAATCGGTCCGAACCACAGTGCAGCACTGACCGAAAAATACGCACTGAACGGGTGCGTGGCATCGGGCGAAAAGGCCAATGAGCCACTGCGAAAAACCAACCACCCTCCGTAAGCCGCTGAACCAAATAGGCTTTAAGCTTCACCTCACGACTCTGGCACAGTCCCTGCACTAACCAGATCAGTAGAGCCAACTTGGGCTCTGCTCACAGCGACAGCATTATTTCAGACAACGGCGTCTGCTCTTCACCCTGCACAGGCAGCATTACAGGTGGTGGGCAGCGCCGTTTTTTTGTGGGCCAGAGGAACCAGTTATGTCTTATATCTTACCTTCCGAGTTCGCGACCAAGATGGTGGACGCGGGTGAATCCAAGATTTTCATGTCCACCCGTGACACCCTGATCCGTGCCTTCATGGCCGGTGCAATCCTGGCCCTGGCGGCGGCGTTTGCCATTACCGTTGCGGTTCAGACCGGGGTATTCCTGATTGGCGCCATCCTGTTCCCGATCGGGTTCTGCATGCTGTACCTGATGGGCTTTGACCTGCTCACCGGCGTGTTCATGCTGACCCCACTGGCACTACTGGATAAGCGCCCGGGGGTTACCCCCAAGGCCATTCTGCGCAACTGGGGCTGGGTGTTCCTGGGTAACCTGGGCGGCGCCCTGACCGTTGCCTTCATGATGGCGTTCATCTTCACCTACGGTTTCAACACCGACCCGGGCGCCGTCGGCGCCAAGATCGCCAGCGTGGGCGAAGACCGCACCCTGGGTTACGCCGAGTTCGGTGCTGCCGGCTGGGCCACCATCTTCATCCGCGGCATGCTGTGCAACTGGATGGTTTCCATGGGCGTGGTTGGCGCGATGATATCCACCAACGTCAGCGGCAAGGTGCTGGCCATGTGGATGCCAATCATGCTGTTCTTCTTCATGGGCTTCGAGCATTCCATCGTGAACATGTTCCTGTTCCCGTCCGCCATGATCATGGGCGGTGAATTCTCGGTCATGGATTACCTGTGGTGGAACGAGATCCCAACCGTTCTGGGTAACCTGGTGGGTGGTCTGGCCTTCACCGGACTCACGCTCTACAGCACCCATGTGCGCACCGCGCCCAAGCGCCCGGCGCCTGCGGCCTTTGACGATTCCGCTTTGGCCAACCGTGCCTGAATCCTGTCCTGATCCGGCCACCGCACAGGCCGGAATGCCCCCGCCGGTGTTGTCACCGGACGGGGGCAAACCCGTTTCAGCACAACTGGAAATCACAGTGGGTCAGTACTCGGATCGCGGACTGAAAACCAGCAATCAGGATTTTCACGGTCTGCTGATTCCCGATCCGCTGCAGCGGGCAACCAAGGGCATTGCGGTGGCCATAGCCGATGGCATCAGTTCCAGCAATGTCAGCCAGGTGGCGAGTGAGTCGGCGGTGGCCGGCTTTCTCAGTGACTACTTCTCCACGCCAGAAACCTGGTCGGTCAAGAAGTCGGTCCAGCGCGTACTGCTGGCCACCAACGCCTGGCTCCACGCCCAGACCCGCCGCAGCCAGTTCCGGTATGACCTCGACCGGGGTTACATCTGCACCCTGAGTGTCCTGGTGCTGAAATCCACCACCGCGCACGTGTTCAACGTGGGCGACTCCCGGATTTACAGGGTTCACAATCGGGCCCTGGAGCAACTGACCACGGATCATCGCCTCTGGCTGTCCCGAACCGAAAGCTGCCTGACCCGCGCCATGGGCATGGATCATCAGCTGGACATCGACTACCAGCAGGCTCCGCTGCAGGTCGGCGATGTGTTCCTGCTGGCCACCGACGGGGTTTATGAATACCTGACCGAAGCGGACATCCTGGAACGGCTGAACCGACACCCGGATAACCTGACAGCGGCCGCCAAAGCCCTGGCCGCAGCGGCACTGGCGGCCGGCAGTGCCGACAACCTGACGGTGCAGATCATCCGCATCGATAACCTACCGAAGTCCCAACAGGCGGGGGAGCTGAGCCGCGAACTGAGCCAGCTGCCGTTCGCCCCGGAACTGGCCCCGGGGCGAACCTTCGACGGCTACCGTATTCAGCGCCAGCTCCACGCCAGTGGCCGCAGCCACGTGTTCCAGGCGGTGGACGAGGCAACGCAGGCACCGGTGGTGATCAAAATCCCATCCACGGATCTTCGTGACGACCCGGAGTATCTGGAACAGTTCGCCACCGAGGAGTGGATTGCCCGTCGCATCTCAAACCCGCACGTAGTACGGCCTTTCGCCCCGGACAGACCCCGCAGCTGGGTCTATCTGGTGACCGAATTCGTGGAAGGCCGAACCCTGAAACAGTGGATGCTGGATCACCCGGCGCCTGCCCTGGAGACGGTTCGCAATCTGGTGGAACAGATCGGGCGGGGCCTACGTGCCTTTCACCGACTGGAGATGGTGCATCAGGACCTGAAACCCGAAAACATCCTGGTGGACGCTGCTGGCACCGTCACTCTGATCGATTTTGGCGCCACCCGGGTCGCCGGCCTGCAGGAAATGACCGACACCGATACCGCACCCTATTCATGCGCCCCCCGCGGCGCGGCCCTGTACAGTGCACCAGAAACCATGCTGGGTGAAGCAGGCAGCTGGCTCGCCGACCAGTTCTCCCTGGGCGTCATCACCTATCAGATGTTGACTGGCCGACTGCCTTTCGGTGCAGAAGTGCCAAAAATACGCAGCCGCAGCCAGCAACGCCGACTCACCTATCAATCGGTCCGGCCGTACCGGGAAGATGTCCCGGTGTGGGTGGATGACGCCCTGGCGAGGGCACTCCATCCCGAACCGCACCGCCGCTATCCGGCACTGTCGGAATTTCTGCACGACCTCCGCCAACCCGGCGCCGACTGGCAAAGCCGGCACCGGCCACCCTTGATGGAGCGACACCCCGTCGCCTTTTGGCAAAGCCTTTCAGCGCTGCTTCTGCTAGCTCTGCTGGCCACCCTGGCGTTCGAATGAGACTGGCCGGGCGAGATTTGGCCCAGCCAGCAACTCCTCGCTCAACACTCGGGCACCGTCTTGCCCGACGCCGACTAAAGCCGACTCAGAGTTCGCCTTAACCACTGTTTTATATAGTCTTTAGTTCACTGGCACGGAGTTTGTAACTATCGGGAAGTCCAGGGAAGACCCACAGGGACACTCATTCAATCACACGTCATGGAGCAGACAATGCCAACTCCTTGTTATATCAGTATCGAAGGCCAGACACAGGGCAACATCACCGCCGGCGCATTCACCTCCGACTCGGTCGGTAACATCTACGTGGAAGGTCACGAAGACGAAGTGCTGGTGCAGGAATTCAGCCATGTGGTCACAGTCCCGACCGACCCCCAGTCCGGCCAACCTTCCGGCCAGCGCGTGCACAAGCCGTTCAAGTTCACCTCTGCCCTGAACAAGGCCACACCGCTGATGTACAACGCCCTGGCCTCCGGCGAAATGCTGCCCAAAGTGGAGCTGAAGTGGTACCGCACCTCGGTTGAGGGCAAGCAGGAGCACTTCTTCTCGACCATCCTTGAAGACGCCACCATCATCGACATCCAGTGCAACATGCCTCACTGCCAGGATGCCGCCAGCGCGGACTTCACCCAGCTGGTCACCACCTCCCTGTCGTACCGCAAGGTCACCTGGGAGCACGCCGTTGCCGGCACCTCCGGCGCTGACGACTGGCGCTCGCCGTTCGAGGCCTGATCCAACCGCGTTGCCATCTCTACATCGGCCAGCCTCAGTGCTGGCCGATGTGGTTTTGCGCCGGCCCCGGGAGCGGGTATCATCAGCATCGATACTCCCGGAAAAGCATTTGCTAGATGGCTCCTTGATGACCAGTACCCAGGCCCGGCAACTCGGCCAACTGATGTGCGACACCACTTACGACGTACTCTGGCAACCAGCCACCGGCTGGCTGACAGACCGCCTCCCAGGCAGCTCCCTGCAGTGTCGTGTCGGTGCCGGCCAGGCCACCTACCACCGTTTTGACCCCCAACGAAAACAGCATCTGATCACCTACGGCGTCCGCATGGTCGAGGCCAAGCAACAGCCAGACACCGCCCATGGCTGGCTGTCCAGCCGGGAAATCCGGAAACGGGGTTATTTTGACGGCCAGTTGAGCCCGCTCAACCTGTTGGCGCACACCTGCTGCCATGAATTCGCGCATCTGTTACAACAGAACGCCGGAAAACGCTTCCGGGGTTCGGTGCACAACCGGCACTTCTACGAGATTCTGGATGAACTGCACGCCAGTGGTGGGGCTGTGGCGGTGCGGCGGTCTCTGGCCATCCGCGCCGCCGACCGTGGCATGGCGCTGTCGACAGAGCCATTCGAGTTGCCAGATCCGGTGGTGGCGCGCAAACACTGGCAGGTCGGCGAGGTAGTGACCTTCGGAGCCGGGAACCGGGAAGTTCAGGGCCGGATTCGCCGGGTCAACCAGAAGACCTGCACGGTTGAGGGCACCGGCCGGTCTGTAGGTTTGCGCTACCGGGTGCCCTTACCGCTACTGCGCAAGGCCGGCTGACCTGAGCTCAGGAAACCTCGGCCGCTTCCGGCGCCGGATATTGACTCAGCAAACCCCGCAGTTCCGGAATGCAGGAGCCACAGTTGGTGCCGCATTTCAGGGCCTGACCAAGCGCTTCCACACTGTCCTCACCGGCCCGAATCGCCTTCGCAATCTGCTTTTCGCCCACCTGGAAACAGCTGCACACCAGTGCGCCGGTGTCTTCGCTGTCCACCGCTCGAGCCGCCAGCAGGCACTGACGTTGCTCGGGGCTCAGGCACTGCGCCTCAAAGCATCGGTCCAGCCAGGCCAGGTCCGGCAACTCGGCAGCACTCGGCGCCACCAACAGAACCGCCTGCAACTGCCCGTCAACGATGCGAGCGGCCCGAAACCGGCCGCAGGCGACATCGCCCATCAACACCTGAGCCGCACCACCCAACCAGGCATCCGCCTCCCGTTCCCAATCCACCGGCTGATTGCCCGCCAGCCACCAGCTCTCGCTGTGACTCAGCGGCTGCCGGGCCCAGTAACCCGAGGGACTGGCCAGTTCCGGCTGCCATCCGCTGGCCGGGCGACGGATCACCCGGGCGTGCCAACGACTCGGCAACGGTTGCAGGCTGGCGACGCCGTGTTTGCCCTCCGGCTGCCCGGAGACCGGATCGGTAACGGCCATCATCAGGTCCGTCGCCGTGCCCCTGGAGGCAAACTGACGGTTCCAGTGGATGGGCACAAACACCTCGCCCGGGCGCTGATCCGGTGTTACCCGAATCCGGCCCACGTATTCGCCACCATTGCGGCCAGTCAGCCGGCCCAGCTCGCCCTCGGCCAGGGTCAGGGCCTCGGCGTCGTTGGGGTGCACCTCAATAAACGGCTCCTGCCGATGGGCGAGCAGCCTTGGTGCCAGGGCGGTCCGGGTCATGGTGTGCCACTGATCGCGAATCCTGCCAGCGTTGACCACCAGCGGCTGGGCCAGCGAGGTCTGTTGACCCGCGCTCACCGTGTGGATGGGCACCATTCGGGCACGACCATCGGGGGTGGCAAAGCCGCCTTGACCAAAGAGTCGGCGGGTACCGGCAATCCCGCCCTCGGGCGAGGCTGAAACTGGCCATTGCACCGGTTCGAATTGGTCGTAATCGGAGTCGGACAGGGTTTTCAGACAATCGATATCAAACTGGCGGCGACTGCCGCTGGCCTGGACGGCAATTCCGGAGAGCGCAGCGTGCTCGCGAAAGATATCCACCGGCCGCTGGTAGCCGAACGCCTCGCCAAAACCCAGCGCCTGGGCCACGCTCGCCATGATCCACCAGTCCGGCTTCACCTCGCCAGGCAGAGGCAGGAACGCTCTTTGCCGGGATATACAGCGCTCGGAATTGGTCACCGTGCCGTCTTTCTCGCCCCAACCGGCGGCGGGCAGCAGGATGTCAGCGTAGGCGGTGGTGTCGGTCTCGGCCATGCAGTCGGAGACAATCACCGTGGGGCAGCGCGCCAGCGCCTCGCGCACCCGCGCCGACTCCGGCAGGCTGACCGCCGGGTTGGTGCCCATGATCCAAAGCACCTTGATCTCGCCCCGATGCACTGCTTCGAAAAGTTCCACGGCTTTCAGGCCGGGGCCCTCGGGAACTCGGCCGGTACCCCAGAACCGAGCCACACTGTCCCGGGCACCGGGGCTGTCGTAGTCCATATGGGCCGCCAGGGTATTGGCCAATCCGCCCACTTCCCGCCCGCCCATGGCGTTGGGCTGACCGGTCAAGGAGAATGGCCCGGCCCCCGGCAAGCCGACCCGGCCTGTGGCCAGATGGCAATTGATAATGCTGTTGCACTTGTCCGTTCCCGCCGACGCCTGATTGATGCCCTGGGAAAAACCGGTCACCGTCCGCGGGGTCTGTGCGAACCATTGGTAAAAGGTTTCCACATCGGCGACCGGAAGATCGCACTGTTCAGCCACAGAACCGGCTGAGGGAGCCGCTTGGGTCGCGGCCGCCAAGGTTTCCTCGAAGCCATGACAGTGGCGGGCGATATAACCCTGGTCCAGGCCACTGTTATCCGCTAGCCACACCAGGAGGCCGTTAAACAGAATAGTGTCTGTGCCTGGTTTCAGTTTCAGGTGCAGGTCCGCCAGCTCTGCAGTGGCGGTCCGGCGCGGGTCAATCACCACCACCCGACGTCCCTGACGGCAGGCCGCTTTCATGCGCTGATACAGCACCGGATGAGCCCAGGCGGCGTTGCTGCCAGCCAGTACCAGCAGATCCGCCAACTCCACATCGTCATAGCAGCCGGGTACACAGTCTTCCCCGAACGCCCGTTTGTGGGCTGCTACTGCCGAAGACATGCAAAGACGGGAGTTGGTATCCACGTGCGGTGTGCCAACAAACCCCTTGGCCAATTTGTTGGCGACGTAATAGTCCTCGGTTAACAACTGGCCTGACAGATAGAACGCCACTGAACCGGGGCCGTGCGTGGCCACCGCCTCCCGAATGGCCCCAGACGCGGCTTTCAGGGCCTCCGGCCAGTCGCTTTCCACACCGGCGAGCCGGGGCCGCAACAGACGACCGGCAGGCACCAGGGTCTCGTGCAAGGCCGAGCCTTTAACACACAGTCGCCCCTGATTGGCCGGGTGCTGCTGATCGCCACTGACTTGCCCGGGCCGGGCCGTCACGCCGCAACCGACGCCACAGTAGGGGCAGGTGGTCCGAACGCCGGTCGCTGTCTGATGCTCGCTGTTCACGTCGTGTCCTTTTGTCTCTAAGCCAAATTGTCTCTAAAACAAAGACGCCCGCTTCCGGGAACCGGTATATCCGGCACAAGGGAGCGGGCGTCTTTGCCTGTTCATAGTTATCAAGAGTGCTGTCTAACGTGTCATCTGAAGTCTTTTTGCTGAGTTAACCGCTGCAATAACAGGGCCATCCTGGCATTCAAGCTATAACGCACCTCGGCGGGCAGGAGCGCCACTTTTCACGGCCCACAATGGTGCAAGGCTTAAAAAAGCGCACTAAAACACATCGGCAACCACACGCCAGATTCCGACCCATTGTCGGGCCTGAATCCTTACTCGACTGTTTTAAAAAACTTTTTTATCTCTGGCACAAGCTGTGCAATCAACACCTTTGAACACTTCAGATCATTGTTGATCCAACAGGCATGGGCGCCTGCCTTCCGACAGCGGAGGGCTGGCGCTTTTTTTTGCCTGCAAGAACATTGCGAGGAAAGCATCCATGAAGACATCCCTGACAACCGTCTCCGGCACACTAAGACAACTGGCCGGACTGGCCGCAGCCGTCTCCCTGATGGCCGGCACCGGTCTGGCCCAGGCCGAAATCGGTGCCCCGGAGAAACCGGACCTGAAGATCGGCTTCATCAAGCTGACCGATATGGCACCCTTGGCCGTAGCCTGGGAACAGGGCTTCTTTATGGACGAAGGCCTGTTTGTCGAGCTCGAAGCCCAGGCCAACTGGAAAGTACTGCTGGACCGGGTCATCACCGGCGAACTGGATGGCGCGCACATGCTCGCCGGCCAACCCCTGGGCGCCTCCATCGGCTACGGAACCCAGGCCGACATCATTACCGCCTTCAGCATGGACCTGAACGGCAACGGCATCACCGTCTCCAACCAGGTCTGGGAAACCATGAGCCAGCACATTCCCGAGGAAAACGGCAAACCGGTGCATCCGATCAGCGCCAGCGCCCTGAAGCCGGTGGTGGAGCAATCCCGGGCGGAAGGCGAACGTTTTCGTATGGGCATGGTGTTCCCGGTATCGACCCACAACTATGAGCTGCGTTACTGGCTGGCCGCCGGCGGCCTGAACCCAGGCTTCTATGCGCCCCAGCGCGGTGACACCAGCGGCACACTAGAAGCGGACGTGCACCTGTCGGTGACGCCACCGCCACAGATGCCCGCCACCATGGAAGCCGGCACTATCCAGGGTTACTGCGTGGGCGAGCCCTGGAACCAGCAGGCGGTGTTCAAGGGCATTGGCGTGCCAGTGATCACCGACTACGAAATCTGGCCCAACAACCCGGAAAAGGTGTTCGGAGTGACCCAGTCCTGGGCCGAGCAGAACCCCAACACCCACCTGCGCCTGCTGCGTTCAATGATTCGCGCCGCGCACTGGCTGGATGAAAACAACAACGCCAACCGTGCCGAAGCCGTGGAAATCCTGGCCCGGTCCAGCTATGTCGGAGCCGACGCCGAGGTCATCGCCAATTCCATGACCGGCACCTTCGAATACGAGAAAGGCGATGTCCGCGAGGTACCAGACTTCAACGTCTTCTTCCGTCATCACGCCACTTACCCTTACCCGTCCGATGCCATCTGGTACCTGTCGCAGATGCGCCGCTGGGGCCAGATTCCCGAGGCCAAATCCGATGACTGGTATATGAAGACCGCAGCCCAGGTATATCGCGGTGACATTTACGCCCAGGCGGCCCAGTCGCTGATCGACGACGGCCTGATGCAGGCCGAGGACTTCCCGGATTTCAGCCAGGAAAACTTCGCCCGCCCGTACCAGGGTGAACTGATCGACGGCGTTGCTTTTACGCCACGCCAGCCGAACGCCTACATCGACAGTTTTGATATCGGCCTGAAAGGCGCCGAGACACCGTAACCGGGCTTAGCCAGGAGAACGACATGACCACCTTAACCAACCCTAGCTCCAGAGCCGGCACACCCGGCTGGCTGAAAGCACTGGCGAGCCGGTTTACCGGCGCCGAGCTGGCCCAGTCGGGCAAGCAACTGCTGCTGCCCACCATCGGCATCCTGATCTTCCTCGGGTTCTGGCATCTGGCCGCGCCTCAGGTCAACACATCCCTTGGCGCCTTTCCGGGCCCGGCTCAGGTCTGGGAGCAGGGCGGTCAGCTCTGGCAGGAACACACCAACCAACGGGAGCGAGCCGACAAGTTCGTGACCATGCAGGAAGAGCGTAATGCGCGCATCCTGGCCGACAATCCGGATGCCGAGGTCAAAATCCGCGACTACCCGGCCGCACCCACCTTTCTGGACCAGGTGGTTACCAGCCTGATCACCGTGCTTGCAGGCTTTTTTCTGGCGACGGTGATTGCGGTGCCACTGGGCATTGTCTTTGGCCTGAACCACTACTTTCAGGCGGCGGTCAATCCACTGATCCAGATATTCAAACCGGTATCGCCGCTGGCCTGGCTGCCGCTGGTGACGATGGTGGTCTCGGCCACCTACGTCAGCGACGACCCGATGTTCGAGAAGTCGTTCCTGACCTCCATGATCACTGTCACCCTGTGCAGCCTCTGGCCCACGCTGATCAACACCAGTGTCGGCGTGGCGGCGGTGAATCCAGACCTTCTGAATGTGTCCCGGGTCCTGCGCCTGTCGTTCTGGACCCACGTGCGCAAGGTGGTACTACCCTCATCGGTACCCATGATCTTTACCGGCCTGCGGGTCTCTCTGGGTATCGCCTGGATGGTGCTGATTGCGGCGGAAATGCTGGCCCAGAGCCCGGGCCTGGGCAAGTTCGTGTGGGACGAATTTCAGAATGGCAGTAGTCAGTCCCTGAGCCGGATCATGGTGGCGGTACTGGCCATCGGTTTTATCGGTTTTCTGCTGGATCGGCTGATGCTGATGATCCAGAAGAAAGTCGCCTGGAATGAATAACGGAGACCATCATGACTAAAGCACATCTGGAATTGACCGGCGTGGAAATGGCCTTTGAGACACCGAAAGGTTCCTTCGTCGCACTCGACAACCTCAACCTGAAAATCAAGAAGGGCGAGTTTGTGTCCTTGATCGGTCACTCAGGCTGCGGCAAATCCACCGTGCTGAACATTGTCGCCGGCCTGCTGCAAGCCACCAAGGGCGGCTGCGTTCTGGACGGCCATGAGGTCAACTCGCCGGGACCGGAGCGGGCGGTGGTGTTTCAGAACCACGCCCTGATGCCCTGGCTGACCGTGTACGAAAACGTGGAACTGGCGGTGCAACAGGTATTCCGCAAGTCCATGGCGAAACAGGAGCGCAAGGACTGGATTCATCACAACCTGGAGCTGGTGAACATGGCCCACGCCGCCAACAAGCGGCCGGGGGAGATTTCCGGCGGCATGGCGCAGCGAGTGGGCATTGCACGGGCGTTGGCGATGAAGCCCAGCGTATTGCTGATGGATGAGCCGTTCGGCGCGCTGGATGCGCTGACCCGGGCCCACCTGCAGGATTCGCTGATGGAGATTCAACAGGAGCTTAACAATACGGTGATCATGATCACCCACGACGTCGACGAAGCCGTACTGCTGTCCGACCGCATTATCATGATGACCAACGGCCCGTCAGCCACCGTCGGAGAGGACCTGCGCATCGAACTGCCGCGGCCACGAAACCGGGTGACCCTGGCGGATGATCCCACGTATGTGCACTACCGCCAGGAAGTATTGAAGTTCCTGTACGAGAAACAGCGCAAGCTGGAGAACATCAAGACCCGCAAAGCCCGCAGCACAGACCAGGAGAACAGCACCGCTCAGGCCGCAGGCGCCTGAGCCTAACCGCTCTTTTCTCCGTTTTTACTTTAGAACATCGGCCATGGAGACCAGGGCCCGAGCCACCTCGGGTAGCTTCTTGCCCTGGTTCATGGCCAGTTTCCGGAGCACCCGGTGAGCCTCGTTGTTGTCGATCTTGCGATGCTCCATCAGCAGAAGCACCGCTTTCTCCTGGGTTCTCCGATCTTCCAGCGCCTCCTTGGCGCTCTGCAGTTCGTCGGTCATCTGCTGCAACCGGCGAGTCTGTTCCTGCACCAGATCAAAGATGGATCGACCAAACTGCTGACCCACACCCTCACTGTTCCAGGCTTCCCCGGACCGGGCATCATCGCCGGAATCGCACAGCACCAGCAGCGGCTGCGCTGGCGGGTTCTGCTCGTCCAGTGACGCGATCAGGGTTTCCTGGTGGGCCAGGGAGTTTCGAGCCTCGGCAAAACGTTCGACACAGCGGGTGTGGAAACTGCCCTCAACCGCGTCTTCAACCTTCTTGAGTTCATCCATGCGTTCCGACATCAGCGCAAACCAGCGATCCGCCAGCCCGGAGTCCAGGGTTTTATAGCGCCCCACCGAACAGCCGAGCTGACGCAGGCGCTCGATTTCTGTCTCCCGGTCATGGGAACGCAAGGTCTGCCACAAGGCACGGCTGTCGTCATCGGCAAAGCTGACAAACACCTCAAAACAACGTTCCTGTGCTTCAACCAGGTGCGTCATGCGCTTGGATAGTGCACTGTCGAAGCCGCCACTAGAGAAGCCGGCCGAACCCACGGCACGCTCCTGACCACAGAATTCCTTGCCATTCATCAGGTGCACCATGGCCACCAGCAACCCGGCCAGGGACGGATCAACCGCGGTGTCGGCAGCTTCAAACACCACCGTGATCAGTGCGTGGATCCGGCCGCCATAAGCCTCGGTGGCCTCTGCCGCGGACACCGCCTGCGCGGCTACCTGGGAGCGCAATGCGGGCAACTGCTGCAATCCGTGCAGGGCATTGGCGAGATGGTTCAGCAGATGACTGCTGACCGGATGCGCCGTCAGCGCCTCCTGCACCTCAGCCAGAGCCTGCTCAAACAGCTCCGCTAACCGGTCGGATTCCTGAATCATCGCTTCCCGCTCGTCGGCAAATTTCTCGCCGCCCGAGCCCAGGAACACGTTGGAGGCGCCCCGCTCCCGCTGCAGGCCGTGCACCAGGTTACTGATGCTCTGCACCACCTTTCCCATCTGCAGGAAGTACTGGAGGTTCATCAGTTCGCATTGCCGTGACGCAATCAGGAAATCCGCGGCGGTGGGTGGTTTCGGATTGTGCTGCTGTCGCTTGGTGTTCATGAAAGTACTCCCGGCACTGGCCGTGCTGTCTCGATAGCAATTACCGCAGCAATAACTACGCCAGAGGAAGCCTCAAAGTCGTGCAAAACGCCCCAGCACGGGGCAGATAATCCTGCCGGGAACCGCCAACACAACCAACGAAAATCAGTATCTAACTGATTTAATAGGACTTAAAAAACTGGCACGAAGATCGCAGAGTCTTTGGCAAGGATGAATGTCCCGGCCAAGGATTCGGCCGGACCATCAGATCATTGTTGTTGGCATTGGCGCCGGACCATCGATTCCCCTCGGGGATGCGATGCTCCGGCTTTTTTTATGGGTTCAGGAAAAGGTTCAGGAAATCGGAGCGCGGCTATGACCAGGACTATAAGCGGAAACAGGGAGCGCACCTTGGTGCTTTGCGGCCACGGCATGGTGGCGCAGCGCTTCCTGGAAGAACTGATGACCCAGGCGCCAGTGCCCTACCAGAGCATCATTGTCTTCAACGGCGAGAACCGGCCAGCTTATAACCGCATCCAGCTGTCGGCGCTTTTAAGCGGTGATGCCGATGAGGACAGCCTGACACTGAAGCCCGACGACTGGTTCGCCAGCCACGGCATCCAGGTGCATCACGGCGAACCGGTCCGTGCCATCAACCGCCAGGAGCACACCGTGACCACCCTGACCGGTCGCAGCCAGCATTACGACACCCTGGTACTGGCTACCGGCTCCCGGCCCGGGCAATTGGGGCTGCCGGGTGAAGACCTGGACGGCGTCCGCTACTTCCGGGACATCAACGACACCCGAACCTTGATCGAGCAGAGCGAAACCCGGCAGCGCGCGGTCGTGGTCGGCGGCGGATTTCTGGGCCTGGAGGCGGCCGCCGGCCTACTCCGTCGCGGCGTTACCGTCACCGTGCTGCACCGCAGCAACTACCTGTTGAACCGGCAGCTGGATACCGTGGGCGGCCAACTGTTGGCCGAGGCACTGGAACGCAAGGGCCTGAACATTCTCACCGGAACCGCCCCGCTTCAGTTGTTGGGCCGGGACCGGGTCCGGGCCGTGCAACTGAGTGACCAGACCCTGATCAGCACCGATCTGGTGGTCATTGCCACCGGCATAGTGCCGAACCGGGAACTGGCCGAGACCGCAGGCCTGGACTGCGGCCGAGGTATTCGGGTGAGTCCTCAGCTGCGCACCAGCGACCCTGACATCTACGCCCTGGGCGAGTGCTGTGAACTGAACAACGAAACCTTTGGCCTGGTGGAGCCCGGCTACCAGCAGGCCCGAATACTCGCCCGGGTGCTTGCCAACGACACCGGTGCTGCGGGCTGGGCCCCATCGGTCATCGCCACCCGGCTCAAGATCAGCGACGTGCCGGTGTTTTCCTGCGGTCAGCAGAACCCAGATGAGGCCACCGAATCACTAATCTTCCGGGATTTCGACAACGGCAGTTACAGCCATCTACTGGTCCGCGAAAACCGCCTGATAGGCGTGGTGCTCATTGGCAACACCAGCCAGGGCCCCTGGTACCAGGAGCTGATTACCGACCACACCGACATCACCGGCATCCGCGCCCAACTGCCCTTTGGCAAACCATTTTGTGAGGCGGCGGCCTGAGCCGCTGCCAGGAGAGAGGACATCACCATGAGCAAGAAAACCCTGATCGTCGTTGGCAATGGCATGGTTGGCCATCACTTCCTCGAACAGCTGGTCGCCAGCCCGGCCGCCGCAAACTACAACATCCTGGTCTTTGGCGAAGAGAAACAGCTGGCCTATGACCGGGTGCATCTGTCGGAATACTTTGCCGGGTCCACCCACGCCGATCTCGCCATGGGCACCGCGGACTGGTACACCGAACAGGGCATCCAACTGCTGCTAAACGAGCCGGTCACGGGGCTGGATCGCGACCAGCGCACGGTGACCACCCCCAAGGGCGATTACAACTACGATGAGCTGGTGCTGGCCACCGGTTCCTACCCGTTCGTGCCGCCCATTGAAGGCAAAGAGCACCCGCACTGCTTTGTTTACCGCACCCTGGAAGATCTGGATGCTATCCGTGCCAGCGCCCAGGCTGGCAAGTCCGGCGTGGTGGTCGGCGGCGGCCTGCTGGGTCTCGAAGCCGCCAATGCGCTCAAAAGTCTGGGCCTGCAGGCCCATGTAGTGGAGTTTGCACACCGGCTGATGCCGGTACAGCTGGACAGCGACGGCGGCGCGCTGCTGCGCCACAAGATCGAAGAACTTGGCGTGCAGGTACACACCGAAAAGGCCACTACCGCCATTGTCGCCGGCGAAGAAGCTCGCCTGCGTATGAACTTCAGCGATGACAGCCACCTGGAAACCGACCTGATCGTGTTCTCCGCCGGTATCCGGCCCCAGGATGCGCTGGCCCGAGCCAGCGGTCTGGAGGTCGGCGAACGGGGCGGTATCGTGGTGAACGATCAGTGCACCACCTCAGACCCGCACATCCACGCCATTGGCGAGTGTGCGCTCTGGGATCAGCGCATTTTCGGCCTGGTTGCCCCCGGCTACACCATGGCCCGCACCCTGGCGTCGGTTCTGAACGGCGATACCGACGCCGCCTTCACCGGCGCCGACATGAGCACCAAGCTGAAACTGCTGGGTGTGGATGTCGGCTCCATCGGCGATGCCCACGGCCAGACTCCGGGCGCCCGCAACATCCGTTTCAACGACGAACAAATCGGCCACTACCGCCGCATGGTCATCAGCGAGGATGGCAAGAAACTGCTCGGGGCCATCCTGGTCGGCGACAACAGCCACTACGACACCCTGCTGCAATACGCCCTCAACGGCATTGCCCTGCCGGACAACCCGGAAACCCTGATCCTGCCGGAGAGCCAGGGCGGCGCCCCGGCCCTGGGCCCGGATGCCTTGCCGGAAACGGCGTCGATCTGTTCCTGCCACAACGTCACCAAGGGCGACATCTGTGGCGCTATTGATGCCGGCTGCGGCGACCTCGGCAGCGTCAAGGCCGAAACCAAGGCCAGCACCGGCTGTGGCGGCTGCACCGCACTGCTGAAAAACGTGGTCGACAGCGAACTGGAAAAACGCGGCGTGGAGGTCAGCAAGGACCTGTGCGAACACTTTCCGTACAGCCGCCAGGAGCTGTTCCATCTGGTTAAAGTGAACGGAATCCGAACCTTTTCCACCCTGATCCGCCAGCACGGCCGTGGTCACGGCTGCGACATCTGCAAGCCGGCGGTGGGCTCAATCCTTGCCAGCTGCTGGAACGAACATATCCTGGCCACCGACCATGTGCCGCTACAGGACACTAACGACACCTTCATGGCCAACATGCAGAAGAACGGCACCTATTCCATCGTGCCGCGCATTCCCGGTGGCGAGATCACCCCGGACAAGCTGATCGTGCTGGGAGAGGTGGCCAAACAGTACAACCTGTACACCAAAATCACCGGCGGCCAGCGGGTCGATCTTTTTGGCGCCACCCTGAGTGAGCTGCCGGAGATCTGGGAAAAGCTGATCGCCGCCGGCTTCGAGACCGGTCACGCTTACGGCAAGTCCCTGCGTACGGTGAAATCCTGTGTCGGCAGCACCTGGTGCCGCTACGGCGTGCAGGACAGTGTCGGCATGGCGATCCGTCTGGAAGACCGCTACAAGGGCCTGCGGGCACCGCACAAGGTCAAGATGGCGGTTTCCGGCTGTACTCGGGAATGCGCCGAGGCCCAGAGCAAGGACTTCGGGGTGATCGCCACCGAAAATGGCTGGAATCTGTATGTCTGTGGCAATGGCGGCATGCGTCCGCGCCACGCCGATCTGTTTGCCACCGACCTGTCGGACGAGGAACTGATCCGCACCATCGACCGGGTGGTGATGCTCTATGTGCGCACCGCCGACCGGCTGCAGCGCACCAGTGTCTGGATGGAAAATCTGGAGGGTGGCCTGGAGTACCTCAAGCAGGTGGTGCTGGAGGACAGTCTGGGGATCTGTGCGGAACTGGAGGAGCACATGGATGGCATTGTTGGCACATACCAGTGTGAGTGGAAGACGGCAGTGGAGGATCCGGAGAAACGGAAGCGGTTCCGGGAGTTTGTGAATGCGCCGGCGCAGAAGGATCCGGTGCAGCAGTGGACTACGGAGCGGGATCAGCGGCGGCCGGTGCTTGAGTCGGCCTAGCCTGCTGGCCTCGGGGTGGAGCGAGGGGCACGGGGATGCTTTTCTTCTGGGAAAAATAACTCGCTTCGCTCAGACATCTTTTTCCCTGACAGAAAAGCATCCCCATACCCCCCCACTCAGTGAACTTTCGAAGATAGAAAGCAAAAGAATTAGGGAGAACAATCATGAAAGCTCGGACTTGTTGGGAATCAGTTTGTACGGTAGAGGATCTGGTGCCGGAATCGGGCATCGCGGTCTGGACGGAGGACGGACCAGTAGCGGTGTTTTATCTGCCGCATCGGCTGCCGGCGTTGTTCGCCATCAGCCATACCGATCCGTTCAGCGGCGCCAATGTACTGGCCCGGGGGCTGACTGGCGATCTGAAGGGACAGCCGGTAGTGGCTTCGCCATTGTACAAACAGCATTTCAATCTGGTGACCGGCCAGTGCCTGGAGGACGATTCAGTATCTGTTCAAACCTACCCGGTGTTGCTGGACGGCAATGAGATTCGGCTTGAGGTTCCGATCAAGCAATCAGAGACCGAGGCGGCCTGATCAGGCTTTGAGGATAAACAGGGCAGTGACTTCGCGAGGCAGTTTTCTCGTGTAAGATCAAGGCAAACACCAAGAACAAGGATGCCTCTGTGAAGTCACTCAGTCCCACCGACCAGTTGTTCCTTTGGCTCGAAAAACGTCAACAGCCCATGCACGTAGGTGGCTTGCAGCTGTTTTCATTTCCAGAAGATGCGCCCGATGACTATGTTGCCCAACTGGCTGAGCAGCTCCGCCAGCAAACCCAGGTTACCGCACCGTTTGACCGGCGTCTGAACAGTCGGTTGGGACAGCCAGTCTGGGTGCACGATGAACACCTGGATCTGGAGCACCATTTCCGCTTTGATGCCCTGCCCACGCCGGGCGGGGTTCGTGAGCTGCTGAGGTTTGTCTCGGCCGAGCACTCTCACCTGATGGATCGGGAGCGGCCGCTGTGGGAGTTTCACCTGATCGAGGGGTTGGGTAATCGTCAGTTCGCGCTGTACAGCAAGATTCACCATTCCCTGGTAGATGGTGTTTCCGCCATGCGCATGTTCCAGCGCATGCTGTCCACCGACCCTTCCAAGCGCAATATGCCGCCAATCTGGGCTCTACCCCGGCGCAGTGGCAGGAAAACGGATGATGGCCAGCCTTCTCTCTGGCAGACCATCGGACAAATTCTGGGAGCATCGGGCAAACAACTTGGCACGCTGCCCAAGGTGACCCGGGAGCTGCTGCGTACGGTGAACGAGGCCCGCAAGGATCCGGCCTACGATTCCATCTTCCATGCCCCCCGCTGTGTGCTGAACGAGAAGATCACCGGTTCCCGCCGCTTCGCCGCCCAGTCCTATTCGCTGTCGCGGATCCGGGGTATTTGCCAGGCCTTCGACACCACCGTCAACGATGTGGTTACCGCCATGTGCGCCAATGCCCTGCGAACCTATCTGATGAACCAGGATGCACTGCCGGAGAAGCCATTGATCGCCATGGTGCCGGTGTCGCTGCGCAAGGATGACAGTGCGGAGGGCAACCAGGTCGGCGTTATTCTGGCCAATCTGCATACCGATGAACCTGACCCGGTGGAACGGCTGATCAAGATTCATCAGGGCATTCGCGCCGCGAAAGAACGCTACGCCAACATGTCATCCGAGGAAATCATCAACTACACGGCGATGCTGCTCTCGCCTGCCGCTTTCCACCTGCTCACGGGCCTGGCCCCGAAATGGCAGACCTACAACGTGGTGATTTCCAACGTGCCCGGTCCCAAGGAAACCAGTTATTGGAACGGCGCCAAACTTGAAGGCATGTACCCGGTCTCCATTGCCATGGACCGGCTGGCCCTGAACATGACACTCACCAGCTACAACGACCAGGTGGAGTTTGGCCTCATCGGCTGCCGCCGCACTCTGCCCAGCCTCCAGCGCATGCTGGATTACCTGGAAGAGGGTTTGACCGAGCTGGAGCAAGCGGCCGCCCGGTGATCAGCCGAACCGCCGTTCCCTGTTGCGCTCGGAGATCTGGTCATTGAGGGTCCAGAAATCGAACAGCACACCCAGCAGGAACAGGCCGCCGGTCAGAAGGTAGATAATGCCGGTGATCCACTTACCCTGGTACATCCGGTGCAGACCAAAGACCCCGGTGAAGGTCAGCAACAGCCAGCCAATGTTGTAGCTGACCTCGCCGTCCCGGAACTTCAGGTCCGCTTCCCGATCCATGGCCGGAATCAGAAACAGGTCAATGATCCAGCCGATGAAGAACAGGCCCAGGGTGAAAAACCAGATGGTGCCGGTGATCGGCTTGCCGTAGTAAAAGCGGTGGGAGCCGAGGAATCCGAAGATCCAAAGCAGGTAGCCAAAGAGTTTGCTGTGGGTATCGGTTCTGTCCATTACTCTCCCGTTTTCCTTGCCAGTTACGTGAAATCTCTGCTTTTCACTATGTGGTGACAACCTCAGCTTTCACAAGTGTTTCAGGATCTTGTGGCCCGGTCGGAACATCGCTATGAAGCGGAGGCCGCCGCGGCACCGGTCATCACCACCTCGCCCTTACGCCACAAACGCCATTCACCGGGCTGATAGATATCCCAGACCTCGTCGGTGGTGAGCGGCTCGGTCACGATCACACTGACGATGTCGTTGTGGGTGGTCTCGGATTCGAAATCGACAATGACATCGGCATCTTTCAGACGCGCCGGGCCAAACGGCGCTCGGCGGGTGATGCTGGCCATCTTGGTGCTGCAGTAGGTGAACAACCAGTCGCCGTTGCTCAGAAGGAGATTGAACACGCCCTGGCGGGCGTAGTCCCGGGCCAAACCCACCAGACGCTCGACGATGACCTCAGTCGCGGTATCGCGATCACAGTCCCGGCGCAGGTGGTTGAGGATGTCGCAAAACAGCGTCTCGCTGTCGGTTGCGCCGACCGGTTCGTAGAATCCAGGCGACGGCCGGAAGCCGGTGAGCTGGCCATTGTGGGCAAATACCCAGTAGCGTCCCCACAACTCCCGGATGAAGGGATGGGTATTGGCCAGGCAGATTTCACCAACGTTTGCCTGCCGGATATGGCAGACGGCCACTTCACTCTTGATCGGGTGGGTCTGCACTACTTCGGCCAGGCGCGAATTGGCACTGGCGTCAGCATCGTGGAACGCCCGCACACCCTTGCCCTCGTAGAACGCCACGCCCCAGCCGTCTTTGTGGGGCCCGGTGTCACCACCACGGCGGGTCAGGCCGGTGAAGCTGAAACAGAGATCGGTGGGAGTGTTGGCACTCATCGCCAGCAGTTCGCACATAATCGGGGCTATTCCTCCAGGATATAGGTAATGCCCCAAGAGTAACCGATTTAGCCCGTCCGGCCAGCGGAAATCCCTCGCGCCGGGGTCAGCCTGGCGCCATCGGCCCGGGCGACGCAGTTACGGCCGGCGCGCTTGCCAGTGTACAGACCCCGATCCGCCATGCGGAACAAGGCCTCTGCACTTCGGCCGTGTTCCGGCCATTGGGCGATGCCAAAGGAGGCGGTCACCCGAATGCGGGCCTCACCGTATGACAACTGCCGGTCAGCAATGCGCTGACGCAGTTCATCAACCAATTCAAAGGCGACCGCAGACTTCACATCCCGGATTATTAAACCAAATTCCTCACCGCCCAGGCGACCGACCGAATCGGTGACTCGCAGCCGTTCGCTCAGGCGTTGCCCGATACTTTGCAGCACCCTGTCCCCGGCCTCGTGGCCGAGGGTATCGTTAACCAGCTTGAAGTGATCAATATCCATGAGCACCAGCGCAAACTCAGTGCCGCTGCGCTCGCATTCGGCAATGGTCCGGTTGAGCGTACTCTGGAAACTGCTTCGATTGGCCAGGCCGGTGAGGGCATCGGTCTGAGCCATATCCACCAACCGCTGCTCCGATTCTTCCCGGCGCTGTTCGTAGACATGCATGAAGGTCAGCATGAGTACCGCGCACAGCAACAAGTTGAGCAGATCAATCAATACCTTGGCGTCGCCCATGTCGCCAAGGTGGCGGTAGTAGATGAATGCTCCCACCAGCATGAATGGCAGCGAAAGAATCATGCCCTCGTGCTTTCCTAATAAAAGGTACGCCAGGACCGGAATCATCAAAACCCAGACGAAGGCCGAAACCGAAGCCTCAGGCAGCACCATGATGATCAGGAAAAATGAGAACAGCAGTACCAGGTAGGCGTAGATCCACTGCTGCAGGAAATCGGTAACCTGCAGGCGCCAGACCCCAAAAAACAAAAATGCACTGGCCACCAGCTCTCCGGCTGCTACCCACCAGTAACCGTTCAGGACCTGCAGGCACGAAAACACAAGCAGCGCCGCACCGGTGATGGAAAAAAGCAGACGCATCAGGGAGCGGCGATGGCTGTCCCTGAGGCCTGAACGACTTTGTTCGAGGGTCGCCCCCAAATCCGTATGGTTCGGCGTTTTCATGCTGTGTCTTCCCTGGCTGATCAGCAAGTATAGACCGTACTTCGAGCCTGTAAACTCACCCGTTTTCGGTCTGCACAGCAATCAAAACAGGGTCCAGAGGCCCTCAGCGATATAGGTTCTTGCGGGAGAATCGCTCCACCAGCGGCTGGTAGGCGGCGCCCAGCAAACGGTTGATGGCCTCGATACCCCAGGCGTCCGGCCCCACCAAAATCCGGGATTCGTCCTTGAGGATGCCCTTCACGATAGTGGCTGCGGCCTTCTCCGGTGTGGTGAGCGCCATCTTGTCAAAGCCCTTGCGCTGCGCCGCGGCGTTCTCGGACTTGCCCATACGCGCCGAGTTGGCGATGTTGGTGCGAATGCCACCGGGGTGAACGCAGCTGACCGCAACTGGTTGCTCCTCCAGCTTCATTTCCTGACGCAGAGCCTCGGTAAAACCGCGCACCGCGAACTTGGCAGAGTTGTAGGCACTCTGCTTGGGCACACCAATCAGGCCAAATACGCTGGATACGTTCACCACATGACCATCACCGGAGGCAATCAGATGCGGCAGGAAGGCCCGGGTGCCGTGGGCAACGCCCCAGAAATCAATGTCCATGACCCACTTGAAGTCGTCGTCGGTCATTTCCCGGATCGAGGCCGACAGCGCCACTCCGGCGTTGTTGATCACCAGATTGACCTGACCAAAATCCGCCGCCACCGCGTCTGCATGGGCGTAGATGGCATCCCGGTCGGACACGTCCAGCTGATAACTTCTGACTTCCACTTCTTCCAGCCCGGCTACCGTCTCCGCCAGCCCGATTTCATCAACGTCCGACAGCGCCAACCGGCAGCCCCGGGCCGCCAGGGCTTTGGCCAGTGCACGCCCGATACCCGAGCCCGCGCCAGTAACAACGGCAACCCTATTGGTCAGATCCTTCATGGTCACACGACCCCTTTTGTAGGTGTTCGGAAAGCTTGGTGAGTATTCAAACAGACTGATACCTTACCAGTTGCCTGGACGCTGAATATGGCCCCAGTCGACATCACCAACAGACACTGCGGCCACCTTGGGACGCCATTGCCGGAATTGGGTACAATCGATTTCCGTCGGCCGGCGAGTACCGTCAGCCCTCCACCTCTGGACAATGGTAGCTGTATATGGAATGGAGTCTTACACATTTCTGGCTGATACTGGCGCTGGTTCTCAGCCTGGCCGAGCTGACTTCCGGTGTTCTGCTGTTGCTGGCGCTGGGCATTGCTTCAGCCCTGACTGCAGTGCTGGCCTTCATTGGTTTGCCGTTCGAGTGGCAACTGGTGGGCATGGGAATTTTCTCCGGCGTACTGGTGCCCGTTGCCATCCGCTGGATCCGGCCACGATTCTCCCCCAAGGGCGTAGCCTATGGCACCACTGGTACGGGCGTTGAACACGGCCGACGCTACCGCACCCTGACCCGGGACTTCGACAGCGCTAGTGGCATTAAGGTAAACGGTGATTTCTATCGCCTGCGGGTCGAAAGCACCGGCAGCACAGAGCTTCCGCCAGGCACCGAGGTTCTCTTCAAGCACTTTGACGGCACGACCGCCGTCGTTGAAACCATCACTCACACGGAGCAGTAAACATGGAGTCGTTCATCTCACCGGGGCTGGTGCTCAGCCTGGTTTTTGTAGTCATCGGTATTTTTATCATTGCCAAAGGCCTGGTGATTATTCGCCAGTCAGAGGTAATGGTCATCGAACGTCTGGGATCGTTCAATCGGGTTCTGGAAAGTGGCGTCAATATCATCATTCCATTCATCGAGCGGCCCCGCCCGATCACCATGATTCGCTACGTGCGCATGGGCGAGGACTATCATCCGGTCACCAGTGACGAGACCCGTATCGATCGCCGGGAAACCGTAATGGATTTCCCCGGCCAGCCGGTGGTCACCACTGATAACGTCACGGTCAAGATCAACGGCGCACTCTACTACCAGATCATCGATCCGCGTCGCGCCGTATACGAGGTGGCCAACATGAGCCAGGCGGTTGAGGTTCTGGCCAAGACCACCCTGCGTTCTGTGGTCGGCAAGATGGAGCTGGATAAGCTGTTTGAATCCCGCAGCGAAGTAAACAACGCCATCCAGGCCGAGATGGAAGAGCCGGCCTCAAAATGGGGCGTAAAACTGACCCGGGTGGAAGTTCAGGACATCAGCATGCCGGAAGAAGTTGAAGAGGCCATGCGCCTGCAAATGGCCGCCGAGCGCAAACGCCGCGCCACCGTTACCGAGGCCGAGGGTGAGAAGGCGGCAGCCATCGCCATGGCCCAGGGTCAACGGGAATCGGCAATCCTCAACGCCCAGGGCGACAAGGAATCCGCCATTCTGCGCGCTCAGGGTGAGCAGGAATCCATCCGTCTGGTCCTTAGCGCCATGGGCGACTCCGAAGACAACAAGCAAACCGTTATCGGCTACCTGCTGGGTCAAAGCTACATCAAGGCCCTGCCGACCATGGCCAAAGACGGTGAACGGGTATTCGTGCCCTACGAGTCTTCCGCCCTGCTCGGCTCCATGGGCATGTTCCGGGAGCTCGCCGGTAGCCCGGAGGACACTGTGCGCCAGTCGCTAAATCGTGATGGCCTGCGTGGTGGCCTGGTCGGTTCCGCCGCCGACGCCTGAGAGCAGGGGCTGCCTGCTGGAGCAATTACTCCAGCAGGTTATCCAGTGGCTTGTCATAACTGGGCGCGAATACGTCCATGAAATACGCCACTTCTCGCAGCCCGTCCTCGTCGAGACGGGCCTTGATCTGATCCGCTGCCGGCTCGAACTCACTGTTGCCGGCACGAATTTCCGCCTGGCATTTCAGCCACGCCGACAACCGGTCGGCCGCCTTGATCAACTCCTTGTCTTCCGCTGGCAGTTTGGATTCCCGGACGTAAGGCGCGAAATCGGCGCGCAGATCCTCAGGTAACAGCGCCAATAATTCCCCTTCCGCCTTGTGCTCAATGTCGCCAAAGGCTTCACGCATCACTTTTGAGTGATATTTGACCGGCGTTGGCATATCGCCGGTGATCACTTCCGTAGCATCGTGGTAAAGCGCTGCCGCAGCGATCCGATCGGCGTTGACCTGGCCGCCAAAGTGGCGGTTACGGATCAGGGCCAGGGCGTGGGCGAGGGTGGCCACTTCCCAGGAGTGGGTAGCCACATTTTCCTCAATGGCATTGCGCATCAATCCCCAACGTCTGATCCAACGCAGGCGTGAAACGTAAGCAAAGAAGTGGCTTGCGGCGTGAACCATGTTGCACTTTCCTATTTTGCATAACTTTATAATTGAAAGGTTCAGTCTTGGTATGCCGGGTGTTAGCCTGAACATGTACCAATCTGCTACACAATCTGGGTCAAGCATGTCAGTCCTTTACAGACTAAACCGAATCCTGACACTGGTCGTTGCCGCACTCTTTCTGGGCGGACTTTCGACGGTACAGGCAAAAACCGTGATTACCGTGGGTGCCTACCATTTCCCTCCGGTTGCAGAGGTTGATAAAGACCATAAACCTCAGGGATTGCTGGCCGATCTGATCCAGGGACTCAAAGCGGCCCACGACGACATCGACCTTCAAATCTTTCACACCTCGCCCAAGCGCCGGCACCTCGATTTCGACGCCGGCCTGTACGATGTGATGTTCTTCGAAAGCCCGGACTGGGGCTGGACCAACCGGGATATCACCGTAAGCCGTCCAATCCTGACCGATGAAGACTTCTACGTTGCCCTGAGAAAGCCCGGCCGGGACCTGGATTTTTTCGAAGACATCCGCAACCGTAATCTGATTGCCATATCCGGCTACCACTACGGATTTGCCGACCTCGAAAACAACACCAAAACGCTGCAGAACAACTTTAGAATCGAGTTTTCCGACAGCCACAGCCGTAACCTCAAATTGATCAAGGCTGATCGCCCCTCGGTGGCGGAGGTGGCGATTATCAGCCGGGCCTACCTGCAGCGGCACCTGTCGAAGCAACCGGAAGACTGGCGGCAGCTATTGATTTCTGACCGGCTCGATCAGCGTTACGAACTCCGAATTATTGCCCGCAAACACGGCCCGGTCAGCGCCAGCGACATGATGCGTCGGTTAGAACCGCTGGTGGCCGACGGTTCTTACCGGATGATGGTCGAAAAGTGGGGGCTGCAACTCCCCCCCAGTTTCCTGACCAACTTCAAGTGACGCTAACGGACGTCCAGGCTGAATTGCACGGTCACCGCGCCACGTTCATCCACCGACGCCTGACGCGACGGATCGAGCATGAACAGCTGGTCCGCCGGTACTTCATGAGTATCCAGCAACACGGTTCTGACCGCCCGGCCCCGGGCTGAAGCCAGATTGTTCAAGGCCTCTGGCGGCAAGGTGCGTTCACCAGCCAGGTAAGCCTGACGGGCAGCCTGCCAATCACTCTCCGACAACGGCCTGGTACCGCCTGCGGTCAGTTCTTTGCGCAGCAGTGCCAGGCCATCGGCTTCGGGCGCGATTCCGCCACGAACACTCAGCAGCAGATTGGGACGGTCCAGAAGGGCATCAGCCAGCGCCGCCAACTTGGCGGGCTCATCCTCCGCCAGTTCAGTGCTGCCGGGCCTGAAACTGACCTGCCCCAATTCGTTGCTGTTAAAACCAGCCAGGTCGGCGATAGACCCCAGCATGCCGAATGGCGAAGAGGCCGCTTTCGCAAGCACATTCACAAAGGCCCGCATGACCACCCGGCTAATGTTGAACTGCGGATCAGAAAAATCACCGCTGATTGGCAGCTTTACTTCGATAACCCCGTCCCGGTCCCGGAGCAGCGCCAGCCCCAGTGACACCGGGGCATCGACGGCCTCAGCGCTGACTACTGGCTCGCCAAGCTCGAGACGGTCCATCACCACCAGGTTGGTTCCGTCCAGCCGGGTGCCAGTGATTTCATAATTCAGATCCAGATTGAGCTTGCCACTGTCGACCTCATAGCCAATGTAACGGCCGAAATAGGGGCCCAGTTCCGGCAATGACAATTCGGTCATGGCCAGTTTCATCTGACTGACATCGTCGGTGCCCAGTGTGCCGAGATTACCTGAAAAATCGAGCTTGGCCACCTCACCGACACGACCGCTGATTCTGACCTTGCCCTGTTGCGGAGGAATGTTACTGAGCCCGGTCACGCTGCCGGACAGCTGGTCAAAGAGCGTGGTGAATACCGGTTCGATGGAGCGATCGGTGTAGGCGATCTCGCCCTGCTCCAGCATCAGTTGCTCGATCCGGAAAATGAAGCCTGGCTCGCTGTCGCCATCGTCCCCGGCAGCATCGTCCGGACTGGAACGGAATATCCGGGCCAGGTTATGACTACCGCTGGCGTTGCGAACCACATTAACCTTCGGCCCGGTCAGCGTCACCGTGCCGATCTCAAGCCGGGCCGGGGCAACGTTGTATTCAATCGGTGCCAGGCGCAGGGTCTGCCAGGACAGGAGCCGGTTGTCCTGGTCCTGGAGCTGAACTGCCAGCCCGGCCACCTCTGCAGTGCCGCTAAAGGTCCCTGTTAAGGGCTCCTGCTGGCCATCGAGATCCAGGTTGCCATCCAGCCCGAGGGTGCCACCGGCAATGCTCAGGTTGGCGCCCTCCTGGAGATAGGGCTCGAAGGCAGTCAACGCAATCTCTGAGCCGGACACCGCCGCTTCCAGGGTGAAGGGTTTTGGCGTCAGCTGACCGTCGACGGTGAGCCGGCCACCGCTGGCCAGGGTTGCCTCGGCCCGGTAGTTCACCGGCTCATTCAGAGTGTGATCCAGAGACCCGACCGACAGCGACAACTGCTCCAAAGCCAGATCCACCGGCGTTTCCGTTTGCTGATCCCGCCACCGCAACTGGCTCTCAGACAGGGCGATTCCCGCGACTGACCAACGGAATGCCGATGCCCCGGACTCTGACGCCTCGGTTTCCGATGCCGACTCATCGGCGGTCTGCGAGAAGGGCGCCAGCCAGTCGATGGCGCCGGACTGACCCCGGGTCACGGCGAGCCGAAGTCCTTTCAGGCTTACCTGGCCCACGTCGGCCTCCAGAGCATTGAGGTCAAAACCGATCTCATCGACACCAATGGTGCCCGAGGTCAATTCCGCTTCCTCACTGTCCTCATCAATGGCGATGGCCAGCTCATCCAGTGACAGACTGCCATTGCGGGTCACCAGCAGGAACCGTTGCCCGATCTGCAATTCGTAATCGGAACTCAGGCTGACCTTGCCACCGCGCAAATCGTAGGGCAGATAGGGTGCCAGGAAATGCTCCAGGGTTTTGAATCCAATCCCACTGACCTTGACCGAGCCCTTGGAGTAAAGCGGCGCCAGGCTGAGGTCGCCCTGCCAGTCGATAGTCTCATCGCCAAAAGCGGCTTGCAGGCTGTCATCACTGACCTGCTCATCCCGGGGCCAGCTGGCGAGGTCATTCAGACTCAGGTCGAGCGGGCTGATCCGGAATTCGGCCGGCTCCGCCTTGCTGAAATCGCGAAATAGAAGCTCACCGCCATTGATACTGATCTGGCCGAAATAGAACCGGGGCAGGGCAGACTCGTCATCGGTCGCGTCGCGGTCGGCAGGCTGGTCCGGGGCCGGATTATTGCGCTGCCAGTCCCGGACAAAATTGACGTTGTAATCCTCCAGAAGGTCCAGACGAACGAACGGCTCCTGAAGCTCAATGGCTTCAAAGCCTACCGTGCCACTGACCAGCTGAACCAGGTTCAGATCCAGCGCCAGGCGCTCAAAACTGAGCACCTTGGCGTCATCGCTGTCCTGCGCCGACAGCCCTTCAGCGCCAACGGTGAAGGTGAGCGGATTGAACGAAACATCGTCGACCTCGACCTGCCAGCCCAGTCGCTCAGCCAGCTGATCGGGCAACGCCCGCTCCAGCCACCAGGGCACCAACAGGAAACCCGCCAATACATACAGCGCGATGAGCACCAATAATCCCATCGTCAGGTAACCAATCAGGCGGTTTGCTCGACGGCTCGCGGCCACAGATTTCTCCTTCTCAACAGCGGGATACGGGGCGTGCGCCCCCTCTGCTCAATAGGATAGTCGGGCGGGACCCGTTTTGTCAGCCGCTGCTGAACCCGATATGCTCAGCGATCGTAAAGGACATCGTTACGTGATGGCGAGGAACGTTCTATGGACATCGGCGATATGCGTCGTGATTTTGAAAGCGAGGGGCTCGATCGCGACGCCCTCAATGACAACCCTGTGCGTCAGTTCCACCACTGGTTTGAGGACGCCCGGGAAGCCGGCATCCTGGAGCCAAACGCCATGTCCCTGGCCACCGCCGGCAGCGACGGCATGCCCGATCTGCGCACCGTGCTGTTGAAGTACTTCGACGACAAGGGTTTTGTGTTCTACACCAACTACGGCAGCCGAAAGGCCCGGGAGATCGATGAGAACCCTCGGGCAGCCCTGTTATTTCCCTGGATTGGTCTGAATCGTCAGGTGTGCATTCAGGGCAAAGTAGAAAAGGTCAGCAAGGCCGAGTCCCTGCGTTACTTTGCCTCCCGCCCACGGGGCAGCCAGATTGGAGCCTGGGTCTCTGAGCAAAGCAAGGTCGTCACCTCCCGGGGCTTGCTGGAGCAGAAAGTGGCAGAGCTGAAACACAAGTTCAGCGAAGGCGAGATACCGCTGCCCAGCTTCTGGGGCGGTTACCGGGTGGTGCCCGAGCGCATCGAATTCTGGCAGGGCCGCCCGAGCCGATTGCACGACCGATTCGAATACCTGCGCAATGGCGATGGCTGGTTGATCCAGCGTCTCCAGCCCTGATCTGACCCTGGCAGCGACTCGCCGGAAAATAGGAGTACAACACCCGATGCCAGACATGGAACGCTGCCCCTGGTGCGGCACCGACCCGCTCTATGTACACTACCACGACACGGTCTGGGGCCGGCCGGAGTACGACGACTTGGCGCTGTTCGAAAAACTGTGCCTGGACGGCCAGCAGGCCGGGCTCAGCTGGATTACCATCCTGCGCAAACAGGGCAGTTACCGGGAAGCCTACGACCACTTCGACCCGGAACAGATTGTGCACTACGATCAGGCCCGGATCGAAGACCTGCTCACCAACCCTGGCATCATCCGTAACCGGCTGAAAGTCAATTCAATCATCAAGAATGCCCGGGGCTTTCTCGAGCTCCGGGAGCAGGGTATCGGGTTCAGCGATTTCCTGTGGTCGTTCGTGGGTGGCAGCCCGATTCAGAACCGCTGGAACCGCATCGACCAGGTCCCGGTCACCACTCCCGAATCCGAGGCCATGTCCGCGGCCCTCAAGCGCGCCGGCTTCACGTTTGTCGGCCCCACCATCGTCTATGCCTTCATGCAGGCCACCGGGATGGTGAATGACCACCTGCTGTGCTGCCCCCAGCACGAGGCCTGCCAGTTGCTCGGTGACTGATCCCATAACGCTCCAGGGTCGTAAGACTGCCTATATCTTCAACTCCTCGGAGCGTCATCGTGAGAATCACCCTGGAAGAACTGAGAACCAGCAATGACCTGGTCATTGACCTGCTGGAAATCATCTCCCTGGAAGGCCAGCACTACATGGCACGCCTGACCGTGAGTGGGCGCCAACTGCTGCTGTCGGACAAGCGCGGCATCACCAGTCTGTTCCGCAGCGCATGGCAGTTGCAGGATACCCTTGCCGCCATTCGGGTGCGGGAAACCCAGGTCGTCCATCCTTCCGCCTACCACGAAATGGTGGGCATGGAGCCTGCGGAAATTGAACCCCTGCGCATCCGTGTTCAGAAAGAGAAAGAGCAGAGGGAACAACCGTGATCGCCGTAGCGCGACTGGCGATCGTCGTTGGCATCGCTGGGCTCTTTCCGTTCATTGCCGCCGTCGCTAGCCTGTTCCTGTTGCCACAATTCAGTGTCACGGCGATCTCATGGTTCTATGTCTACAGCGCCGGCATCCTGGCATTCATGGCGGGGGTGTACTGGCCGATTGCGATGCAGCTGGAGAATTGCTCCTACCCGCAATCGCCCTTCGTTACTATGGTGCTAAGCCAAATCTTTTTCATCATCGCAGGGGTTGGGCTGCTGCTGCCGACACTCGGGCAGGTGGTGCTCTACAGCATCGCCTATCTGGCGCTGTACGCAGTTGATGTGCGCTGGATGCGGGTGTACTGGCCGTCCTGGTATTTGCGCATGAGGCTGGTACTAACGCTGGTCGTTCTGGTCTGCCAGCTGACGGTCGGGACGTGGTATGTGCTGCTGCATGGTGTCTGATCGATAAGGGCTTCACGCCCTTACCGGCTATTGGTTTGAACCTTCAGGCTCCCAACATATCTTCCAAGCCGTTGAAGCTGGCTTGCAGCTTTTTCAACGCGGTCTTCTCGATTTGACGCACCCGCTCCCGACTGATGCCCAGGTCGTCAGAGATGACCTGCAGGGTGTCCGGTTCGGGCAGGCCCAGACCGTATCGGCGCGACAGTATCGTTTTTTCCCGATCATTGAGTTCACTCAACATCGCGGCCAGAGTGCGGGTGTTGTCGCGCTCAGACATCGAATGGTCTGGCGCGGCCTGCTCGCCACTTTCCAGACTGTCACCCAGCGTAACCGAGCCGTCCTCAACCAGCGGTACGTCCGTGGAAATTTCCCTCAACGCCAGGGCTCTGAGCTCACCGATTCGTGACGGCGACGCTTCCATCTCCTGAGCCAGCTCCGATTGCGACGGCGTGCGGCCCAGATGCTGATGCATGCTCAACGACACCTTCTGCAATTGCCGGATCTCGTCAACGACGTTTTCCGGGGTATGCACCAGGCGGTTGCCCCGCTGCAGGCAACGCTTCACTTCTTCGCTGATCCACCAGTAGGCGTAGGTGGAAAACCGGAAGCCCTTGGTGGGATCAAACCGTTCGGCGCCCTTGATCAGGCCAACATTGGCATCCTGGATCAGATCCGACATCGGAATACCGTACTGGGAATAGCGACGGGCAATGTGCACCGCCAGTCTCAGGTTGCTCTGAATCAGCTTGCGGCGACAGGCGGTGGCCAGATGAAAGGCCCGACGGCTGCGCGATGAGAAGGCACACGCATCGCCCAGGCTGCCGACAACGGCCCTGAAGGTCTGGGGCGTATCCTCCGGCAGCGCCAGTTCGGTGCTAAGCACGCGGTAACACAAGATCAGTTTGCGACAGAGGCGGCGCTCTGCCACATCGGTTAAGAGTTCATACCGGGACGCATCCCTGAAGTACAACCCAACCAGGGAATCCCTTTCGCCATCGTTGGCTGTAGTCGGAGACGGTCCTAGCTTATCGGTCTTACGCATAGCTTTGGTACCGGTCAGAAATTTAACAAGAATACGTCCGAGGGGCACTGATGGATTTATCAGCAGAGGGGCCGGAGCCGGCGTTTTGGACAGGAATCAGGGGGCCTGAAAACAAAAAAGCCCGACCGCATGGCGGCCAGGCTTTTCAGAGGAGATGCGGTTACTCGATTGAGGCCGCGACGATCGCGTACTCGTGATTATGGGGTTCGATCAGAACCTCATGGAGGGCCGCAATCGCCTTCTCGTAATGGTCTTCATCCACCACAAACTGAATGTCCACCTGGCGCATGCACTGGTGAATCGCCAGCACGCTGATCTCGTTGTCCGCCAGCGACTTCACCGACCGGGCCAGAATACCCGGCACCTTGATGTCACTGCCAATCGCAGACACCAGTGACACCTTGCGAGTGCTGATCTCAGCGTTCGGGAACTCTTCCTTCAATGCGCGCACCACCCGCTTCACGTGCTTGAGCGTGCTGCCCACATAGTGAGTGATGGTGTTGGCGTTGGTGTCCTTGGCCATGAAGCGCACCTTCAGGCGACTAAGCACATCCAGAATCCGGCGGTCGGAACCGGGCTCGCCCTGCATGTCCTGGTCGAACACTTCGATGGCAAACGCACCCTTGGCGCCGGCGATGATTTCCACCTGAGGCGTCTCACTGACGTAATCGCCGGTGATCAGGGTGCCGGTGTGCTCGGGCTCGAAGGTGTTCATCACCCGCAAAGGAATTTCATTCTGGCGCATGCCCTTACCGGCACGGGGATGGATCGCTTCCATGCCCAGATTGGCCAGCTGGTCAGCAACGTCGTAGTTGGTACGACCCAGCGGTACCACCTTGTCCTCACCAACAATGTTGGGATCGGCGGAGCTCAGGTGATATTCCTTGTGGATGATCGCTTCCCGGGCCTCGGTGATCACCGCGACACGGCTGAAGGTCATCTCGCTGTAGCCGCGGTCGAAGGTACGCATCAGACCTTCTTTGCACTGGGCATAACCGGTGACGATAGGCAGTTCCCGGGTCAGGTCGACAGCGTCAAACGCCTGCTTGAGCTTCTGGTCCAGCGGCAGCAGCTCGGCATCACGCCAGCCGGTCAGGTCGACAAACCGGGCGTTGATACCTTCCTGTTGCAGCTTGAGTGCGGTGTTGAAGGCACTGTGGGCCTCACCGATGCCGGCGAGCATCTCCCGTACCGTCAGCAGATGTTC
This sequence comes from Marinobacter sp. LA51, assembly GCF_030297175.1. Lineage (NCBI taxonomy): Bacteria > Pseudomonadati > Pseudomonadota > Gammaproteobacteria > Pseudomonadales > Marinobacteraceae > Marinobacter > Marinobacter apostichopi. The sequence continues at coordinate 168,743 of NZ_AP028070.1, read as the reverse complement.
CTCGAGCTGGAACTGGCCGTAGGAACACAGACGCTGCAAGTCGATCAGGCAACCCCGGACGCCTTCGATCCGGTCGGTAATGAACTGGTCGGCCTGCTGCTTGAGCATCGGATCTTCGAACAGATCACCGTTCAGGTCGGTGAGAAACTTCACCAGCTTGGTGAGATCGTCGCCCCAGGCCCAGTCCGACTCGGCATCAGCAAACAGGGCATAGACCCCGGGCTCGCCCGTTTTCTTGTGCTCCAGCAACTCGTTGGTAACGCCGCCATAGGCGGATACCACGAAAATACGCTGGTAAAGCTCGTCCTTGCTGCGATTACCAATAATGATGTTGTCTCGGACAGCCTCGTAATTGCTCATCGAGGTGCCGCCGATTTTCTCAACGGTGTGCTGTTGCGTAGTCATAGGTTTGCCTTCGCTATCCTGCAGTTTGAAAGATCTGGGCTGGCCGGGGAGGCGGAGCGTCTTACGACGCCTCGCTGACCCCTTCCTGCACGATCTCGTCAACGCTTTCCGCCAGCAGAGCGGCGCCCTTCTTCAGATCGTCTTCGCTGGTCGTCAACGGCATCAGACACTTGATGACCTCGTCGTTCGGACCGCTGGTCTCGATGATCAGGCCACGCTCAAAGGCGCGCTTGGTGATCGCACCGGTCAGATCGGCATTCTTTGCTTCGATGCCGCGCATCAGACCTCGGCCTTTCATTTTGAACTGACCAGGATACTTGTCGCAAATCGCCTGCAGGGCATCACCCAGAACCTTGGTCTTGGCTTTCACCTCGTTGGCGAATTCGTCGTCTTTCCAGTAGGTCTCTACCGCAGTACGTGCGGTGATGAACGCCATGTTGTTACCACGGAAGGTGCCGTTGTGCTCGCCCGGATCCCAAACATCCAGCTCCGGCTTGAACAGCACCAGCGCCATCGGTAGACCATAGCCACTCAGGGATTTGGAAACCGTGACGATGTCCGGCTTGATGCCTGCGAACTCAAAGCTGAAGAATTCACCGGTACGACCGTTACCCGCCTGGATGTCATCCAGGATCAGCAGGATGTCGTGTTTCTTGCACAGATCCGACAGGCCTTTCAGCCACTCAGCACGACAGGCGTTCAAACCGCCCTCACCCTGCACGGCTTCAACAATGACTGCCGCCGGCAGCTCAAAGCCGGACGAGCCATCGGAGAGCAGCTTGTCCATGATCTGCAGGCTGTCGACGTCTTCGCCCAGGTAACCGTCGTAGAACATGAAGTCGACGTTACCCAGCGGGGTGCCAACACCACCGCGGTGATGCTTGTTACCCGTGGCCGCGACCGCGCCCATGGTCACACCGTGAAAGCCGTTGGTGAACGAGATAATGCCGTTCCGGCCTTTTACTTTCCGGGCCAGCTTGAGCGCGGCTTCAACACAGTTGGTGCCGGTAGGGCCGGTGAACTGCATCTTGTAGTCCAGACCACGGGGATCAAGGATGTGCTTCTTGTACGACTCAATGAAGTCGTGCTTGGCCGTGGTAAACATGTCCAGGCCCTGGCTGACGCCGTCTGCCTCGATGTACTCAAGCAGTGCCTTCTTCAGGATGTCGTTGTTGTGCCCGTAGTTCAGGGAACCGGCACCCGCGAGGAAGTCCAGGTATTCCTTGCCATCTTCGGTGTACAGGTGCGCGTTTTTCGCACGATTAAAAATCACCGGGAAGGCACGGCTGTATACGCGTACTTCTGACTCAGTGGACTTAAAAATTTCCATTATTTTCGCCTCTTAGCATGTAAGGTTCGAGGTAAATGCGCGGGGGGCCAATCTAGCAGTGCGTCAAACAGTGAAGTGCCGATCGCAATAAAGCCCGCCGTGCGTTGGTTAAAGCTGAATGGCAGACCTACCTCAGCGGTCTGCCAGCTTGTCCAAACACAGTCTCACAGTCGTTCACCACCGGACATGGGCCGGCGTGGTGGACCGGGGCTCTCAGACAGGCTTCGTGAAGGGCCCGATGCGCAGCAGGAACTCAGAATCGTGCTGCCCACCAAAGTGGGTCTCTTTCTCGAAGTGCTCGTGATAGGTGAGCTCAGCTCCCAGATCACGGGCGAATGAGCGGAACAGCGCCCAGGAAGCCTCGTTGTCAGCGGTGATCGTCGTCTCCATGTGCGTCACAGCTTTGCACGCATCACGGCCAACGATTTCTTTCAGCATCCGCTTGGCCAGGCCTTGACCACGACCTTTCTCGTGAACGGCCACCTGCCAGACAAACACGGTCTCGGGCTGTTGGGGAGGGATGTATCCGGAGATAAAGCCGACCAGATCGCCTTCCTTCTCCGCGGCCACGCCGGTTTCGGCAAAGTGGCTGCACTGCAAGAGGTTGCAGTAAATAGAATTGGGGTCCAGAGGCGGGCATTCAGCCACCAACTGGTGCAAACGGAAGCCATCATCCTTAACCGGTGTACGGAGGGTGATGGCGGTGGTATTCGAGCCTTCAGATGTCATAGCGTGATCTTTTTGTCTTAAAAAGTTAGTGCAGAATTATATAGACCACAAAATATATATCAAGTCAGCGATTCGCTGCACCCACCTGCGGCCCCCGAATTCATCTATTCAGAATAGCCCGGTTTGTCGCTTTCGCCAGTGACAAATTGGTTAGAAGACCGAACCAAAAACCGCCTGCTCCGGTGCCAGGGACGCGCCCTGAACGATGCGGGATCGATAGGAGAGAGCCGCATCTGAACCGGCCGGCCATAAGCCATCAAACTGCGGCAGCCAGGCCTCGAGATCGAAGGCCACGGGCACCAGGGAAATCCGGACGCTGCCCTGATCATGGCCGACAACAGCGCCACCTACAGGGGCTTCGGTGCTGATGCGGGTAATCAGGCCGCGGGCATCGGCGTACAGATTACCCATGCCGGCCGACCCGTTATTGACCACCGTCCGCGTCCGCTCCCCAACCCGTCCCGACCACAGCACCGGCAGGCAGGTATGGGTGGAGGCAATGACATCGGCATCCGTGGCCTGAAACCAGGCCTGCACGGCAGAATCGTTGCCGGCACTGAAGGCCTCATGGGCCAGACCCCAACCAGCCAGGGAGTCCGGGTCACCATGCACAACCAGAATCTTTAGGCCTCCAAACATCAGGCACAGATAGCGGGGCTGGCGCGCCAACTGATCCTGAAGTTCCGGGTGGTGGGCGGCTATACCCTGAAGTCGGGTCATGATGCGGTTCGACCGCTCTACCACGCCCTGGTCAACAAAGTCCGGGTAGGCACAACCACACCCGGCCTCGTCGCTGGGATTGGCCAGCTCGAACTCGACATTACCCAAGCTGACAGTGTGCCGGAGCACCCGACGGTTAATGTCCTGAAACAGCTCGTCACTAGCGTTGAACCAGTTGAAATCGCCGTTGAATACCAGCCGCACCCGGCGCCCGGCCTGCTCCTCGGCCCGGGCCATGCGTTCGATCTCCGTCAGGGCTTGGGGGTTGCCGTACAGACCGCCAATAACGTAGATCACGTCTTCCGAGACGGGTATTGGCTCGGCACACAATTGGTCGGCCCGGTACCGGTATGCCAGTGGACAACTTCGACCTTCGGTCATAACGCGGCCTCAGGCCTCGCCAGCTGCGAGCGAGCGACCGGCCAGGCGACGCAGCAACAGGGGCAGGAAGAAGCCACCAGAGCAGATCAGGAAGCCGTAGGCGTTCACACCCAGCAACATGGCGTACTTGCCCTCGCCAATGGCCCAGCTGGCCGGAATCAGCCCCACCGCCAGCAACACGCCAAGCGTCAGCCCGGTCCAGAAACTGAGGTGGAAACTCCACGGCGACCACTGGGTAAAGCCGTAGAACAGGAACACCGGACCCAGCCCCATCACCATGGTGCCGGAGATGGTGGTGGCCTTGAGGATATCGGTGCCGGCGAACATCGGCAGGTTACCGGCAAAGGCAAATATTACCATCACCACCGCGCCAACCCGGATACTGGGCAGCCGGTCCTTGGCCCGACGCGCCAGCCGCGGCAGATCCACCGCCAACGATTTGGCCAACGAGGTAAAGGTGGAATCCAGCGTCGAGCCCGCTGAGGTCATCATCACCACGCTCATGAAGAACAGCGCCGCCAGACCCAGCGACTGACCCACTGCGGCCGGGGCATTGCCCATGGCGTCAATGCCGTTCAGACGGGCGTGCACGCCCACCAGACTAAAGATAAAGACCGCAACAAAGCCGAGCAGACCCGCCACCACAAAACTCTTCAGCATCGTCTTTTCCTTGTTCACGAAACCCCGGTCGGTCAGGACCGGATCGTGGAACGGGTAGCTGAACATCTGCAACAGCGCGACCAGCAACAGGTCAAAACCGGCATCCAGCCGGAACTCGCCGTTATTAAGCAGGGCACTGGTGTCGTTGGCAGGAATGATCAGGAACAGCACGGCCCCGACAAAGAACACGAACACCACCGCCTGAATCACATCGGTGAAGATCGACGACCGCAGCCCGCCTTTCAGGCTGTAGGCCAGGGTGAAGATAGTGAACAGCATGGCCGAGACGTAGTACTCCCATTGCCCCGGCAGGCCAAAGTAACCGCCCACGACGGCGGTGTTACTCCAGACCTCGTTGTACAACCGGATCAGAATCGCCGCGGCGAACGCCAGTGACGCCAGCCGCCCAAAGCGCGAAGTCAGGAAGTCCTGAAGCGAACGGGCCCCGGTCTGGGTCCGGATCAGGTAGATGATGTAGCCGGCCACCGGAATCGACAGCCAGTAACTGGCGTAAGCCAGGCCGCCGGTCACCCCGTAGGCAGCACCCAGGTTAGCGGCATTGGTCACCGACTTGGCGAAAATCCAACTGATGAAGATACTGGCGGTCAGTGACCACTGACCAACCGGATTGCCCTGATCATCGGCGCCCTTGTAAAACGAATTGGCGTTCTTGCTCTTGGGCGACAGCACGTACATCACAACGCCGTACACCACCAAAAAGCCCCAGAACAGGGCGCCTTCAAAAGTTGTCATCTCTCACTTCCACTCTTGTATTTAGAAGACCGCACCAAGGTCAGCGCGGTCTGTGGGGCGGGAACTTTTCTCCGCCAGGAAAAGGTGTCTGAGCAAAGCGAGTTCTTTTCCCAAGGAGAAAAGTTCCCGCCCCACAGGCCGCCAATACCCAACTAGCAGGCTACGATTATCAGCCAGGCGCCGAACAACTCGCCCCAAACCGGTAACAGGAAAAGCACCGGTGATGCCGCAACATAACCCGCTCATCCATACTCTCGGCCAGCGTACCGCCCAAATCGTACTGCGGATCGTCATCCACCAGCGTGCAGGCAAATACCCGAACCTGATCGCCCTTCTTCACCAGCATCCGGGTATAGGTGCACATGAAGTGGCCCCGGCTGTCTTTGGTCGGGAACTTCTCCATGCAGGTCTCGGTAATTTCCGGACTGCCGTCCTCGGATCCTGGCGTTCCGAGATCCGGAAACGCGGTAAAGGCCAGGTTTTCGGCAATGTTCCACTCCCGGAAGATGGCGCGGAACTCCGCCTCCACTTCCGCCGGAATCTCATCCGGATCGGTCTGACGAGCGATGGAAACCTTGAAGCCCTGTTCCAGCAGCCAATGGATTCCCTCCAGCGCCTGATCAAAACTGCCATCACCCCGATCCTTGTCGTGGCGTGCCCGGCTGGGGAAATCGAGACTGACCCGAAAATGGATCGGGTAGGGATTATCCAGCAGCGGCAGCACCTGGTGCTTGCGCTTGAGCAATGGCTCGGTGGCGTTGGTCAGCACGAAACAGGGCCGGTGCTGGCTGGCGTAATCGAGAATATTGACGAAATCCCGGATCACGAACGGCTCGCCGCCGGTGAACGAAAACTGCTCCACACCCATCTCCAGGGCTTCGTGGATAAACGGCTCCACATCGCTAAGCTTCATGCCCGGAATACGGCCATCGCCCGGGTGTGAGCCCTCGAGGCAGAACGGACACGCCAGATTGCAGGCGGTGCCGGTGTGGATCCACAGCTCCTTCAGGCGATCGGCGTCAATGTAGCCACGCGGATCGCCGTTGCGGGTGTGGGTCCAGCTGTCCCGCGCTCGGGGTTCAAGCACTTCAACCGCCGGAATGCGCTTCCGAGCCGGCCGTGTTTCAGTCAGGGGCATATACGCTCCGAGATTCTTTGGTGTCTTTGCCACGGCGCCAGCCGTGCAGTTTTTCCAGCAGATTCAACACGCCCTGAGGCGCGTGGGCCCGTTTCCATTCCCCGGCGGCAAACTTGGCCGACTCGTTCCAGGTGGGATAGGGATGAATGGTGCCCAGAATCTTGTTCAGCCCCAGACCATGCTTCATGGCCAGGGTAAATTCCGCCAGAATTTCACCGGCGTGAGTCCCGACGACCACCGCGCCCAGGATCTTGTCCTTGCCCGGCTGCGTCAGCACCTTGATAAAGCCATGATCGGCACTTTCGGCAATGGCGCGATCGAGATCATCCAGACCGTACCGAGTCACCTCGTAGGCCACGCCCTGCTCCTTGGCTTCCGTTTCACTCAGCCCAACCCGGGCCACCTCCGGCGAGGTGAACGTCACCCAGGGCATAACCCGATAATCCACCTGGAACCGCTTGAACTGGCCAAACAGTCCGTTCACCGCCGCATACCAGGCCTGATGCGCAGCGGCGTGAGTGAACTGATACGGGCCAGCCACATCGCCACAGGCAAACACATTCGGGTAGCGCATGCTCATATCTTCTTCCACCGGCACCGTGCCGTTGGGCAGGGTTTCGACCCCGATCTTGTCCAGACCCAGATCCCGGGTATTGGCCGCACGACCAACAGCGACCAGTACCTGGTCAAAGGCTATACGCACCCGTTCGCCCTGATGCTCGCAGTACACCACCTTCTCACCGTCTTCGATGGCGAACTCCTTGGCCGCATGCCCCAGGCGCACGTCGATGCCATCTTGCTCAAACTGGCTCTTGATCAACTCGGAAACGTCACTGTCCTCTTTCATCAGTAACCGGTCCGCCATCTCCACCTGAATCACCTGGCTACCGAGGCGGGCAAAGGCATGGGCCAGCTCCGAACCGATCGGCCCTCCACCCAGTACCAGCAACCGTTCCGGCTGGGTTTCCAGGGACCAGAGGTTGTCGGAATTCAGCGGCTCCATCTCGGCCAGACCGGGAATCGGCGGCATCGCCGGCTTGCCGCCGGTGGCAACAACAATACTGCGAGCCGTCAGGCGCTCGGTATGGCCATCGCTGTGGGTAACTTCCAACTCCCAGGGCGATACGAAACTGGCGTGGCCCGAGATGCAGTCGACGCCAAGTTTCCGGTAACGCTCCGGCGAATCGTGGGGCTCGACCTTGGCAATGACGTTTTGCACCCGATCCATAATGGCCTTGAACGAGCCTTTGACCGGCACTGCCTCAAGGCCATATCGGTTGGCATGGCGCAGGGTGTCCGCCGCCTTGGCACTGCGAATCAGCGCCTTGGACGGTACACAGCCGGTGTTCAGGCAGTCACCGCCCATCTTGTGCTGCTCAATCAAAGCCACCTTGGCCTTCACCGCGGCCGCAATATAGGCCGACACCAGGCCGGCGGAGCCACCACCGATTACCAGCAGGTTGTAATCAAACGACGCCGGTTTCTGCCAGCCGGCATACACCCGGCGCCGGCGGATAAAGCCGACCACGAATTTCGCAATCAGCGGAAACAGGCCCAGCAAGGCAAAGGACAGCAGCAGGTCGGCCGAAACGATGTCACCGGTGGACTCGATCTGCGCCAGTTGAGTGCCGGCGTTCACATACACGAAGGTACCCGGCAGCATGGCGGCCCAACTGACCAGCGCGTAAGTGCGCAGTTTCATGGCGGTCAGGCCCATGGCGATGTTGATCAGGAAAAACGGGAAGGCCGGCACCAGCCGCAGGGTGGCCAGGTAGAAAGCGCCGTCTTTTTCGATGCCCCGATCCATTCGCGCCACCGTGCTGGCGTATTTTTCCCGCAGGGTGTCGCGGGCCAGGAAGCGAGCCACCAGGAAGGCGATGGAAGCGCCGATGGTGGAGGCGACAGACACCGCCGCCAGGCCATAGACATTGCCAAAGAACGCACCACCAGCGAGGGTCATGATGGTCGCGCCCGGCAACGACAGCGCCGTCACCGCAATGTAAATTACCATGTAGCCGCCAACCGCCATCCAGGCATGGTCGACAATCCAGGCATCCAGGCTCTGCTGGTGGGCTTTCAGGGCATCGAGGGTCAGGTATTCCTGGGCTCCGCTGCTCCAGAAGGCCGCCACTACAACCACGATGGCCAGAATCGTCAGCCACTTTTTCGCGTTCATCACATCATCCTTTGCTAAACATTGGTTACGTCATCGACGCTAAAATGGAGCCGTTGTTACAGTTCCTCGAGAAAAAAGTTCCCGTACTGACATAATTCGCATTAAGTACAGAGTACGTGAGTCAGAAGCAGTAAAGGTCACAAATTAATAACAATCCCCTCAAAAATCTGGTTCCTGATCTAAGCTTGAGAACAAAATCCACGTTCAGGCCAATTTATCGGGAACCTGAGCCGCCCAGCGCGGACCAATGGCTGAACAACCACCAATCGGCAGAGAGCGACCGTGAACGCGCACCCGGATCTTGATGAAAGCAGACTGGTTGAAGCCCTGAAGCGTGGCGAACAAGCCGCCTTTACCGAGGCCGTCTCGACCTATACCGCCGGCATGCTCGCGGTTGCACGCTACTATGTTGATCCCGCCAACGCCGAGGAAATCGTGCAGGACTGCTGGGTCACGGTGATCGACGCCATTCGACGTTTCGAGGGCCGCTCGGGCCTGAAAACCTGGCTCCACCGGATTGTGGCCAATCGCTGCAAAAACCAGCTGCGGACCAGCCACCGCGAGATCACTACCGACTTTTCAGAACGCCTGGAACCAGAGCTGGACAGCCGGTTCAAAGCCTCGGGCCGCTGGGCCACGCCACCAAAGTTGCGGTTTGACGAATCCGCCGACGCTCTGCTGGAGAACGGCGCCCTGAGCGATTGCCTCGACAAGCACCTTGGCCACCTGCCGGAAAATCAGCGTTCGGCTTTGATCCTGTACGAAGCGCACCAGCACAAATCCGATGACGTCTGTAACATTCTCGATGTCAGTGCATCTAACCTGCGGGTTATGCTTCATCGTGCGCGTCAGAAAATCTTTCTGATGGTGGAAACGTTTCAGGAGACCGGCGAATGCTAATGTGCCGCGAGCTGGCGGGGATTGCCAGCGACTACATAGACGGCGAATTGAGCACCGGCAGACGCCTGTCCGTGCAAATGCACCTGATGATGTGCCGCCACTGCCGCTCATTCATCGGCAATCTACGGGCGAGCACGGAACTGCTGCGGGGGCATTCGTCCGCGCGCGTTGAACAGTCAGTGATTGATCGCATCAACCATTGCGTCACTGAGGCCTTGAGCCACCGCCCCGAGGCTCCTGACGCAGACCCAGATTCGGACCGTTAAGCCTTGTTCGCCAATGCCGGTTCAGGCGATGGCAACCAGGACAGGGCCCGTCGCTGTTGCTCCCCGGTGAGCGCCGCCGCCCAGCTATCCAGATCCACCGGAATGGTGCCGGTCACTTCCAGCCGCCGATCTTCCAGAACGTCTGCCAGTGATCGCCCGCTGTCCTCGGCCAGCACCTGGTCACGGTGGCGCAGCAACGCTTCGACCTGGGGTCGGTAGCAACGCACCATCGCCGTGAGCCAGCGATTGACTGGCCAACTCGGGTAAGCGTGGTCAAGATTGAACCGATCCAACGACGCAATTACCGATGCAGCCCCGAGCCAGCTTTCATCGGTAACCCAGCGATTGACCGCAAACAACTCGGTAGGAAACCCCCAGGCATCCATGGCGATCGCCACCAGGTGCGCGACCCGATCCTTGCCCACAGGGCCCAGCACAGGCTCCGCCTCGCCGGGCAACGCCGAATTCCGCAAAAACAGATGGAAATGGCCATGCTCGTCATGGTCGCTGCGGTGGGCATGGTAGTAGTACTGAGATGCCGTAGCGGCATCGAAAACATCGTCCTTGGGGTAGTGATCCAGTTCGTAGAACGGCCCCTGGCCCCGCAACACCTCTCCGACGATGTTCAGGCCGCCTTTTTCCAGCACCCGGTAGCATTCCCGAATCTCGCTGATCGCCGCCAGGCTGGTTCGAATCTGCTGGTCACTGATGCTGGTGAGCTCCGGTGACTGAAGCTTAATCAGTGTTTTCTGCGTCATACCTGTCTCCCTCTTCCATTGCGCCGGTTCCGATGGCGTGTGGCCTTAATGAACCAAGCGCCACCGGATTCCGGTCAGCATCTCGCCTCAAGCCGCCGATGCTGCCGTGGCTTTCAGCTGTGCCGATGCGCATGGATTCTTGGCCGCGCACGGGTTTTTGGTGGCACACGGGTTCTTCGTGGCGCAAGGGTTCTTGCCCGCACACGGGTTGCAGGCACCGCATTTACCGCCTTTCAGGGCGCAGGGATTGGCCGCCAGTTCAGTCTGTACCTTGGCCATATACGCCGTTAACGCCGCCAGTTGCTCGCCGTCCCAGGGCAAAGGTTCCGTGGCCATGGGGCGAACCATGCAGATCTGGACCATTTCGTCGAGGTGCACGGTTCCCATGCCAAAGACATCCCGGGCCATGGCCACCGAGTGCGGATAGGCTTCGGCAAAGGTGGCGTTATAGCCGGCGCCGTTGTTGTGGCAAGTAGAGCAGGCCAGGCCGTTGCTGCTCAGCGAGGTGTCGTTGAACAGCTTCTTACCCATGGCCACCAGGGCGCAAGGGTTGCCCTCATACGGCTGATAGCCGGCCGGTCGCGTTACCCGTTTGGCGGCGCAGGGATTTGGCTTGGCGGCGCACTTGCCAGCCGCGGCACAGGGATTACAGCCTTTCGTGGCACAAGGGTTACAGCCCTTGACCGCACAGGGGTTGCAGCCCTTAGTGGCACACGGATTCTTCACCGCGCATGGGTTTTTGCTAGCGCAGGGATTCTTGGCCGCGCAGGGATTCTTTCCGGCGCAGGGGTTGCACCCTGCCTTACACTGCTGCGACGCACCGCATTTACCCTTGCATGGCGAACACGGGTTACAGGCTGCTGCAACACCGCCGCCACCGGTCAGCAAGGCGGTCACCAGCAACGCCGACCACCAGTTGCTGTGCCGGTGTTGCTGACTGGCGCGAATCGCTTGTCGTAGTGGGTGGATTTTAGTCATGACATCTCTCCCTGATCACAGAGTTAGTGGCGAAGCCTCAAAGCTCCGCAACCGCCTTATCAGGCGGTTATCAGTGAGACACATGATTTACTCAACCATTACAGAATGCAGGCAAATTAATTGCTCTCGAAGATTCCGGTGTCCGGATGGAAGGTGTACCAGGCGAACCAGAACGCCCGGGTGGCGGGCAGCAGCGATCCATCTTCATCCCGGAGTTCCGCAGAGGGGGTATCCGGATCGTAGTGAACGGTGACCGGCTTGCCACCAACGGAGTCCTGCAGCACGCCATCGTGCTCGGCCAGCTCCGGAAACGGCCAGGCCTTGGCCTCGCCGTTGTGACGCCAGCCCAGCACCCAGGTTTTGGGGTGGTATTTGCGACTGGTCTGGGTCACCGGGAAATAGATCCGCTCCGACTGCTCGTAGTTGCCGTAGGGCGATTTTCGGTAATCCCGGCCGTAGCCGGTGTCGGTCGACAGCACTTCCCCGTTGTCGGCAGCCCGCGCCTGCCACGCCTGCCAGCGCTCGTGCCGGACCGGCACGTGCTGCAATTCCTGGCCTGCCATTGGGCCTGATACCGCGCGCCCCTCAATCTGCGACCACAGGGACTCGGTCTGGTGGTCGTACATCAAAAGGTCGCTGTTGTAGAGCAGACCGGAAACGCCAAAGGTCAGGTGTTGGCCGTCGACCACCGGATCAAAGCCAATGCCGGTGCCGCACAGCGGGCAGAAAGTAATCACCAGGGGCGGCACCTGATTGGGCAGGTTGACGATCTCGTGCCAGTTCAGGATACCAATCGGAAAAGCCCGGCTAACGCCCGCACCGTCGTAGGTCAGCATCAGGTCCTTGGGCTGCCAGGGCTGGCTGCCGTCAGGGCGCTCAAACCTGGGCCGCTGTATCGCCGGGATACCGTCCCGGGGCGGTCCCCCGCGCATAATCTGCTCCGGCGGAATCAGTGCCGATTCCAGATTAAAGCCGTTCTTCTGCTGGGCCAGCAACTCCATCGGTCCCAGTAGCAGACACAGCCCGGCAGACCAAACCCATTGCCAGAGAGGTATTCCGCGAAGCCGCTCCGTTCTCGTATCCATCGTCCACCTCCTGGCCTCAGCACGACTAACACCGAACCGCACCCTTTGTTTTCATTAGGGCATCTTTGTTACGACACACGAAGGCTGGTTTTGTTACGGCCGTGATCCGAGGTCGGCACGGCCCCCCTCTGTCCGCTAAAGTAGGGCTAGGAAACAGGAGAGGAATACATGGGCAGCATTTTGCGCTGGCTGTCAGGTTGGCTTGCCAAGTACCTGACCAAGCAGATCACCGAGAAATCGATACCGACCTCCACCTATCGGCAGCTGGAGCAGGCATTGCGACCCGCTGATGTGCTTCTGGTGGAGGGCGACACCCGTATCAGCGTCGCGATCAAATACCTGACCCAATCCACCTGGTCTCACAGCGCCCTGTATCTGGGCCCCGATGCTGGCTTGGGCCAGAGCAACACTGGTGAGCCCAATGTCCTGATTGAAGCCGACCTGGAACAAGGCATTCGCGCGCTGCCGCTGTCGTACTATCGCCACAGCCATACCCGGATCTGCCGTCCGGTGGGTTTGAACAGTGACGACATTCAGCAACTGACCGGCTTTGCACTCAGTCGGCTCGGCAACACTTACGACCTCAAAAACGTTTTCGACCTGGCCCGGTACCTCTTACCCACACCGCCAGTGCCCACCCAGTACCGCCATCGGCTTCTGGCGTTCGGCAGTGGCGATCCGACTCGGGCGATCTGCTCCACCTTCCTGGCCGAAGCTTTCCAACAGCTACGCTACCCTATCCTGCCCCTGATCCGGATGGTGCCTGCCGACGACCCCGACTGCGCGGATTGTACCCGGGTCGCCTATCGAGTCCGACATCACTCCCTGTTCACACCCCGAGATTTCGATGCCTCGCCGTTTTTCCAGATAATCAAGCCGACTCTGACGCCAGACTTTGACTATCACGGACTGGCTTGGGAAGATCGCTTGAAACATCCCCCGCAAACGCCATAACGCACCCAGAGCAAACCAACCTCTAGGAAAGCCCGTATCGATGACCGGTCCAGGCTTGCTAAACTATTGGCAAATTCGATTTCAATCTTCATTCTTATGCGCCTGCGCAATCGTCACTGACGACAACACGGCAACAAACCGGAAAGGACGAGATTATGAAAACCCTGCTAGCTTCTGCACTGGTGATCCTGTCACTGGTAACGACTTCCGTTCATGCCCAGGACGACACCATCCGGGTCGGCATGTCTGGCCAGTACTTCCCATTCACGTTCGTTGAACAGGACACCCTGAAGGGCTTTGAAGTGGACGTTATGGACGCCATCGCGAAGGAAATGGGCCGTGAGGTCGAGTACCAGACCGCTGCCTTCTCCGGCCTGTTTGGCATGCTCGGCGCCGGCCGCATTGATACCGTGGCCAACCAGATCACCATTACCGAAGAACGCCAGCGGGCCTACCTGTTCAGCGAGCCGTACGTTTACGACGGTGCCCAGGTGGTCACCAAGGCCGGCAACGAAGATATCAACGGTGTGGAAGACCTCAAGGGCAAGACGGTTGCGGTTAACCTGGGCTCAAACTTCGAGGCGCTGCTGCGTGACCTGCCTTACGCTGACGAGATCGACATCAAGACTTACGAGAGCAACATCGAGCGCGATACCGCCCTGGGCCGGGTCGATGCCTTCGTGATGGACCGGGTCAGTGCCAGCCAGATCATCAAGGAAAAGCCGCTGCCGCTGGCACTGGCCGGACCAACCTTCTCCCAGATCACTAACGCCTACCCGTTCAAAGACACCGAGCGTGGCCGGGCCTTGCGGGATGAAGTGAACGCCGCCCTGAAAACACTGCGGGACAATGGCACCCTGAAAGCCATTTCCGAGGACTGGTTCGGCACCGACATCACCGCGCCCTAATCACACAGGAAACACGCTATGGGCGCTCTCGACGTCGACTACATGCTCGGTCTGGTCCCCGTGCTACTGGGCTACCTGCCCCTGACCCTGCAGCTGGCGTCGCTGGGCATGGTGCTGGCGCTGATCCTGGCGTGCCTGTTTGCGGTCATTCGGGTGCAGCGGATTCCGGTGCTGAACCAGTTCACCGTGGTGTTCATTTCCTTTTTCCGCGGCACGCCGCTGCTGGTCCAGCTGTTCCTGTTCTACTACGGGTTGCCCCAGCTGTTCAGTGCGCTCACCGTCATCGACGGCATCACCGCCACCATCATGGGTCTAACCATGCATTTCTCGGCGTACATGGCCGAGTCCATCCGGGCCGCCATTGTCGGGGTGGATCGCAGTCAGACCGAAGCTGCACTGTCCATCGGCATGACCAACAGCCAACTGATGCGCCGGATCATCCTGCCGCAGGCTACCCGGGTCGCCCTGCCCACACTGATGAATTACTTCATCGACATGATCAAGGCGACGTCACTGGCCTTCACCCTGGGCGTCACCGAGCTGATGGGCGCCACCCAGAAAGAGGCGTCCGGCAGCTTCCTGTACTTCGAGGCCTTCATCGTGGCAGCGATCATGTACTGGATCGTGGTGGAGATGCTGTCCTGGCTGCAGGGTAATCTGGAAACCCGTCTGAACAAGGCCTATAGCCGATGATTGAACTCAAGGGGCTGCGCAAGCAGTTTGGCGATGCGGTGGTGCTCGACGGCATCGACCTGACCATCGAGAAAGGCGAGATCGTGGTGATTATCGGGCCCTCAGGCACCGGTAAGTCCACCTTGTTACGCTGCGTGAATTTCCTCGAACAGCCCACCGCTGGCGAGATCACCGTCGGCGATCTGACCGTGGACGTAAACCGGGCCAGTAAGAAGAACATCCTGTCGTTGCGTCAGCAGACCGCGTTCGTGTTTCAGAACTACGCTCTGTTTGCCAACAAGACCGCCCTGCAGAATATCGCCGAGCGGTTATTGGTGGTTGATCGCTGGCCGAAAGCCAAAGCTTACGAGCGGGCCCGGGAAATCTTGCGGCGCATTGGTTTGGAAGACAAAGCCGACGCCTACCCGGCGTCCATGTCCGGTGGTCAGCAGCAGCGCGTGGGCATTGGCCGGGCCATGGCGGCCGGCGCGGAAGTGATCCTGTTCGACGAACCCACCTCATCCCTCGACCCGGAATGGGTCGAAGAGGTACTGGCATTGATGAAGCAACTGGCGGCGGAACGCCAGACCATGATGCTGGTCACCCACGAGATGTCCTTCGCCCGCGACGTCGCCGACCGGGTGATCTTCATCGACGACGGGCGGATTGTGGAACAGGGCCCTCCGAGCGAGATTTTCTACCACCCGAAAGATCCCCGCACTCAGGACTTCCTGCAGAAAATTCTGGCGACGCACCAGGGCTGAGTCCGGCCCTTAACCTGGCCTCACTCAGCCCATCAGGCACAACGCCTACCAGGTCTCACCGAACGGTCGCAGATCCAGCTCAAAGGTCCAGGCCGACGGTGCCTGCTGGGTCAGCATCCACACCGCATCGGCAACGGCGGCGGGTTGGACGAAGAAGTCGTCCGGTTTGTCGCCCATGGCCTGGCGGGTGCGCGGCAAATCCACCACGCCATCGATGATCACGTTAGCTACATGGATGCGCTCGGGGCCTAGCTGTCGTGCCATCGATTGCGCGAGGCTGCGTTGGGCCGCCTTGGCAGACGCAAACGGCGCAGTATTGGCGCGCCCCCTCAAGGCCGCCGACGCACTGGTGATCACGATGCTCGCCGTGTCATGCTGGCGCAGTTGGGGCAGCACCGCCTGAAAGGCGGCGACCAGGCCACCGACATTGATACGCCAGTTGGCTTCAAAGTCGTCTACGCTGGCGTCCTCGGCACTCTTGAACACACCACCGCCGGCGTTGTACAGCAACACTGAGACAGCGCCCAGTTGCTGTTCGATCCGGGCAAACACCGAGGCCGCCGCTTCCAGATCGCTGGCGTCGTGGACGAAAGCATGGGCACTGGACAACTGCCCCGCCAGACGTTCGGTAAAATCCTTGCTTCGCGCCAGCATGGCAACGTCATAGCCTTCCTGGCAGAACCGGCGCACCAGGGCTTCACCATTGCCCGGGCCGACACCAATCACCACACAAACCTTGTTCATCTCATACCTCCGGCCGGTCACCCGGCAGGCTCAGTCTCGAGTAGACGGACACGGTGCACCGCAGGGCGCGCACGCAGTTTCGTCACGCTGGGTCAGGGCGGTTTCCACATTGCCCTGGCCTGAATTAAATGCGAACGTCGGGCTTTTCAGGTGATCGGCCAGAATCAACACCAGCAGGATAGCCAGGACCACCAGAATTCGGGTTCGACTGTAAGCTTGCTCCACCATCGGTTCTCTTTCCCTATCAGTTTGGCAGGCGGAACCAGGGCCGCAAGCGGATGCCTACCAACGAGCCAACAAAGGCACAGGCGAACCAGATCCAGGCGTGCACGCTGGCCGAGGCGATACCGGAGAACAGAGCGCCAATGTTGCAGCCGAAGCCCAGGCGGGCGCCATAACCCAGCAACAAACCGCCCACCACGGCCGCATAGAACTGCCGGGGTTCCGGGCGATTGCGACTGGCCTCATTGAAGCGGTTGGCCAAGCCGGCCGCCAGCATGGCACCCAGCAGCAAGCCAAAGTTCATCACCGAAGGGATGTTGGTCAACACCGAATCCTTCAGCGCCATGGCCGGGTACTCCCACTGCCAGAACTCGAACTGGCCCATGTTCACACCCACGGCTTCCAATGCCTTGGCCCCCCAGACGTTAAAGGCAAAGGTAATACTCCAGGGCGAACCGCCAATGGCCAGAGTCAGGGCGTTGCCCAGGGCCAGCACCAGGATCGCCCAGGCAAACGGCCAGCGCCCGGTCAGCAGTGTTCGAACTGGCCCGTGACTGGGCGCTTGCCAGAGCAACGCTGCACGCTCCACCGAACCATGGGCCTTACGCTCGATGCGATTCACCCAAAGCGCAATCAACCCCAGGCCCAGCCACTGGGCCAGAATCGCACCGCTGACGCCGAGGGGCGTGACCAGGGATATGGGATCCACGCCGGGCTGGTCCAGCCACCAGGGCAGGTGGATGGAGCCCATCACCGTGCCGAGGATGAAAAACACCAGGGTGATCACCATGCGGATATTACCGGCGCCGACAGTAAACAGCGTGCCGGAACCACAGCCGCCGCCCAGCTGCATGCCCAGACCAAATAGAAATGAGCCCACCACCAGGGAGGTGCCCACCGGCGCCACCGCGCCAATCAACCCGTCCTGGCCACTGTGCAGCAGCGGCACCATGATCAAGGAGCTCAAACCAAACAACAGCAACTGTGCCCGCATACCGGCGCCCTTGCGGTGCACCACCAGGTTGCGCCAGCCGGCGGTAAAACCGAAGGCACCGTGATACAGGGCAATGCCCAGCACGGTGCCAATCACAAACAGCGCCACCATGAATGGGGCAGTTTCCAGCCAGATCAACCCGCCCAACAGGGCGACACCGGCCAGGGCAGTGCTGACGACAAAACGGTCTATCTGCCAGCGGCCGCTATACGAGGGTGGCTGGGCAACAGCGGATTCGGTCATGAGTCGGGCTCTCAGTCAAACAGGTTCAGAATCTTACCCAAGCCCTTACGGGCTACCTGAATCGGCCGACTGCTGTCCTGGGACCACTCCGACATGGAGCCGTCGTACAAGGCCACTTCCTGGAAGCCGGCCAGTTCACTCAGCACGAACCAATCGGTGGCGGCCCAGTGTCCGGTGTTGCAGAAGGAAATTGTGCGGGCATTCGGGTCCAGCTCGGCGGCATTCACCTGGGCGGTGATGCGATCGGCATTCAGGTACCAGACCTCATCCTGCTGACCAACAAACTCGTGATGGGGCAGATTCTTGGCGCCGGGAATGGTGCCCGGAGCCTTGGCTGCCGGCGACTTGGTCTCGCCCCGGAAATAATCCGATGGCCGCGCGTCCACCAGCTGGGCCTGGGACTCCCGTGCCTCTTCGACTTCCTCCAGGGTGGCAATCAGGTCCGCCTGCAGGGCGCCCTCAAAGTTCGCCAGTTCAAAGTCTGCGCCCGCTCCGCTGACCACCTCGTAGCCGGCCGCACGCCAGCCGGCGAAACCGCCATTGAGAATGGTGACCTGATCATGACCCAACACCCGGAAGGTCCAGTAGACCCGGGCCGCACTGCCGAAATCGGTCGCTCCAGTGCCGGCCGGCACGATCACCACGGTGTTGTCATTACCGATACCCAGGCTGCCAATCAGGCGCTCCAGGCTTGCGGTCGGGGGCAACACCCCCTGCACACCGTCACGACTCTCCCGCCAGCCATCGCCGGTGTAGCTGCTGTAACGGGAACCGGGAATGTGGGCCTGCTGAAAGCTGCTGCGATCACCGCCATTGTCGATACCGGAACGAACATCCAGCACCACCAGCTGGTCCTTTCCCAAATTCTGATTCAGCCAGTTGGCGTCTACCAGAGCTGGTGGCTGGGTTTCGGCGTGGGCCAGCGACCCCGCCAGAAAAAGGATGATTGCGAAGAAACGCGCCATAAGATCACCTGTCTGTGGATGCGATTGGACTGAAATATAGACTTGGTTTCGCCAGCGTGCCTAGTTGGATTGCCGCCGGGGGCAAAGGTTCAAGGTCTATCGAATCAGACCTGACCGTCCAGTTGCAACCAACGCGCCAGCCGGGACTGGGGGCGGCGACTGAGATACAGGGGCAGGGTGCTCATAACCACCAGAATGACAGCGGCAGCGATGACAGTCAGTACCGGGTTGAATTCGAAGGTATGGCCGAGCCCGGCGAAGACAAACGTCATCGGCAGCATGCCCAGGGTGGTGGCTAGAGCGTAGCGCCAGAGCGAGATGGCGGTCACGCCGGCGGCGTAACTGATCAGGGCAAACGAAAACAGCGGTATCAGGCGGGTTAGGAGCACCGCAACGAACAGGAAACGCTGGGAACCGCGGGCTGAAAACACAGGGTTCTGATCCAGCTTGCGCCGCACCAGTTCCCGCCCAAGGATTCGCGCCAGATAAAACGCAATGATGGCTCCGGCCAGGGCGCCCGCTACGGCAACCGCGGTGCCCATGGCAGTGCCATAAACCAGGCCGGCAGTGGCGCTGATCGGCAGGGTCGGTATCGGGCCTATCACTACGGCCAGCACCATCAGCAGCATCAGCAGCACCATGCCCAAGCCATCCTGCTGACTGAGCCACTGGGACAACGCGTCTGGTGCCAGGCTGGCAGGCATGCCCAGCTGGCGCAATACCAGCCAGATGGCAGCCATCAGGAGCCCGACAAAGATCAGAAAGGAAAAACGGAAAACCCATTGGGTGTGGCGCATCCGGGTATTCTACCCGTCCTGCTCGCCCAAGAAAGCCTGATCGAATGGCAACCATGATTTATGCGTTGCAGGCGTAATCCTTCGCCCGTTCGGGTGTCCATGTTGTGTAAGCCACTCGGTGGTACCGGCGACCTGGGGTGACACAGAACGGGTGGCAATTGGCGACAAAGGGGACAGGACGATGAAAATCTTGACACTAACCGGGCTTTTACTGGCGTTCGCGCTGGGCTCAACGGCTTTCGCCGAAGGCGTCAGCGACGAAGACATCGAGTGCGGAAACAACCGGATCTGCCTCGAAACACCCATGGTCGGGGAGGACAACTAACTCACTAGACGATTGAGCTGTTCCACGAATCCGGCCGGCACATGATCCAGTGCTGGCCGGACATCTCCAGACATTTCAGGATTTGGAGCGTCCGGCTCCCAGGCCAGTGTGGTTGGGGATTCGGACCAGTGCAGCAACTCCAGCCGACCGTTCCCATGCTCCACCAGAGCCGTACAATGCTCCACCCAGTCACCATCGTTGCAATACAACCCGTTTTCGCTGCGCAGAAAGCCAGCGGAATGGATATGACCACAAATAAAACCGTCGTAATGGCCCTTTTCAGCCACCGTCAGCGCCGCCAGCTCGAAGCGACGAATGAAGGTCCGGGCCTTGCCAATGCGGGATTTAACCCAGGCCGCCATCGACCAGTAGGGCTTGCCCTGCAGCCGCCGCAATCCATTGACCCAGCGATTCAGTCTAAGCAGCAACCCATGGGCACGATCCCCCACCAGCAGCATGAGGGGACTGCAACGCACCACCTGATCAAACTGATCGCCGTGGCAGACCATGAACCGGCGACCATCTGCGGTGGTGTGCACTACCTTGTGCTTGAGCTCTATGCCGGCGATGGTCTGGCCACAGAATTTACGAAAGAATTCGTCGTGATTGCCGGGCACATACACGACTCGGGTTCCGGTGGCGGCAAGTTCCATCAACCGCTGCACGACGGCCTGATGCTCCGGCGGCAGATGTACCCGCTTCTGCATCGCGATCAGGTCAACGATATCGCCGACCAGATACAAGGTTTCACAACGCACCTGATTCAGGAAATCCAACAGATAAGCCGCCTGGCAATCTGCGGTGCCTAAATGCACATCGGAAATAAAAACGCTGCGGTAGTCTCGCATGGTATCTCCTGCCATCAATCCGCCCGGATAACAGAATCTTTGCACGGACGAATGACGGCAGGGTGACAGCCTCAAGACAGTTCAATGACTGCGCGCTCAGCGAAGGGCCGGGTTGAGCGTATAGGTACCCGTTACCCGGGCACTGGCCAGAACGTGTCCAGCCATGGCTTCGCGCACGGCATTACCATCGAATTCGCCGGTGAGGCCCAGACTTTCGACATCCAGCGCATGTACCTCGAAGTGGTAGTGATGCATGATCTCGTCATTCCAGGGCGGGCACGGGCCGTCATAACCGGCGTAGGTGCCCGCCATGTCCGGATTACCGGCCAGGAACTGGGTGTAGCTGTTCACACCACGAATACCGATGGGGCCAGGGCCGAATTCCTTTCCTTTCGGAATCACGCCATCGCTGTCCTCACCCTCAGGGATACGGCTGATTCCGGCGGGCACATCGACCAGTAGCCAGTGGAAGAAATCTACCCGGGGCAGGTCTTTGGCCACGGTCTTGCCTTCCTGGTTCACATCATCCGCCACGCTGGGAACGTCCGGATCAAACATCATGACCACAAAGCTCTTGGTTTCTTCCGGCGCGCCCTCCCAGAGGGTTTCCGGGTTGCGATTGGGGCCAAAACTCATATGATCGGTGTCGCTGTAGACACCAAACGCGAATTTCTCCGGAACTGGCTGACCTTCTTCGATGCCTCGAACTTCTAATTTCACGACGTTGCCTCCTGTTGATCGTGGGCTCACCTTACAGACATTGTGTCTTAAGCCGGCCTGTTCAATCATACGTGTGTGATACAGCGGTTGTAGCAATGCAGCTGCACGTCTGTCCAGAGGATCGAAGCACGAGACTGATCGCAGCCACCGTACAAACTTCTTGCAACCATCCTGACCTACCAGGGGAGTCACCATGAGCAAACAGCAACCCGGCCAGCCGCAGGCACCGGACAACCAGAAAGATGAAGACGCCGTTGCCTTCGCCCAGGGCATCTTCGAACTGGCCCGAAACGGCGCCGCCGGACTGCTAATGCCGCTACTGGGCGCCGGCGTGCCGGTGGATATCCGTACCAGTGAGGGTGAGAGCCTGCTGATGCTGGCCACCGCCAACGACCACACCCAGACCGTTGAGGTGCTACTGGAGCAGGGCGCCAACCCGAACCTGGCAGACAACCAGGGCCGGACGCCCCTGATGATCGCGGCCGACAACAACGCGGTTCATCTGATTGAGCCATTACTGACCGCTGGCGCCACGCTGGAACTGACCGACGACAAAGGCGCGACCGCGCTCGACCATGCCCGCGCGGCCGGGGCGGAATCGGCCATCGCCAGGCTAAGTGCCTGACGCCTGTGTTCAACCAGGGAGAGATTATTCACCACGCCAAGGACGCCCTCGGCAGCATCCTGGTGATTGATTACCGCAAGCACCGGGTGCTGACCTTCAACTCGGCATTCGAGCAAAGCAAGATCGACCGGCGTCGCCCGCATCTGCCGGTGCACGAGTATAACCGTGCCATGATGTTGCCGGCGGCCTTTGCCCAGCCCCGCCATGTCACCATTTTAGGTCTTGGCGGTGGCGTGATGGCCAGTGCCTTCCACCACCTGTATCCGAACTGCCACATCCACGCCGTGGAGTTGCGTCCGGAGGTTGTGGCGGTGTCCCGGGAATACTTTGGACTGCCCGAGAGTGACCGGCTGACCGTGACCATTGCCGACGCCCGCGATGCGCTCTCGAAACTGCCGGATGCCAGCACCGATCTGGTGTTGGCCGACCTCTACAGCGGCGACCGGATGAGTCCGGCCCAGGCCCAGCGGATGTTTATCGACCAGTGCAGCCGGGTGCTCAGCCCGAACGGCTGGCTGACCCTGAACTACCACCGGCCACCGGAGCCGGGCAGTGTCTATTTGCGCCAGCTCCGGCAGCAGTTTGCCAAGCTGCTGATGTTTCGGAGCAAAACCAACAACACCGTGATCTACGCCAGCAAGCAGCCTTTCGAAGCCCTGCACAGCCGCGATCCTGCTCTACTCGCGCTGGAGCAGAAGCTACCTATTGACTGGCGCAAGCTGATGACCAAGGTCATGCCCCTGTGAACGCTTCCGCCTTGATCAATGGCCAGGATGTTCCATAGTTATAGGTAACAATCCCGCCACGGGAGGACGTGGACCATGCCTGACGAAGAGTACAAAAAGCTTCACCCGATCCTGAACGAGGTCACCCAGACCTACGTTGGCCTGTACACCAACCGGCCCGATGAAAAAAACCGGGAAAAGCTGATCAAACTGGAAGCGCTGCTGCACGAAAAACTGGAACAGCTAGAGAAGGCCCGTAACGAAGCGGAGTAATGATTCAGCTCCATTTCTCATGGGGCGGGCAGTATCGACGGAATCCATCCACCAGCTGTTCAGGCGTGTCCGCCAACACCAGCATGTCGATGTATTCCTGTTTCAGAAAACCCTTCTCTTCCATGCGCTGCGCCATGGCCAGCAGAGGGTCATAGAAGCCATCCACGTTATAGAGCGCACAGGGCTTGTGATGAAAACCGAGCTGCCCCCAGGTCCAGGCTTCGAAAATTTCCTCCAGGGTGCCAATGCCACCGGGCAAGGCGACAAAGCCGTCCGCCAGCTCAGCCATCTTGGCCTTGCGCTCGTGCATGTCCGCCACCACAAACAGCTCGGTCAGGCCGGGGTGGGCCAACTCCCGGTCCCGCAGATGCTCGGGAATCACGCCGTAAACCTTGCCACCGTGAGCCAACACCGCATCGGCAACAATCCCCATCAGGCCGACATGGCCGCCCCCGAACACCACATCGATACCGTGGCTGCCCAAATAGGCGCCTAATGCTTCGGCTGCGCGCGCAAATTTCGGGTCTGAGCCCGAACGGGAACCGCAATAGACTGCAATTTTCATCAAACCCTCACTGATTTCTTACCAACGCCAACATCCGGCTGTTCCTAAAACAGTAGCAGAGCGCAGGCACAGAGGGAGAAGAGAGCGTTGTTAGAGGTGTTCGCAGGGTTACGCCGCGCAGACAGCGACAGGGCAGCGTGGACAGCAGAGGTCTTAAGATCAGGGCAGTAAAAAGGGCGGGCAACAGACAAACGAGGATGCAGGCCGGGCCCGCATCCTCGTTATTGACCAAGAATATTACTTGGCTTTTTTCCAGGCGAACTTCTGGAACGGCTCGTCGACCGGGGTTTCGGCGATGTGGTTGATGTAGTTACTCATCACCTTTTGCGACAGCACCAGAATCACTTCCAGCACGTGACTGCGCTTATAACCCGCCTCGTAGAAGGCATTAAGGTCTTCGCTATTCACTTCGCCACGCTTGCGAACGACAGCCAGGGTGAAGGTCCGCAGCGCTTCCAGCTTGTCGCTGGGCAGCGGCGTCTCATCACGCAGGGCGTTGATGATGTCATCCGACACCTTCATGCTCTTGGCGATGCCGGTGTGCGCTGGGACGCAGTAATGGCAGGCGTGCTCAACGTTGATGGTCTGCCACACCACTGTAGTCTCGTCGTTATCAAAGCTGGTATTCAGTACCAGTTCATGGAGCTTTTGGTAACCATCAAGAACGGTGGGCGCATCAGCCATGACCGCATGTAGCCCAGGAATCATTCCGAATGCCTTCTGAGAGTTTTCGAGCAGCGGCTTGGAGTTTTCCGGTGCTGAATCTTTATCGTGCAGAGTAAAGTCGGTCATATCAGACTCCTAATTTGAGTGATTGCTCAACAACACATTCACACTATCTGTTATTGAGTGATCATTCAAGTTATAATTTGAGCATTCATTCAATATCTCTCGAAGACCCGAACGGACCGAAGTTATGGCCAGGCACGCCCGCTACGATCGACAAACCGCATTGGCAAAAGCCATTGCCCTGTTCTGGGAGCGTGGTTACCACGGCAGCTCCATGAAGCAGATTGAACAGGCTCTGGATATGCGCCCGGGTAGTATCTACGCAACTTTTGGCAGTAAGGATGGGTTATTTTCCGAAGCCCTGGCAGCGTACGCCGAACAAGGCAGCCAGGAGTTGAAGACCTACCTGGAGCCGGCAGAGTCCATCGTCGATGGTCTGGAGGCGTACCTGCGCGGTATCGCCCAGACCGGCAATCAAACCCAGGCCAAGCCCTCCCGGGCCTGCATGATTGTAAAAACCCTGCTGGAATCCAGTAACACCCACCCGGCGCTGGCTGAGCAGGCCAACCGGATACTGGCCAACATTCAGCAGGCCCTGTGCGCGGCCCTGGAAACCGCCAAGGCCCGGGGTGAACTGCTGGCATCCACCGACTGCCATCGTCTGGCGCGCCTGCTGCAGGCTCAAATTGTTGCGATCCGCTCCATGGCCGAACGGGACCTGGCACCGGATGAGCTGTCGGACCTGGGCGCCGATGTCGCCAGCATTCTGGAGAGCTACCGCACCCGGCACTAATACCATCGCCCTTCGGGCACCCATAGCACTTCCGTCCAATTGTGCCTGGGGTGCCCTCCGCGTTACTCTATTCCTTCAGCATCAGTACCCTACATTTTCTGCCCCGTCCCAGTGACGACAGCCAAGCATTTTGTCCGGAGAGTGCTTGGCTTTCTTCACTTCAGGGGCTGATTGTTATGGAAAACCTTCATCACATCGTGGTGGTCGGCGGGGGCGCCGGCGGGCTGGAACTGGTAACCCGGCTCGGCAACAAGCTGGGCAAAAAAGGTAAAGCTCGCGTGACCTTGGTGGATGCCGGGCTGACCCACGTCTGGAAACCACTGCTACACGAAGTTGCCTCCGGTTCGCTGGATGCCAACGCCAACGAAATCAATTATCGGGCCCACGCCCGCAAGCACCATTACGAATTTCAGCTCGGCCGCATGAATGGTCTGGACCGTGACGCCGGACAGCTGCTGATATCCGCCTTTCACGATCAGGACGGTGCCGAAGTTGTGCCCGAGCGGCGCATCCGTTACGACACCCTGGTTATCGCTGTCGGCAGCACCGCCAACGATTTTGGCACTCCGGGCGCGCAGGACCACTGCCTGTTCCTGGACAGCCTCAGTCAGGCCCGCCGGTTCCACAACCTGTTGCTCAATGCGTTCCTGCGCAAAAACCACGAGGCGCTGCAGGGCCAGAATCACAGCCTGAACATCAGCATCATTGGTGCCGGCGCCACCGGTGTCGAGCTGGCCGCCGAGTTACGTCTGGCGTCCCGGGAATTGCCGGTTTACGGGATGAACCATCTGCAGCCCTCGGATGTTTCGATCACCGTGATCGAAGCGGCCGACCGCATTCTGCCTGCATTGCCGGCCAGGTTGTCGGCCGCTGCCAATCGGGAGCTGGAGCATCAGCACATCAACGTGCTTACTGGCCAGCCGGTCAACGAAGTGCGGAGTGCCAGCATCGTCATGAAAGACGGCACCGAGCTACCCTCGGAAATGACCATCTGGGCAGCCGGTATCAAGGCACCGGCGTTCCTGGCGGATCTGGATGGACTGGAAGCCAACAAGGGCAACCAACTGGTGGTCGAGCAGACCCTACAGGCCACCCGCGACGACAATGTCTTCGCCCTGGGTGACTGTGCCGCCTGCCCACAACCGGATAGCGACCGGCCGGTGCCGCCCCGGGCCCAGGCCGCGCACCAGCAGGCTGATGCGTTGTTCAAAACCTTACGCAACCGTATCAACGGCGGCGACGCGGTGCCATTCGTCTACAACGATCACGGTTCGCTGATCAATTTCAGCCACTACACCACCGTCGGCAACCTGATGGGCAACCTGTCCGGGCGCAGCATGTACATTGAGGGCAAAGTCGCACGGCTGTTCTATGTATCGCTGTATCGCATGCATCAGGTCGCCCTGCATGGCCCGATTAGAGCCGGCGTTATCTGGCTGATGGACAAAATCAGCCGCGCGATGCAGCCGCGCCTGAAACTCCACTAGTTTGTACCGAGCCCCGGATGGCGGCGTCTCAGGCATCGACCATAGACGTTGCTCAAGGGGAGGTTTGATCGTCGTCCGCACGTTCAATGATCTCAAGAATCCGCTCGAGACGTTCCGGCCGACTGAACAAAAAGCCTTGCCCGAAGGTGCAGCCCAAGGCAGCGACAAATGCCTCCTGCTCCTCTGTTTCTATCCCTTCAGCGACAGTGGTCATGCCCATGGTTTGCGCCATGTAAACAATGCTTTTCACCAGGGGCATGTGACTTCCTGAGGCGCTGCCCCCACTAACAAACGACTTGTCGATCTTGATGGTCTCCAGCGGATACAGTTGCAAATACCCAAGCGCGGAGTAGCCGGTACCAAAATCATCGAGAACTAAGCGGTACCCCCTGCTACTAAGCTCCATTAGCACGGTGTGTTCGCTGTCCTGCTCTGTGATCAACAGACTTTCAGTGATCTCGAGCTTCAGCCGCGAGGAATCATGATCATATTTGCGCAACAGTTCATCCAACCGGTCGGGGAATTTTGGATCGCGCAATTGCTTGACTGAAACATTGATGGATACGGTCAGCTTCTGACCAGTTCGTTGATCCATTTCTGTTAAATCTTCCAGTACCTTCCCGGCGACCCAGAGCCCGATGTGCTCAATGGCGCCACTCTCCTCAGCAACAGGAATGAAATCACTGGGCGAAACGTCGCCTAGTTCCGCACTGCGCCATCGAAGCAACGCTTCCAACCCGCGCACACTTCGATCACGAAGGTCATAAACCGGTTGATACACCAGATAAAGCTCTTGGTTAGCCAAGGAAGTAAGCAGCTGGGATTTCAAAGCATTGCGTTGCCGAGAGTGGGTTTCCATCTCTTCGCTGTAAAAACGGTAGCCGTTCTGGCCATGTTTTTTGGCAGCGTACATGGCCATGTCCGCGTACCGGAAGACGGTGGAGCAGTCCGCTGTGTCGTCAGGGATAATCACGATTCCGGCGCTAACTCCGATGACGACCCTGTGGCTTCCAAGGCTCACTGGCCGAAGAAACTGGCTCTGAATCTTGCCCAACACACGTTCAATGTCACTGGCATCCGTTATCCCGGTAAGCAGCAAGCAGAACTCGTCGCCACCAAAACGTGCGACGACATCTTCCCCTCTGACGCTGTTGCTCAGTTCCTCAGAGACAAGGCAGAGCAGTTCGTCACCAACATCATGACCCAGGGAGTCATTGACCGCCTTGAATCCGTCGAGATCGATGTAAACTACCGCCGCTTTTTCCTTGTGGCGGAAACACCGATTCATCTCCCGCGACACCAATTCCAGAAAAAGAGGGCGGTTCACCAGTCCGGTCAGAAAATCGAATTGTGCCTGCTGGTACAGTACCTCTCGGCTGCTCACTAACTCCTCGAAATGGGCGTGTGCAATACGGCCGTAAGTTCGCAATTTGGTGTAGAAGAACAGACACGCCAATGTCATGAGCAGGCCTGCGCCACCGGCCCAGGGCAGCACCAGGGCCAAAAACTGTTGTCCTGGGCGTTCCGGTGACCATTCCAAATGCCCCAGTACTTGCTCGCCTGGGCCGCTCAGTGCAATCGAGTGTTCGTTGTCAGCTCCAGATTTTTTGGGCGAAAACGTCAATCCCGTTATGTGAAAGTCATCTGACCAGGCAGACAGCAACTCCTGATCCAGCAGTTTGATCAGGATCAGCGAGCCATGGGATTCATTGACGTTAAATTCAGTGGGCTCGTATACCGCGTAGGTTGTCACCGCGGCAATTGCGGGTGTACCGCCGACATCGACGAATCCCACTGCAGGCACGGGATCATTGAAATCAGTATCAACAGCTGCCTGGATCAGAGTATCCAGATTGGCAGACTTCAATTCGCCAGGCCGATCCTGTTGCAGGACCTCGTCCCCGTAACGCCCATAGACCAGCTCACCATCTGCCCCCAAACTGATAATAGCTTCAAGGCCATAGCGTTCCTGTAGATAAACGCCGACATAAGTCTCCGACCACTCCAGGTCACGCTTGTAGATCACCATGTCAACGGCTTCGTTCCACCAGCCGTATTCAAGGCATAGATCTGCTAACCTCCGGACCTCGACATCCAGAAGGCGCTGAGTCTTCTCCAGCGACTTCTCCCCGGCATAGTCGTCAAGCCTGTTGGCGGCAAAAAAAACAACAATGACAATCGCTGCCACGCACAGCAGGACTCCCACCACACTCGCAATTAATCCATTGCCTAACGAACGTATAAGGGCTGCCCCATCACGTTCGCGCTCCTGTGGTTCCAGGTTCCTCAGGGCTGCTTCACCGAAGCGCAAATCTTCGGGATAATTGCTGCTCATAGGCTGTCGTCATTGTTGTATTTTTTTCATGCCCGAATAGACTGGTTTTTTTGATCTTTCAGGGCGCCCCGGCCCTGTTCACGGCCCGTCCTATTATTCAAAATAGTCGGTATGAGATAGGAGTGCATCACTTTTGCCGACGGCACCGGCAACGATTTTGGAAGCATGATGGAGCGGGTGAAGGGAATCGAACCCTCGTATGCAGCTTGGGAAGCTGCCGTTCTACCATTGAACTACACCCGCCTTTGCGGTGACTGCGTAAGCAATGTAAGCAGCCAGACCGCAAATGAGCAAGCACTCTAGCTGGAGCATTGATGGATCCCACCCTAACCCTGATTGGCGCCCTGATGCTGGTCATCAGTATTGTGCTTAGCCCGTTGTCGAGCCGGGTGGGCATGCCGGTGCTGCTGATTTTCCTTGGGGTCGGCATGATGATGGGTGAGGACGGCCCGGGCGGCATTCAGTTCGACAA
Source organism: Marinobacter sp. LA51 (assembly GCF_030297175.1). Classification (NCBI taxonomy): domain Bacteria; kingdom Pseudomonadati; phylum Pseudomonadota; class Gammaproteobacteria; order Pseudomonadales; family Marinobacteraceae; genus Marinobacter; species Marinobacter apostichopi. The sequence continues at coordinate 139,304 of NZ_AP028070.1, read as the reverse complement.
CTTCGAACTGGCATTCCTGATTGCCAATCTGGCGCTCGGGGTGATCCTGCTCGATGGCGGCATGCGCACGCGGGCCGAGACCTTCCGGGTGGGCTTACGCCCGGCACTGGTACTGGCCACCCTGGGCGTGTTCATGACCGCGGCCGGCGCCGCCGTAGTGGCGCGCTGGGTCTTTGACCTGGAATGGCTGACCGCACTTTTAGTAGGAGCGATCATTTCCTCCACCGACGCCGCCGCCGTATTCTCGCTGCTGCAGGGCCGGGGCCTGCACCTGAACGAACGGGTCAGCGCGACCCTGGAAATCGAATCCGGCAGCAACGACCCGATGGCCATTTTCCTGACGTTGATGCTGGTCACCCTGATCGGTAACAGCGGTGACAGTCCCACCTGGTCAGCCCTGATCATGCTGATCAAGCAATTCGGCATTGGCAGCGTGGCCGGGATTCTGGGCGGCTACCTGGTGGTGGAACTGGCCAACCGAATCCGGCTGACACCGTCGCTATACCCGCTGCTGGTTGCCGCCGGCGGTATCTCAGTGTTCTCCGCCACCAACGCCTTGGGCGGCAGCGGTTTCCTGGCGATTTATCTGACCGGTGTGGTTATCGGCAACCGCCAGGTGCGGATGATGCCGATGATCCTGCAGGTCCACGACGGCCTCGCGTGGCTGGCACAGCTGTGCCTGTTCCTGATGCTGGGGTTACTGGTCACGCCTTCCGATCTGCTGCCCCTGCTGGGCGGCGGCCTGATCCTGGCGCTGGCGCTGATCTTTGTGATCCGGCCACTGACGGTGCTGCTGACACTCTGGCCATTCGGCTTTAACCGACGAGAGCTGGGCTTTATCAGCTGGGTTGGACTGCGGGGTGCTGTACCCATCGTGCTGGCCTTGTTTCCAATCATCGCCGATCTGCCGGAAGCACAGCTGGTGTTCCACGTTGCCTTCTTTATCGTTCTGGTATCACTGGTGGTGCAGGGTACCACCATGGCACCGCTGGCTCGTAAGCTTCGGCTTGAAGTTCCAGCGGGCGAAGACCCTTATCGGCGCCTGCCGCTGGATGCGCCCGGCGCCGGCGATCACGAACTGATGCTGTTTCCCCTGCGCGGCGAGCCCTGGGAGACCCCACGCCCGCTGAGCCAACTGCGATTCCCGGAAAATACCACCGTCGCCGGTGTATTCCGCAACCGGGTGTGCCTGCAGCCCAAGGGTGACCTGGAAGTGTCCAGTGGCGACATGGTGGCCATGTTCGCCACCCCAGGGGTGTTACCCGAGCTGAGCAAGGCCCTGAGTGGCCGTCATGCACCCCGATACCTGGCCGAACGGGCCTTCTTCGGGGACTTCGTGCTCAACGGCGATGCCCTGCTGGGGGATGTCGAGCAGGTGTACGGTATCGAGTTTGACGACCTGCCACCGGAACTGTCCCTGGCCGAGTGCTTTGCCAAGCGCACCAAAGGTCACCCGGTTGTCGGTGATACCGTGACGCTGGGGCCGGTGGTGCTGGTTGCCCGGGCTACCGAATCCGACCAGGTCACCAAGGTGGGTCTCAAGATGGAGGGTTCACAAAATCTCTGATCCTGAAAAGAGATAACTGAAAAAGTTAACAAAAGCCCTCAACATTCCGTCGACGAGCTATGTTATAAAAGTGGCTATTCGAACATTAACCATTGGTAAGTTAAGGCCATGTTGACCCGTTTTCTGATTACCGTCTGTCTAATTGCAATCACTGCTCTCGCCCCCCTTACCGGTGCGGCCAGCGAACTGCTGGCACGGGCCGACCTGATCATGCCCGGAGCAGAGGTGTTTGACCACGACTCGGTAGACATCAACAAGGTGCTGGTGCGCAAGAGCGAGCGCCGGTTGTACCTGATGGACGATGACCAGGTGGTGAAGAGTTATCGCATCTCCCTGGGTGACAACCCGGAAGGCCACAAGCTCTACGAAGGCGACGAGCGCACCCCTGAAGGTGATTACACCCTGGACTGGCGCAATGCCAGCAGCGACTTCTACAAATCCATCCACATCTCCTATCCCAGCGAAAAAGACCGTGAACTGGCACATTCATGGGGCCTGAGTCCCGGTGGCAGCATCATGATTCACGGCCTGCCCAACGACGCCGAAGACATGGCGTTCGCCTACCGCGGCCTGGACTGGACCGATGGCTGCATTGCGGTAACCAACGAGGAGATGGACGAAATCTGGCAATTGGTCGCCAACGGCACCCCGATTCGCATCCTGCCCTGACCGTTCACTGACAACTGCATTAAGTTGTTGTCATAAGCCGTGAAAATATACGTATCCCCAGTTAACATTTTGTCTCAGAGTGTTTTACACTGTTTAACGACTCCGGTAGTCAACGCCTATCGGGCCGGTTTGACAGGAAGTCGTCCATGTACTGAACTGACTTCCGGATCTTAGGAAATAACTCGACCAATAAGGGGATTTACAATGCGTAAACTGACGATCGCCGGGTTTGCAATGGCTACTGTACTGACGGCCGGTTGCGCCTCTAACCAGGCAGCTATCGACGAAGCCAATGCAACTGCGAATTCCGCAGAGCAAACTGCAGAGAATGCACTGAACACCGCTAACAGCGCTGCCAGCTCTGCACGTACTGCCCAGCAGACCGCCGAAGAAGCTCTGGCCGCTGCCAAGGCAGCTCAGAAGTCTGCTAACGAAGCGAACGAGCGCGCCAAGCGTATGCTCGAGCGTTCTAGCATGAAGTGAAGCTCAGCTTACGCTGATGCTAAAAAGGCCGGGTAATCCGGCCTTTTTTTATGCCTCCGGTTCAGGCTTTTCAGGTGAAGCTGGCGCGTTCTCCTTCAGAAACGTCGTCATCAGTTCCATCGGCAGCGGGAAGACGATGGTCGAGGTATTGGTGTTGCTCATATCGGCCAATGTCTGCATATATCTGAGCTGCATCGAACCCGAGTTCGCCGACATCACGTTGGCCGCTTCTACCAGTTTCTTCGACGCCTGCAATTCCCCTTCCGCGTGAATAACCTTGGCCCTACGTTCGCGCTCGGCCTCGGCCTGACGGGCAATGGCCCGAATCATGGATTCGTTCAGATCCACGTGCTTGATCTCGACATTGGCCACTTTGATACCCCATTCCTCGGTCTGGGCATCGATGATTTCCTGAATGTCTGAGTTCAGTTTGTCCCGTTCCGACAGCATTTCATCCAGATCGTGCTTGCCCAACACCGAACGCAGGGTGGTCTGGGCCAGTTGGCTGGTGGCGGAGTTGAAATCCTCAACCCGAATGATGGCGCGCTCGGGGTCCACCACCCGGAAATAGAGCACGGCGTTAACCCGAACCGTGACGTTGTCGCGGGAAATCACGTCCTGGCTGGGTACGTCCAGGACAATGACCCGGAGATCAACCCTGACCAGTTGTTGGATACCCGGGATCACGATAATCAGGCCGGGCCCTTTGACCCCCTGAAAGCGCCCCAGGAAAAACACCACGCCGCGCTCGTATTCCGGCAGAATCTTGATCGCCGAGCCAAGAATCAGCAACAACACCAGGGTCGGTGCCAGGTAGGGAATCAGTTCACCAATCATACGGCCTCCTTGAGTATGCCGTGAGCTTGTCTGCGCCGGGTCAGCCGTTTTCGTCCATGACCTCGACAGTTACTGTCAATCCTTCCATTGCCTTGACCTGAACCGAGTCGCCCTCGCTGACCGGGCCGGAGCTGACGGCCTTCCAGCGCTCGCCATTGAGCCGCACATGACCGCTGAACCGGTCGTGGTCCTGGGCGAAATCGTCCAACGCCAGGCCCTGCTCCTGGCTCATCAGCTCACTGCCGCTGACCGGTCCCTTGCGTCGCAGGCCGATAAACTTGGTCACGGTCCACAGGATGAAGCCCGCGGCGACTACGGCGGTGCCGCCAATGGTGGGGAGTGAGATGTCCCGGTGCGAGCCATCCATCAGGATCACCGAGCCGGTAACAAAGGCGACAATGCCGCCCACGCCCAGAATGCCGAAGCTGGGCACAAAGGCCTCGCCGACAATAAAGGCCAGCCCGAGCAGAATCAGCGCCAGGCCGGCGTAATTCACAGACAACACCTGGAAGGCGAACAACGCCAGGATCAGGCTGATAGCACCAATCACCCCGGGCACCACAGCGCCCGGATTGGCCAGTTCGAAGATGATGCCGTAGAAGCCGATGATCATCAGGAAGTAAGCAACATTGGGATCGGTAATGACAGAGAGCAGCCGGGTACGCCAGTCTGGTTGTGAGCGCACAAGGGCCAGCGAGCTGGTTTCCAGCGCCAGGTCACCGCGGGCCATGCGCACGGTGCGGCCATCAATTTGTCGTAGCAAGTCGCCCAGGCTGGGCGCCACCACATCTATCACGTTCTGCTCCAGAGCAGCATTGGCACTGAGGTTGACCGCTTCACGCACGGCCTCCTCGGCCCAGTCGGCGTTGCGGCCGTGGCGCTCGGCCAGCCCGCGAATGTAGCTGACGGCATCCTCGAGCACCTTGCGCTCCATGGCGGTGTTGCCCCGGCGCTTGCCATCTTCGTTCTGGTCACCATTCGCTGGCTCTGGTTCCTCCTCTGGGCTACCCGGCAGGCCGCCCATCTGCACCGGCGTTGCTGAGCCCAGGTTCGTGGCCGGGGCCATGGCGGCGATGTGGCTGGCATACAGGATATAGGTGCCGGCGCTGGCGGCCCGGGCGCCCTGGGGCGAGACATAGGTGGCGACCGGCACGTCAGAGGAGAGGATCGCCTTGATGATATCGCGCATGGAATCCATCAGGCCGCCGGGGGTATCCATTTCCAGCACCACCAGGGCGGCGCCATCGGCTTCTGCTCGCCGGATACCGCGGGTGATGTAGTCCATGGTGGCCGGGCCAATCGCGCCATCGATGGTCAGCACCAGGGCGGTGCTGGAGGCTTCCTGCTCGGCGTGGACCTGATGCAGCAGGGATCCGAGTGCAAGCAGCAGACCGGCGACCAGGGTCGCGCACCAGATTTTGAGCCGTTTGGCGCGGGTTGAAGACAAGGGTTGGAAATCCTGCATACCACCTCCCCGGCCCTGATTGAGGCTCAGAACATCTTAGCCAGCGCCGACACGGGTAGGCGGCGCAGCAGAAATCCGACTGCCGTCCATGGCCAGCCCGGTACGAAACACTCCGCCCGGCCAGATTCAATAGCTTTTACCATGGCCTTGCAGCCGGTTTTGGCATCCACACGAAACGGCGCATTCTTTATTTGTTCGTTTATGGCCGTTTTTATGTAGCCTGGATACAGTGTAGTCACACGAATCGGAGATTTCGCCTTTGCAAGTTCGACACGCAGTCCTTCCGAAAGTGCCGCAAGGCCGACCTTGGTGGCGGCGTAGGTGTTGATGCTGCCAGGCATGCCCCTTACCGCCGATACCGAGGACACGGTCACCAGGTGACCCTGCTCCTGCTGGCGGAAGATCTCCATCGCCGCTTCCATCTGGGCCAGGGCAGAGACAAAGTTGGTTTCAGCGGTCTGGCGGTTGGCCTCGAAGTTGCCGGTTCCCAGTGCCTGACCGCTACCGATACCGGCGTTCACGATGACCCGACCCAGAGTGCTGAATTCGCTCTGGAAGGCACGGAACACCTCAAACACCTGGTCGTGATTGTCTACGTCCAGGGCCCGGACACTGACGGTGACGCCAGGATAATCCCGTTCAAGTTCCGCTTTCAGATGATCCAGGCGCTCCGTTCGGCGGGCACACAGGGCCAGGCGGTCACCACGGGCGGCAAATTCCCGGGCCATGCCCTCGCCGAGACCGGAGCTGGCACCGGTAATCAGGATGGTACGAGCCATGGGCTCTCCTTGTTGTTGTCATTTTTATTGAGAAGAGCCGTGCATAAGGCTCAGAAATACAGTGTGGATGTCGACTCTTGGTCGGTATTCGGGGCTTTGTCTTCGGAGCTCTCGTCGGCCGCCACCTGGGTGACCCGCTCCCCGATCATGGTGGGAATACCATCGGCCTGGTCAACGGTGATTTCGATCGCCCGGCGCTGAATTTCCACGCCCGGGTGCTGCTTGCGGAAGACCTCTACTTCGGCCAATGCCTGGCGCCAGAGTTCGTCGCGATCCGAACGTGGGTATTCCTCGTCCGGGCGGTGCACCTCCAGCCAGACCTCGCCACCGGACAGGCCGATCTTCACCGGATCCCGGATAACTTGTACCGACGTGCCCTTGTCGACCTGATAGACAAAGCGCGAAATGTCTTCGTTGTACATGCGGAAACAACCATGGCTAACCGCCATGCCCACGCCAAACTTCTTGTTGGTGCCGTGGATCAGGTAGCCCTTCTCGCTCAGCAGCAAGGCGTGGCTGCCCAGAGGGTTGGAGGGGCCGGGTGGAATCATCCTTGGCAGATAATCGCCATCACGCTCGTACTCGGCACGAATGCTGGCAGGCGGATACCAGGCTGGTGATTCCAATGGCATGGTCACCTTGGCATCGGTCAGCGGTGACGGGTTTTCGGCCTTGCCGATGCCAACCGGATATACCTGCACACCGTTCTCGGTGAAATAGTACAGGCGGTACTCCGCCAGGTTGATGACAATGCCTTCACGCCGGGCATCCGGCATGACGTAACGCCGGGGCAGAGTAATTGCAGTGCCTTCTCCGGGCAGCCAGGGGTCCACTCCGGGGTTGGCTTTGACCAGTTCCAGATAACCCAGTGCAATCCGGTTTCCGATACCGGCAAAGGTGTCCTCGTAGCGGGTAGTGAACACATCGATCCGACCCGCCAGGTCGCCCTCCAGCTCAAATGTTGGCACGCGCGGGGAACGATCAGCCGCCGCTTCCTCGCCTTTTGCTTTAGCGTCGGGGCCGGACTTGCTGTCTTCGGATGCCTGCAGCGGCGCCACCGCCAGAACCAAAGCCATCAGGGCAAAACTTACACATTTGAACCACATAGAGATTCTTTCCAACCGTCTTGTCGACACGGGTACAGTGACAACCGCCAGCATCAGGAGTTCACGAGAGTGGCGGCGATAGTCACAATCGCCAGCACCACGAACAGAACGCTGGCACAGATTCTTGCGGTGGCCAGGGGCAATCGATCCATCAGCCAGCGCCCTGCCATGATAACCGGTATATTGGCAATCAACATCCCCACGGTAGTACCAAGAACTACCCATACCGTTTCGGTAAAGCGTGCTGCCAGCACCACGGTGGCCACCTGGGTCTTGTCGCCAATTTCCGCCAGGAAGAACATCACCGTGGTGGCCATGAAAGCACCCATGCCCAGGAAGCGGGAATCTTCGGAGTCGTCTTTGTCCGGAATCAGCAGCCAGGCGGCGATGGCGACAAAACTTACGGCCAGAATCCACGGCAGCCAAGCCTCCGGTAGGAAATTGGCTATCCAGGCGCCGAGCCAGGCCGACAAGGCATGGTTGAGCAAGGTCGAAATGAAGATGCCAAGGATAATCGGCAGGCGCTGGCCGTAGCGCACCACGAGGAACAGGGACAACAGTTGGGTCTTGTCGCCAATTTCAGCAATGGCGACAGCGGCCGTTGAGGCCAGAAAGGCTTCCATAAAGAGCTCCAGGGCGGATTACCAGACATGAGACAGCGCACCTTCCGCCCAACGGAGATGCCCTGCCTCAGGTCTTGCCAATTCCACAGATACTCCGTGGAACACGATAGCCATGGAGATTGAGCCCCAAGTGTGTTGACTACCGTCCGGCCATCAAATACTGCATGGCTCGGAGGCTACTCCCCTGAAGGAGCGCAAAGTGTATGCTTTTGACACTCGGGAGGCAACTAGGCCCGCATTTTCCAGACCGGGATGACAGCCAGCGCGACAAACACCGCCACCAGCCACCAGGCGGTGTGGAACGCCTCAATAGTGGGCATGCCATTGCGGTGTTCACCAAACTCGATGGTCAATGCCACCATGTTGACGCCAAAGGCACCCCCCAACTGGCGGGCGAAATTGATGGTACTGGAACCAGCGCCCAATTCTTCCGGAGCCAGCGGATTCAGAGCACCGGTCGAAAGAGCCGGCAGCATGAAACCAATACCAATGCGACCGACCACAGTCCAGAGTGCCAGCCAGCCGAACGCCAGCGTCAGGTCCGACACCGCAAACAACACCGCCGAAGCGGCAAACAGCACGATGCCGAACACCACCAGTTTGCTCGAACTTTGCCGGTCGGCCAAACGCCCGGCCAGGGGAAAGGTCATACCCAGAACCACACCGGCCGGCAACATCAACAAGCCGGCGTCGGTAGCGGTGTAATTCAGCGCAGTCTGAACAAACAGCGGTATCAGGTAAGTTGATCCGAACAACGCCAGACCCAGTGCCAGGGCGCCGATATTGGCGTACAGGAACACCGGCTTGCGCAACAGCGATATATTGACCAGGGGATGACGGGTGCGCCGCTCCCGGAACAGGAACAACACCAGTGTCAGGGCCGACAGCACGCCACCGATGGCCACGCGCGCTTCCTGGCCAGCCAGATTCTGCAACCGGTTCAGGGTGTCGAGCGACAGCGCCAGGGTAACGCCGAGCAGGATCAGGCCCAGCAGGTCAAAGCGGTAGGGCGCTGGGCGGGAGGGCGGTAAGGGCAGGAACCGCCAGGCCATGGCCACACCAATGATGGTAACCGGCGCCGGCGCAAACATGACGTAACGCCAGCTCAACTGATCAACCAGAAAGCCTCCCAGCACCGGCCCCAGGGCGGGCGCCAGGATCACCCCCATGCCGTAGATGCCCATGGCCTGGCCCCGCTTCTCCCGGGGGAAGATGCGGAACACCAGGTACATGCCCATGGGCTGCATCAGACCGGCCATCGCGCCTTGGCCAACACGGGCGGCTATAAGCTGTTCCGGGGTGGCAGCAAAGCCGCCGGCAATGGAAATTACGGTGAACATGAACATGGCGCAGGCCAGGGTCTTGCGGACGCCAAAATGGTCCAGCAGCCAGGACGATGCCAGCATGGTGGTGGTCATGGCGGCAATAAACCCGGTCGCCAGCCAATGCACCCGGCCCTGGCGAATGCCGAACTCCAACATGATGTCGTGCAGGGCGACGTTGACCACCGTGGCACTGAGCACCGTCGCCATGGTGCCGAGCATCACTGTGGCCACCGCCAGCCAACGCCAGCGTTCCCCGTATCGGGCCCGGAGACCCTCGACCGTGTTGTCGCTCAAGACTTACTTCTGCTTTTCAGCGTTTTCCAGGATCTTGTTGAATACCCGGACCGTGGTTTCGATGTCGTCGTCACTGATGCCGTCCAGCATCTGTTCCCGCAGCTTCTCAGCCCGCACAGTCAGATCGTCCATGAACTCCCGGCCAGCCGGGGTCAGGTGTAACCGGCGCGCGCGACGGTCATTGGGACAAGGCCGGCGCTCGATCAAACCCTGCTCTTCCAGACTGTCCAGCAACCGCACCAGGGTCGGGTTCTCAATCGCCATCAGGCTAGCCAGCTCCCGTTGGGTCAGGCCTTCGCCGCCTTTGTCCAGATACACCATGGTGCTCCAACGGGCCTGGGTTACGCCCAGATCCTTAAGGCGCTCGTCGAGCATTTTTCTCCAGCGACGGGTAACCCGGGCCACGGCAAAGGGAAACTGATCTCTCATGCCTCAAACTCCACTCAAATAGGCGGGTCAGCGGAGTGCCATCCAACGGGACTGACACGCCGACCTCGAATTGATCTTAAAACTGACCTTATCGGAAAGGTAACAATAGTATGCTAACCATTGCTATAAATACAGATGTGAATACAAAAACAACGTCGTAGAAAACCGAGAGATGGGTCAGCCCGCCGGGTTTTGGGTCGCCCGCTGAATGTCCTCCATTTCGGGCGACTCGTGAAATTCCTCGTTACGGGGGTCAATTTCCGTCAACACCGATGAGGTCTCTGGCATGGCCGGGACATAATGCTCCTGATCCTGCACCGCCACATCGTCGGTGTGACTGATGCGATAGCTGGTAATCACCGCCAGCACCAGCAGGAAACCGGCGTTGCCGAAGAACAGGCCTGACGGCCCCAGCACATTGATCAGTTCGGCCATGACCACCGGGCCAATCACACTACCCACGCCATAACTGAGCAGCAGCGTGGCACTGGCGGCAACAATCCGGCTGCTCTCCATCCGGTCATTGGTGATGGCAACCGCCACCGGATACAGGGTTGCTGACAGACCGGTAAACAGCCCGACGAACAGGGTCAGCTGCCAGATGTTATCCGCCCCGAGGACCGCCACGGCAACGGCAGAGCTGGCCGCCAGTATGGCCACCCAGAACATCACCCGACGCCGGTCAAAATGATCACACAGGCGCCCCAGGGGCCAGGCCAGGATCATGGCCGCAACGATGGCGCTGGCCATGAAGGTCGAGGTTTTGGCCACATCCAGTCCCACCAGGGTGGCGTACACCGGACCCAGGGCATAAAAGCCGCCAATCATCACGCCACAGGTCAGGGCGCCGGCAACACCGGTAAACGATTCACGGGCGAGCGTAAAAATGGAGATCCGATCCACCTGATGAATGGCCGGCGCCTCCATCCGGGTCAGCGACAACGGAAGCAGTGCCAGGGTGAGCAGGATCGCCGCCAGTGAAAAGGGCATGAAGTTGGCCGGGTCGCCGACGTTGACGATCAGCTGACCGCCCGCGGCCGAGGAATAGAATACGATCTGATAGACCGCAAACAGTGCGCCCCGGTTGGTATTGGTGGCGCGGCTGGAAAACCAGCTTTCGATGACCACCAGCACACCGGCAATACTGAATCCGGAAATAACCCGGAGTACCGCCCAGAACGGCTCGGATACGGCCATCGGGTAGAGCAGCGCCGCCACGGCGGAAGCTGCGGCAAAAACCGCAAAAGCCCGAATGTGGCCAACCCGACCGATGATTTTGTGCACATACAGGGTGCCGAGCACAAAACCAATGGAGTAACACACCAGAATCCAGCCGATGATGTCAGGCGACACCGCCTCGATACTCAACCGGATGCCCAGCAGGGTCATCAGAAAGGCGTTGCCGCTGACCAGCAGCACGATGCTCATAATCAGGGCAGACAGGGACGCGACCATCTGGGTCATGACGACAGACTCCGGGTATTGCAGATACGGTAGGTGGTAACAGAAAACCGACAACATCAAGATCCGGAATCGGCCGGACGCGCATTAAATCAGTACCGAATATTCATCACCACTAAGCACTTGCCGAAACACTCTGCAAGCGTAGTCGACTCCTCTACAACTCCGCCAGCGCGCGGTTTTACAGTGTTTTACATTAATGGGTCGTAACAGACTGCACGTACGAGAGCAGGTAACATGAATTTCAGCTATTTATTAGACTCGTGAGCGCGTCGTTATGAAAAAAACGGACTGGCCCATTCGCTGGGATTTGCTGCTTCGCTACCGACTGATTGAAACCATTGCCCTGTGGGAAGGTCGCCTGACCACCAACCACATCTGCCACAGCTTTGGCATTGGTCGTCAGCAGGCATCGAAGGACATCAACACTTATCTGCGCGAACTTGCCCCGGGCAACCTGGTCTATGACCGGCACCTGAAAGGCTATGTCCCGGCTCCCAACTTCCAGCCGGTGGTAACCCGCGGGCTGGTGGCAGAGTACTGGGACTTGCTGGCCCGCCAGCAGAACCTGAGCACCACCTTCGAATCGCTCAATATCGGCCCGCCCGAGAGCACCATTGTGCAAGGTCCGAACCGGGTCATTTCCCCGGAAACCATGCGCGCGGTGGTGCTGGCGACACGTCACGGCCGGCAGCTGCGGGCCAGCTACGTGTCCCTGAGTCGCCCGGAAGCGGTCGAGAGCATTCTTGAACCCCACACCCTGGTGTGCACCGGCAACAGCTGGCACCTGCGAGCCTGGTGCGAATCCAACCGGGAGTTCCGGGATTTCGCCCTGAGTCGTTTCCATCGGCCGCCCGAGGCACTGCGCCAGCGGGCCAAACGCGACCGCCAGCAGGACAACGACTGGAACCGCGAGGTCACCATGGTGCTGACTCCGGATCTGCGCCTGACCGAAGCCCAGCAACGCATCATTGCCCGGGATTACGGCATGGAGCGGGGCCGGCTTGAGGTTGAAACCCGCGCAGCCCTGGCGCCTTACGTGTTGTCCCGCCTGGGCATCACCCTCGACAACCAGCACCCGGACCCTCTGGTACAGCAGCTAGAGCTGGCCAACCCGGACCAGCTAGGCTTTGGCAGCAAACGGGAGCGGGCACTGAAAGCGGTAGCCGGCGTCTGCTAGACTGTCGGCGTGACCACCACCGCCCGTTTTCTCCTTCGTGCCACCGCTCTGGCGCTGTTGCTTCTGCCCCCGGCAGGCGCGGCAGCGGCGTCCTGTGGTGACCCGGCCACCCCCATTGCCCGCATTCAGGGTACCGGTGACCACTCGCCCATGGCCGGCCAAACCGTCACCGTCGAAGCCGTCATGAGCCACGACAGCCGTCAAAAGGGCGGCTTTCAGGGTTTCTACCTGCAGCAGGCCGACCACCAGACCGACTCCGATCCGCGCACCTCCGAGGCCCTGTTCGTGTACACCCGGCGCAGCACCGGTGACATCGGCGATCGCCTGCGCATTACCGGTACTGTGAAGGAGTTTCACGGGCTCACCGAACTGGTTGGCATCAAGGCTCTGACTCGTTGCGGGCGCGAGCCAGTACCCGCTCCTGTTGCCCTGAGCCTGCCCTGGCCACAGCACCCGGAATCCCTGGAAAACATGCGGGTGCGCTTCGAACAGCCGCTAACGGTGATCGACAGTCACAACCTTGCCCGCTACGGCGAACTAACCCTGGCCCAGGCCGATCAGGTCAACGCCACCGAGTACCTGGAGCCCGGGCCGTCGGCCCAGCAGGCCAATGAGCGGCAGCGCCTGCACCGGGTAGTGCTGGATGACGGCCGCCGGCAACAGCAGCCCCGGCCAGTACCCTGGCCGCCAGGAGGACTGACAGCCAACAACAGCGTGCGTGCCGGCAACCGTTTCGGTCAGCTGGCCGGCGTTCTGGACTTCCGCTTCGGCGACTGGCGCCTGCAGCCCGAGGCAATGCCAGAACTACTGAAGGCCAACCCCAGGCAGCCGCCGCCAGCACGCCCGGAACAGCCACACCTGCGACTCGTCACCTTGAACCTGGCCAATTACTTCAACGGCAATGGCGACGGCCAGGGATTTCCCACCAGCCGTGGCGCGCGCTCACAAACCGACTACGAACACCAGCACCAGCGCCTTCTGGCCGCCTTGCGGGCGCCGGACCCGGACATCCTGGCGCTCACCGAACTGGAAAACGACGGCTATGGCGCCACCAGCTCGGTAGCCACCCTGGCCGAGGCCCTGGGGCCACGCTGGCGCGTGGTGACTACTCCCGGCGCCGACGGCCAGGATGAGATCCGCACGGCCTTGTTGTACCGCTCCGATCGGGTGCAAACCAGTGGTCGTGCCGAACGCCTGACCACAGGACTGTTCCAGCACCGGGGTCGGCCACCGGTGACTCAGGTATTCCGCGCCAAAGACGGCGACACCGGGGTTCGAATCACCGCCCTGCACCTGAAATCCAAGTCCTGCCGCGGCGCCACCGGAGCCGACCTGGACCAACGGGATGGCCAGGGCTGCTACAACGATCGCCGGGTTCGGGCCGCCCAGGCTATCATGCAATGGCTCTCGGAATCGCCCAAGCCTGACCATCTGGCGGGCACCCTGATTACCGGTGACCTCAACGCATACGCACTGGAAACACCGCTTGAGGTATTCCGCAGCGCCGGCTTCGCCAGCATGGTGCACCAGCTCCAGCCCTGCGATGCCAGCACCTGCCCGCACTACACCTACCGCTACAAGGGCGCCCGCGGCTCGCTCGACTACGCGCTGGCATCTGACCCCTTGCAGCCACGAATCCTCACCGCTGCCACCTGGCTACTCAACGCCGACGAGCCCCGGGCGCTGGCCTATGACGGCCCGCTGGGCATCAAATCAGTTCTGCCCTGGCGCTCTTCCGACCACAACCCGGTAATCACTGACATCCGTCTCGGCCACTAAGCCCCACCCCGCTGCGATTCACCGATGCCTGTCCGAATGGGTCAATTGGCCCTTTTGGCCCACTCCTCTGTCAGCGGGGTCATGGGGGGCAGCACAGGGACAGGTCATAATCCTTGGCAAACGACGTCCTTTGATAACAACAACAGCCTGAATACGAGGAACCTCCATGCGCGCGTCCACCTCCACCGCACAGGATCTGGGCATGCCGGCCATCTACCTGCACCTGCTGGCCGACCTGCTTCACAGTATCGGTATCGATGAAAAAGCCTTGCTGCTGCGGGTTGGTCTCGATCCGCTCAGGCTGAATTCTCCCGACCTCAGGGTCAGCCAGGCCCAGGCCAGCGAATTTGTCACCCGGGCCATTATTGAAAGCGGCGAACCTGGCCTTGGCGTCATGCTGGCGCGGGAACTGAAGATGCCCCTGCATGGTGCCCTCGGGATCGCGATCATGAGCAGTCGAACTCTGGAGCAGGCGCTGGAGCTGATGACCCGCTACCTGACGCTGCGGGCACCGAACCTGCACGTCACCAACCGGCACAGCAATGGCAATGCCTGCTATTCGGTGACCTGTGATCAGGATTTGGGGCCGCTGCAGGGCTTCATCATGGACGCCATGTTGTTCGGCTGTATTTTCATGGGTGCGCAACTGACCGGCTCTACCGTGCCCGGCTTCCGGATCTTACGACGGGGGCCGGAGCCCGCATTCTTCCAGCGCTTCCGCCCGACGCTGCCGGTACCGGTGGAATATGGAGCTCTGGAGGACGCCTTGCTGATCCCGGTCAGCCAACTCGATATGCCGATCCGCTTCTGCGACGACCAGCTGGCCGAATCCTCTCGGATTAAGTGCGAAGAAGCACTCAGGGAACTGACGGAAGACGCCGGCTTTGCCTGCCGGGTACGGCGGGTAATTGAAACCAGCTACCCGTTCCCGCCGAAACTGGCGCGGGTGGCCGCCACCCTGTTCGTATCCGAACGAACGCTGAAACGACGTTTGCAGGAGGAATCCGCCAGCTTCCAGAATTTGGTGGATGAGGTACGACTGGAGCGGGCTCGAGCCTTGCTGACCACCACCGGCATGAACCTGAGCCAGATTGCCGACGCCCTCGGCTACGCCGACGCCGCCAACTTTACCCGCGCCTTCAAGCGCTGGACCGGAAGCAGTCCGAGCCGGTACCGCAACTGGGCACGGCAACCCAAGGCGAAGCCAGCGCCGGCGGCAATGGCCGCCAGCGTCTGAGTCAGCGGTTCAGTCGATGCCGATGATCTTGTGCATCTGCAGGGTCAGGCGCCACTGGGGGTGAGCCAGGCAGTACTCGGTGGCTTTGCGGGTGTTGCTCTGCTTGATCGGATCCGGGCCCGACCCGGGCACGGTCGGTGACGCCATCGGTGACAGGAAATAGTGCTGGGCACGAATGTGCTGGAATCGATCCGGCATGGCCAGGACCTGGGGATAGACCAGCTTGAGCTCATTGCAGGTTTCCAGCACCACCTGGGCGTTGGCCTTCGGGCTCACGCACAACCAGTCAATGCCTGCGGGCGCCGGCAGGGTACCGTTGGTTTCCACCCCCACCTCGAAGCCTTCCCGGTGCAGGGCTTCAATTAGCGGCACGTCCAGCTGCAGCAACGGCTCCCCACCGGTACAGACCACGTAAGGGCGTCCAGGGGCATCCGGCCACAGGCTGCGGATGTGCGCCGCGAGCGCTTCGGGAGTCTCGAACTGACCTCCGTTCTGGCCGTCAGTGCCGACAAAATCAGTATCACAGAAATTGCATACCGCTGCGGCCCGATCCTTTTCCCGGCCAGTCCACAGATTGCACTTGCTGAACCGGCAGAATACAGCGGCGCGCCCAGCCTGGGCACCTTCGCCCTGCAGGGTGTAAAACGCTTCCTTCACCCGATACATCAGGCGCTCTCCTCATACACCAGGGGGTCGGTTACGCCATGGATGGCGAAAGCTTCCAGACGCTCGACACAGGAGCCGCAACGACCGCAGGCGAGCTCCCGGCCGTTGTAGCAGGTCCAGGTCTGGCTGTAGTCCAGGCCCAGCTTCAGCCCTTTGGCCAGAATCTCACCCTTATCCAGGGCCATGAACGGCGCCTCGACCGCTACCGGCTCATAATTGGCCACTCGGCATACTGCGTCCATCTTCTCGACAAACTCGGGACGGCAATCGGGATAGATAGCGTGATCACCACCATGGGCACCATACCAGACCGCGTTGGCGCCAACGGTAACGGCATAACCGGTGGCCAGTGACAACAAAATCATGTTGCGGTTGGGGACCACCGTCGCCTTCATGTTGCCCTCTTCGTAGTGGCCCTCGGGCACGTCCACGTCCGAGGTCAGCGCTGAGCCGGCCATCACCTCGCCCATGGCCCGGATATCAATGACCTTATGGGGAATGTCGAGGCTTTCACACACTGCCGACGCAGACTCAAGCTCCCGAACATGACGCTGGCCATAATTGAACGACAGCGCATGCACGTTCAGACCCCGGGACCGGGCCACGTGCAGCAGCGTGTAGGAGTCCATGCCTCCGGAATAGATTACAACCACGGTGTCAGTCATTCGGAATCCCCAGTCGGTGTGGTGCAGGTTCAATCGGCCAACGGCCGCGCCCAATACAGGTAGCTGTCATCAGGCTTTTACAATCAGTGGACATATTGTAACAGTGCACGCACAGGTTGGGTTCGCGTCTCACGACCGGGGCGGGTAAACTCGGCTAAAAACAACGCATCGACTACACTGAGCCCATGACCACCGACAGCCACCCGGCCTTCATTGATTTTGAGGCTTCCAGCCTCGACCTGATCGCGAGCTATCCGATTGAGGTCGGTCTCTGCATGCCCGATGGCACCCTTCATAGCTGGCTGATCGCACCACACGTACTTTGGCAGGACTGGTCAGACAGTGCCGAACGCATCCACGGCATATCAAGGGCAACGCTGGACGCCGAGGGCACCTCGGTACGGGACGTGGCGCATCACCTTAACGAACTGCTACCAAGCCAGGTGTTTTGCGATGCCTGGACCTTTGACAGTTTCTGGCTGCATCGACTGTTCCGGGCGGCCAAGGTACGGCCGGAGTTCCAGCTCGAATCCATCTCCATGCTGCTGAACACACAGCAGGTCCGGGAATGGTCTGGGGTTCGCCAGGAGGTCATCGTCGAACTGGGCTTACCAGTACACCGGGCCGCCAACGACGCGCTGATCCTGCATAAAACCTGGGAACGAATCAGTCCAGAGGGCAACGCGCCTCTGCCATCAACGGATCACAGCCATCAGGCTTGATGCCTGTTACTGATAGACCCCCGAGAAACCTGGCCGTTAGTGGCGAGCGCTTTTGGCGCGCAGAGCGATGACTTCCAGACCATCCCGAAGGGTATTCAGGGTCCAGTAGGTTACCAGGGCCATCAGGCCTGCGCCGGCAACGGTAAAGATAAGATCTTCGCCAACTGGCTTTTCTTGTGCAAAAACCATGTACAGGGCCAGGGCGGCGATGAGGGCAAGTTCGATAACTACGTGAGAGCGGAATTTATTGCGGATAGAACCGGCTTGGTCGGTCATTTGCTTAGGTTTCAACCTCGTTGAAATTCGATATGAATGATTAATCAGTGAACAAATTATCACCAAATCAATGTCGAATTACTGTACGAAGTAATGGCTACGAGGTTTCCACTATCAAAAAAAAACGCAGCCAAAAGGCTGCGTAGAAAGGAGAGATCCATGCAGTTTCTGGCTCACCAGAAGCTGTGGATTGCACAACGTAAAAACACGTGACACTGCGAATTATCCCGACCAAGCCCCAAGCCGTCTGTACGGGTTTGCCGAAGCTCCCAGGCTCTTGCAAACCCGCGACTAGCCTATACACTGATGACTGAACCGAACCACAAAGAGCCGGTATGTCCAAGTTGATCACACAAACGAGTTTCCAGTCCGCTACAGATTGCCGCGTCGCGCAATCTGTGCGCGCTATGGTGAAAGACATCTAACGGCTTTCGGTCAGTCCCGGGAGCCTCAGCAGCGACCGGGTCAGCTTCTCCGCAAGAACCCCGGTTGCTCAGGCTCCGGGGTTTTGTTTTTGCAGCCGCAAAACGACAAGGAGAACATCATGAAAAGACAACCCACAACACGTGCAGCAAACCAGCCTGACCATCAGCGTCCCGGAGCCCTGAAGCGCCCGGCCAAGCTGCCGCTGCTGGATGCGATCTGCAAAAAACTGAACCAGCGAGTCAATCTCGACGACGAACAGCGAGTGCTGGGTGTGTACGAGCGTGGCTGGATCTTCAAGGGCGTGCTCGGCAATCTTGATGGCGCCGAGGCCCGCTATGTCAGGGCCCTGGCCACTCGCTACAATTCCTGGATTGCCCGTCAGGTGGCTTGATACTTAACCGCGACCGGTCCTGCCTGCCAGGACCGGTGCAGCGCCAGAGCGGCTAGTGGCGTCGGTTGAATTCAAGCACCACGGCAGATTCACCGCCGTGCACTATTGAGTAGTTGCTAATCACGTCGGAAATCTTTTCCTGGGAATAGGGTTTAACCACGTAACCATTAGCGCCGGCACTGATAGCGCGCTGGATGCTTTCAATGGAATCGTCGGCAGTCACCAACACGATGTGCTGCTCGGCCCGCGTACTCTTAAACGCCCGCAACAACTCGTGCCCGTTGCCATCCGGCAGTCCCAGGTCGAGCAGGATAATCTGAAACTCCTGATCCGCGAACGCCGCCTTGGCTGCCGCCGCATCGACACAGGCAAACACCTGAGTGGCACCGGCCTGATAAAGCATGTTGACCAGCCGCTCACGCATGATTGGCTCGTCTTCTACCACCAGCACCCTGAGGTCACTCATTGATTCTCTCCTTCAGTCTCTTGCACCCGGTCATTGTCTGATTCCTTCATAGTGGATCATTGCCCGACCGTCGTGGCAGATCGAGCGGTCCAGGCCGGACATCGCCAGAGTGATGGGCGTCAGCCGTCGCATCGCCATAGCCATCACCATAGCCAGTTCCTGAATCCGCACCTTCAGTGCCGAAGCGGGTCAGGATGTTACTGATGCTGACCGCAGTGGAATACAGGGAGATGGCAATAATCAGCAGGATCGGCTGCACAAACGCCACAAAACCGGGTACCTGGCTGCTTCCCAGTATACTCAGCATAAGAATAATCGCAGGCCCTAGTACGGCAAACAACGTCAGGGCGATAAAGAACACGATCCGTTCCTTGTACCGGCCGAGATCCCGGTTGGTCACCAGGCCCAACACGAACTTGCCAATGGCCAGGCCAGCGAGGATGACGGCGGCAATACTCAGGTCCGGGCGCATCAGGGTTTCATACAGCCGGCCATCCCAGAGCCGTTGCATGCCCAGCACCAGAAACGGGAAGAGCACAAACAGGATATCGGCGTAGGTGCCGTACATCATGCTCAGGGAAAACTGTTCGCTGCGGGGGTGCCTGTCATTCATTCGTCAGTTCCTGTTATTGGTCTGAGAAGTGCGATTGGGGTGATGTGACTGCTGCCGAACATGCTCGTTCAATCATCGCATTGAGCTCGTCCAGCTCACCGCGAACCCGCGCCCAATCCTGAGCCTCGGCTTTCAGCAGAGCCTCAACCGCGCCGGCCTGCTGGGTCATTTGCGGGTACCCCATGGCCCCCGCAGTGCCCTTGATCTGATGTGCCTCGGATTTCAGGGTCTCGACATCGCCGTGAATGCAAGCCGAGTCCATGCGCCGCAGACGCTCCGGCAGACCGGCCAGGAACTGAGGCACCAGACGTTCAATGTCTTCATCCTCGACGTCGCCCCTGACACTTCCGGTCTGGGGCCGGAGGTAACGTTCCAGCAGGGCCTGAACATGGGTATGGTCAATGGGTTTATTGAGCACGTCGTCACATCCGGCCGCCAGCAGGGCGTCGCTCTCTTTCTGATCGCCAGCGGTGAACGCGATAATGGGGCGCCGGAAACCGGTCTGGCGCAGCAGCCGGGTGGCGGCGACCCCATCCATGCCCGGCATGTGGCTATCCATCAATACCAGATGGATCGACTCGGACAGGGCACGGCGCACCGCGTCCTCACCACTGGCCACCGACAGCACTTCCAGACCCTGACGGCCCAGCATCCGCTCCACCAGGCGACGATTGTCCTCGCTGTCCTCAGCCACCAGAACCCGTCCCTTAAAGGCACGGGCCGGAGGTTCGACTGATTCCGGCGTGAACTCCAGGTATCTGGCCAGGGCCTCGTAGAAACGCTGTTTATCGATGGGTTTGGCTAGATGCTCATTGCAGCCCGCCAGACGATAGTCGGCTATGTCTTCGGCCATGACGTTGGCGGTGAGCGCGATCACCGGCGTATTGACGCCTGCCTCCCGCAACGCCGCAGTGGCATCGCGGCCATTCATCACCGGCATCTGGATATCCATCAGGATCAGGTCGAAGTAGTCGCGCAGGGCCAGCTCAAGGGCCTCAGCACCATTGCCAACGTGCACCAGCTCGGCACCAGTGCGCGCCACCAACAGCGACACCAGGCGCCGATTGGTCTCGTTGTCTTCGGCGCAGAGAATGCGTCCCGTCAGTCTTGGCGCCAGCACCATCGGAATCGAGCGCCGGCGCTGGCTCAGTTCCGACGCATCCTGCAGGAAATATACATTGGCAAGGGCTCCGGTACGGATCGAGACCTCGAATTCACTGCCTTCCCCATAGGTGCTGCGGACCTCGATATCACCACCCAGCATTTCTGCCAGGCGCCGGGAAATACTCAGGCCCAGCCCGGTACCGCCGTACTGCCGGGAGATGGCGGCGCTGCCCTGGGCAAAGGGATCGAACAGCCGAACCAGCTGTTCCGGCTTCATCCCGATACCGGTATCAACCACCCGGGCAACCAGAGTTTCCTCAGCACGATTGCACCGAATCAACAGGGAAATAGATCCTTTTTCGGTGAACTTAAGCGCATTTCCGCACAAATTAATAATGATTTGCCGCAATCGGGTGGGGTCAGTGAGAATCCTTTCCGGCAACGGATATTCACAGACAATGCTGAACTCCAGGCCCTTTTCCCGGGCTCTCGGGGCAAAGAACGCGCGGATTTCATCCAGTAGCTCCGGCAGGTCCACCGACACCACGTCCACGGCCAGTTTGTTGGCGTCGATCTTGGAGTGATCAAGAATATCGTTGACCAGTTCCAGCAGGTGCCGGCCACTGCGGACCACGGTTTCCGCGCTGCTGCGCTTTTCCTGGGGACTCAGGTCCGGTTCCAGCAGGGTCTCGCCATAACCGATGATTGCCGCCAGCGGGGTCCGGATTTCATGGCTCATGTTGGCCAGAAACTGGCTCTTGGCCTCGGCCGAATTGCGCGCCACCTCCTTTTCCAGCCGCTCCTGTTCGCGTTCGCGCTCAATGCGCTGGCGCTGGCGACTCTCGGTGGCATCGATGCAGGTGCCTTCCAGATGGGTGGGTTCGCCTTTCGCGTCGTACACCGTGTGCAGGGAGATATTGGCCCAACGCTCTTCGCCATCGCAGGTCAGGTACCGGGTTTCCACGCCCTTGATCTTACCCTCAGCTTCCAGCTTCGCCACTACCTGCTGTCGGACCCGATCATCGACGATACAGGTTTCCAGCACGTCGAGGTTCCGGGCCAGAAGATCACGGGCATTGCCGTACCCCATCAACTCTGCCATCGCCGGATTAACGGTGATGAAACGACGGTCCGGCGACATCTGAAACACACCCTCAATGGCATTATCAAACAGCGACTGATAGCGCTGCAGGTTCGACAATGCCCGCTGGCTCCAGCCCAGTGCTTCGCCCTGAACCTGCTTAATCCGGTCGGCCAGGGCAAAGGAAAACAGGATGATCTGGGCCGTCAGCCCGATCTGTGGTGAGTAGTTGGTGAGGGAATTGAGCGGCAGATAACCCATCACGGTGAGGGCATAAACCCCGAACCCGATCAACGCCAGGGTCCAGGCAAAGAAGTAGAAGCGGGCGGCCGGGTTGTAATAGCGCCAGGACAGATAGCTGACCACGATCAACACCACACTGAGCACCAAAGAGCCAATGACGATCCACTCCATCGCCACATGGTAGGGCAGGAACAGCGACAGCACGCCCGTCACCACCACCGAGTAAAGGCACAGCCGCAGCACCTGGTCGAGATCGGCCGAGCGTTCCGGGGTTTCCAGCAGGTGGCGGGCCATCAGCAGGCCCCAGAACCAGGTCATGATGATCTGAAAATGCAGGTAGGATTTATCAAACAGGGCCGGCCGGCTGTCCAACAACTGGATACCATGCACCTGTTCGGTGACGATAAATATGGCCGCTGACACCAGGTAGAGCACGTAATAGATGTTACTGCGTTCGCGCACCGACACCGCAACGAACAGATTGTACGCAAGGATGGCCAGCACGGCGCCTAACAGCAGTCCCCGCACCACCTCGTCCACGGACACTTTCTGGATATAGGCATCGGGATGCCAGAGGCTGAGCGGCAGTCGGAAGGTATTGGTGTTGGTAATGCGCAGATAGACAGTGTTCACCGAATCCGGCAATAACCCGAGCCGGAAGGTAGGGTTAGGGACGGCCAGATCCCGCTCGGTCCAATTGTCCTGGTAACCGGCCCGGCTCTGCTGCAAGACCTCACCGCCCTGCACCAGATACAACCGCACCTCATCCACCAGGGGCAGGGCCAGCTCCAGGATCCAGTCGCTGGCCCCGGCGCTACCGAGCGTGCGCACGTCAAACCGGACCCAGTAGGCTGATTCGGTGTAACCGAAGTTGAGTACGCCCCCCTCGTGCCGGGTAAAGGCGCTGAGGCCACGATCCTTGACGGTATTGAAACCCAGCTGCTGTTGAGGGTCTTCCAGGTACCAGATGCAGCGGCTCAGGTCACGGACGGAGGTGGTACTGCTGTTCAAAACCAGGGCGCCGTCACGACAGACCGGCTGGGTGGAAGCTGACGATGACAGCGATGCCGTCAGCAGGAACAACAACGCCACGAACACGCGCAGCGCAACGCGAACCACTGGGCTAGATGTCGAAAAATGCCGTTGCCGCAAAATGTGATCTCCGCGCGGGCAGATGCCTGTCTTATCGTTTATTGTCAGCATTCACAGCGGGGCCGAGTGTCCCGCAGACAATCACTTTAGCGGTTTACCCGCGATTGCGCACCTCAGAGTCCGACTAAATGAGACATTTCCGCCACTTCATTCGGATTGCCTGCATCCCTCTGGTGCTTGCCGGCTGCGGTTCCGAGGATTCCGGTCCAAGTGCCTTCAACCCCGCCACAAATGTGGATGTTACCTTTTCGACCTTTGCCCTGACCGAGGCCACCGACATTCTGTTGTTCAGTGACCTGGTTCTGGCGGTAGAGCCGGCTGACAGTGGTGACACCGCAGACCAGAATATCGCCGAAGGGATCCGCGCCCAACTTGCCGTCTTTCTGGAACTGAACTATCCAGACGATGACCCAACGGCCATCGCCTCGGTGCGCAACCCGCTGGATTTGATGCGCCGGGTGATTGGTGAAAGCGCTATTGGCAATTTTATCGATGGCCGACGCTACATGAGCGAGCGCATTGATGACGGCCAGGCTGGCGAGTACAGCAACACCACCAACAACGTCTCAATCCGATTCACCGATCAGCAGGCGTTGACAGACGGACTGGGGGTGTCCGAGTACAGCTGGCGTTACCCGATCGTGAAATGGGTGTACACGCCAGACAGCTCCAATCGGGTCACCCGGGTGATCAACTGGGTGGCGTCCGGGTCATTCGAAGCAGATACCACCAACCCCAGCGCCACCCTCGGCACCCAGTACCTGGCACGGGACTTCCAGACCTCCGGTTACAATGACGGCGCCCGGGCACTCACGGAAGGCAGCATCGTGATTGAGGGCGAGCGGGAAATGGCGTTTGTCCGGGAGTATCAGGGGCTGAACACTGACATCGTGCGAATTGATGGCACGGCTATTGGCACCAACGGGGGCACTGAAGGTGGGCCGGAGTTCGAGTTTGCGGGGGAAACCGTTGATTGCCTGCGCATTGAAATGAATTACACCGATCCGTCCGTTGCGGTGTTCACCTCACTGGACGAACCACCGCAACAGGATGATCCCGACAACGCCGGCCAAACCGAAGCCAATCCGGATTACTGCCTGAATCTGGACACTCCGACCTCAAGCTACGCCACCGCGCCTAGCGGGCTGCGCAACTGATCCGGCCCTGGACTGTCAGCTCATGCTCCGGTCACTCAGGTCCCAGTTTTGCAGAAAGCCTTTTTTCTGGTCGATCATGCGCTGGTAACTGGAAATCATGAACGCGACGTGAGGTGCCTGGGTCAGACGCAGGACTTCAATGCGGCGCTGCAACCGTTCAACTTCAGAGCTGACGCGCTGGTGCACGTGGTTGCGGACACTGTCATGGTGATCGAGGTCCACCGTTCGTTCGAACTGGCCCTGGTGGGCGGGCGTGGGCGCTGGCTTGTCCATTCGGTTGCTCATCCATTGAGTGTTGATAAGGTCCATCTCCCAATCTCGGAGTGTGCCCAGCTACAGCGCCAAGCGCAATAATAATGAACAGAGTTTCATTGTTATCCGGGCGCCGGAATTGGGTCACCGCTCTCCCCACGTAGCCAGCCCTGCTATAGTTCCCTTTAGATTATTCCCTGTACTGTCCGAGAGTGACCATGCCCCAGACCTCCGTCTCCGATACCCTCCGTGAATACCTGTCCTTGCTGGAACTGCTGGATGACGCCTATTGGGAAGCCGGCAACATCCATCACAAGGACATGCTGTACGACATCATCAGCATTTTCAGTCAGGAAGTGGCTGAGATGAACAAGCTCAGCATCCAGGACCATCACTACCCATACGAGGTCATTACCGAGGGTATCCGGCGGGTGGTGCCCAAGCTGGAGAGACTGGATGAGAACCGTGAGGATGTGATTCAGAGGACCCAGACACTGACCGACTTCCGCGACATCCTGTCGTCAGTGCTGGGCATTCTTGAAGACCAGCTGAGAACGCTCTGACCCCGGCGGTCTTACGCGGCCACCAGTGGCCGCTGATTCTCGGGGATCAGGGGAAAGTTCTTGCAGACGGTATAGACAAACTTGGCCAGTGCCGGCAGATGGTGACCAACAATCGGGAAACCGGTGTTCAGCAGGCTGACCGAGATGTCCCGCGCCGGATCGGCCCAGCACAGTTTGTTGATCAGGCCGACGTGGCCGAAAGCATCGCGACTCTGCGGCCCCCAAAGGCCGACCGGATTCCCGCCCAGCATAAGGCCCGCACTGAAACGCATCGGAATCATCATGGTCCGGTCGATCTGCAGCGAACCAAATTGCTGGATAGCACGCCGAACCGTCATTTCGCTGCAGATGCGCTTGCCGTTCCAGATCCCGCCATTAAGCATCATCTGGTAGAACCGGCCCATTTCCTCGGCAGTGCCAACCAGGTTGCCGGCGGGAATGACCGCCTCCTGGAACCTCGGATCGTTGGTAACCTTTTCCACCGTGTGAATGTCACTGCCCAGGGCACGATTGACGATCCAGGACACTGGGAACCGCGGCGTTGGACCGGTAGCGTAATTGCTGGCCAACTGGTGCAGGTGCTCCGGGGCAATGCCGTAAGTGAACCATTTCATGCCCATGGGCTGGCGCAGGTGTTCATCCAGGAATTCCTCGATGCTACGGCCGGTGACCTTCTCCAGCACCCGCTGCAACACAAAGCCGCCCGTGATGGCGTGATAGGCCACCTTGGCGCCGTCGACTTCCACCGGTGTGGCCTCGCATAACAGGCGCCAGATTTCATCCTTCTGCCAGAGCACATCAATCGGGGTATCCCGGGGAATGGCGGGGATGCCTCCGCGGTGGGACAGCACCTGATGCACGGTTATCGTGCGCTTGCCACCCTGGGCAAATTCCGGGCAGTAATAGGCGACCGGATCGGTCAGGTTGACCTGGCCCTGTTCGGCCAGCATATGAATCAGCAACGCTGTGACCGCCTTGGACGCAGAGAAGTAGCAGATGGGCGTATCCGTGGTCATCGCCGACTTCAGAACGCTTTCACTGTCGTTCGGGCCATTGCCGGTGGCGTGGCCGAGAGCCCGATGCAGTACCTGCTCGCCCCGGTGCCGTAGTGACAACTGCAAGCCCGGATGCACGCCAGTACGATACAAAGCCTCGGCACTGCGCCAAATGGCATCAGTCGTCTCCTGACTGACTCCGACCACGTCCGGGCGTTCGCCCGCAGCATCGCGGTAGGTAACGGCAGACAAGTCGGCGGGAACTTGGCAGGTGTGCAGGGCACGGCGCGCTATACGATTCATCCAGATACAACCTTAATTCAGTGGTCAGTGGTCTGTTTTTATTACTGGTTCAGGCGTCATTATGAACATGCGGGAAGAGGTGTGCCATCGAAACACAATTGCGACCCCGCGCTTTGGCCTTATACATGGCCCGATCGGCGGCTGCCCTCAATTGACCAGAATTCAGACCGTGATTCGGGAAGACGGCAACGCCAACACTGATGGTCAGGTGAACCGAATTGCCGTTCCCCAAAGGCTGCGGTACCGCGCTGACTCGGGCACGCAGACGCTCGGCAGTTTCGCGGGCCTCGCTCACATCCATCTCGGGCAGCACAATGACAAATTCTTCACCGCCAAACCGGCCGACCAGATCGACACTGCGAACGCTATCAAGGAAAAGCTTGCTGACCGACTTGAGTACCGAATCGCCGGCGGCGTGACCATAGGTGTCGTTCACGTCCTTGAAATGATCAAAATCGATCCAGAGGATAGCCATTGGGCGTTGATACCGCTTGGCCCGTTCCAGCTCTTCATCCAGCAAACGGGATAGCTCGCGACGGTTCAGCAGTCCGGTCAGGGAATCGCGGGTGGCCAGCTCTTCCAACTCGCTTTCCAGCTTCTTGCGGTCGGAAATGTCCAGCACCACACCTTCCACGGCGATTTCGCCCTGATCATCGACCACGCCACGCCCGCGCTCCCATACCCAGATTTCTCGCCTGTCTTTGCGAGTGAGCGCGTATTCCACTGAAAACGGCTGATCGGCGGCGAGGGCCTCGGCTATTTCCCGAGTCACGCGTTCACGAGTGGCGGCATCCACCAGGTCTGAATAACCGAGGCGCCGGCTGTCGATCAATTCCGACGGCTCGTACCCGGTCAGTTCAACGCAGCCATCAGAAACGAACAGCAGGCTCCACTGATCATCACGCAGACGCCGATACGCCATTCCCGGCAGGTTGTCCATCAGCACCGTGAGCTGACGCTCCCGGTTGCGCAAGGCCTGGCTCTGGCCATGCTGGAGGGCCAGCAGGGCGCGGTCCTTGTGTAGCTGTCGGAGCAAGGCGGTAAACAGCACCAGGCCGGTGACCAGAATGAAGAAAAAACCCTTCCAGGTCTGGACCCGGGACAGCGAAGCCGGGTCTTCAAACCACGCCTCTACAACCCGGTCGGAAAAGGCAATCCAGGCAAATCCGGCCACCAGGTATATGGAAGCCGCCCAAAAGGCCCGACGCACAGGCAGCAAACGGTTGGAGATCGATCGATCGTGGGGGTGTGTCATTGGTTAATCACATCAATGTGTGGCGCCCGGGCAGAACTCATAGCTGTCTCTTAAAATAGTCATGGCGAGGGTGTAAGTCGAGCCTTCAATACGCGCTTGGCAAAGGCTACCGACCCGGACTGTGCTAAGTTTTACTTCGACCATTGCCACCAGGAAATTCCATGACCCCGGGAATAAATGCCGCCAGAAAGGCCAGGATTGACCATGATATCCACGAATACCATCACGACCCGTCCTGCGAAAGCTACGGCACCGAAGCAGCGGACAAGATCGGCGTAGAGCCTGGCCGTGTCTTCAAGACTCTGGTGGTGGCAGTAGACGGCAAGGAACTGGCAGTCGCGGTGATCCCGGTTACGGCAATGTTGAGCATGAAACGGGTTGCCCGCGCGGCCCAGGGCAAAAAAGCCACTATGGCGCAACCGAACGCGGTCCAACGCAGCACTGGCTATGTCCTGGGCGGGGTCAGCCCCCTGGGCCAGAAACGGCGGCTGAAAACCTTCATCGACGCCTCTGCCGAGGCTTATGACACCGTCTTCGTCAGTGCCGGTCGGCGCGGACTGGAGATAGAGCTGGCACCAGACGACCTGGCCCAACTGGTCAACGGACACTTCGTGCCGTTGCAGCAGGACTAGGCTGCTCCGGGTGCACCGACATCCCATTCAGGCCCAAAAAAACCCGGAGAGCCAAGCGGCGGTCCGGGTTTTTTGGTCGATCCGGCTAAAGCCGGATCTGGATCCTTAAGACGCTTACTTCACAGAAGCACGGGCGTCGGCAAGGATCTGGTTCAGCGTGGCGCTGGGCTGCATAACTTCGCAGACCCGCTCGGTCGGCGGGTGGTAGTAACCACCGATGTCGGCCGGATTACCCTGAACGTCGGTCATCTCCTGCAGGATCTTGTCCTTGTTCTCTTCCAGCTGCTTGGACAACTTGGCGAAGAACTCCTTCAGATCCTTGTCGCTGTCCTGGTTGGACAGCTCTTCCGCCCAGTAACGGGCCAGGTGGAAGTGGGAGCCGCGGTTATCGAGCTCACCGGTCACGCGGGACGGTGACTGGTTGTTCTCGAGCAGGCGCTCGGTGGCCTTGTCCAGGGTCTGACCCAGCAGACGGGCGCGCTCGTTGCTCTGCTTCTCACCCAGTTCGTCCAGGGACACCGCCGTCGCCAGGAATTCACCCAGGGAATCCCAGCGCAGGTGGTTTTCCTGAATCAGCTGCTGTACGTGCTTGGGCGCGGAACCGCCAGCACCAGTCTCGTAAAGACCACCGCCGTTCAGCAGCGGCACGATGGACAGCATCTTGGCGCTGGTACCCAGCTCCAGGATCGGGAACAGGTCGGTCAGGTAATCACGCAGCACGTTACCGGTCACCGAGATGGTGTCGAGACCGCGAATCAGGCGCTCCATGGTCCAGCGGATGGCACGGACCGGCGACAGGATGTGGATTTCCAGTCCTTCGGTGTCGTGATCCTTCAGGAAGGTCTCAACCTTCTTGATCAGCTCGGCGTCGTGGGCGCGCTCGTCATCCAGCCAGAATACCGCCGGCATGCCAGTGGCACGGGCGCGGCTGACCGCCAGCTTGACCCAGTCGCGGATCGGCAGGTCCTTGGTCTGGCACGCGCGCCAGATATCGCCTTCCTCAACGTTGTGCTCGGTCAACACGGTGCCGTCTTCGGCAATTACACGAACAACACCCTGTTCCTTGATTTCGTAAGTCTTGTCGTGGGAACCGTATTCTTCGGCTTTCTGCGCCATCAGACCAACGTTCGGTACCGTACCCATGGTGGTGGGATCAAAGGCGCCGTGGGTCTTACAGAAGTTGATCACTTCCTGGTAGATGGTGGCGTAGGTGGACTCCGGCATGACCGCCTTGGTGTCCTTGAGCTTGTTATCACGCGCCCACATCTTGCCGGAGTTACGGATCATCGCCGGCATGGAAGCGTCAACGATAACGTCGCTCGGTACGTGCAGGTTGGTGATGCCCTTGACCGAATCAACCATGGCGATTTCCGGACGGTGCTCGTAGCACGCGTGCAGGTCTTCCTGGATTTCTTCCTGCTTGGACTCAGGCAGCTGCTTGATCTTCTCGACCACGCTGGACAGGCCGTTGTTCGGGTTCACGCCAATCTCATCGAACAGCTGGCCGTGCTTGTCGAACAGGTCCTTGTAGAACACCTTCACCGCGTGACCGAACACGATCGGGTGAGAGATCTTCATCATGGTGGCTTTCACGTGCAGGGAGAACATCACGCCAGTGTCTTCGCAATCTTTGATCGCATCTTCGAAGAACTTCACCAGCGCGGTCTTGCTCATGAACATGCCGTCCAGAACTTCGCCTTCCTGCAGCGGCAGTTCGGACTTCAGTACGGTCTGTTTGCCCTGCTTGTTCTCGAACACGATGCGGGCCGTAGTGGCCTTCTCCAGGGTGACGGACTGTTCGCTGGAGTAGAAATCGCCACCGCGCATGTGCGCCACGTGAGTGCGGGAGGCCGGGCTCCAATCGCCCATGGAATGCGGGTACTTGCGGGCAAAGGCTTTGACGGCAGCCGGCGCGCGGCGATCGGAGTTACCTTCACGCAGAACCGGGTTTACGGCACTGCCCAGAACCTTCGCGTAGCGAGACTGAATCTCTTTCTCTTCATCGGTGTCCGGGTGCTCTTTGTATTCCGGTACCTTGAAGCCCTGCTCGTTCAGCTCGTTGATGGCAGCACGCAGCTGCGGGATGGAGGCTGAGATGTTCGGCAGTTTGATGATGTTGGCGTCTGGGTCCTTGGTGTACTCGCCCAGCTCCGCCAATGCATCCGGAACCCGCTGACCTTCTTCGAGGAAGTCCGGGAAATTCGCCAGAATACGCGCCGCGAGGGAAATGTCGCTGGTTTCAAATTCGATACCAGCCGGCTTGGCGTAGGTTTCCAGGATAGGAAGAAGTGACCGTGTTGCGAGGGCAGGTGCCTCATCGGTCAGGGTATAGACAATCTTGGCTTTGGATGATGTCATTTTCGTCCTCAGGCTAATGGGTGGGTTCAGGACGGTCATGGCTAGGTCTGGCGTCTTGTGAACGGCTTACCCAAGCAATGACTGATTAGGAACTTTTGATAGACCTACTAAGATACCATTTTTTAACAAATTGGGGTTACGATCTTAGTATAAGAACGGAGTAAAAGTTCGCTAATTCCCGTTACAGGACGATGAAATGCCTCGAATTTACGAAACTTTCGTACATTCGTGATTTCAATTCAGGCGTGTCGCGGCGAAATTATTGGCCTCCAAAACCCGCTCAAGCACATCCTTGTGGCGCTTGAGCTCCGCCATCCATGGCTCCGCACAGTTTTGGAGACCAATAATCCCGCCGCTCGTCGAACCTTGTCGGTTTTACCCTTTCGGGAGCAGATTGGCAGCCGCTAACTTATCCCGAATGTGATCCAACGCTTCCGGGTTCGACAGCGCATCCCTGTTGTCGGCTTTGGTTGAGCCATTGATTAGGCGGGCCACTGCCAGTTCAACTTTCTTACCACTGCGGGTGTAGGGAATGTCAGCCACGTCGACGATGTGCTTGGGAACGTGCCGCGGGCTGGCGCCTTCGCGAATACCGGTGCGCAGCCGTTTCATCAGTTCCTCGGTGAGGCTCTGACCTTCCGCCGGCACCACCAGCAGCACCACTTCCACGTCGCCTTCGATCTGGCGCCCCACCACCAGGCTGTCTTTCACTTCCGCGATGGTCTCAACCTGACGGTAGATTTCCGCGGTACCGATGCGAACACCGCCCGGGTTCAGCGTGGCGTCGGAGCGGCCATAAATGATCGCGCCACCGTGTTCGGTGAATTCAATGAAATCGCCATGGGCCCAGACACCGGGGAAAGTCTCGAAGTAGGCGCCGCGGTAGCGGGCGCCGTCGGAGTCGTTCCAAAAGCTGACCGGCATGGAGGGCAGGGGCTGGCGACAGACCAGTTCACCCCGGCCATCGGTAACCGGCTGGCCATCGTCGCCGTAGGCAACCGCATCAACACCCAGGAACCGGCACTGGATTTCACCTCGGCGCACTGACAGCAAAGGTGTGGCACCCACAAAGCAACCGCAAATGTCGGTGCCGCCGGCAATGGAGCCCAGCAACACACCGGGCGCGCCATCTTCGTAAACCCAGTCGTAGTCTTCCGGCAGCAATGGTGAGCCGGTGGAGAACAGTACTCTCAGGTCTTTCAGGTCCAGATCCCGGGCCGGGGTCAGACCGGCTTTGCGGCAACCCGCCAGGAAGCGGGCGCTGGTGCCGAAGTGGGTGACTTTTTCAGTGGCCACGGTTTCCCACAGGGAATTCAGGCTGGGGTAGCCGGGTGAGCCATCGACCGTGATCACAGCAGCACCGGTCAGCAGCGCGGACGCCTGCCAGTTCCACATCATCCAGCCGCAGGTGGTGAAGTACAGGAACCGGTCTTCCGGCCCGACATCGCCTTGCAGCATCAGCTCCTTGGCGTGGTTGACCAGCAAGCCGGCACTGCCGTGTACGATGCACTTGGGCTGGCCGGTGGTGCCGGATGAGTACAGGATATAGACCGGATGATCCGGGTCCAGCGGTGTGAATGACGGCGCCCGGCCGGCACCGGCGGCAAGGGCTTGATCCCAGGGGGTGACCAGTGGCCCGGATATCGGAGCCTGGTCCGGCAGCTGGGCCACGCTGACCACACACTTCAGGGACGGCAGGCCAGCGACCAGTTCGGAGAAATCGTCCTGGCGGGCAAACACTTTGCCGCCGTAGCCGTAGCCATTGACCGCAATCAGAGCCGTCGGCTCAATCTGGCTGAAGCGGTCTAGGATGGCGCCCACCCCAAAGTCAGGCGAGGCCGAGCTCCAGATGGCGCCCAGGCTGGTGGCTGCCAACATACCAACCATGGCCTCATAACCATTGGTGACCACACCTGCCACTCGATCGCCAGACTTAATGCCCTTCGATGTCAGGAAGGCTTCCAGCGCACCAACGTCAGCTTTCAGCTCGGCGTAGGTGCGGCGCAAAACCGGCCGGGTCTCGCAGTAGGCCACCACGGCTTCGTGGTTGGCGTGCTCACCATCTGCCAGCCGTAGCAGGTTGGCGGCAAAGTTCAGTTTCATCCCCGGAAACCACTCGGCACCCGGCATGTCACGCTTGCCCAGAACGCGCTCGGCAGGCTGATGGCTGACCAGGCCGCAGTATTCCCAGACCTTGGCCCAAAAGGTTTCCAGATCGTCGATCGACCACTGGTGCAGGGCGTGGTAATCCGCAAAGGGACCATAATCCTGGCCTTCCAGCCAGGCGATGAACTCGCCCATGCGCGAATGCCGGAGCATTGTCTCTGAAGGTGACCAGACGACCGGCGCTTGCTCTGTGTGACTCATCCGTCTCTCCTGTCTCTTATTGCATGTGCCAGCCGTGGCTAACCACGATGGATTGACCGGTCAACGCGGCTGACGGGAACGCCGCCAGATGAACGGCCAGCTCGGCAACATCTTCCACGGTGGTGAACTCACCATCCACGGTGTTTTTCAGCATTACCTTACTGATGACATCTTCCTCGGACATGCCCAGTTCTTTGGCCTGTTCGGGAATCTGCTTGTCGACCAGCGGAGTGCGAACAAAACCAGGGCAAATGATGTTACTGCGAACCCCGTGCTCCGCACCTTCTTTCGCTACGGCCCGGCACAGGCCCAGCATACCGTGCTTGGCCGCCACGTATGGCGCCTTCAACGGCGAGGCTTCCAGAGAGTGTACCGAGCCCATGTACAGCATGGTGCCGCCACCGCTGGCGTACATCTGCTTGAGGGCGGCCCGGGTCACCAGGAAGGCGCCGTCCAGGTGCACGTTCATGACCTTGCGCCAATCGGAAAACGACAGTTTGTGTACGGCATCGATGTGCTGGATGCCGGCATTGGCCAACGCAATATCCAGCCCACCCCATTTCTCGACAATGGCTGCCATACCGGCGTCCACGGCGTGCTCGTCAGTAACGTCCATGGCCAGAGCCATGGCGGTTCCGCCGGCCTGCTCAATGGCGTCCACCGCTTCCTGGGCACTTTCCAGGGTCAGGTCAGCAACCGCAACACGGGCACCTTCGCGGCCGTAGTGCTCGGCGATGGCCCGACCGATGCCACGACCGGCACCGGTGATCAGTGCAATCCGGTTTTCCAGACGCATTGGTATTTTCTCCTTAGTCATAAGCCACGCTTGGCAGCCAGGTCGCGATTTCCGGCACGACGAATACGATAGCCAGACCAATCAGCTGAATAATAATGAACGGAATAACGCCCCGGTAGATATCGGTCACATTGATCTCCGGCGGCGCTACACCCTTGATGTAGAAGAGGGCAAAGCCGACCGGCGGGGTCAGGAACGACGTCTGCAGACACATCGCAAACAGGATGGTGAACCACACCAGATCAAATCCAAGCTGCTGCACCACGGGTGCTACCAGGGGCAAGATGATCAGGGTGATTTCCACCCAATCCAGGAAGAAGCCGAGCAGAAAGACACCGAACAGGATGGCAAGAACAATGCCGTAGGGGCCGAAAGGCAATCCCAGCAGGGCGTCCTCGATGACCTGGTCACCGCCCAGCCCACGCAGTACCACAGAGAAGGCTGTTGCACCCAGGAAGATGGCAAAAATGAATGCAGCCGTGCGGGTTGTCTGCTGCATGGAGGAGTTCAGGACCTTCATGTTCAGTCGACCGGCCATTAAAGCCAGTATCAGGGCGCCCAACGCACCAACACCGGATGCCTCCGTGGGCGTTGCTATCCCGGCAAAGATGGAGCCGAGCACGCCCAGAATCAGCGCGGCCGTTGGCACAACGGCTTTTGCCACTTCCCAGACAATACTCCAGGTCACTTTTTCCGTGCCCTCAGGCACCGGCGCCATGTGCGGCTGCAGCAGGGGACGAACCATGGCGTAGGTCACGTACATGGCACCGAGCATGAGACCGGGAAAGAACGCGCCCATGAACAGATCGCCCACTGACGCTTCGGGAACCGCCAGGCGGTCGGCCATCAACACCAACATGATGGAGGGCGGAATCAGAATACCCAGGGTACCGGTGGCACAGGCGGTACCGACGGCAAAACCCTTGTCGTACTTGTTTTCCATCATCACCGGCAATGACAGCATGCCGAGCAACACAACGGACGCACCGATGATACCCGTGGTCGCTGCCAACAGTACGCCGATAACAATGACGGTAACTGCATAACCGCCGCGCACAGCTCCAAACAGCTTGACCATGCTGTTCATCAGTCGCTCCGCGACTCCGGACTGGTCAAGCATGATGCCCATGAAGATAAACATGGGCAGTGCAACAAGGGTCTCGCTGTTAACAACCTTCCATATCCTCTCAGGCACAAGCCCCATGGAGGAGGAATAATCAAACCATAGGTTTGCACCAAAATTCTCGACGGCGATGACACCGACGACTGTCCAGATAACCGCGGTGCCACCCAACACCCACGCAACCGGAAAACCGGTCATCAACAATGCCCCGAACGTCAGGAACATGCCGATCACAAAAAGGGTTTCAAGCTCCATCAGGACGCATCCTCTTTCTTATTGTCCCCGGACTCGATCCGGATTGGCTTTGGAAAACCGAACAGCAAAGCCGTTACTTTCAGCAGACGGGATAACGCAGCCAGAATCAGCAGAATAAAAGACACGGCCAGAATGCTCTTTAGAATCCAGCGGTAGGGAAGCCCGGCAGGCGCCTGGCTGGTCTCGCCCTGTTCCCAGGAACTAAAGGCGTAAGGAATCATTTCGTAAACTGCCAGCCCGAGAAACGGTAACAGCAGCAATAACAAACCAAGCAGTTCAATCCATGCCTGACCTTTGAGAGACAGGCGCTCATGGATAACATCCACCCTGACATGATCATCGGTTACCAGGGTATAGCCCAGGCCCAACAGCCAACCTGCGCCAGCCAGATGCCACTGGACTTCTTCCAGCGTCACCGACCCGGCGCCAAAGACGTAGCGACCCACCACTGCATAGATGATCACACCGGTGACCACAATCCAGAGCCAGGAAGCGCTCTTGCCGATCGCAGAAATTACACCATCCACAAACTGGCTGAGCCAGGTAGTCGGAAACTCGGTGTGATGATGAATCAATTGACCGGCGTCCGACACCGATACATGCCCATCGGGCGGTGAGCTTTTATCAGACACTGTCATACAACAGTTCCTCGTTCAGAAAGCCTGCCGTGAAACAAGGATGGCCCCGTAGGGCCATCCAGACTATATAAAAGAGCACCGGAATTGCGCCCGGTGCTCTGGGTCAGCCCCGAACCTTAAAGGTCCGCTGGAACATAGGCGCGGGTGTCCCACACCTTGTAGGTTTCCATAAACTCCTGCTGACTCTCGTAAACGCGCTTGAAGTCAGCATCCTTGGACGCTTCTTCTTCGAGCACTTCGTTGGTCACGTCTCGCAGCTTGAGCAGAACGTCGCGGGGAATCTGGTCAGCCTGAACACCCTTGCTCTGGAACTCGGCCAGAACCTTACCGTTCTTGTACTCGCCTTCGGCCAGGCCGCGGGTTGTGGCGGCGGTGCAGGAAGCTTCAACCAGTGCCTTCTGGGCATCGGTGGTCTTAGCCCACTCATCCGCGTTGATCAGCATGTACTGTGCGGTGAACTGCTGGTGCCAGCCCGGGAACAGGTTGTACTTGACTACCTGATTGAAGCCCAGAATCTGGTCGATGGCGGGCATCGAAAACTCAGTGGCATCAATCGTGCCTTTTTCCAGCGCCTGGTAGAGTTCGCCGCCGGGCATCATGGTGACGGAAGCGCCCAGTTTCTCAAGGACCTTGCCACCCAGACCTGCGAAGCGAATCTTCAAGCCTTGATAATCTTCAAGCGATTCGATGGGCTTGGAATACCAGCCGGCTGTTTCGGGCCCGATAATGCCGCAAAGCTGTGCATGCACCTTGAAGCCCTTGTTGGCGTAAGTTTCCTGCAGCATTTCATGGCCGCCACCGTAGTAATACCAGCCGATATACGCCCAGGGCTTCATGCCAAAGGGAACAGCGGCGAACAGCGGAATCGCAGGCACTTTGCCCTGATCGTAGCCGATCCAGGTGTAACCGGCTGAGACTTTGCCGTCAGAAACCGATTGCAGAATGTCGAAGGGAGGAACCAGCTTGCCTGGCTCATAAACGCGAACCTGAATGCTGCCGTCTGAAGCGGTGGTGAGATTATCGGCAACCCAGGCAGCCGGTGAACCGAGACCGGGCAGGTTGGTGGCGAAGGCAACAGGCATTTTCCATCGTAGATCGTCTGCTACCGCGGAACCCGTCGTCAGGGCAATCGCACCGGCGATCCCGGTGATGGCCTTCAAGAGTTTCATTGGCAAGTCTCCTAGCATTGTTATTTTGGCTGGCCTGCCGGGTACAAACCTAGACAGGCCTAGTCTGAGTATAGTCAGACATCGCAGGAAACAGACGGACACGGGTAATTTGGGGTCCAACGAAAGGCGTCAATCTTGTTTTCTGCGTTGTTCTGACGTCCTGCACACCGGTCTCTGCAGGCAACGTGCCAAAGGCAAATTTACTATTATTTTCAGCCAGTTAACATTCAGGAAGAGAAATTGTTCGGGATGATTTGTCCGGAAAATCGGACATATTTAGACATCAGTCGTAGGGGTTTGTACGGATGTCGGGACACATGTCCGGAAATCAGGACAGCTTCGCCAACTTCTCGTACAACACAGACCGGGAGATTCCCAGCAATTTGGCAGCGCGCGTGCGATTACCACGGCTGGCCACCAGCGCCTCTTCAATGGCCTGACCTTCAGCATCTGCCAGGGTTTGGGCCAGCGGGCGCACCGGCTGAGGGGTCAGGGAAGAGACCGGCCGGGCGCTGCTGCGGGGTAGCACCTTGAACACCGCATCGGCGTCCAGTATTCCGCCCTCTTCACCCATGGTCAGGGCCCGCTCCAGAACATTCCGCAGCTCCCGGATATTGCCCGGCCAGTCGTAGCTACCCAGGGCCGACACGCCGGCATCGGTGATCTCGCCGCGCAGCTCCAGGCCTTCACAAATTTCGCCCAACAGCGACTCACACAGCACGCCCAGATCGGCCAACCGGTCCCGCAGGGGTGGAATCGGAATTTCAAGCACATTGAGCCGGTAGTACAGATCCGAACGGAAACTGCCCTCGGCAATCATCGCTTCCAGGTTTCGGCTGGTGGCAGCGATGACTCTCACATCCACCCGCTCGATCTTGTTCGAACCGAGTGGCTCGATCTCACCCTCCTGCAGGGCACGTAGCAGCTTTGCCTGCAGCGGCAGGGGCATATCACCGACCTCATCCAGGAACAGGGTGCCGCCATTGGCGAGTTGGAACTTACCGTCCCGGGTGCGGCGATCAGCACCGGTGTAGGCGCCCGGTGCGACCCCGAAAAACTCCGCCTCCAGCAGATTATCCGGAATAGCGGCAACGTTAACCCCAACAAACGGTTTGTCGGCCCGGGCCGATACGGTGTGAATGGCCTGGGCCAACACTTCCTTACCGGTGCCGGTTTCGCCCAGCAGCAGTACCGGCATCTCGCGGCCAGCCGCCAGACGGGCCCGACGCTTGACCTCCAGGGCCGCCGGACTGGCACCAACGAAATCGCCCAGACTGTAGCGGGTGCCACGTACCTTCTTGGCCAACGCCTTGCGGGCGGCGGCCAGATCCTGATGCAGGCGCCGGTATTTGGAAACCAGGGGGGTCAGAGGCTGCAGGTCGTCATACAGTACAAACGCCACCGCACCGACGATGCGGCCGGATTCGTCATAGTACGGCAGCCGGGTCACCACCAGCTGCTGCTGGTTGTGCTCCATGATATCGAGCAGCAACGGCTTGCCCGACTCAACCACTTCGGGCATCCGGGTCTGCGGGATCAGCTGGCGTACCGGCTTGCCAATGACCCGGGCTGGATCGCCCAGACCAAGCAAATGTGAATAACTGCTGTTGATCCAGGTAATACGACTCTGACCGTCCACTGCAATGGCACCGGCGCTGGCTTCCTCGAACATTGGGAACAGCGCTTCGATCAGGTCACGGGTCAGTCCGTTTTTGTTCTTTTCAGAAAACAGCTCTGTCATGTACCGCGCACCATCACCGGCTTGAATGTCATTCATCGTGAAAAACCCCAGCATCCGGCGGCCCGGATGCAGTCAGGAAGTATATGGGCCCCCTTCGGTGGGGGCAAACTAAGCCGCTCCGCATGCAGCCGGAGCGGCCAAGAACCGGCTTAGTCCGGGATACGCAGCTGATTGTCCACAAACAGGATGCGGTCAGAATCGGCCGGATTCGGGTCAATGGCTGGCAAATTCTGCTCAGACAACGGGGTGCCGATGTCGCCACGGGGTTGAGTTCGAACCACCTGGCTCGGCGGCAGGGGCTGGCGATGCTTCAGCTTTGCCCACACCAGATCCAGAGCCTGGAAGTAGTAGTGGTGCAGCGGGACATAACGGTCGGCGAGGCCGGGAAAGCCATTCAACACATCCAGATGGTGGGCGTTCAGAATCTCGTAGTAGCGCAGGTTGCTGCGACGACCTTCAACCTTCTGGTTCAGGCCCACGTATGGCCGTGAGGTATGGTTGATGGGCAGGATGGCATCGGCCCGACCGGTCACGAACACCGCGGGTTTACGGCGCAGGTTGCCAGAGGCCCGGACCCGGGCAATACCCTTGGCAATGGCACGGGCCTGTTCGTCGGTGTCGCCATCGAGTTGACCGCCGGTCACAGCATCACGGCCTTCCGCGAGGCTGCGCAGACACAGCAGGGCATCCAGGCCATAGTCCTGCTGGCTGGAACTGGGGGAGGCGCTGACCGCCAGGTTGGTGGGTTGTCCCGCTGCTCCGTCATAAACCACATTCACCCCGGCGGTTGGCGGAATCCCGTTACTGGCGGAGAACAGCGCGGCTTCTGTGGCCGGCGCCAGCGGGGTCACCGCACCGGCGACATCGGTCGCGGCCAGGCTGAGATCACAAAGCCGGTCCTCAACCCCGGCCCGGGCATAGGCATTGGCGTAGGTCATGGAAATGCCCTGGGCCACGGCGAGGCCAAAGTGCACCGGTGCCAACAGATTTTGCTCCGGCTGAATGCCAAAGTCCTCGTTGAGAATCCGCAGCGCGTCGGTGGCACGTTCGTCCAGGGTAGCGCCGGAGACCAGGCCTTTGTTCGCCAGGGCATGACAGATGTTTTCGCCAATGCCCGGTGGGTTAAACACCGCGTTCAGGGGTGCGCTGTCGCGGACCGCCGGTGCCTGGTTGGCACAACCCTGGTACACCGCCAGCGCCGTGGTGTAGTCCAGCAGGCTGCGGCTGTGTTCGGTGATCACCGGCCCGTCACCCTGGCGAATGGTGAAGCGCCGATCCACCCGAGGGTTCACGTTTGGCTCGGACACCGCGATGCCATCGATCAGGCCCCACCAATCTTGTTCTGCGGCACGCACCGAAGCGCCGCCACCGTTGGAGACACTGGAAGCAATCACCACAGTGTTTCTCGGCTTAAGAGTGACCAGGGTTTTGCCGTTACGCAGCGGGCGGCCAAATTTTTCATTCAGCACGTAAAAACCGAAACGGATGGACTGGAGTACATGGCGACCCCAGCGCGCTTCCGGGTTGGCTTTGGAGTGGGCGTGTTTGAACGCCATCCGGTCGGGCCAGACGGCGCTGAAATCCGCTCGCGCCGAATCGGACAGGTCGGCCCGGAACTGCACCGGCCGCCCGGACTCGGTCAGGGTGCCATCCAGTTGCTGGGCGGCGTTGGTCTCCAGGTTATGGGAACCGGTGCCGGTGCCCTTGTCGGTGTAGACCACGGCACAGCCCTTTTTGAGGCCCCACTCACCGGCGGTGCCAATGGCGCCATAGACACCCCGGGACCCGGACGACGGTGCAGTGATCATGCAGGCGTTGCGCGGATCAAAACTGGCCGGTACCTGAACCATCACCGTCACGGGCACATTGCTGCCACGAACTTTCATGAAGGCACGGTATTCATCGCCGGCAATCAGACCCTCACCTTCGGCATCGACACCGGGACCGAAGAACACGCCGTAGCCACCGCCAGGCGCGGTATCCACCAGGGCCCGGTAGTTGTTGTAGATGGCCAAGCGGCGCAGTTCCGCCGGTGTCGGTGTCAGAGGATCATCGAATGCAGGCGCGGGGCCGGCCAGCCCGGATGCGCCGAGACCAGCGGTGAGCAGGTCGTCGGTGACGCCATCGAAAGAGGTCTGTTCAACGTCACCCTGAATAAATCTGGGCAAGGAATTGAACGGGAAGTCGCCTTTGGCCCAGGCACTAGAGGCAAACACGGAGGCACCGAGCACGATGCCCAGCAGGATTCGTTTCATTGTCGTTCCTTGTTTGTTGTTGTTAACGAACGGGTCATGCCCGTGGGCTCCAGCCCAACCTGGGTTATGCGTATCCTGTGCCAA
This sequence comes from Marinobacter sp. LA51, assembly GCF_030297175.1. Classification (NCBI taxonomy): domain Bacteria; kingdom Pseudomonadati; phylum Pseudomonadota; class Gammaproteobacteria; order Pseudomonadales; family Marinobacteraceae; genus Marinobacter; species Marinobacter apostichopi. The sequence goes on along the minus strand of NZ_AP028070.1, from coordinate 98,322 downwards.
CCGCCCAACTCGCTGTTTTTAAGTAAAAAATTCAAAACAGCTTTGAATTTTGGTGGGGGAAAGGTGAAAACAATCCGGAAATCCGGACAACTGCAGACCGACTGGGGCTCACAAAAGCCCGGGCAGAGCCGCAAGACGGCCTGTCCGAGATTCCGGACACCGTATGGAGAATCGGACAATCGCCTGTCATTGGCAGGGAAAAAACGCCGTCCGCATCCGGCCGACAGTCAGAATCGTACTATTGAACATTGACCATTAGGGACGAGAGGGAAGCAATGATTCAGAACCAATCCAGGCTGACCCGCCGGATGCTGACCGGGCTGCTGGGCGGGCTGCTCGGAAGTGTGGCGCTATTAGCAGGCTGCTCAACCCACACCAATGCGCCCGGCACCGAGGTGGCCCTTGATGAAACCGGGTACACGGTGGAACGGGATCTGCGCTTCTCCCCCGACGGTTGGCCCCAGGCGCTTTACGCCGATCTGTACCTGCCAGAACAATCGACACCGAGACCGGTGGTATTGATGGTCCACGGCGGCGGCTGGGAGCGACGGTCTCGGGAAGACATGGACTGGATCGCCGAGGAGCTGGCCAGTCATGGCTTCGCGGTGCTGAACATCGACTACCGTTTTGCGCCTGATTTCACCTTCCCGGCTCAGCTGCATGATTTACAGGTGGCTCGGACCTGGCTGAACCAGGCCGCCGACCGATACCGCCTGGACACCTCGGCAGTCAGTGGATTTGGCTTTTCCTCCGGCGCGCATCTGGTGGCGCTGCTGGCCGTGGTTGCCAGTACCGACAGTGAACTGAACCAACCCCATGGCGGGCCGGACACAACGCTGGAAGCGGTGGCGGTGGGCGGGCTGCCTTCTGATCTGATGGCATTCGACTCGGGCCGTTTGATCCGCCAGTTCCTGGGCGGCAGTGCACAGGACATTCCGGAGACGTACCGCAAGGCGTCCCCCATCGCCCATGTTTCGCGCCAGGCGCCGCCATTCTTCCTGTTCCACGGCACCATGGATTCCTTGGTGCCGATCCGGCAGGCAGAGGCCTTCCGCGACACCCTGGCCGAACACAGCGTCGACACCGAGCTGTTCCGGATGCACCTGCGCGGCCACATCACCAGCTTTCTCACCGCCGGTGATGCCGTGGACGCGGCTATCCGTTTCCTGGCACGAAAAGGCGATAGCTAACCTGGATCAGCCCAGGCGCACGAACGGCAGCAGGCTGACCCCGGCAATCACCACGATGGCAATCACCGCCGCCAGGGTGCGGACCGGGCGCCGTCGGATCATCGACCAGATGCCCCCGGTTTCACCGGAGGCCAGACTGGCCTCATAGGCTTGTCGCTGGGTCTGCAGACGCTGGCGCTGGTAGTCGTCCAACAGCGCCCGGGCGCGGGCAGCCTCGTCGTCATCATGGACCCAGAAGCCCCCCATGCTGACGCCCCATTTGCTTGGCGGAGTCTCGTAGTAGCGAATCTCGTGGTCTTCAAACAGCGCCCGGATTTCGTCGGCCTCGTCGTCGGGCACGTGGCGCAGGTTCATCAGGTGATGGGGCATGGCAGCTCGTTAATTGGTATCGGTGGCCGGAATCCCTATATCCTAACATCAACGGATGAGACACCGAATTCACCACCGGGATACTGCATGACGGACAGCCCCCTCCGACTGCTGCTGGATTTCGATGCCCGCAGCCAGCGAGATCAGGATCAGCCACCGGCTTTCCTGCACCGCCGCGATCGCAAATTCGCCCTGACCTGCGCGGAGCAGGGCCAGGCCCCGAATGCCCGGCGCTGGCTCGAGCACATGGCGCATCTGAGCGGGCCCGGCAGCAAAGCCGGCGCCGGCCAGAAGACCCTGCGTCGCTGGCGCCGGATCAATACCGGCTTTGCCTTCGGGGGTGCGGTGTTCGGCTGCCTGACCATGCTCGGACTGCTGTTCTACGAGGGCGGCCAGCGCATCAACATCACCGTTATCCTGGCGTTCGTCGCGCTCCAACTTCTGCTTGCTCTATTCACTACCGCCCAGTCATTGGTCGGCTGGCAGCCCTGGCGCTGGCTGCTGCGTCGGCTAGCATCAGAGCGCAATTCCGAAACCACGTCCCGACTCCAGCCCATGCTGATGGCCCGGGCTGCCCACCTGGGCGGCATCAGCTTTGCAGCCACCGGCGTACTGACGCTGCTGCTGATGGTGGTGGTGCAGGACCTGGCCTTTGGCTGGAGCACCACGCTCGACACCGGCGCCAGCGGCTACCATCAACTGCTGACCGCCCTGGCTGCGCCCTGGGCGGCACTTTGGCCAGAACTCTGGCCAGCCGCAGTGCCGGATCTGGCCCTGGTGGAGGCGACTCGGTTCTTTCGGGCCGGGGCTGGCGCCGGTGCAGACACCATTGCGCCGGACCGCTGGGGCCACTGGTGGCCCTTTGTCACCATGCTATGGATTAGCTGGGTGCTGGTCCCGAGACTGCTGCTGTTCCTGGCATCAATCCTGTTGCTGCGGCACAAGGCACGCCAGCTGCTGACCAACCATCCGGGCATGCACGCGCTGCTGTACCGGATGGAAACGCCAACCCTGGATACCGGCAACCACCACAACGATGCCGCCGATCTGCCCGACACCGACACCCTCATAAGCCTGCAGCCGCTCCCCGACAGCAACCTGTTGCTGTGTTGGGCCGGCGCTGGCGACCCGGCGCTGCCGCAGACCCTGGTCGGCGAGCACACCCAACTGTTCCGGGCCGGGGGCCGGGCCAGCCTGGCTGAGGACCAGACGGCACTGGCCGACATTGCCAATCAACTGGCCGCAAGTCCGGAACCGGCGGTGGTGGTCATTACCCGGAGCTGGGAGCCACCCACCGGTGAATTGGAAGACTTTCTTGCCAGCGCCCGCGAGCTCTGGCCCACCGGAGCCCGGGTCGCACTGGTGCCCCTGAGCCTGGACAGCGAACGGGAACCAGAGCCGCACCAGCTCAGCCAATGGCTGCGCTTTGCCGATCGGCTGGACCCGGGCTTTGCCAGTGTCAGTGCGCCGCGCCTGCACTGGCGCGATCCGCACGCCGACCTGCTCCCCGAACCGGGCTTCGAGCCAGGTACAGAATCGAGGAAGCTGCCGTGACTGCCGCCCCGGTCTTTGCCGTCGTCGGCCACCCCAACAAGGGCAAATCCAGTGTAGTGGCCACCCTGTCCCAGAACGATGCCATCGCTATCGCTCTTGAGCCAGGCACCACCCGCCAGCGCCAGGCCTACCCATTGAGCGTCGACGGCCACACCCTGTATACCCTCGTGGACACTCCAGGCTTCCAGCGCCCACGCCGGGTCCTGGAATGGCTGCAGGCCCACAGCGTGTCGGCTTCCGATCATGCCCAGACCGTGCAGGCCTTTGTGACCCAGCACCAGGGCGATGGCCGGTTTACCGACGAATGCGAGCTGCTGGCGCCATTGATAGACGGCGCCGGTATTATCTACGTGGTCGATGGCTCGGTGCCCTACAGCGCCGAGCACGAGGCCGAAATGACCATCCTGCGCTGGACCGGTCGCCCCAGTCTGGCGCTGATCAACAGTATCGGAAGCGACGACTACAGTGACACCTGGCAGGCTGCGCTCGGCCAATTCTTCCAGGTCGTCCGGAAATTCGACGCCGTTCGCGCTCCTTTCGAACAACATCTCGGACTTTTACGCGCGTTCGGACAATTAGAGCCGGACTGGGAAGCTCCCCTTGAGCAGGCCACGGATTTCCTCTCAGACCAGCGCCTGAAACGCCGCAACCAGTCGGCAGCGATCATCGCCCGGGCGCTGGAAGACCTGATGGCGTATCAGGAAAAACGCACCCTGACCCAGAACCAGAGCGCCGGTACCAGTGATGACACCCTGGCCGAACAACTGCGCCAACGCTGGTACCGGCACCAACGGCAACGGGAACAAAGTCTGCGCATCGACATCGAGCACCTGTACCAGCATCAGCGCATCCAGCGCCAGGAGGCGGAACTGGAGTGGCATAACGAACACGACCTGTTCTCCGAAGACAGCCGCCGTGCCTGGTCAGTCAGCAAGCGTTACCTGGCAACCGCCGGGTTTGGGGCCGGCGCGGTCGGTGGTGCCGGGCTCGACGCCCTGACCCTGGGCCACTCCCTCGGGGCCGGGGCCTTGGTCGGAGGGCTGATCGGTGCCGCCGGTAGTTATTTCTACGGCGACCGGCTAATGCTGCCGGCCGTGCACATCGGGGCCCTGCAGGATGGCCTGCAGACCGCCACTTTCGGACCTGTACAGGACAGCCAATTCGGCTATGTTGTATTGGGTAGGGCGGTGGATCACTGGTGGCACATCAGTCAGCGCAACCACGCCGGCCGAGAGCTTCTGGATCTGGAACCAGCCGACCACCACTGGCTCGAACAGCTCGACCGGGGCAGCCGACAGGCTATTCAGCAGGTCTTCGACAAACGCCGAAAACGGCGGCCACTGGACGACCGCCAGCGACAGAAATTCATCACTGCCATCGAACAGAGCATGGCCGCCTACGACCACTGGCGGTTGAATCGGACGTAACAGGGATGTTTATACTGTTAGGCTGTTCCATCACACAATGGGGAATGTGAATGAAAATTGTACGAGTGCAAGACATCATTGGTACCGAACGCGAAGTCACCGGCCCGGGCTGGACCAGCCGCCGGATGCTGTTGAAAAAAGACGGCATGGGTTTCTCATTTCACGAAACCATCATTCCCGCCGGTGCCGTACTGAATCTCTGGTACAAACACCACCTGGAAGCGGTTTACTGCGTCGCCGGTAACGGCAAGATTCTGGACAAGGCTACCGGTGAGACCCACGAAATCACCGACGGCACCCTGTACGCGCTCGACAAGCACGATCAGCACACCTTGTACGGCGGCACCGAAGACATGCGCCTGATCTGCTCATTCAACCCGCCGGTTACCGGCCGCGAAGTGCACGACGAAGACGGCGCCTACCTGCCGGATACCAGCGAAGACTGATCTTTAACTGTGGCTGAACCACGCGCCACACCGCCACCGCCAGCGCGACTGCTGCCGGTGGCGGTGTTGCTTTGGTTGGCCGGGGTTTACCTGCGCGTTCCGGTGCTGGTGGCGCCGCCGCTGGCACCGTTCATCAGCGACGAACTGGCGCTGTCCCAGGCTCTAACGGGCGCCCTGACCACCCTGCCTATCCTGATGCTGGCCGTCGGTTCCATGCCCGGCTCCCTCTCCATCGCCCGCATCGGCCCCCGCAACACCTTGGCATTGGCCATGGTCATCATGGTGATCGGCTCCGCCGGCCGCGGCCTGGTGCCCGACACCCTGAGCCTGATGATTGCCAGCGCCGTGATGGGCTTCGGAGTGTCCATGATGCAGCCGGCACTACCGGCACTGCTGCCGCGCTGGCTGGAACCGCACCACCTGGCGCTGGGCTCGGCGATCTACATGAACGGCATGCTGATGGGCGAATTCATTGGTGCTGGCATTACCCTGCCGGTACTGATGCCGCTGCTCGACAACAGCTGGCGCGCCACCCTGGTGGCCTGGTCGTTACCGGCCCTACTGGTGGCCGCCGCCCTGTTTCTGCCCAAACGGGACCGCGCCCGACCAGTCCGGAAACCGGCCTGGCTCCCCGACTGGCACAACCCGCTGACGCTCCGGCTGGGCCTGCTGCTGGGCCTGTCCGGCACACTGTTTTTTGGTCTTAACGCCTACATGGCCAACCTGCTGGAATCCCAGGGCCAACTCGACAAACTGCCCGAAGCCTTGTTCTGGTACAACCTGGCCCAGGTGGCCGCATCCCTGACCATGCTCAAAATGGCCCGACGCTGGGTCGGCCGCCGGGAAATCATCGCCACCCTGGCCAGCATCGCCCTTATTGGCGCCATCGGCGCGGTCGTCGCCAGCGGCTGGTGGTCCATCATCAGCGCCACCCTCATGAGCCTGGTCGCCGGCATGCTGCTGATCCTGCTGGTAGCCATCCCGCCATTGGTCGTTTCCGCCTCTGAAACCGGCCGCCTGTCCGCCGGCACTTTCCTGGTCGGCTACACCGTCGCCTTCGTCGTCCCCATGACCGGCGGCCTCGTGGCCGACTGGACCGGCGACGCCCGCCATGCCGTACTAATGATGATTGCCTACGGCCTGCTGGTGCTACCCTTGGCCTTCACCCTCGACCTGGAACGAAAAAAGGGCCAGCCGCAAGGCTGACCCTTTCAAAAGAACGCCCCACCCCGCCTTAGATGTAATAATCCTTCAACGGAGGAAACCCATTGAACTCCACCGCACTGTAAGTCGTGGTGTAGGCACCAGTCGACAACCAGTACATCCGGTCACCAATCGCCAAGTTTAACGGCAGCGGGTACTTGTGATGCTCGTACATGATGTCCGCACTGTCGCAAGTCGGACCAGCAATCACACAGTCCTCGCCTTCACCGACCTTGTCGGTCCAGATCGGAAACTTGATCGCCTCATCCAAAGTCTCAATCAGGCCCGAGAACTTACCCACATCGGTAAACACCCAGCGGTGCAGCGCAGTGCGCGACTTACGGGAAATCAGCACCACCTCACTGACCAACACACCGGCGTTGGAAATCAGCGACCGGCCCGGCTCAATAATGATCTCCGGCAGATCGGCACCAAAATCCTCGTGCAGGAACCGGGCAATCTCCTCCGCGTACACCTTCAGCTCGTTGGTACGCGTGATGTAATTGGCCGGAAAACCGCCACCCATGTTGATCATCTTCAGCTCGATGCCGTCTTCTTCACGCAAACGCTCGAAAATCACCTTCACCTTGCTCAGAGCCGCGTCCCAGGCACCGATTTCGCGCTGTTGCGAACCCACGTGGAACGACACACCGTAAGGCACCAGGCCCAGATCACGAGCCAGAATCAGCAGATCCATGGCCATATCCGTCTGACAACCGAACTTACGGGACAACGGCCAATCTGCCGTCAGCGTGCCTTCGGTCAGAATACGCACATACACCTTGGAGCCCGGAGCCGCCTTGGCAATGTTGCGCAGATCCGCTTCCGAATCCGTGGCAAACATACGCACACCCTTCTCGTAAAAGGTGCGAATGTCCTTCGACTTCTTGATGGTGTTGCCGTAGCTGATGCGATCACCGGTCACGCCCAGAGCCAGCACCTTATCCAACTCGTACACCGACGCGATATCGAAGCTGGCACCTTTGTCCCGCAGCATGGTCAGAATCGGTTGGGCCGGGTTGGCTTTTACCGCGTAATAGACTTTGGCGTACGGAAAGCCTTCCACCAGCTCGTTGTATTGACGATCAATGGTGGCGGTGTCGATGACCACAAACGGTGTTTCCTTGCCGTCGGCAAACGTTTTGATGCGTTTAAACGTCTCGACGTCGTAGTAATCGGCAATGTTGGCGTTGGCTGACTCGGTCATGGATAGTGTTTCCCTCCAATGGGCACACAGACATAAAAAAGGGGCACCACAGCATGGCTGCAGTCCCCCGGAATTGGCGCGATCATCGGGCTTATTTGGGGTTCCGGATATGAGCATATCTACCCATAACCGAGCGCTTCCGGCACACTGACGGCTAGCGCCGTTCGGGGCGGTGAAAACAAGTTACTAACAGGGTGATTTAGAAAGGGAGTTTGAGCGTGGCAAAAGTATTTGCATTGGTGATTCTGGGGTTGATTCTACTCAGTGGCTGCGCGGAAACAGTGGCCCCACCACAAACCCAGGCGCTGCCGACGCCCACCCAGACCCCGGTCAGCTTCAACGAAGACGTCCGGCCGATCCTGGAAACCAAATGCCTGGCCTGCCACAGCTGTTTCGATGCCCCCTGTCAGCTGAAAATGGAATACTCTGACGGCCTGATTCGTGGCGCCCACCCGCAAGGCGTGTACAACGGTACCCGACTGAACAAACAGACCACCACCCGCCTCGGTATCGACGCCGACACCGAACAACAGTGGCGGGACCTGGGCTTCTACTCGGTGCTGGCCCGGGGTGACCAGACCCGCAGCCTGTTCGAGAACATGATTCGCCTGGGCAAGCGCCATGCCTTTGCCCCCAACAGCAAGCTGCCTGACGACATTGAGTTGGGCCTGGCCCGGAGCAACCAGTGTGTCAGCAACGACAACTTTGCCGACTACGCCGACGACCATCCCTATGAGGGCATGCCCCTGGCAGTCGCCGGCCTGAGCGACGACGAATACGCCACGCTGACCGGCTGGCTCAGTCAGGGTGGCGCCATCAGCCCGCTGATTCTGGAAACCAGCGCTCAGGAACAGAGCCACATCGACCGTTGGGAAGGCTGGCTTAACGACGAGTCACGGCGCCAACAGCTGGTCAGCCGCTGGCTGTACGAGCACCTGTACCTGGCGCACCTGTACTTCGAGGATGCCGGCGCCGACACCCGGTTCTTCGAGCTGGTGCGCTCGCACACCCCACCGGGGCAGCCGATCGACATTATTGCCACCCGCCGGCCCAACGACGCGCCCAATGGCCCGCTGTACTACCGGGTCAGACCGGTGGCCGGCAGCATCGTGCACAAACGCCACATCACCTTCGCCTTTGGATCCGACGCCTTCGAGCGCACCCGCAGCCTGTTCGAAGCCACCAACTGGCAGGTGGAAAGCCTGCCCGACTACAGCCGGGCCAGCCGCGCCAATCCGTTTGCCACCTTCGCCGCGATACCGGCCCGTGCCCGCTACCAGTTCATGCTGGACAACGCCGAGTACTTTACCCGCACCTTCATCCGTGGCCCGGTGTGCCGGGGCCAGATCGCCACCGACGTTATCCGCGATCACTTCTGGACGGTGTTCCACGATCCCGACGATGACCTGTTCATCACCGACGCCGACTACCGGGAATCGGTGACGCCTTTGCTAGCACTGCCGGGCCAGGATGACGACCTGCTCGATCTGGGTGACAACTGGAGTCTGTACCGGAATAAACGCAACCGCTACACCGAGCTGCGCAACCAGGCCTACCGCAACAGCTATCCTGACGGTGCCGCCCTGGACCACATCTGGGACGGCGATGGCAACAACACCAACGCCCTGCTGACCATCTTCCGGCATCACGACAATGCCTCCGTCCAGCGCGGCCTGATCGGCCAGGTTCCGCTGACCAGCTGGTGGATGGATTACCCGCTGTTCGAGCGCACCTATTACGAACTGGTGGTGAACTTTGATGTGTTCGGCACGATCGCCCATCAGGCTCAGACTCGCCTGTACTTCGATCTGATCCGTAATGGCGGCGAGCAGAATTACCTGCGACTGATTCCCCCGGGTGAACGCAATCGGGTGCTGGAACGCTGGTACCAGGGTGCGGGCAATCTAAAGCTTGATTTCAGCTACGCGGAGATGGAGAACACCGCGCCGTCCCAGGTGCCCTTCGCCACGAGTGCCTATAACGAAGAACTGGGCGCCCGCCTGCTGCTGAATTTTCACCAGCTCAACGCCGAACGGGACGACCCGATTAACCGCTGCGGGGGCAAAGAGTGCGGGCGTAAAAACGAGGCGCCGTGGATTCAGCAGGCCGATCGCCAGCTCTCCACCCTGGCCGCCACCCGCGCCGAGTTCCTGCCGGCCATTCGCTACCTGCCCAACGTCACCTTCGTGCGGGTCTGGACAGAGCAGGGCGAGCGCACGGTGTACACCCTGATCCGGGACCGCGCCCACGAAAGCGTCGCCTTCCTGTTCAATGAGGATTTGCGCTACCAGCCCGAGGACGACCAGCTCACCATCTACCCGGGCATCATCGGCAGCTACCCGAACTTCATATTCGATGTGCCGGCATCCCAGCTCAAGCTCTTCACTGAGCGCATGGCGGCCCTAACCATCGACCAGCAGGACAAGTTCGACCGCCTGGTGAGCCTGTGGGGGGTTCGTCGCACTCATCCCAGGTTCTGGGAGACCCTGCAGGACATCACCCAATGGCAGCGGGAACACCAGCCACTGCAGGCCGGCATCTTTGACATCAATCGCTACAAGAACCTGTAACCGGCTTTTGCGCGCCTGGCCCGGGCTCAGACCGCCCTTGGCCAGGCCGGTCTCGGGTCCAAAGGCTCCCGGGGGTCCGAAGGCTCACTGGACTGGCGCAGGTAGCCGAGGATGGCGTCCTGCAACTCGTGGCCGGCCGCCAGCCCCTTATTGCCAAACAGGCGGTTGAACTCCAGGACATAGGGGTAACCGTCGACCAGGGCGATATCGAAGCCGGCATGATCCACTCCCAAGTCCCGGGCCAGACTCAGGGCCAGATCGGTCATCACCGCCGGCACCGGGCTAGTGTCGATGCGTCCACCCCGGGACACATTATTGTAAAATCCCTGGTCGGCCTGAGTCCGCCAGTAGGCGGTCAGCACTCGATCGCCAATCACCACCACCCGGGCGTCCCGGTCAATGGGCAGGTATTCCTGGGCGTAGAGCACATCGGTCACTTCGCAATAGCGTTGCCAGTCGGCTCGGGATTCGATCAGCCACACACCCTCACCCATGCTGGCCTTGGGCAGCTTGGCTACGAATGGGTGCGGCATGGCCTGCCAGACTCGCTCCCGCTCGACCGGGCCATTGGCTTCGATCAGGGTCCAGGGCGTGTGCGCCGGCGCCACCGTCTGGAATGCCCGGGTCATCTCCACCTTGTCGTGCCCGATGCGGTAACTGGCCACGCTCGGAAACACCCGGCACCCGAGCCCATGCACCAGGGAGTTGAGCTGCCAGTACTCCGGGAACAGCACCCAGTCCGCCTGTTGCAGCAGTTGCCGATGCTGCAGGAACTGGTCCGGTTTCAACACGGTGGTGTTGGGCAGGCCCAAGGTACGAAACACATTGAACGAAACGAGGTGCATGGTTACCGCCGCACGGTGGAAGAGTGAGCGCATTCTATCCAGTCCGACCTGGCTGGCAAGCGTTTTATCAACACTTCGGCCAAGCCCGGCCATCGCCCCATTTTTGCAGTAGCCTGCTACGCTTTAGATATAGCCACCGCGGACCGCGACCATGGCCAAACTCGACCCTGCTGCCCAAACACTGCTTGATGCACTCCATGCCGATCACCAGTCGGGCGCTACCGAACTGGCGCAAAAAACCCTGCGCGAGCTGGCCGAGTATGTCCGCATGGAACGTCCCAAGCGTGCGAAGCTGAGCGCCCTGGTGGACACACTCAGGGACGCGAGGCCGAGCATGGTGGTCATCGCGAGCGCCATGACCCGGGTACAGGAGCAGTTACAGGCGGACGATAGTGAGCCGGTGGCAGCGATTGAAGCGGTGCATGAGGAGCTGACAGTCGCCACGGATACCCTCATCGACCATGCCCGCTGCCAGATTCCCGAAGGCGCCGTGATTATGACCCACAGCGCCAGCTCGGTACTGGAGCGGCTATTCCAGCGGCTGATGAAGGAGCATGTCGGGTTCTCGGTAATCTGCACCCAGAGCAGTCCCGGTCATGAAGGGCATCAGTTGGCCAGCGTGCTGAACAAGCTCGGCGTTCCGGTGACCCTGATCACCGATGCCCAGATGGGCGTGTTCGTCGCCACCGCAGATCTGGTGCTGACCGGTTGCGACAGCTGGCTGACCGATGGTCATTTCGTCAACAAGAGCGGTACCCGCTTACTGGCGTTGGCAGCCCGGGAACGCAGCGTGCCGTTCTGGGTTCTGGCCGACAGCTTTCGGGACAGCACCGAGAGCAGCGATCGGGTAGTGCTGGAAGAGCTGCCAGCGGAGCAGCTGCGCGCCCCCAAAGGCCAGTTGATCACCGTGCGCAACATCTACTTCGAGACCATTCCGCACCATCTGGTGACCGGACGAATCAGCGAACAGGGCGTTTTTTCGTACCCTGCTGCGCCTGTGCAGTGAACGGGTCTTCCGGCCAGGGGTGCTTCGGGTAACGGCCGCGCATGTCTTTGCGCACTTCCGGGTAGGCGTTGCGCCAGAAACTGGCCAGATCGGCGGTGACCGCCAGGGGTCGCTGTGCCGGGGACAACAGATGAATCACCACCGGCACCTGACCACCAATCAGCTTAGGTGTCTCAGTCCAGCCAAACAGGGCCTGGAGCTTGGCCGCCAGCACCGGGCCATTGTCGGTGGTGTAATCGAGGACCACCGACTGACCGGTGGGAATGGTCAATGCCTTTGGGGCCAGCGCCTCCAGCTGCTGTTGCTGGTTGTAATCCAACAGACTTTGCAGCGCTTGTTGCAGATTCAGTCCTTGCAGGTCGGACCAGCGCTGCAGCCCGGGCAGGAAAGGGGCTAACCAGGATTCCAGACTGGCCAGCAGGGCGACATCACTGACCTCAGGCCAGTCACCGGGCCGCGTGTTCGCCAACAACTGTACCCGTGCCTGCCACTGTCGGGCTGACTTGGTCCAGGGCAAACTAGCCAGGCCCTTTTGCCGCACGGCTTTGAGCAACCCCTGCTGGATCAACACCGGGTCCGGTTGCTTCAGTGCCTGCTCCGCCAGCACCAGTTCTCCCAGTTTGCGGACCCGGCGCGCAATCACCGTACCTCGCTTATCGTCCCAGACCGCTTCCTCACGCTCATGGATATGGCTGGCGAGATCCTGTTCCAGATTCGCCAGATCCACGGGTGCGGCCAGATAAATCATGGCTTCCCGCGCCTGGCCGTCCAGCTCTGGCGCCACCAGCCAGTCGTGACGGACCAGGGCATCGTCGTCACGCAGGCTAGCGCCTTTGCCATTGCTGAGCTGGTACCGGGGAGCCTGACCGGCGCGACGCCGGCCAATCCGGTCCGGGTAGGCCTGGGCCAGTAAGCGCCCGACTTCGGACTCGGTCGGTGGCTTTTGGGAGCCACCGGCGCTGCCAGCTAGACGCTTGGCGGCCTGACGAACCGACTGCAGTCGCGCCGGATCGACACTGCCATGCCCACGCTCGCCGTGCAGCAACCGAACCCGTTCGTGCAAATCTGCACCCGCGCCGGGGCCCAACAGATCCCGATCCCCCAGCAATGCCGCCAAATCGGCCGCCAAAGCGCCCATCCCCAGGGCCCGGCCCCGCAACACCATGTGCGCAAGGCGCGGAGGCACCCCCAGCTCCCGGGCCGCCTTGCCATGCTCGGTGATGGCACCATCGGGCGCCAGCATATCCAGCCACTGCAGCAACGCCACGGCCTGATGCCAGTGCGCCTGGGGTGGCGTATCGATCCAGGCCACCTGATCCGGTGAGCGCGCCCCCCACTGGGCCAGCTCGAGCACCAGGGGTGCCAGATCCGCTTCCTGAATTTCCGGCGGAGTGAAGTCGGCCAGCCCGAACTGCTCGGACTCGCTCCACAGCCGATAACAGACGCCCGGTTCCACCCGCCCGGCGCGGCCCTTACGCTGCTCCGCCGAAGCCTTGGAAACCCGTCCGGTCATCAGCCGGGTCATGCCACTGTTCGCATCGAACACCGCCCGACGCTGCTGGCCGCTGTCGATCACCACCCGCACGCCCTCAATGGTCAGACTGGTCTCGGCAATGGCGGTCGCCAACACCACCTTGCGCTGGCCCGGCATGGCGGGGGCAATGGCCCGATCCTGCTCGTCCGATTTCAGGTTGCCGAACAGCGGCGTTACCAACACATCGTCCGGCACCGCACCCTGCAACTGCTGCGCAACCCGACGAATCTCCCCAGCACCTGGCAGAAACACCAGCACCGAACCAGGTTGGTCCTGCAGCGCCTCATGAATTACCGCAACCACCCGATCAGCCATCCACACCCGGCGGGCCTGAGCCGGCGCCGGCCGATAAAGGACCTCCACCGGAAATGCCCGACCTTCGCTGCGCAGCACCGGCACCTCACCAAGCACCCGGGCAATGGGCGCGGTATCCAGCGTCGCCGACATCACCAGCACCCGCAGATCCTCCCGCAATGCCTGCTGAGATTCCCGCACCAGCGCCAGCCCCAAATCTGCCTGCAGCGAGCGCTCATGAAATTCATCGAACAGCACCGCGGCGTAGTCTTCCAGCATGGGATCGGCCTGAATCAGCCGGGTCAGAATGCCCTCGGTCACCACCTCAATCCGGGTGGCCGAAGACACCTTGGTATCCAGCCGGGTCCGATACCCAACCGTCTGCCCCGGCTTTTCACCCAGCTGCCTGGCCATAAACCGAGCCGCCGACCGAGCCGCCAGCCGCCGCGGTTCCAGCATCAGAATAGTCTTGTCATCCCGCCAGGGCGCATCCAATAACGCCAGCGGCACTCGCGTAGTCTTACCGGCACCCGGCGGCGCCTGCAGCAGCACGGTGGTAGACCGTTCCAGGGTTTGCTTGAGTTCGGAGAGGATTTCATCGATTGGGAGCATTTATTACGCTTAGCTTGAGACCAGAGTTGTTTTACCAGCGATATCGGTTTAGTCAGCTAGAGAGGGGTGGCGGGGTATTTTTCCGCCAGAAATGGATGTCTGAGCGCAGCGAGTTCCATTTCCAAGGAAAAATACCCCGCCACCCCGATCAATCCCATACCCAACCAGTCCTACAAAAAAATCAGGACGACAACCGCTCCCGATTCTCCCGAGCCCACTCATAAATCCGCTCAAAAGCCTCAGCCAGGTCCTCAGGCTTATGCGGCGGCTGCAGCACCGCGGCCAGCTTGCCATCGGGGTTCAACAGCGCGAAGTGACCACTGTGGTCCACCAGCAGCTCGCCTTCCACGTCGCGGTGAATAAACACCGCATTCAGGCTCTTGGCCAAAGAACGCAGGGTATCCAGATCGCCGGTCAGGCCATGGAAGTTGTCACCGAAGAAGTCGGTGTAGGCCTTCAGCTTGTCCGGAGTGTCGTGGTCCGGATCGGCAGTGACCAGCAGGTAGTCCGGTTGCGGCAGTTCAGGTGACAGCAGCTGATCAGTCCGGCGCAGGTTGGCCATAGCCGCCGGGCAGATGTCCGGGCAGTTGGTGTAACCCACGAAGGCGAAGGTCCATCGGCCCCGAAGACTTTCCCGGGTGACCGTTTCGCCCTGTTCATTAGTGAGGGTGAACTCTACCAGTTCCCGGGGCTGGTCATACACGTAGGTGTTCAGATCGGCCAGTTCTGGTGCCGGCTCAGGTTCCTGGCCGCCGACCATATAAACCTGACGCCCAACCACCAGTCCGAAAATCAGGATGACCAGGAGCAGAAGCAGAAACAGTGTCAGGCGAATAGAGCTGTTCATTGGGGTTCCAATACCGAAGTCAGAAAAGCAGGCGGGAAGCGCCATCCGAAACCGTGCGGAGCCATGGATGGCGGAGCCGAGCGTACACGGACGTATTTACAGCGTGTTTCGGGTGGCGCTTCCCGCCTGCGAAGGCACGATGCCTGCGTCAGAAGAATACAAAATGATCGACCAGCAATACCACAAATAGTGCCATCAGATAGGTAATCGAATACTTGAAGGTATTGAGCGCTACCCGGCGATCGTCACCTTTCCACAGGCGGATGGCATAGTGCAGGAACCGCAAGCCCAGCATCAGGGCACCGATCAGGTAAATCCCGCCGGACATGCCGGTGACAAACGGCAGCAGGCTCACCGCCAACAGCATGAAGGTGTACAGCAGTATGTGCAGCTCGGTGTAATGGTTGCCGTGGGTGACCGGCAGCATCGGAATGCCAGCCTTGGCGTATTCTTCCTTGCGGTGAATCGCCAGGGCCCAGAAGTGCGGAGGAGTCCAGGCAAAGATGATCAGCACCAGCAGCAGGGCGTGGCCTTCCACCTGACCGGTGACCGCAGTCCAGCCCAACAAAGGCGGCATGGCACCGGCGAGACCGCCGATGGTGATGTTCTGGGGCGTCGCGCGCTTAAGGAACAAGGTATAGACACCGGCGTAGCCCACCAGCGAGGCCAGGGTCAGCCAGGCGGTCAGCGCATTCACCTGCCACATCAACACCACCATGCCCACGCAGGCCAGCAAAGTGGCGAACAGCAGGGCGTCCACCGGGGCAATCTTGCCAGTGGCTACCGGGCGTTTGCGGGTGCGAGCCATCACGGTATCGATCTTCTGGTCCACCACATGGTTCACCACCGCAGCCGCACCAGCCAGCAGAGCGATACCCAGGTTGCCATACAACAACACCTCCCAGCCCGGAACCCCGGGGGCCGCCAGCAGCATGCCGATCACCGACGTGAGGATCATCAGCGCTACGACTCTGGGCTTGGTCAGCTCCAGAAAATCGCGCCAGGTAATGGATTCGTTCGCAGTCGTCTGGGCCGGCAATGCTTCCACTTGTTCACTCATGCCGCAACCTCCCGGTTAATTGTTGTTGTGTGTGTTGCACTCGCGGTGTTCAGTTTCGGTGACCGATGGTGGCGCCAGATCAGGTGCACCACCGTCAGCAGCAGCCCCGCACCCATGGCGTTGTGGGCAACGGCTATGGCCAGGGGAATGTTCAGGATCACGTTGGCCAGCCCAAGCAGGATCTGCGTGCCAAGTGCCAACGCCACCAGGGCGATGGCCTGGGTCAGGCCGGATGCCTGCCGTTGGCGCCACATCAGGGCCAGCAAGACAGCGAAATAACCGAGGACAACCATGGCGCCAATGCGGTGGGTCATATGGATAGCCACCCGGCCATCGGCGGTCAGCTGGCCGCCCAGATAGTTGGGACCAACCTGCTGGGTAACGTCAAAGCCGTGCTGGAAATCCATGCCTTCCGGCCACCACTGGCCCTGGCAGGTGGGCAGGTCGGTGCAGGCCACGGCGGCGTAATTGGCGGCGGTCCAGGCACCCAGGGCGATCTGCATCACCACCAGCAACAGGCCGCCATAGAGCCAGGGCCGGAAGCCTTGCAGCGCAGCACCGGTGGTCCGGGGATTCGGTTCGGGCTTGGGATGTCGGAGCCGAAGGGCGAGCAGGGCCAGCATACTCAAGGTAGTGAAGCCGCCCAGCAGGTGCATGGCGACCACCTGGGGCCAGAGTTTGAGGGTAACGGTCCACATGCCAAACGCGCCTTGCAGGACAATAAAGCCGGCAATGAACAGCGGCAGTTTGACCGGAACACCGAGCTTACGATGACGAGCTGCGTAGGCCGCCAGGCCAAACACCACCAGGCCAAGGGTGCCGGCGGCATAGCGATGAATCATTTCTGGCCAGCCTTTCTCCACATCCACCGGGGTGTCCGGGAACCGGGCATTGGCGATGGCGATACTGGCTTCGCTCTGGGGCACGGTGAGAAAACCGTAGCAGCCGGGCCAGTCCGGGCAACCCAGCCCGGCATGGACCAGTCGGGTCCAAGCGCCGAGCATGATCACCACCACCGCCAGCAGGGTGGCAAACAGGGCCCAGTTAAACAGGCGGCGGGCCTGGGGCGAGGAAGCCGACGACTGCTGATTCACACGCGAGTCCTCCACGGTGCGGTCATCCGATCTGGGAAATCTTGAGCAGGTGTTTGAGATCCTTGAGCAGTTCTTTGCCGGTATTGTCGGAGCCGTAGTGCATCATCAGATTGCCAAACGGATCGACCAGCAGAATGCGCGGCTGGGACTGCGGATCAATGCCCTTGGGCCAGGCTGGCGTGGTGCCGGGTGCCGGGACCAGCCGTTCCATCAGGCTGTATTCCTTCTGCCAGCGGGCTTCCAGCTCCGCCGGCACACTGCCCAACACCGCTGCGCGAGACACCCGGTTGGCGTTCTTGCCCAAGGCAATGTTGACCTGTCGCGCCAGGTACAGCAGCTCCTCGCACTCACTGGCGCACTCGCCGGCGGCCACCAGCAGCAACCACTCGGGCTCGACCTCGTTCGGGCCAAACCGGTCCGCCAACGGTGTACCCGCTGCGGTTTCCAGGTTCAGGGTTTGCACCGACGCCACTGGCTGGATCAGGGTGCCATTGTTGGTATGACCGGCAGGATTTAGCCAGCCGGTGTAGAACATGATGGTGGCAAACACCATAGGGCCGAACCCGATGGCAAATAGCAGAATGGCGGTACGCCGACCCCGGCGGACCTGCTCGGGAGAGGGTCCGTTGTTGTCATCGGATGCCTGGTTAGCCATTGTCGTTGTCATTATTGGCTCCTGTCTTTCGGTAGCTCGCAGCTACCGTCAATATACCCAGTGCGAGCGCCAACGCAAACCATTGTGTGGCGTACCCGTAGTGAGTTTGTGGTCCCATCCGATCAGGCGCCCAATCGGCGCGGAAAGCGCCGGGCTGATCGCTACCGGCCAATCGGATGATGGCCTCGGGAATGTCGGTAATTTCGTCGGCCGCTACGGCCCTGGGCAGGCTTTGCACGCGCCGGGGCCAGCTGGTTTCAGGCGGGGTCTGATCATTCAGCACGGGCGGTTCCGGATACTCGCTGATGCGGCCGGACACCTCCAGCACGCCTTCGGGCGACGGCACCCTTGGCAGCTCATCGCGGTGCCGCGGGGCCTGAATCCAGCCCCGGTTAACCACCACCGGCGGGCCTTGCAAAGGAACGAACAGGGTCAGGACCTCATAGCCGGGCACACCGTCCCGGGTGCGGTTGTCCAGTAGCCAGTTATAGTCACCGAAACGCCCGGTCAACGTCACCGGCCGCCCCGAGTCCAGGCCCCGACCGACCAGCTCGGGCCAGCTCAGGTCCAATGCCTGCTGTTGCCACTGGTCCAGCTGTTCCTGCTTTTGCTCGGCCCGGTCCAGCTGCCATAGCCCAAGACCAATCAGCAGCGGCAGGAAAACCCCGCTGAACAGCATCAGCCGCCAGTCAAAGTGCCAGTGACGGGCTCTGCCCTGCGGATCAGACATGCTCTGCTATAGTGATCTCTGGGGTTGCGTGATTGCCGCCGGCCCGCCCTTTCATTTCTTGTGCTGCACCGGGATATTCCATGTTGAAAGCCGTAATCGTTGTGTTAATGCTGGCCGTGGTGGTCAGTCTGTTCAGTGGCCTGTTTTTTCTGATCAAGGATGGCGGTAAAACCAATCGGGTGGTGAACTCCCTGGCGGTCCGGGTCACGCTTAGCATACTGCTCCTGGCGGTGATTCTGATTGCGCTGTGGCAAGGGAGCCTGAGCCTGAATCCGACTCCCTTTTAACCGTCTTAATCCCGTTAATCCGGGTCAGATGATGTAAACGAAGATGAACAACCCCAACCAGACCACGTCCACGAAGTGCCAATACCAGGCGGCGGCTTCAAATCCAAAGTGGTTTTCAGCGGTAAAATGGCCCTTGTTGATGCGCAGCAACATGATGATCAGCATCAGTGAACCCAGCAGGACGTGGGCACCGTGGAAGCCCGTCAGCATGAAAAAGGTGCTGCCGTAAATCCCGGAAGCCAGGGTCAGGTCCAGATCACGATAGGCGTGAATGTACTCGTAGCCCTGGACAAACAGGAACACCAGGGCCAGGACGATGGTCAGCCCGAGCCAGAGCTTGGTCTTGGCCCGATTGCCCGCCTTCAAGGCATGGTGAGCCACTGTCACGGTGAATGAAGAAGTCACCAGCAGTATCGTGTTGATCAGGGGCAGACCCCAGGCACTGATAACCTCTTTGGGGCCGGGGAACGCCTCCGGGTTCGGGTTTTCTACCAGTGGCCAGGTTGCCTTGAAACCGTCCCAAAGCATGGCCGAACTGCCCCGGTCGCCTTCACCACCCAACCAGGGCACGGCGAACACCCGCACGTAAAACAAAGCGCCAAAGAACGCGGCAAAGAACATCACTTCCGAGAAAATGAACCAGCTCATGCCCCAGCGAAAAGACCGATCCATCTGATCACTGTAGAGCCCGGCCCGGCTTTCCTGGATGACATTGCCGAACCAGCCAAACAGCATGTACGCCATAATCACGGCGCCTATCATAAACAGGAACCAGGAGCCGTCAGTGCTCTCGCCCTGTTTGCTGTTCACCATGATCGATGCCACCCCGTAAAGGGTTAAACCCAGGCCGACGGTGGCAATGATCGGCCATTTGCTCTGTTCCGGAACGTAGTAGCTCTGGTTATCCGCCATGACAATCTCCGATGGCTTAGCCGTTTTCGTTTGTTGTTGTGATAGGTCGATCCGTATCTGACACCGTGGCCGTTTTACTCTGATCGTAGAGCGTGTAGGACAGGGTCAGCTTGGTTATGTGCTCGGGCAGATCCCGGTCAACGATAAACACCAGCGGCATCTCTGTGCTTTCACCCGCCGCCAGGGGTTGCTGGTTAAAGCAGAAACACTCGGTCTTATGGAAATACAGGGTGCCTTCGGACGGCGACAGGCTCGGAACTGCCTGGCCTACCATCGCTGCACCGGTCGGGTTCTGGGCGAAGAAGGCAACGGTGACCAGCTCACCGGGATGAACGTCGATGCTCCGGGTGACTGGCCGGAAGGTCCAGGGCATGCCCGGACCATTCTGGGCCAGGAACTGCACCTGCACCGTGCGAGTGACATCGGCCTCGGCCGTGGCGACTGCTTCGTAGCGGCCACCGGTCTTGCCGTTGATGCCGGTAATTTCGCAGAACACGTCGTACAGCGGCACCAGGGCAAAGCCAAAGGCAAACATGCCCACCACCCCGGCCAGGCACCAGGAGACCACCCGCGTATTGGTGCGGGGGCGTGCTTCGTCTGCCCGGGTGCGCTCGTCCATCTCGGGCCTCGCCTACTTCACTTCCGGGGGCGTGGCGAAGGTGTGGTAAGGCGCAGGTGACGGTATTGTCCACTCCAGGCCTTCGGCACCATCCCAGGGCTGGGCGGCAGCCGCCTTACCACCACGAACGCATTTCACCACAATGAACAGGAACAGCAGCTGGGTAGCCCCGAACATGAAGGCACCGACACTGGAGACCATGTTGAAATCGGCGAACTGCAGGGCGTAATCCGGAATCCGCCGCGGCATGCCCGCCAGCCCCAGGAAGTGCATCGGGAAGAACGCCAGGTTCATGCCGATGAACGACAGCCAGAAATGGGTCTGGGCCAGGGTTTCGTCGTACATGTGGCCAGTCCACTTGGGCAGCCAGAAGTAGGCGGAGGCAAAGATGCCGAAGATCGCGCCAGGCACCAGCACGTAGTGGAAGTGCGCCACCACAAAGTAGGTGTCGTGGTACTGGAAGTCAGCCGGGGCAATGGCCAGCATCAGGCCGGAGAAACCACCGATGGTGAACAGGATC
This sequence comes from Marinobacter sp. LA51, assembly GCF_030297175.1. Lineage (NCBI taxonomy): Bacteria > Pseudomonadati > Pseudomonadota > Gammaproteobacteria > Pseudomonadales > Marinobacteraceae > Marinobacter > Marinobacter apostichopi. Next base: position 77,341 of record NZ_AP028070.1, on the reverse strand, counting down.
ACGAAGGCGACCGCAAACAGCATGGGGGCCTCGAAGCTGAGCGCGCCGCGGAACATGGTGGCGACCCAGTTGAACACTTTCACCCCGGTAGGCACGGCAATCAGCATGGTGGCGTACATGAAGAACAGCTGGCCGGCAATGGGGATACCCACGGTGAACATGTGGTGAGCCCAGACCACGAATGACAACAGAGCGATGGCACCCACCGCGTACACCATGGAGGCGTAGCCAAACAGCGGTTTGCGGGAGAACGCCGGGATGATGTGGGAGACCGCGCCGAAGGCGGGCAGGATCATGATGTAAACCTCGGGGTGGCCGAAGAACCAGAACACATGCTGGAACAGCACCGGGTCGCCGCCACCGGAGGCATCAAAGAAGCTGGTGCCGAAGTTGATATCCATCAACATCATGGTGACCACACCCGCCAGTACCGGCATCACTGCAATCAGCAGGAACGCGGTAATCAGCCAGGTCCAGACGAACAGGGGCATTTTCATCAGGGTCATGCCCGGCGCCCGCAGATTCAGAATGGTGGCAATAACGTTGATTGCGCCCATGATCGAGGAGATCCCCATGATATGGACGGCAAAGATAAAGAAGGTGGTGCTCGGCGGCCCATAGGTCGTCGACAGGGGTGCGTAGAAGGTCCAGCCGAAGTTGGGCGCACCGCCTTCCATGAACAGGGTCGAAACCAGGATCAGGAAAGCACACGGCAGCAGCCAGAAACTCCAGTTGTTCATCCGCGGCAGCGCCATGTCGGGGGCTCCGATCATCAGCGGCAGCATCCAGTTAGCCAGGCCGACAAACGCCGGCATGACAGCCCCGAACACCATGATCAGACCGTGCATGGTGGTCATCTGGTTGAAGAATTCCGGTTGCACAATCTGCAAACCGGGCTGAAACAGTTCCGCCCGAATGACCATCGCCATGGTTCCGCCAAGCAGGAACATAGCGAAACTGAAGATCAGGTACATGGTACCTATATCTTTGTGGTTGGTGGTCAGCAGCCAGCGGCTGAAGCCTTTAGCCGGGCCGTGATGATGATCCTGGGCGTGGGTATCTGCAACCGCACTCATGAAAACCCCCGTTACCGCCATTTATTGTGGCTGGTGATATCTGTTATCTGGCGTTGATTACTGCTCGTTCTTGTAATCAAAAATCTCTTTCGGCGTGACCATTTCACCGGTGTTGTTACCCCAGGCGTTTCGCTCGTAGGTAATTACCGCCGCCAGGTCCACCTCACTCAACTGGCCACCGAAGGCCTGCATGGCAGTTCCGGACACGCCGTTGACCACAATATCGATGTGAGCGGCCATGTCCTCGAGAGCAATTTTGCTGCCCTTGAGCGCCGGGAAGGCCGGGGGCGCACCGCTGCCATCCGCCTGGTGACAGGCCGCGCAGGCTGTCTGATAGGCTTTCTCGCCGCGCTCCATCAACTCGGCCATGGTCCAGTCTTTCTGGGTCAACTCACGCTCTTTTTCGGCCGCAACTTTCTGCTCCGCCACCCAGGTGTCGTATTCCTCCTGGGGCACGGCCTTGACCACCACCGGCATGAAGCCGTGGTCCTTGCCGCACAGTTCGGTGCACTGGCCACGATAGGTGCCAGGCTCATCGACCCGGGTCCAGGTTTCGTTGATGAAGCCGGGGATGGCGTCTTTCTTGACGCCAAAGGCCGGCACCCACCAGGAGTGGATCACGTCATTCGCCGTCACCAGGAAACGTACTTTCTTGCCCACGGGAATGATCAGGGGGTTATCCACTTCCAGCAGGTAGTTCTCACCTTTGGCCTGCCGGTTGTTGATCTGGTCACGAGGTGTGGAGAGATTGGAGAAATAGCCAAAATCTTCATCGATGTATTCGTACTGCCATTTCCACTGGTAGCCGGTGACCTTGATGTCGACATCGGATTCAGTGGTGTCGTACATGTCCACCAGGGTGGCGGTGGCCGGAATCGCCATTACCACCAGGATGACAAAGGGGATGATCGTCCAGAGAATCTCCACCAACGTGTTTTCGTGAAAATTCGCAGGCTTGTAACCCTGGGATTTTCGATGGGCGAAGATGGACCAGAACATGACCCCGAACACCACGACGCCAATGGCGACGCAGATCCAGAGAATGATCATGTGAAGGCTGAATATTTCGTTACTGGTGCCGGTCACCCCGGGGGTCATGTTCAACGTCCAGTCCGCCAGGGACACGGCCGGGAACATAAGACCACCTAACAGGGCACCTGCCCGCTGAGCGTGCACGCGCATACTGTGTCTCCACAGAGTGTTATTCTTGTCGGATTTGCGTTATCCCACTGATTTTTCGGGCGCTCGCATACACCCTGGAATCAGTGTGGAAGCCTGCTTATGGATACCTCAGGAACGAGTATAGACACAGATCCGAAAAAGGCTAAAAAATCAGTTAAATCCAAAACTGCTAACCACACATTTTTAAAAAACAGAGCGATATAGGATGTTCCACCTGCCCGCCATCGACCGGCGCCTCTGGGCCCTGGCCTGGCCATTAATGCTCACCAACCTGACCGTGCCGCTGCTGGGCCTGGTGGATACTGCCGTGCTGGGTCATCTGGAGAGTCCGGAATACCTCGGCGCGGTAGCCGTCGGCGCCAACCTGTTCAGCATCCTGTACTGGACTTTTGGCTTCATGCGCATGGGCACGACCGGCCTGGCGGCCCAGGCCTGGGGCAAGCGCGACCGGTTTGGTCAGGTCGCCCTGCTGCTGCGTTCGGTGCTGCTGTCGGTGGCGATCGGGCTGCTGCTGATCCTGTTGCACCAGCCACTGATTTCCCTGGGCCTGAATCTGATGAACCCCAGTCCGGACGTCAGCAGCCTGGCCGCCGAGTATGCCGCCATCCGGATCTGGAGTGCGCCGGCGGTGCTGTGCCAGTACACGCTGGTGGGCTGGCTGATCGGCACCCAGTTCGCCCGCGGCCCGATGATCATGCTGATCGTCGCCAATGGCGTGAACATCGTGCTGGATATCCTGTTTGTCACCGGTCTGGGCTGGAACAGCCGGGGCGTTGCCATCGCCACGGTAATCGCCGAATACGGTGCCGCCGGCATCGGCTTTGCCATCGTGCTGACCCGGATGCCAGAGGGCCAGCGCCTGACCCGGGCCCTGTTCGGAAAACTGAGCGACTACCTGGCCATTCTGCAGGTGAACCGGTTCATCATGGTGCGCACCATTGCCCTACTGCTGGTGCTGGCGTTCTTTACGGCCCAGGGTGCCCGCCAGGGCGACACCATCCTGGCCGCCAACGCAGTGCTACTCACCTTCCTGCTGCTTATATCCAATGCCCTGGACGGGTTTGCCAATGCCGCCGAGGCCCTCATTGGTGAGGCTATCGGTAAGGGCAGCCAAAGTCGGTTCCGGGCCGTGTTCCGCAGTGCTCTGCGCTGGTCGCTCTGGGGCGCCCTGTTGCTAACCGTGGTGTTTGTCGCCGGGGGGCGGGGCCTGATCGCGCTGCTGACCGGTATTGAAGAAGTTCGCACCACCGCCTGGCAATACCTGCCCTGGCTCTGGCTGTTGCCGTTTGCGGCGGTCTGGGGTTTTCTGCTGGATGGGGTTTTCATAGGAGCCACCCGCACCCGTGACATGCAGAACACCATGCTGTTTTCGGCGCTGGCTGTGTTCGTGCCGGTGTGGTGGCTCACCACCGGTTGGGGCAACCACGGCCTGTGGTTTTCACTGATCTGCCTGATGCTGGCACGGGCGCTCAGCATGGGCTGGCTGTGCTGGTCCCACAGCCGACATCAGCGCTGGTTTGAACGCGCCTGAACAGACAGTCGGAGCACACTCACACACGCTCGTTTTTTCCTGGCATTGAACCGGCAAGGCGCAAAATGTCGACTACACTTGTCGGAAATGGCAGGCCTGTAGTGGACCGTCCGCCGCTGCTTTCCTGCCCAGATACGGTATACGGACTACGGGAGGGGCCTTGCGACCTCAATTCGTTACAACATCGGCATCTCCTGACATGACACCACAGGTGGTTCTCGAGATTATTGATCAAGCACGACGCAAGGAAGCACGTTCGGGCATCTTTCTCCAGCAACTCCGGGAGAAGGCAGCCTGCCTGCCTTCGTCTGTCACTATTGACGGGTACCAACCGGCCACCTCGCTGTTCCAGTTCGCGGTCGAATACATCGAAATGGCACCCCGCCTGATCGAATGTGTCGAAGCCTGCGCCCGGCAAGCCGGCAAGGCCGAGCTATTCGCCCCGTTTGTGGATGCTGCCACCCAATACTTCACCCGGCCGTCCGCGCTGATCGTGAAATACGATGGCCTGGATGGCTTACTGATCCGGGCCTATCTGTGCCACCGGTTGATGGAAGAAATGTACGAGAATAATCGCTCCATTCGCGCCAGCGATTTGGTGGATCTCGAAGCCACCCGTGCTAACCTGTTGACTCATCAGCTTATTGGCGAACCCTTTTCGAATGAGTTGGACGATGCAATCACCATCACCGTGCTCCAGATTGCCGGTACGCCAGACTACTATGAGCTAAACCTTGATCCGTTCGTAGAACAGGTCAACAATGCCGCATGGGACTGGATGCGACATTACTGGGAAAATTTACTGGTTCGGAACCACATTCGATTTTCCCTGGGGTCCGGAATAGCCTGATAGGGTCAGAAGTTTCATGAGAAAAGTAACAGCCGCAGTACTGGCGTCCTTGTTGTGGCCGATGTCAGCAATGGCAGCCAACCTGAGCCTCACCCTCACCACCTCCGACAGCAACGCTCCGGTCGCTGGTGCCGTGGTCTACCTGGATCGCGTCGACGAAGTAGCACCAATAAGCGCCGAAATTTACCAGAAAGATCGCGAATTCCATCCAAAAATCCTGATCCTGCCGGTTGGTTCACAGGTCGAATTCCCCAACCGCGACAACACCCAACACCACGTGTATTCGTTTTCTCCGGCCAAGAGCTTCAACATAGAGCTGTATGCTGGTAAGCCTCCAGTCCCGGTGCTGTTCGACCAGCCAGGTATTGTTGAACTGGGCTGCAACATTCACGACCACATGCAGGCTTTTATCGTGATCAGCGAAACCACCGCCATTGGCCAAACGGATGTCTCCGGCCGCGTCACCCTTCCGGTGACTGCCGCTGAACCGGTAACACTCAAGATCTGGCATCCGCGCCTGCCTGACAATACCCGGCCAATCATCCGGACCTGGGACAAGGGCAGCGACCGGTCACTGTCCATTGATCTGGTTCCTGAACCGGAAACGGGCGACTCCATGAACCTTTTGCAACGACGCTTCCAAGAGCTTTGATGAGACTGCAAACATACATGGGCTTTCGGGGCCGATTGATCACCGTCATGATTTCACTGGTGGTGGTCGTCAGCCTGATTATGGCGGCCCTTTTCATGGCCTACCTGTTTGAAGACGAAAAGAATCGCGCCAACGAGCAACTGACAATTGGCGAACGAATGACTCGTGAGTTGCTGGACCGCAGAACAGATCTGATTCTTTCGCGACTACGAGTAGTGGTTCAAGATTTTGGCTTTCGCTCGGCCGTGGCTAGTGGTGACCACGGCACCATTAAAAGTGCACTGGAAAATCACAGCCGTCGGGCCCAAACCGACTTTTCGTTGCTGATCGACAGCACCGGCAAAATATTGGCTTCCACCACAAATCACAGGCCTCTAGAAGTGGTGGATGCCCTCAGCAACAGCAGAGCAAGTCGGGACATCACCCAAACTTTCGCCTATATCGGTGGACAGGGCTACGAGGTTCTCCAGGTCCCGGTGGAAGGTCCGGGTCTTCGAGCGCGCCTGATAGCCGGCTTTGCCCTTGATCAATCTTTGGCCCGGTTGATTGCTCGCCTGAGCGGCACGGAAGTCGTGTTCCGGGCTCGTTCTGACAGCAGTGCTGACTATCAAATAGTTGCCGCCACCGGCGACCGAGATATCGACATGGAGCGCGAGCTGACACAGACAAAAGACGAACCACGAATGTTGTTAAACCGACAGCACTATTTCAGCCGCGCGATTACCCTGGACAACAAGGGCTCCGGCGATATCCAGGCAGTGCTGATGATCAGCCGGCAAGCCACACTTGAGAGTTATTACACCAGGGTTAAAATGATCGCCATTCTGGTAGGTGGAATCCTGGTTCTCGCCATCGCACTGGCTCTGATTATCGCCCGAACGCTCGGCAAGCCAGTGTTGCAGTTGGCCGACTATGCCCGAGCTGTCGGCGAGGGCCAGAATCCGACTCCGCCCTACATCCGAACCGGTGGGGAATTAAAACAGCTGCGAAATGCCCTCCGCGACATGCTGGTTCGGCTGCGGGAACGGGAAGCTCAGATTCGGTATGCCGCCACCCACGATGACGTAACAGGCCTCGGAAACCGCAACGCGCTGATGCAGTCGGCCCAGGCTATGTTCGAAGACGGCGAGGCCTGCACGCTGCTTGGCATTCAGTTGAACGACCTGGCCGATATCAACGACACCCTTGGCCTGGAGTTTGGAGATGCGGTGCTGGTGGGCGTTGGTCAACGTTTAAGAAATGGACTTCCCGATGCTCGAATGATCGCCCGGACCGGTGGCGGTGAGTTCCTGGCCCTGGTTCCATCAAGCAGTCCAGAACAAGTTGATGCCCTCGCTCGACACCTCTTACAAATAGTTCAGACACCGCAACAGATTAATGGCAGCCCATTTTCAGTACGAGCCAGCATGGTCACTATGGAACTCCCTGGCGACGCATCCAATACCAATGAGCTGCGCCGGCGGCTGAACCTGACCTTCGAACAAGCCGAGGATCACCCGGAGCCCGTTACCCGATACCGTCCAGGCCAGGACGAGAGCCACCTGCGCGAGTTGCAGCTGACCGCCGATCTGCACACTGCCATCATCGATCATGGCCTGCACATGAACTACCAGCCCAAGCTGAATACCCGTACCGGTGAGCTGGTTCAGGTCGAGGCCCTGGTGCGCTGGATCCACCCGGAGCTTGGTTTCGTTTCCCCGGAGGAGTTCATTTTTCTGGCCGAGCAGTCTGGCCAGATTCACGACCTGACCGCCCATATCCTTGAGCGCGTCGCCGAGGACGCACGGGCCTGGGCCGAGCAGGGAGTCAACGCCGGTGTCGCCATCAATCTGTCGGCCATGGACCTGACCTGGCCGGAGCTTACCGATCATCTCACCAGGGCCTTTGCCAATTGGCACCAGGGCATGGAACGAATCACCCTGGAAGTGACCGAGAGCGCCCTGATGAAGGACCCGGAGGAGGCGATGGCAACACTGAACCGGCTCAAGGCACTGGGCATGACCCTGTCCGTAGACGATTTCGGCACTGGCTACTCATCCCTGTCGCAGCTTCGCAAGCTGCCAGTGCAGGAGCTGAAAATCGACAAGTCCTTTGTCCTGAATCTGGACACCGAACCCCAGGACCAGCTGATCGTGAAATCGACCATCGACATGGCCCATGGCCTGGGCCTGAAAGTGGTGGCCGAAGGTATCGAGAACCTGGCCGCCTGGGAGCTACTGCAACAGTGGCGGTGTGACCTTGCACAAGGCTTTTACCTGAGTCGGCCGGTGGCCGCAAATCAGCTGGTCGAAACCGCCCAAACGTTGGCCAGCCGTCGCCAGGACTTAACAGAACAACTATTGGAAGATCATTCATGACCTACCGCCCGCTGATACTGGCCACCCTGTTTGCCCTTGCCTGCCCGTCGGTCTCGGCCGACATTGGCAGTCGGATCTGGGCCACCGGTGGCGTATCCACCATTGAGGGCAGTGCCGGCGGCGGTCTGGTGCCCTGGGCGCTGCTCGGCAGTTATGCCAGCGACGAGGAGTGGGGCGGCACCCTCGCGCTCAGCCAAGCCGAGACTGACGACTACAGCCTGTCAGTCACCGGTGCCGGATTGAACTGGAATAACCGGATTGAGCTGACCGTGGCTCGCCAAACACTCGATCTGGACGAGCTGGTGTTCACCCTGAAAAACGGTTTCGGCCTGGAGCAGGACGAGCTCAATCAGGACATTATCGGCGCCAAGGTGCGGCTGGCCGGCGACGTGCTCTACAGCCCCTGGGGCCAGTGGAGTGCTGGCGTCCAGTACAAGCGCCAGCGCGACTTTACCGTGCCCGAGGCCATCGGCGCCCGGGACGACAGCGGCACCGACCTGTTGCTTAGCGCCAGCAAACTGTTCTTCGCTGCCGTGTTCGATCGCAACCTGCTGGTGAACGCCACCGCCCGTGCCACCAAGGCCAACCAGGGCGGCCTGTTGGGTTTTGGCGGTGATCGCAATAACGGTTATGAGGTGATGGCGGAGGCCAGTGTCGGGGTCTTTGTGAACCGCCAATGGCTGCTGGGTGCCGAGTACCGACAGAAGCCCGACAACCTGAGCTTTGCCGACGAAGACGACTGGTGGGACCTGTTTGTCGCCTGGGTGCCAGACCGGCGCCTGGCGGTAACCGCGGCCCTGGTTAATCTGGGCGACATCGCTACCCTGGAAGATCAGCAAGGCCTTTACCTGTCGCTGCAGGGGAGCTTCTGACATGTGCCATCACACCACACCCCGGTTCACTGCTTTGACCCGTCGTGCCCTTACGCTGCTTGCCGTTTTCGCCCTGGCCGGCTGCCAGACCCTCACGACCAACCCCGTACCAACGATCGACGCCAGCACCAGCACCGAACCGACGCTGTACCAGCAGCTGGGCGAGCGCGCCGGACTGGCGGAGATTGTTGAAGACCTGCTGTACCTGATCGTGGACGACGAGCGCATTAGCCACCAATTCAAGGGCATCAATGTGGCCCAGTTTCATCGCCACCTGACCGATCAGCTGTGCCAGCTCAGCGGCGGGCCCTGTACCTACAATGGCCGATCCATGCGCAAGGCCCACGCTGACATGGCGATCACCGAGACCCAGTTCAATGCCCTGGCGGAGAACCTGATCCTGGCAATGGAGCAGAACGGAATCAGCACCGGCGCGCAAAACCGGCTGCTGAAACGGCTGATTCCGATGCACCCCGACATTCGTAATCTGTAAGCCGCCCCCACAACCGGGTATGCTTGTCGCCCTTTATACACTGACTTCGGGAGACACTGATTTTGCTGGAAAATGTCGATCTGGGAAAACTGATCATCCGCCTGACCCTGGGCGGGCTCATGCTGTTCCATGGCATCGCCAAACTGCTTAACGGTATTGGTTTCATTGAGGGTGAGCTGGTTAGCCACGGCTTACCTGCGGTGCTGGCGTACGGCGTATTTATTGGCGAGTTACTGGCACCGCTGATGGTCATGCTGGGTTATCACACCCGCATTGGCGCGCTGCTGATCATCTTCAACATGCTGGTGGCAATTGCCCTGGTGCATGGTCACCAGCTGCTGTCACTGGGCAGCAACGGCGGCTGGGCACTGGAGCTGCAAGGTTTCTTCCTGTTTACCGCGGTTGCGGTCATTTTCCTTGGCCCGGGCCGCTACAAGCTGAAAAACTGAGTAGTGTCATTGATCGCCCGCGGACACCGTACGGAGTCCGCGGTAGGTCATCACCCGGTTCCGGCCAGCGCCCTTGGCACCATAGAGCGCGGCATCGGCACGCCGGATCAGCTCGCCCGGGGCCACATCCTGGGTCGGCACCACGGTGGCAACGCCAACACTGACACTGAGACTGACTGCCGCTTCCTGGGCGCCCGGATACACCGTGGCATTCTCTACTGCCTGCCTGAGGCGCTCCGCCACCTGCTCGGCACCCTCCGCCGGCGTCGCCGGTAACAACACCGCAAATTCCTCACCGCCGTAGCGCGACAGCAGATCCCCCGAACGCTGGATTTCATTGGCACAGATGGCGGCAACGGTAATCAGACAGTCGTCTCCTACCAGATGGCCATAGCGATCGTTCACCGACTTGAAGTAATCAATGTCCAGCAGTAGCAGGCTCAAGGGCAGTTCCTGGCGACCAATCCGGCACCACTCCTCCTTCAGGCACTTATCAAACTGGCGCCGGTTGGCGACCTGTGTCAGGCCATCGGTCAGGCTGATCGCTTCCAGCCGGCGGTTAGCCCGCTGCAGTTCGTCCGTGCGCTCCCGAACCCGCTCCTCCAGGGTCTGGTTGGCCTGACGCTGAATCCCTAGAGCCTGTTCCTGGGCCCGGAGTCGGCGCTGGCGCTCCAGGTTGATCCGGTAGGCCAGGGCAAACGACAGTAAGATGACCTCAATGGCGACGCCTATCTGGGGCCCGAATTCGGTCAGGAAAGTCGTCGGCAGGTAGCCCAGTTTGCTGACGGCCAGAATCAGATGGCCCAACAACAGCGGTGTCCAGGCCAGCACATAAATGCCCGCCAGTTTCTGGCCCCGGGACCAGACATAAATGCCTATGAGCCAGGCCGCTGGAGTCGCGATGGCAGCCAAGACCGCCACCAGGGTGATAGCCGACTGGTAAGCGCCAAGCGCGCCGATCAGGATGCTGATCCCGGCAGCCACCATCATGACCTGCAGGAACCGGCAACTGGCCTTGCTGTAACGCGCTACGGCCAGGAACTGGAGACTGAACATGAGCGCCGCGATCATGGTCAGACCGGTGAGCGGTATAGTGACATACCGGTTCAGTCCGGGCAGTTCCGGCCACAGCCACTGGAACAGAATACCCTTGAAATGCAGGTGCACCAGCCCTGACAGCACCACGGTCAGCACGTACCACAGGTAGGTGGGTTGCCGGATAATGGTGTACAGAAACAGGTTGTACAGCGCCAGCGCTATGATGATGCCCAGGAACATGGCCTGCCAGCCATAAGACAGTTGTTCACCGGCCAGGAACTCCACCGCCGATTCCACCTCCACCGGCACCTGCACGGCACCCTGAGTTTTCACCCGCAGGAAGGCGGTAACGGGTTCGGTTTTGGAAGGTACCGGGAAGACAAAATTACGATGATCAACCGGACGGTTGGAAAAGGGCCGGGCATCGCCGGTTTGGTAGCTGCGGATGACCTGGCCATTGAGTATCCAGAACAGGTCGACCTCATCGAGCAGCGGGTAGCTGATCTCCAGTACCTGGTTCTCCGATTTCGGCGCCACCACCACCTGAATCCAGTAGGTACTGTCGCTGAACCCCAGGTTCAGCCCCCTGCCGGCAGCAACCGATTGCCACTGATCAGGCTCCCGGGCCAGAACCTCATTGATATTCAACGGCTGGCCGGCATCCTGGAACCAGCGGATTGCAGCGGGATCAGCATGGACCTGGTTCATGCTCAACAGCGTGACCAGTACCAACCAAAACAGGGCAACAGGATTGGCGGTGTGCTTCATAGACAGGTTCCGGTTTTCGGGCCCGATGACATAAACTACACTGCGTGGGCCCTAAACAAGTTTCAGCGCGTCCGCTCAGGATGTGTTTTTAGTCTAGACCCTCGGGGCGATACCGTCCCGTATCCGATGTTCCAATCCGGTTTGTTTTCAACGAGGCAGCGCATGACCGACTCCCGACACACCATCCGACCCGGTCGCTACCGCCATTACAAGGGTAAGGACTACCAGGTCATCGACCTGGCCCGACACAGTGAGACCGAAGAATGGCTAGTGGTTTATCGCTGCCTGTACGGCGATCACAGCCTCTGGGTCCGGCCGCTGTCGATGTTTCGGGAAACCGTAGAACTGGCCGGTGAACAGGTGCCCCGGTTTTCCCGCATCGGTGACGACTGAACGCGCCATCGCGCTTTGACTGTAGCGATCATTTCCTGCACATTAGCCCGCTTTTCGTGAACCCGGTCCGCTAGACAGACCGGACAAACCTGTTATCCCTATTCGGAGTCTGCCATGAATGCCGTTGTTGCCGCGGTTGCGATCATGCTCGTCCTGAGTTTGAGCCGCATCCACGTTGTTGTTGCCCTGATCATTGGTGCCATTTCCGGCGGCCTGATTGCCGGCCTGTCCCTGGACGCCACCATTGAAGCCTTCAACAATGGCCTCGGCGGCGGCGCCACCGTAGCCCTGTCCTACGCCACTCTCGGGGCGTTCGCCGTCGCCATCGGCAAATCCGGCCTGGCCCACGCCCTGGCCGATCGTGCCCTGGCTCTGGTCGGTCGACAGGAAGACGGCGCTGCCGTTACCGGTATGCGGTTCCTGATCATTGGCCTGCTGCTGGCGGTGGCCATCTCGTCCCAGAACATCCTGCCCATCCACATTGCCTTTATCCCGTTGGTGGTGCCGCCACTGCTGTATGTAATGGCAAAACTGAACATGGACCGCCGCCTGGTGGCCTGCGTACTCACCTTCGGCTTGATCACCCCGTACATGTTCCTGCCGATTGGCTTTGGCGGCATCTACCTGAACGAGATCCTGGTCGCCAAGATCAACGCCAACGGCGTCGACGCCTCAGACCTGAACGTGATGAAAGCCATGGCACTACCGGCACTGGGCATGCTCTGCGGTCTGCTGATTGCGGTCTTCTTCAGCTACCGCGGTGGCCGGGACTACGACATGGAGGCACTGACCAAAGCCGAGCGCGTGGATGCCAGCTACAGCCCACGCACCCTGGTAATGGCGCTGGTTGCCATTGTGACCGCGTTCGTGGTGCAGCTCTGGCTCGGCTCCATGATCCTTGGCGCCCTGGCCGGTTTCGTGCTGTTCAACCTGTCCGGGGTAGTGCGCTGGAAAGAAGCCGATGACCTGTTCACCGAGGGCATGAAGATGCTGGCGATGATCGGGTTCATCATGATCGCCGCCTCCGGCTTTGCCGAAGTTATGCGCGAGACCGGCGAAATCGCCACCCTGGTGGACAGCTCCGTCGCCACCATTGGCGAGAACAAGGCCCTGGCGGCCCTGCTGATGCTGGTAGTCGGCCTGCTGATCACCATGGGCATTGGCTCGTCCTTCTCGACCATTCCCATTATCGCAGCCCTGTACGTGCCGCTGGCCCTGCAACTGGGCTTTAGCCCCCTGGCCATCGTCGCCCTGGTTGGCACCGCTGGCGCCCTGGGTGATGCCGGTTCTCCGGCCTCGGATTCCACCCTCGGCCCCACGGCTGGCTTGAACGTCGACGGCCAGCACAACCACATCTGGGACACCGTAGTGCCGACGTTCCTGCACTACAATCTGCCGCTGCTGGGCTTTGGCTGGTTGGCGGCTATGGTTCTCTGACCCTCAGGGAATGGCCTCAAAACGTAGCCTGCTGAATTGGCGGGCTGCGAGGGTGTGGGGGTACTGAAAGGTTTTTAAACGAGAAATATCTGGAGAGTCTGACGTGAGGGGGTAGGGGGATTTTTTACCGCCAGAAATGGATGTCTGAGCGCAGCGAGTTCCATTTCCAAGGGAAAAACATCCCCCTGCTCCCTCGCAGCCCCCAAACCAACCAGTCTTCGAGAACTAGACCTCAGTCATCATCCCCAGACTTAAAGAAAACCACCTGCTTCACCGTGTGGTCATCCTCATTCTTACGCGTATTCACCCGCGTCTCCAACTCAGGATTGGAGGACGGCTGCTCAGCGTCCGACACCGCGTCGGTAAAGCCGCAGGCCACACACTCTCGCACCTGATCGTCGTCATCGGTGGTGAACATCATGATCTTGTCCATCTCCGCGCAGCGGGGGCAGACAGCGCCGGCGATGAAGCGTTTTGGACTCGCCATAACTAAACTCCGGAAATAGGTAACCGACAGTCTTTACGACTGCCGGTACACATTGGCTCAGGCGGCTTCGTCCGTGATGCCGGATTGTTTCAACAGGGCATCCACCTGGGGTTCACGACCGCGGAAGGCCTTGAACAGTTCCATCGGCTCCTGGGAACCACCTTTCTCCAGGATGTTCTGAAGGAACGAGGTGCCAGTCTCCGCGTCAAAAATGCCCTTTTCCTCAAACAGCGAGAAGGCATCGGCCGCCAGCACTTCGGCCCACTTGTAGCTGTAGTAACCGGCCGCATAGCCGCCCGCGAAGATGTGCGAAAAGGAATTCGGGAAGCGATTGAATTCCGGAGCCTCGATCACGGCAATGTCTTCGCGCACCTTACGATGCATGTCCAGCGGGTTAGTGGGTGCTTCCTCGCTGAATTCCGCATGCAGGCGGAAATCGAACAGAGAGAACTCCAGCTGACGGACCATGCCCATGCCGGACTGGAAGTTCTTCGCCGCCAGCAGCTTCTGCAGCAGATCCTCAGGCAGCGGTTCACCGGTTTCGTGGTGCGAGGCAATCAGCGCCAGCGACTCCGGGTTCCAGCACCAGTTCTCCAGGAACTGGCTCGGCAGCTCAACCGCATCCCAGGCCACGCCATTGATGCCAGACACGTCCAGCACATCGACCTGGGTCAGCATGTGGTGCAGACCGTGGCCGAATTCGTGGAACAGGGTGGTGACCTCGTCGTGGGTCAGCAGCGACGGCTTGCCGTCCACCGGCGGCGTGAAGTTACAGGTCAGGAAGGCGACCGGCAACTGCAGCTGGCCGCGCAGGTTGCGCCAACGCACCCGGCAATCCGCCATCCAGGCACCGCCACGCTTGCCCTGACGGGCAAACAGGTCGAAGTAGAACCAGGCCAGCGGCTCGCCATTACGGCTGATGCAGTAGGCGGTGGCGTCTTCGTGCCAGGTTTCTACCTCTGGCTTGGCTTCAATCTGCACGTCGAACAGCTTTTCGGCGACCCGGAACAGCCCCGGCACCACCTTGTCGACCGGGAACCAGGGGCGCAGGGTTTCCGGGGAGATGTCGTAGCGCTGCTGGCGCAGTTTTTCGCTGTAGTAGCCAACATCCCAGGCCTGCAGGTCGTCGACACCGTACTCGTCGCGAGCGAAGGCCTTGAGCTCGGCAAACTCCTGCTCGGCCACCGGCTTGGACTTGGCCGCCAGCTGGTTCAGGAAATCCAGCACCTCGTCGGTGTTGCGAGCCATCTTGGTGGCCAGTGACCGCTCGGCGTAGTTATTGAAGCCCAGCAGCTTGGACAGGGAATGACGACGCTTCAGGATTTCCGCCATCAGCGGCGTGTTGTCCCAGGTGCCGGCATCCGGGCCCTGATCCGAGGCCCGGGTAACAAACGCCTCGTAGACTTCCCGACGCAGGTCGCGGTTGTCGCAGTAAGTCATCACCGGGAAGAAGCTGGGGAAATCCAGAGTAATCACATAACCATCCAGCTCTTTCTGCCGCGCCGCCTGCTTGGCGCCGTCGAGGGCGCTCTCCGGAACGCCGGCCAGCTCACTGGCATCGGTGATGTGTTTGTACCAGTTCTGGGTCGCGTCCAGCACGTTGTCGCTGAAGCGGTTGGATAGCTCCGCCAGTTCCCGTGACAGGGCAGCGTATTGCTGCTTCTGTTCCTCGGGCAGATCGACACCGCCCAGGTGAAAGTCACGCAGGGTGTTTTCCACCGACTTGCGCTGGGCTTCACTAAGATCCTTGAAATCGTCGCGTGCGGCCAGTTTCTTGTAGGCCTCGCACAGGGCGGAGTTCTGGCTCACCTCGGTGCTGTACTCGGTGAGCTTTTCGAGGCAATTCTTGTAGACCTTGCGTAGGTCATCAGAATTCTTCACCCCGTTCAGGTGCGAGATCACCGACCAGGCGTTGCTCAGGTGGTCGTCCAGCGCCTGCATCGGCTGCGCCAGGGTTTCCCAGGTCGGATCGTCCTGCTGCGCCAGGGCGGGGATTTTCATCCGGTTCTCACTGAGAATCTGATCAATGGCCGTTTCCATGTGCTCGATACGGACATGGTCAAACTTCGGCAGAAGATCTTGAGTCAGTAACGGGTTATTCATAGGTCCCCTTCTCAGCTATTCGTGGGTAAGGTAGTTTCAGATAACTCCAATGCTCGGGGAGTTTTCGGCACAGGGCTTTCCGAAACTGTGCGTAGCCATGGATGGCGGAGCTCAAGCGTCACATGGACGTGCTTGAGCGGGTTTCGGAAAGCCCTGTGCCGAAGACTCCAAACTCCGAAACAATGTTTTACCTGAAAGGTATATGTAATGACGAATGTACGTTCTCACAAGGGCAAAGCACCACAATTTGGTGAACGCAGCTGGATCGATCCCAGTGCCGTGGTGATTGGCGACGTCCAGACCGGCGACGATTGTTCAATCTGGCCGATGACCGTGGTGCGTGGCGACATGCACCAGATCCGCATCGGCGACCGTTGCAGCGTCCAGGATGGATCAGTGCTTCACATCACTCACGCCAGCGACTACAACCCCGGTGGCTACCCGCTGACCATCGGTGACGACGTCACCATCGGCCACAAAGCCCTGCTGCACGGATGCACCGTAGGTAACCGGGTACTGGTCGGCATGGGTTGCATCATTATGGACGGCGCCGTGGTGGAAGACGAGGTCATCGTGGCGGCCGGATGCCTGGTGCCTCCGGGCAAGACTCTGGAATCCGGTCACCTGTACGTCGGTTCACCCGCCAAGAAGGCACGTGCGTTGACTGACAAGGAGCGCGGATTCTTCACCTACACCGCCGGAAACTACGTTCGCCTCAAAGATGATTACCGGGCCGAGCAGGAAGACTGACCCAGATCAAAAAATAGACGGCAAGGTCCTTGAAAACGATTCTGGCGATCCTACATTCGCTAATAGCAGATGTTCACGGATAACCATCCGGCTGGCGCCACCGGTGTTGGGCAGTTCCGCGAGCGAAGCTGAGACAAAAAGTGCAGATTCGTAATCGTGAAGAGGAGGTATCGCCATGAGCAACCTTACCCGCTGGAATCCGGTCCGAGAATTCGACGACCTGATAAACCGTTACAACCGAATGTTCGGCTCGAATTGGGCCAGTGACCGTGAAGGCAAGGATCTGTTCAGCCGGAGTGACTGGGCACCGGCTGTGGATATCAAGGAGACAGCCGAAGCCTTCACCATCGATGCCGAGCTACCGGGCATGTCAAAAGACGACGTCAAGGTGACCGTGCACGACGGCGTGCTGACCATTGAGGGTGAACGCAAGCACGAAGAGGAAAGCACCGACAAGAAGCAGCATCGCGTCGAACGCTTCTACGGCAGCTTCATGCGCCGGTTTACCTTGCCGGAAAATGTCGATGAGAACAGCGTGAAAGCCAACTTCAAGGACGGGCTGTTAACCCTTACGCTGCTGAAGGCTGAACCGAAGGAGCCCAAGGCCATCGAGGTGGATGTCCAATAAGCTCAAGCGGACTCAGCTGGCGACGGCCGGGAACTCAGTTCCCGGCCGTCGCCGACCGTTTGGCACCGGCCTGTTCGAGGGCCTGGGCGTAATCAACACTGCGGCGATGCTCGGAAATCAGGTCGAGAATGGTTTCGCCCCGCTCATTCACTGCATTCAGATCCCGGCCAGCCTCGACAAAGAATCCGATAAAGCGCTCGAAGTCCCCGGCACGCATGGCCTGATAGGCTTTGAACAGGGCGTTGTAATCGGCATTCTTGCTGCTGTCATAGGGATCGAGGGCGAGAAAGCTCTTTACACGCTCATCGCTCCATTCCTCACCGATGACTTTTGGCTTGTCGGGTCCGCTCATAATCGCTCTCTCATTGCCGGGTTCGTTAGCGACTGGCTTCATTGCTATCGCGAGCCAGTCTCGGGCGAAACAGTATAAGGATCTGAAACCAAGTCAGTTATATAAATTCAGCATGAGAGTGTTCTCCCCGGCTATAAGAGTTTGACGCTTTTGGTCGCTTCCATGTCGTAATGATCCCACCCGCCCGCGTCAAACGCAGTCACATTGAAGCTATCAGCAACCCGCCGAAGGGGAGTTAGCCATGGCTGTCAAAATCGAACAAGCAATGCAGGACCATCCACAACAGCGCGCCGGCGCTGCACGGCAACCCGACACCGTCGACCAGACCGACCGCAAGGTTCCGATTAACCTGCGCCAGTCTGGACCAACGCCGGTGGAAATGCTCATTTCCACCCGGGTACGCAAGTCGCCGTACTGGCACCTTGCCTACGAGGCCGGTTGCTGGCGCGCCACCGTCTACAACCGGATGTACCACCCCCGCGGATACGTCCGGCCCGAGCAGGGCGGCGCCATGGTCGAGTACGATTCCCTGGTCAACGACGTGACCCTGTGGAATGTCGCCGTGGAACGTCAGATCCAGGTCAAAGGTCCGGATGCCGAACGTTTCGTGAATTACGTGATCACCCGCGACGCCACCAGAATCAAACCCATGCGGGGCAAATACGTCATCCTGTGCAACGAAGATGGCGGCATTCTCAACGATCCGGTCCTGTTGCGAGTCGCAGAGGACGAGTTCTGGTTCTCGCTGTCCGACAGTGACCTGGAACTGTGGCTGCGCGGTGTCAATATCGGCATGGGCTTCAACGTCAGCATTGCCGAGATCGATGTGGCTCCCGTGCAGATTCAGGGGCCGAAATCCGAAGCCCTGATGGTCGACCTGTTTGGCGAGAGCGTCCGCGAACTTCCCTTCTACGGCCTGATGGAGGGCCAGGTAGCGGGGCATGACGTGATCGTATCCCAGACCGGATTTACCGGCGAGAAGGGCTATGAAATCTACCTCAAGGACGCCACCAAACACGCCGAGGATCTCTGGTACACCGTGCTCGCAGCGGGTGTGCCCCACAACCTCCGGGTAATCGCCCCGGCGCACCATCGACGAATTGCCGCGGGCATTCTGTCCTGGGGCCAGGACGTGGACGCCGAGACGCTGCCATTCCAGTGCAATCTGGCCTACCAGGTGCCGCGCAACAAAGAAGCAGACTACATCGGCAAACAGCGGCTGGAGGAAGTCCGGGGGCAATTGGAGGCCGGGCGGCCACCGTTTACCCACACCATGGTGGGTATCCGGTTCGGCGGCGGCCAGGTCACCGATTATGCCAACGATTTCTGGCTAATCAGCAGACCGGACGGTGGTGCGGCCGAAGGTTATGTGACCTCGCCCTGGTATTCGCCGGAACTGGAAACCAACATTGCGCTGGCCTATGTGCCGTTCGACCAGCGCGCACTCGGCACACGTCTCTTGGTGCACCTGCCGGTGGAGTATGCCGGCGCAGATGGCTCTACAGAGGTCGAGGCCGAAGTCGTGGAGGTTCCTTTCCGCCCATCCGTCAACCCGAATGCCAGGGAGCGCGCCCGTGCCAAGGGCATCGATTTTGCCGACTGACAACCGGTGCCTGCAGGCGCTGGTGCGCTCGGCGTCGATTGAAGCGACGCCGCGCCAGATCCTGACGGCTGAGCATCTGCCAGAGCTGTTACCGGCAGGCACCCCGGTGTATGTGCCCTTCCTCCCGAGGGGGCAGTTCAGTGATAGCCTTGCGGCCTGCCGTCGGCTGTCGGAACTGGGTATGCAGCCGGTGCCGCACCTGCCGGCCCGGATGGTGGAGAGCCGAGGGCAACTGGACGACTGGCTGGCTCAGCTGCGCGAAAGTCAGGTTGACCGCTTACTGCTGATCGCCGGCGACCGCGATACGGTTGCCGGTCCTTTTCCGGATACCCTGGCGGTGCTTGAATCCGGCATGCTGTCCCGGTTCGGTTTTCAGGGTATCGGGTTCGCCGCCCATCCGGACGGCCATCCCAGGGTCGACCGCAGCTCATTGACCCGCGCCCTCGAACTCAAACAGGAATATGCCCGCACGAGTGGCATCCGCCTGTGGGTGGTCACCCAGTTTACCTTCGATGCCCAGATCATCATCGACTGGCTGCAGAAGCTGGGCACTCTCCTGCAAGAGGTGCCGGTTTACATCGGTCTGGCCGGCCCAACCCGGGTCCGTACCCTGCTGGCTTACGCCAGCCAATGTGGCCTTGGCACCTCGACCCTCGCACTGCTGCGCCAGCCCGGCAGCGCCCGATTACTCCGGGCCTGGCGGCCGGATGCCATGGTGCGATCCCTGGTGCAGTATTGTCAGGAAAATCCCGAAACGCTTCTGAAAGGCATACATCTATTCCCGTTCGGCGGTTTGCACCAGTCGGCGCAATGGATTCAAGACCACGGCCGGTCCCTGGAGGACCATAGGAGATAGGCCAATGGGTTCTCAATACAGTAAGCAGACCGCCAACACGCCGGCGCTGGACGGTCTTTCAATGGCGCCAGCGACGGACATTGAGATTGCCCGTTCGGTGCAACCCCAGTCGATCCTGCTCCTGGCTCAGCAGCGGTTCGGATTGCCCGCCGAAAGCCTGGTGCCCTTTGGCCACTACAAGGCCAAGCTGGATATGGCCTATGTCGACACCACCGATACCGCCTCCCGTGGCAAGCTGGTGCTGGTCACCGGAATGACACCGACCCCAGCGGGCGAAGGCAAAACCACCACGAGCGTGGGCCTGAACGACGGTCTCAATCGTCTGGGTGTGAGTTCGTCGGTCTGCCTGCGGGAGCCCTCACTCGGGCCCTGCTTTGGTATGAAAGGCGGTGCCGCTGGCGGTGGCTGGGCTCAGGTCATCCCGATGGAAGATATCAACCTGCACTTCAACGGCGACTTTCACGCCATCACCACCGCCCATAACCTGCTGGCCTCGCTGATCGACAACCACATCCACTGGGGTAACGAAGCAGGCCTGGACCCGCGACTGATCAGCTGGCGCCGTGTGCTGGATCTGACTGACCGTTCGCTGCGGAACCTTGTCTGCGGACTTGGCGGCAAGGCCAATGGGGTACCCCGTGAAACTGGTTTCGACATTACCGTGTCGTCCGAAATCATGGCCATTCTCTGTCTGGCAGAGGGCCACCTGGATCTGCGCCGGCGATTGGGCAACATGATCATTGGCCGGCGATCCGACCACACCCCGGTCACCGTCCGTGATCTTGGCATGGAAGGCGCGCTGTCGGTCATTCTGAAGGATGCCCTGCAGCCGAACCTTGTGCAGAGCCTCGAACACAACCCCGTGTTCATTCACGGTGGGCCGTTCGCCAACATCGCCCATGGCTGTAACTCGGTCAACGCAACCCGCGCGGCACTGGCCCTGAACGATGTCGTGGTGACTGAAGCGGGCTTTGGCGCGGATCTTGGTGCGGAAAAATTCATCGACATCAAGTGCCGCCATTCGGGCCTGCAGCCCGATGCCGCGGTTCTGGTGTGCACCGTCCGGGCCCTGAAATTTCAGGGCGGTGCATCCCGAAGCCGACTGTCAGCGCCGGATCTGGAAGCACTTCGCGCAGGCTCTGCGAATCTCGAACGCCACATCATGAACCTGCAGCAGTTCGGACTGACCCCCGTCGTCTGCATCAATCGGTTCCCCGGGGACACCACAGAGGAAATCACGCTGATACAGGCCATCTGCTGCGACCTGGGCGTGCGCGCTGTGCCGGCGGATCACTGGGCCTCCGGCGGCGATGGCGCCACAGAGCTGGCCCAGGCTGTAATCGATCAGCTTAAAGAGGAAGTACCCGCTGTGCGTTTTCTGTATGAAGACAACCTGCCGCTGGCGGAGAAGATTGAAACCATCGCCACCCGGATCTATCACGCCAGCCATGTCGAATTCACCGCGCAGGCCAGTCGACAGCTGCAGGAGTACGAGGCCCTCGGCTTCGGGTATCTGCCGGTCTGCATTGCCAAGACTCAATACAGCTTCTCGGTGGATCCCGGGTCATTGGGAGCGCCATCCGGCCATACGCTACCGGTCAGGGAAGTGCGACTGGCGGCCGGTGCCGGGTTTGTCGTGGCGGTCTGCGGCGACGTCATGACTATGCCGGGGCTGCCACGCCGACCTGCCGCCCTGGATATCCGGCTGGACGAGGATGGTCTGGTCGTCGGATTAACCTGAGCCGACGTGTTTTTCGCAGGTACCGTAGGTTGACTCGGTACTGGCGCGTCTGAGTGCCTCGCGCGAGGCCGATGGCAGCTGCGGTTCGTCGGTCAGCGCTTGACCGGCCGTGGCCGGAGCACAGATCTCCACACGCTCCTGTCTCGGTGCCCGGCCCATGGTTTTGCGATAGCAGCGGCTGAAATGCGTGGCCGATACGAAGCCGCACAGGGACGCAATCTCGACAATCGAGCAGGATGTCTGTTTCAGCAAGCGTCGGGCACGGTTGAGACGGACCCGGAGGTAGTAGCGTGAAGGGGTGCACCCGAGGTGTTTCAGAAACAGTCGTTCAAGCTGGCGCCGGGAGAATCCGGCCAGAGCGGCCAATTCACCAAGCTTGATCGGCTCCTCAATATTGGCCTCCATCAGCTGCGCAACCTCCGCAAGCCTGGGTTGCGAGCTGGCCAGTCTGGGCAGCATCGGCACCGGCTGGGCGTCAGACTCCTCACGAACCCGATCACAGACAAACATATGCGATACCGCGGTGCTCAATTCGCGACCATGACGGCGGGCCAGAAAACTCAGCATCATGTGCATGGGGACCGTGCCCCCGGTGCAGGTCATACGGTCCTGTTGCAGGGTGAACAGACGGTTGTTGGTCTGTACCCGCGGGAACTGTTCCTGTATCACTTCCAGGCATTCCCAGTGGGCACTACAGGAATACCCGTCGAGCAGCCCGGCGCTGGCCAGGACATAGGCCCCGGTGCACACGGCACCCAGCCGAACCTGCAGGCGCGCCTGCCGTCTCAGCCAGGCCACCTCGCCGGATGAAAAGCTGTGAAAAACGTCTATACCGGCCACGACAATAACCAGGTCGAACCGGTCATCGCCCCGCGTTCCCTCATCGGGCATTACCGCCAGGCCGTCACTGGCTCGTACCACTGCGCCGTCTACCGACAGCAGCTTCCAGGTGTAGAGTTCCGTGCCGGCTAGCTGGTTCGCCATGCGAAGCGGTTCCAGGGCCGTTGCGAGGGCAATCAGCGTGAAGTTATCGATCAGCAGAAAGCCGACCCGATAGGGTATCGGAGCATACCTGGGTGCAGATAAACCTGGATCACTGGACACAATAGATCCTCCTCACCCTAACACTAGTTGACTCTGTTTGATCGGACAACGTCGCCACGGTTCCATTACAGTCGCGTTCGCGGGTCAGGACTTCACCCGCTCATTGTCCGGATCGAACAATGCCCGATAGCCAACAGATTCCACTCGTATCGGATAATGCTCCTGGAAATACTCCAGAATCAGTTCCCGTCCCTCCTGGGAATACTCCTGGGGCAGATAACCCAGCAGGATATTCTTGCCCACCGACGGTCCCCAGACAATGCTGGTGTTGTAAGAGCGTCGCCCGTGGCTGTCCACCAGTACCTCACCGGTTTGGGGATCCAGAATCGGCCACTGTCCCACCGGGTAACGCAACACGCCCGCGGCGTCTCTATGCTCGGTCATGGTCATGGTGCAGAGATAAGCGGCCTGCCGGGGTAGTTCCCGCTGTTGCAGGTAGGCGTTCTTGCCAAAAAACTCCGCGTCCTTGACCTTGGGCCGGGCCAGTCCGGCTTCGTAGAGATTGTACTCCACCTCCAGATCGACGTTCTGCAGGCGCAAACTCTTCTCAAGCCGGCGGGTATTGGCGTAGGTTTCGATACCAACCGGGATCACGCCCGCCTCGAACAACAAGTCCCAGACCTTCAGGCCGTAACTGAATGGAAAATAAAGCTCCCAACCCTGTTCGCCGACGTAGGAAATCCGGAACGCCCATACCGGCACCCCCTGCAGCTCGAGTTCCCGGGCGGTGGCGAAAGGAAAGTTCTCATGGGACAACTCGTCCGGGTTACTGACCAGTGCGGCCAGGGTTGCCCGAGCCTTGGGGCCCCAAAGACCCAGAGTGGCCAGGCTGTCGGTGCGATCATCTATGCGAACATTGTTGAACCCGTGGGCCCGGGCCATACGCGTGATCCAGCAATAATCCCGGTGACCGGTGTCACCCCCGCAGACCACCCGGTAATCGTTATCGCCTCGCCGGATAATCGTCAGGTCAGAACGGACGCCACCTCGAGCATCCAGAAAGTGGGTGTACACACCTTTGCCGCTGGGCGTGCCTCCACCGACTTTGGCCACCGACAGGAATTCGAGCAACCCTTCGGCGTCCGCACCGGAGACATCAAAAATGGCGAAATGGGACAAGTTAACCATGCCCACCGATTCACTCATCGCTAGCTGTTCGGCGTTCGACACCTCCCAGAAATGGCGGGCATCCCATTCATTCTCCCGCACCGGGATACGATCGTGGAACTGCGGCAACAGCCTGGCTTCGTTGGCAGCGTATCCGTGGGCCCTCTCCCAGCCCGCAGCTTCCATGAAGTAGCCACCGAGCTCCACCTCTCTGGGGTAGAACGGGCTCGTGCGCATTCTGCGACCGGTCTCGTAGGGTTCGCGCGGGTGCACCGCCGGTGTATATATTTTCTTCGCGGTCTCAAAACAGCGGCCGTAGACATAGGCCGGGGTTTTCTGGAGCGGGTAATGACGCGCAATATCGACGCTGTGCGGATCCATTTCCGGACTGCCGTGGGTCATCCAGTCCGCCAGCACCTTGCCAGCGCCGGGGCCATCCTTGACCCAGACCGCCTCACAGAACCACAGGTTACGAACTTCCGGGGACTCGCCCATGAGTGAGCCGCCATCGGGGGTCACCGACAGCAATCCGTTAAACGAATGTTTCTCTTCCCACCCCAGCTCGCCCAGAATCGGCGTCATTTCGATGGCTTTTTCATAGGCGCTCATGACCTGATCCAGTGTCAGCTCGCGCATGGAGGGTGACATCCGGGCGTCACCGGGTTCAGCGATCGCGCCCGGATAAACCAGTCTCGGATTCTCGGCCTCGTAGTAACCCCATTCGATCCGGCCACCCTCGGTCGTGGTGGGATCGCCGGTGTCACGCACATACGCCGAGTTGCCCTGATCGCGGAACAGTGGATAGACAATCTGTTTGCCGGTGCCCGCCAATGCCTCATAGGGGCCGAAGAACAGTAACGGGTGCTCCAGCGGCATCAACGGCAGCGGTGCATTCGCCGTGTTGGCCATGAGCGGCCCCCAGATGCCCATGGCCAGAACCACATACTCGGTCTCGATATAGCCCTTGTCGGTCTCCACCCCACGCACCTGACCATCTTGCACATCAATGCGGGTGGCCGGCGTATACGGGAACACCCTCAGTTTTCCGGTTGCCACCGCCTCCTCGACCAGATCCCCGGCCACTTTCTGCGAGCGCGGAACAACCAGACCAGCATCCGGATCCCACATCGCACCCTGGATCTGACTTTCATCAAGCAGCGGGAACAGCTCCTTGGCCTGAGCCGGTGAAATCATGCTGACGTTGGTACCGAAGGCCTTGCCCGACCCAACTTTGCGACGCAGCTCGTCCATGCGCTCGTCGTCGTCCACCCGGGCCACCTCCATGCCGCCGCACTTCACATAATTGCCGCGTTGTTGGTAGAACGCCTGGCTGTATTTGGTGGTGTAAATGTTCAGTTTGTCGTGGGAGGTGGTAAAGCAGAAATCCGACGCGTGCGACGTGGAGCCGATGTCCGTGGGAATGGCCGATTTTTCCAGGCCTACGAGATCGTCCCAGCCTTGCTCGATCAAATGATGAGCGACCGACGACCCGACAATTCCACCCTGGCCGATAATAACGACTTTCGCGCGTTTCGGTAGCTGTGCCATCTCGGGCCCTCCTTTACTCAATCATGGCCGGTGCGTTCAGGCCATGGCCACCGCACTCTGATTCAATGTGGCCCTGATTAGCTCTCGAAGGTGAATCCAATACGACATTCAGCCGTCCAAAAACGGCACGATCTCCACGGAGGGTTGTTCGTTGGTTTTCGAGTCGGCGCACTCCGGGTCGCGAATAGCGATCTCGACCCGGCGGTTCAGGGCCCGATTTTCCGGCGAGTTATTCGGCGCCAGCGGGTTGGTCTCCGCCCGCCCGGCGGCCACCACCCGGTCTGCCGGTACCTGGCGGTTGAGCACCAGTTCGTGCACCACCGACACCGCCCGGGCCGCCGACAGATCCCAGTTGGAGCGGAAACGGTCGCTGGAGATCGGCCGATCATCGGTGAACCCGGAGACGAAGACATTACCGGAGCAGTCAGCCAGTACCCCAACTACCCGCTCGATGATCGGAATCATCTCCGGCTTGATATCCGCCGCCCCGGAACGAAAGGTCGCCTCTTCGGAGAACCGGATAACCACCTGTTGCTTGTCGTAGTTAATGCTCAGGGCATTCGAGGCAACTTCCGACTCCAGCTCGGTGATCAGCCGGCTGGCCAGGTCAATAACGCCGCCTGGAATCTTGGTGTCGGTCTCAGCCTCGGCGCGTTCGTCGATGAACTCCGGTTCCACCGGCTGACTGTCATTGGGCTCCGGCAGGGACACCGTGTCCGATTCGATCAGGGTGATCGGCGAGCCACCCACGTCCTGGCCCACCACGTTACTGGAACCCAGGGCCACGGCCATGGAATTAGCCATGGCCCGGTACTTATCCACATCCATCTCGGCAAACGACAGCAGCAGAATAAAGAACGTCAGCAGCAGCGTCGCCAGATCGGCGAAGGTAACGATCCAGGCCGGAGTGGAGTTCTTCAGGCGGCTGCGGTTCTTCTGCTGGACGACTTCCAAAATCTCAGGCCTCCCGCTCCGGCGCCAAAGCCGTGCGATGATCGGGGTGCACAAATGAGGACAGCATTTCGGTCATGACCCGCGGATTCTCACCCCGCATGATATTTTTGATCGAGGTGATGATCAGCATCTGATTACGGGTTTCGTCTTCCGCCTTTAATTGCAGTTTGTCCGCCAGGGGCAGGGCGATCAGCTGGGCAATGAAGGCGCCGTACAGGGTGGTCAGCAGGGCAATGGCCATGGCCGGACCAATGGAGGAGGGGTCATCGAGGGTATTGAGCATCTGCACCAGGCCGATCAGGGTGCCGAGCATGCCAATCGCCGGGGCCGATTCGCCAATGCCGCGAAACACCCGTTCCGCCACTTCGTAACGCTCGGATATCTGCTGGGCTTCCTGGGCCAGGGCCTCCTCAACCAGCTCCGGCGGGTGGCCATCAACGCACAGATTGATGGCCTTGCGCAGAAAGCCGTCGTCGGTATCGTGGTTCTCCAGCCCAAGAATACCTTCCTTGCGAACCACCAGAGCCAAGGCGCCAACCTCTCGCACGAGTGCCGCGGGCCGCGCCACCCGGTCGGTGAAAGCGGCGCTGAAGGCAAGGCGGAAGGCACTCATGATCGAGGGCATGCGGAACTTGATCAGGGTGACCGCGAAGGTGCCGCCGAGAACGATCGCCAAACCCGGCAAATTCAGAAAGGTCAGGAATGAGGCGTTGGCCAGCATGGCCATCGCCACGATCAATACACCGGCAACCAGCCCAACGAGGGTGAGTATGTCCATTGAAACCCCTTTAGGAAGATGACCTTGAGCCTAGCCCAAAACCCGGCCGCAGGCTCAGTCGTTTCGTAGCTGTTCAGTAACCGGAGCAGTTTCCGGCCGCACACCGCGCCAGAGCCGGAACGATTCGGCCGCCTGTTCCACCAGCATGCCCAGGCCATCGAACACCTGTCCGGCCCCGTTTTCCAGGGCCCACTGGTTAAACGTAGTAGTCTGCAAAGAGTACATCATGTCGTAGATGACCGTTTCGCGGCCGATCACAATTGGCGACAGTGGCGGCAGATCGCCCTGAAGGCTGGCGCTGGTGCCGTTAATAATCAGGTCATAGGGCTGGTCCGGCTGCTCGAAACCAACCGCGTTTATTGCCACGCCCGGAGCCGCCGGTGCGAACAACTGTGCCAGCGCCTCGGCCTTGGCCACGGTCCGGTTAGCGATGGTCACCGAGGCCGGTTGTTGCTCGAGTATCGGACCCAGCACGCCCCGGACCGCACCACCGGCGCCCAGCACCAGTACCCGAGCCCCGTTCAGGCCAATACCGTGATTGCTGGTCAGATCCCGAACCAGCCCGCAGCCATCGGTGTTGTCGGCAACCAAACGGCCCTGGTCATCCCGGTACAGGGTATTAACAGCACCGGCCTTTTCGGCCCGCTCGGTGCGGACCTCGGCCAACTGCCAGGCTTGCTCCTTGAACGGCACCGTTACGTTCAGGCCCTTGCCACCGCGCTGGAAAAACTCCCGGACCGTGCCAGCAAAATCCTCCAGCGGGGCCTGGATGGCGGTGTATTCAACCGCCTGGCCGGTCTGCAGCGCAAACAGGCTGTGTATTCTGGGCGACTTGCTGTGACTGATGGGGTGGCCGACAACGGCGTAAAGATCATTGTTCATGGTTGGACTCCAGCCAGTTGCGTCCGGTCAGGAAAAACTCGGTCAGCCGAGCTTCCTCAGAGCCCGGCTCCGGTACCCGGCTATAGTCCCAACGAACCAGTGGCGGCAGCGACATCAGGATGGACTCGGTGCGGCCCCCGGACTGCAAGCCAAACAAGGTACCCCGGTCATACACCAGGTTGAACTCGACGTAGCGGCCCCGGCGATAGAGCTGGAAGTCCCGCTCGCGCTCGGTATAGGGCTGCGCCATGCGGCGGCGGACAATGGGTTCGTAGGCGTCGATGTAACTGTTGCCCACCGACTGCATGAGCCCGAAGTCCTGGGCGAAATCTCCGGTGTTGTGGTCGTCGAAGAACAGACCGCCGATGCCCCGGGGTTCATCCCGGTGCTTGAGGTAGAAATAGTCGTCACACCAGTGTTTGAAGTGGTGGTAGAGACCATCCCCGAACGGCTGACAGGCTGCCCGCGCAGTCTGGTGCCAGTGCACGCAGTCGTCCTCGAAACCGTAATAGGGGGTGAGATCGTAACCGCCGCCAAACCAGTACACTGGCTCGGCATCCGGAGGCGTCGCCATGAAAAACCGCACGTTAGCGTGGGACGTCGGCACGTAGGGGTTGTTCGGGTGAATCACCAGAGACACACCCATGGCTTGCCAGGGCGCCCCGGCCAGGTGCGGGCGATGGGCGGTGGCGGACCCCGGCATGGTTTCCCCCATCACGTGGGAGAAGTTCACGCCGCCTTTTTCGAAAACTTTCCCATCGGTGATGACCCGGCTGACGCCGCCGCCACCCTCGGGCCGGTCCCAGGCATCACGGACAAAGGTAGCCTCGTCCTCGAACGCCTCCAGACGGCTGCAGATTTGCTCCTGCAGACCCAGCAGGTAATGTTTGACGGCGTTGATGTCCGGACTTTGTGACATGGATTCTCCTAGCGAAGCTGCTGACCACTGACAATATCAATAATCCGGCTGGGCTGGCGATTGCCCCCCAGGGCTCCGGGCACAATCCCGTCCAGCTGGTCGCCAAAGTAGCGGCGAACCTGCCAGGAATACCGGGCTGGCTGGCGGCCGGCGGGGTTGCAGGAGGTCGAAACCAGGGGACGGCCCGCCTTTTCGCACAGGGCACGCACCACCGGATGATCGCTGACCCGTACCGCGATGGTGCTGTGGCGGCCGCGCACCCACTCGGGCACCTGTTCGTGCACATCGGGCAGCAAGCAGGTGACTGGCCCTGGCCAGTGCTGCTCGGCTTTGCGCTGCATGTCTGCGGGCAGGGCATCAAGCAGGAACCGGACCTGTTGCACCGACGCGGCAACCAGGATCATGCCCTTGTCCATCGGCCGCTGCTTCAGGTCCAGAATGCGTTCCACCGCCTCCTCGTCCCAGGGATCACAACCCAGGCCCCAGACCGCTTCGGTGGGGTAGGCGATGACACCACCGCCAGCAAGGGTCCGATAGGCGCACTGTAACTGCCAGTCACTGAGGGGGTTGGGTGCCGTCATGTTGATCTTCGTCAGCTGAAATCGAAAGTGATTCTGGCACTGGGTTCAGGCAATGCGCAGGAAGCCGCCCGGAGCCGAGCCCACCAGCCCCTGCAACTCCAGTAGCAGCAGGGCCTGCATGAGCTGATCGGCGGGCAGACCCGTCGCTGAACTCAGTGCATCGGTTGACTGCGGATCATACCCTAAAGCCTCAAACACCGCGATTTCCCGACTGGCCAGACCGGCACCCGGTTTTGCTTCAGGCACGGCCGTGGTCAGGACATCGCTCGGGCTGCTGTCCCCGCTGCACTCACCCTGAAACGACCACCAGGTACCCAGTTCCTCCAGGATGTCATCGACGGTTTCCACCAACCGGGCGCCCTGCTTGATCAAGTGATGGCAGCCACGGGCAACCGGACTGTGTACTGAACCGGGGATCGCGAACACTTCCCGACCCTGCTCCAGCGCCAATCGAGCGGTGATCAACGAGCCGCTTTTCAAACCCGCCTCGACCACCAGGATGCCCCGGCTCAGGCCACTGATGATGCGGTTACGCTGGGGAAAATGGGCAGCCCGGGCCGGAGTTCCGGGCGGGTACTCCGACACCATCAGGCCGTGATTAATCACTCGCGCTGCCAGCCGTCGATGCTGGCTCGGGTAGACCCGGTCGAGGCCACAGCCGATCACCGCCACGGTGGGCGCGCCGGCATCCAGCGCCCCGGCGTGGGCCGCGCCATCAACCCCCAGCGCCAAACCGCTGGTGATCACCAGATTGCGGCGGCTGAGTTCCGCGGCAAAGGTGCGGGCATGATCCAGCCCGGCCCGGGTGGCATGGCGGCTGCCAACCACGCCGATCTGGTCCTGGCCAAGCAGGCTCGGCTCGCCCTGGGTGTAGAGCACCAGCGGCGCGTCGTGGATATGGCGCAGGGGGTCAGGAAACAACGGGTCGGACCAGGCAATCACGCCAATGCCCAGGCGTTCGCAGTCCTGGCGGATGGTCATTACTTTCGCAACTATCGGGTGCTGGCGATCACCGCTCTGCCAGGCCTGGATCGCGGCAGTGGTTTCCACAGGCAGGCCGAGGGCCTTCAGGGTCGCAGGGTTCAGGGCCAGTACGTCGGTGAGATTGGGGTAAGCAGTGCTGAGGTCACGGCGCAGAGGCCGGCCGAACTTGGGCAAGCAGCTCAGCAGCAGCCATTCGGCCGTGTTGCAGCCGGACGCACCCGAAGCCCGGGTGTCAGGGAAGGGTTGATCGGTCACTTTGTCATCCTTGTAAACGAAAAAAGCCGGGCCATCCTGGCCCGGCCGTATTCTTTAACCCCAGTGTTTCAGGGGTTGGTTACCTTGTCACCCACCGACAGCGGGCGGGTAGCCTGCAGCACCAGGCCGTAACTCATCTTCTCGTAGGCCTGGAAGATCATCATCAGACCGGCACGCTCGGATGGCAGTTCAATGGTTTCCCCGGTGACCGGGTCCCGAACCATGTTGCCACTCTTCAGAACCGACATGACATTGCCCGGCTCCAGACCATCACGCTCACCACGGTTGATGGTGACCACGTCGAACTGTCCGATCTGGCTGACACCGCCATCCACGGCGATCATCTGGCCATCCACGTCCTGATCCGGCGCGCTGGGTACGAAACTGGTGGAGATCGGGCGATTAACGCTGGTCAGCAGACGGTCGCCAATGCGGATTTCCTGATTGGACTTGGTCAGGCGCAGAGTCAGCACGTCGCCGTTTTCGGCGGTAACGTTACCCGCACCAATGCTGCGTGCTTCCAGGCCCAGGAATTCCCCAGACTCCGGATCTACAAATTCCTTGGTGCGACGGAAGATCCCGACCTTGTCGGCAGGCTTGTCGCCACGGGCATAAACACGATCGCCGGCACCGGTAATGATGCGGCCGTCTTCGCCTTCCAGCACGTAGGGTGCGCCGTTCAGTTCGGCCGGGCTCACGATACGGGTGTCGGTCAGGAAGCTGCTGATGGCGTCAAGCGGAATGGCCGGGATCGGCGTATCAATGGCTTCGGAGCGAATCTGCGGTGACAGTTTGACAACATCGCTGGAGGCGACCTTGGTTACCCGCGGTTTGCCATCGATGTACACCAGGGCCAAGCGATCACCCGGGTAAATCAGGTGCGGGTTCTTGACCTGAGGATTAACGTGCCAGATCTCGGGCCAGTACCAGGGGTTGTTCAGAAATCGGCCTGAAATATCCCACAGCGTATCACCCTTCACGACAGTGTAGCGCTCGGGATGATCGGACCTCAGCTCCGGTGCAGCGTGGGCCCAGGAGGTGAACAGCAGCGTAAATGCTGCCAGAGCGTACAGCAGTTTCCTCATTGTGTAAGTCCTTGATCGCGTGCCTTGAGTCTTTGCATTCTGTTGGGATGCAGCCTGTTGCTTGCAGCTTATTACGTTGTTATTCCTGATACTATAGAAGAAGTCCCGGAATTTGTGATGTTATCTTTTGTTCTTCCAGTAAATTCTACCCGGACATTGAAAGATTTTAGCTATTAACTGATCAGTTTGTAATCAATCGACGAATTATTGGATAATAGCAGTATCGCGTTAGCGCGGCCGGCAACCGTTGAATCCTGCGGTTGCATCCCGATTATATTAGGTAACGGGTGATTTTTTACGCAGTACGCTGTCGCATTTTAGCGATCAGTTGCACTTGCTTTCAGAAAGTTACACACCCGAATCTGCGACGACTACGTAGACTAGGTAAGAGGACTACGTAGACCAGGTAAAAGGGACAGTAGCGCCAACACTGAACACAGTCAGACAGGTTTAAACACGAGCGACATGATACTAGATATTCTCGAATACCCGGATCCCCGCCTGCGCACCATTGCCAAGCCGGTGGACGAGGTCACAGACGACATCCGTACGCTGATCGACGACATGTTCGAGACCATGTACGATGCGCCCGGCATAGGCCTGGCGGCGACTCAGGTCAACGTGCACAAGCAGATCATCGTGATGGATCTGTCCGAAGACAAGAGCGAGCCCCGGGTGTTCATCAACCCGTCGGTTGAAGTGCTTGATGGCGACCTTGAGGACATGCAGGAAGGCTGCCTGTCGGTACCCGGCTTCTACGAAGACGTCAGCCGTATCGAACACGTCATAATCCGAGCCACCGACCGGGACGGCAAGCCCTACGAACTCGAAGCGCGGGGTCTGCTGGCGGTCTGCATCCAGCATGAGATGGACCACCTGAACGGCAAGCTGTTCGTCGATTATCTCAGTTCCCTGAAGCGCAACCGGATTCGCAAGAAGCTGGAAAAACTGCATAAACAGAGCGCCTGACTGGCAAACGGTTCGCCGTTCTTGCAGGACTACAGACCTCGGACCGGGTTACGACCCGGTCTTTTCGTATTCAACGAGACAGAGACTTCAGCACCGTGCGACTTGTTTTTGCCGGCACCCCCGATTTTGCTGCCACCGCCCTGAAAGCCTTGCTGGGCACCCATCACACCGTTGTCGGCGTTTATTCCCAGCCGGACCGCCCCGCCGGTCGTGGCCGCAAGCTGATGCCCAGCCCGGTCAAACAGGTGGCCCTGGACGCCGACGTCCCGGTGTTCCAGCCGGAGAACCTGAAGTCCGAGGCAGCTCAACAAGAGCTGGCCGACCTCAAGCCGGACGTGATGATTGTGGCCGCCTATGGCCTGATCCTGCCTAAAGCAGTGCTCGACATTCCCACCCACGGCTGCCTTAACATTCATGCCTCTCTGCTGCCGCGCTGGCGCGGTGCCGCGCCGATCCATCGCGCCCTGGCCGCCGGCGATCGGGAAACCGGCATTACCATCATGCAGATGGACGCAGGCCTGGATACCGGTGCCATGCTGCTGAAAACGATGACCGCCATCGATGCCAGCGATACCGGCGGCAGCTTGCACGACCGCCTGGCCGACCAGGGGGGAGAGGCCATTGTCGAAGCCCTGCGACTGCTGGAGAAGGGCGAATTGACCGGTGAAGCCCAGAATGACGACTTTGCCTGCTACGCCCACAAACTGGTGAAAGACGAAGGCCACATCGACTGGACCCGAAATGCCGCTGACATTGAACGCCTGGTTCGCGCCTTCAATCCCTGGCCCGGCACCTACACCGATCTGGATACCCAGCGCATCCGCATCCACGCCGCCACCGTGCTGGACGAAGACAGCCAGCAGCCGGCGGGTACGGTACTGCGCCGGGAGCGTGAAGGCATCGACGTTGCCTGTGGTAACGGCACCCTGCGGATTTCACGGGTGCAGCTGCCAGGCTCAAGGGCCCAGAGCGTGAACGACCTGATTAACGGCGGCAAACAGCTGCTGTTGCCCGGCCAGGAGCTGCACTGACATGAGCGATCAGCCCCAGCCCCTGCGGGCCATTGCAGCGAGTGTGCTGCTGGCGGTGGAAAACGGTCAGTCTCTTTCCCAATGCCTGCCGCCAGCCCTGGCGCGTCTTCCGATGAGCGAACGGCCCGCCCTGCAAGCGCTGTGCTATGGCAGTTGCCGCTGGTTTCACCGGCTCGACGACGAGCTCCAGGGCCGGCTGAAAAAACCACTGCGTTCCTCCGACCGGGTTGTTCACCACCTGATGCTGATCGCCCTGTTCCAGTTGCGTTTCAGCCAGCAGGCCAGCTACGCCGTGCTGAATGAAACCGTGGAGGCCTGCCGGGCCCTGGACAAACCGCACCTGACCGGACTGGTCAATGGCGTACTGCGCGCCGCCGAACGGACCGGGGCACCGGAACCGAGCAACGACGCCAGCCGGGTCAGCCATCCGGCCTGGATGGTAGAAAAGCTTCGCCACAACTGGCCCGAGGACTGGCACGCCATCGCCGACGCCAACAATGCCCAGGCCCCGATGACTTTACGTGTTAATGCGCTCCGGTTCAGCCGGGACGAGTACCTTGCGCTGCTGGCCGAAGCCGGCATCGACGCCGAGGCCACGCGGTTTGCGCCCAACGGCATCCAGCTGCAGCAGCCGGTGCCCGTTGACCGCCTGCCGTGGTTCGCCGATGGCGCGGTCAGTGTCCAGGATGAGGCCGCCCAGCTGTGCACCACGGTACTGGACCTGGCTCCGGGGCAGCGGGTACTCGATGCCTGCGCCGCACCGGGTGGCAAGACCTGCGCCATCCTCGAGGCCTGCAGCGAGCTGGCCGAGGTGGTGGCCATTGATGAATCCGAGGCCCGGCTGCCGCGGGTGCAGGAAAATCTTGACCGCCTGGATCTGGCTGCCACTCTGAAACAGGCCGACGCCGCCGATATCGATCAATGGTGGGATGGCGAGCCATTCGACCGGATTCTGCTGGACGTGCCCTGCAGTGCCAGCGGTGTTATCCGGCGCCACCCGGACATCAAGCTGCTGCGCCGGGAATCGGACATCGTGCCCCTGGCCAGCATTCAGCTTGGGCTGCTTGAGGCTATGTGGTCTATTCTCAAACCCGGTGGTCGCCTGGTGTACGCAACCTGCTCCGTCTTCCCCCAGGAGAACCACCGTATAATCCAGCGCTTCCGCAAACAGCAGGAAGCGGCCCGCCTTATGGAACCCGAGGTTTCGTGGGGACGGGAAATGGGCCCGGGGCGTCAGTTGCTCCCCGATCCGAACAGCCATGACGGCTTTTTCTACGCCGTACTGGAGAAACCCGAAGCATGAAGATCCTGATTCTTGGTGCCGGCCAGGTAGGTGGCACACTGGCGGAAAACCTGGCCAACGAAGCCAACGACATCACCATCATCGACAGCGACGGGGCCCGGCTCCGCGAGCTGCAGGATCGTCTGGACATCCGGACGGTACAGGGTGAGGCCTCGTACCCGACATCACTACGCCGGGCCGGTGCCGAAGACGCCGACATGGTGATTGCGGTCACCAGCAGTGACGAGACCAACATGGTGGCGTGCCAGGTCGCCAAGCTGCTCTATAAGACCCCGACCACCATCTGCCGGGTGCGCGCCAGTGCCTATCTGGCCAAGTCGGACCTGTTCTACCAGAAGGATCGCACCAAAGACCTGGACAGCCTGCGCGGCTTTCCCATCGATGTCCTGATCAGCCCGGAGCACCTGGTTACCAAGCACATTACCCGGCTGATCGAGAACCCGGGCGCACTCCAGGTGCTTGAATTTTCCAAGGGCCTGACCCGGCTGGTCGCCATCCGGGCCATGGAGGGCGGACCACTGGTCGGCCATGAGCTGTCGTACCTGCGCACCCACATGCCGCGCATCGATACCCGGGTAGCCGCGATCTTCCGGAAGGACCGGGCAATCATGCCCCAGGGCGACACGGTGATCGAGGACGGTGACGAGGTCTTCTTCATCGCCGCCTCCGACCACATCCGGTCGGTGATGAGTGAGCTCCAGCCCCTGGTCAAGAACTACAAGCGTATTTTCATCTGTGGCGGCGGCAACATCGGCCAGCGCCTGGCGCATACCCTGGAGAACCGTTACCAGGTCAAACTGCTGGAGCGGAACCACGAGCGCTGCGTGATGCTGTCGGAAAACCTGCGCAAGACCGTGGTGTTGGAGGGCAACGCCGCCAACAAGGACATCCTGCTGGAAGAGAACATTGAGAACACCGACGTGTTCTGTGCGGTCACCAACGATGACGAAGCCAACATCATGGCCTCACTGCTGGCCAAGCGACTGGGTGCACGGAAGGTACTGACCCTGATCAACAACCCGGATTATGTCGACCTGATCCAGGGCGGCGACATCGACGTTGCGATCTCGCCCCAGCAAACCACCATCGGCAGCCTGCTGACCCACGTTCGCCGCGGCGACGTAGTGAATGTCCACTCCCTGCGCCGGGGCGCGGCGGAAGCCATCGAGGCCATTGCCCATGGCGATCACCGCTCCTCCAAGGTAGTCGGCAAGCGGCTGGATGAGATCAATCTGCCCGAGGGCACCACCATCGGTGCCATTGTGCGCCGCAGTGAGGTCCTGATCGCCCACGATCACCTCCGGGTTCAGCCAGATGACCACGTGATCCTGTTCCTGGTGGATAAAACCCGGATCCGTGAGGTGGAGAAACTGTTCCAGGTGGGACTGACTTTCTTCTAGTTCAAAATCAAGGCAGTGAACTGCACTTAGAAATACCGCTTTGGCAGGCGTATAATGCGCTTTTTTTCAGAGTGCCCCGGGCCAATTCGGGGCGCCACATTCAGATCGATCAGTAGGCAAACGTCGTGACAGACAAGGCAACCAAGCAAACTACTCCGGACATCAAGACCTTCCAGGGCTTGATTCTGGCTCTGCAGAATTTCTGGGCGCAGCACGGCTGTGTGGTCCTCCAGCCACTGGATATGGAAGTGGGTGCCGGTACCTTCCACCCGGCGACGTTCCTGCGGGCCATTGGGCCGGAAACCTGGAACGCCGCGTATGTCCAGCCGAGCCGTCGGCCGACCGATGGCCGTTACGGTGAGAACCCGAACCGCCTGCAGCATTATTATCAGTTCCAGGTGGTCCTGAAGCCATCGCCGGACAACATTCAGGAACTGTATCTGGATTCCCTGAAGGCCCTGGGCCTGGATCCGCTGGTACACGACATCCGGTTTGTGGAAGACAACTGGGAATCGCCCACCCTGGGTGCCTGGGGCCTGGGCTGGGAAATCTGGCTGAACGGCATGGAGGTGACTCAGTTCACCTACTTCCAGCAGGTTGGCGGTATTGAATGCTTCCCGGTCACCGGCGAGCTGACCTACGGCCTTGAGCGTATCGCCATGTACCTGCAGGGCGTGGACAGCGTCTACGATCTGGTCTGGACCGAAGGTCCGGATGGCGTTGTTACCTACGGCGACGTGTTCCACCAGCAGGAAGTGGAAATGTCGACCTACAACTTCGAGCACGCCGACACCGAGTTCCTGTTCCACAGCTTCGACGTGCACGAGCGCGAAAGTGCCCGCCTGATCGAAGCCGGCCTGGCGCTGCCGGCCTACGAGCAGGTGCTCAAGGCTTCCCACACTTTCAACCTGCTCGACGCCCGGCACGCCATCTCGGTGACCGAGCGCCAGCGTTTCATCCTGCGAGTTCGCACCCTGGCACGTTCTGTCGCACAGGCTTACTTCGACAGTCGCCGTAAACTTCGTTTCCCGCTGGCCCCCGAGGCTCTGCGCGAAGAAGTACTGGCCGCGGCCAACGCCGCCGATGACAAGGCCAAAGGCAAGAAAGGCAAAAAAGCGAAGAAGGCTCAGCAGGAACAGGGGAACGCGTAATCATGGCAACACAGGATTTTCTGGTCGAACTGGGCACCGAAGAGCTGCCCCCGAAAGCACTTAAACCGCTGTCCGATGCCTTTACCCAGGGCATTGCCAAGGGTCTGGAAGACGCCGGCATTGATTTTGGCAAGGTCGAGGCCTTTGCCGCGCCCCGCCGCCTGGCGGTTCGCATCCGTAACCTGGCCGATGCCCAGCCGGACAAGCCGGTTGAAAAACGCGGCCCCGCGGTCAAGGCCGCCTTTGACGACGCTGGCAACCCGACCCGGGCGCTGACCGGCTTTGCCACCTCCCTGGGGGTCACCCCGGACCAGCTGGACACCCTGGAAACCGACAAAGGTGCCTGGGTGGTCTACCGTACCGTGGAGCAGGGCAAGCCCACAGTGGACTTGCTGCCAGAACTCGTCGACCAGTCATTGGCGGCGCTGCCTATTCCCAAGCGCATGCGCTGGGGCGCGCACCGGACCGAGTTTGTCCGTCCGGTCCACTGGGTGATCATGCTGTTCGGCAACAAGGTCATCGACACCCCGATTATGGGCCTGAAGCCCGGCAACAAAACCCAGGGCCATCGCTTCCACTGCCCGAAGACACTGATTGTGCCCACCCCCAGCGACTACGAGGTGGTGCTCAAGCAGGAAGGCTACGTACTCGCCGATTTCGCCGAGCGCCGGTCCAAGATCCGTGCCGGTGTCGCCGAGCTGGCCGAATCCGAGGCAGGCGGCAAGGCGGTAATCGATGAGGAGCTGCTGGATGAAGTCACCGCCCTGAACGAGTGGCCGGTGCCATTGATGGGCCGGTTCGAGGACCGCTTCCTTAAGGTTCCGGCGGAAGCCCTGATTTCCTCCATGAAAGAGCACCAGAAGTACTTCCACGTGGTCGGTGCGGATGGCGCCATGCTGCCGCTGTTCATTACCGTGGCCAACATCGAAAGCAAGGATCCGGCCCAGGTGATTTCCGGTAACGAGAAGGTGATTCGTCCGCGTCTGTCGGATGCCGCCTTCTTCTACGAAACCGACCGCAAGAGCCGCCTGGAAGATCGTATCGATCGGCTCAAACCGATCGTGTTCCAGGAAAAACTGGGCAGCATTTACGACAAGTCGGTTCGGGTCGCGGCCCTGGCCAGCAAGATTGCCGAGGCTATCGACAGCGATCCGACTCTGGCCGAGCGCGCTGCCATGCTCGCCAAGACTGATCTGGTCACCGAGATGGTGCTTGAGTTCA
This sequence comes from Marinobacter sp. LA51, assembly GCF_030297175.1. NCBI lineage: Bacteria > Pseudomonadati > Pseudomonadota > Gammaproteobacteria > Pseudomonadales > Marinobacteraceae > Marinobacter > Marinobacter apostichopi. The sequence continues at coordinate 38,451 of NZ_AP028070.1, read as the reverse complement.
CCGATCTGCAAGGCATCATGGGCCAGTACTACGCCACCAACGATGGCGAGGCCGACGATGTCGCCAAGGCTCTGAACGAGCAGTATATGCCCCGGTTTGCCGGCGATGACCTGCCCACCACCGCCACCGGTTGTGCCGTAGCCATCGCCGATCGTCTGGACTCCCTGGTGGGCCTGTTCGGCATCAACCAGCCGCCCTCCGGTACCCGCGACCCGTTCGCCCTGCGCCGTGCTTCCTTGGGCGTACTGCGCATCATCATTGAGCGGGAACTGCCGCTGGATCTGCAGACCTGCTGCGAGTGGGCCGCTGAGAACTTCACTGTGCTGACCGAGCAGGACACGGCTTCCACCGTGGTGGATTACATGCTTGAGCGCTTCCGGGCCCATTACGACGAGCTGGGCATTGGCGCCGAGGTGTACCTGGCGGTGCACGCCCGTCGTCCGACCCGGCCCCTGGACTTTGACCGTCGGGTCAAGGCGGTAGAAGCCTTCCGCCAGCTGCCAGAAGCCCAGGCCCTGGCCAGCGCCAACAAGCGGGTGTCCAACATCCTGACCAAACAGGGTGGCGACCAGATTGGTGAGACTGTCGACACCAGCCTGCTGCAGGATTCCGCCGAGCAGAAGCTGGCCGATCAGGTCGAGCAACAGGCCGGTAAGGTCGTGCCGCTGTTCGAGCAGGGCGATTACGCCAGTGCCTTGCGCTCCCTGGCCAGCCTGCGCGAGCCGGTGGACAGCTTTTTCGATGAAGTGATGGTGATGGCCGAAGACGACGCCACCCGGAACAACCGTCTGGCACTGCTGAACCGCCTGCGTAACCTGTTCCTGCGCGTGGCAGACATTTCCCTGCTGCCCACGGCCGGGTAACGGACGAAGACCCAGGGGCGAAGAACCAAGATGCTGATCATCCTCGACCGGGACGGGGTCATCAACGAGTACGATGGCAACTACATCTGCTGCGCTGACGACTGGCACCCCATTCCCGGCAGCATCGAAGCGGTGGCCCGGCTCTGCAACGCCGGCCACCGTATCGCCATTGCCACCAACCAGTCCGGCATCGCCCGGGGCTATTACCGCCTCGAGGAACTGGATGCCATGCACGGAAAACTGGAAAGCCTGGTGGAGGCCGCCGGTGGCTGCATCGATATCATCGCCTACTGTCCCCACCATCCTGACGATCATTGCTACTGTCGCAAGCCGTTAACCGGCCTGCTGGAGCAGATCCAGGGTCATTACCACCTGGACTCGCTGGACGGGGCCATCATGGTGGGGGACAGCCGCAAGGATCTGGAAGCGGGCGTTGCTGGGCACTGCCATCCGGTACTGGTACGGACCGGCAATGGTCGGGACACCGAGCGCCATTTAGACGCCCGACCAATCCCCCGAGCCGAGGTGGCGGTATACGACACTCTCAGCAAGTTTACGGATGCGCTTTTGTCCTCGGAGGGCTGGTAAAACCAAAGTGATTCCGTATAATACCGGCCGTTGTTCGGCGTGTGGCGCAGCTTGGTAGCGCACTTCGTTCGGGACGAAGGGGTCGCAGGTTCGAATCCTGCCACGCCGACCACTTTCCCGCTTTTCCCGTATTTTCGATTCTGTTGTTCTCCTTTCTGCAGTTGTTTTACCCCGTTTGACCATTTTTCCTTTTGCCCCCGGCCGCTGTGCTTTCGACACACTGAAGTTGCCCCTGAAAACCCTGATCTTCGTCTGTGTAATGCCCCGTGAAATAATGCTATAACGTCCAAAATACTCAACGACGAAAGGCACGAAACGGCGATTGCCGGCTTTTCCAGATCTGCCTGCTCGTAGGCAATTGGGTGAATACCAGTAGGTCAGGTGAGGGAACACATGTATCTATCGGCAGAAACCAGACTCAAGGCCATTCTCGAAGGCACCGGGGCCGGCACCTGGGAATTCAACCTCGATACCGAAGAAGTCATCTTCAACGATCGCTGGGCTGACATGCTCGGCTACACCCTTGAAGAACTGACCCCCATCTCTTTTCAGACCTGGTCACAGCTCTGCCACCCAGACGACGTGGAAGCCGCCTTCCGGGCACTGGATAGCTACCTGAATGGCAACAGTCCGCAGTACGAATGCGTTTTGCGCATGCAGCACAAGGACGGTAATTGGCGTTATATCCACACCCGGGGCACCGTTTTTGCCTCCCGGCAAGCTACGGAAGCCCGCTGGCTGATGGGCACACACCTGGACGTCACGGAAGAAAAGCGCAGGCAGCATCAGTTGCAGCAGTTGGCAGAATCCCTACCAGGGGTCATCTACACCTTTGTCATGGATTCCCAAGGTCAGTACCAGTTCCCGTTCGTGAGCCGGAAAGCTGAGGAGTTTTATGGCGTATCCGCTGACGCAGCCATGGCCAATCCCCAGCTGCTGTTCGATTGCGTCCACCCGGATGACCTGCCCCGGGTGAACCAATCCATCCTCACGTCGGCCGACACTCTGGAACAATGGAGCTGCGACTATCGCATCGTCCGGGATTGCTGCATCCAATGGGTACGTGGCACCTCCCAACCGGAACGTGATCCTGATGGCAGCGTTACCTGGCACGGCATCATCACCAACATTGATGACCAGAAACGCCTGGAACAGAAGCTTGAACGCCTGTCGATCACCGACGAACTTACTGGCCTGTACAACCTCCGCTACCTGCTGATGAAACTGGATGAGTGCGCCGCCGAGACCGAACGCTATGGTGCCACCTTCTCAGTCGCGTCACTGGATATCGACTACTTCAAAACGGTTAATGATCGTTGGGGCCATCCCACCGGCGACCGGGTCTTGCAGGGCATTGCCGAACTGCTCCGCCAGCGGACACGGCGCGCCGATATTGTCGCCCGCACCGGAGGTGAAGAGTTCATTGTGCTGATGCCACAGACCAATCTGAACGACGCCCGCCACATGATGGAATCCTTGCGCAGCGATCTGGCAGAGAAGATCTTCACCAGTGACAACGGTGACGCCTTCAGTGTCACTCTCAGCGCCGGTGTCGCCGGCTGGTCCGAGCACAGCGGCTCTGTCAGCCATTTGCTATCGGCGTGCGATCAGTCCCTGTATGCTGCCAAACACGCCGGCCGGAATCGTGTCCTGATCGACAGCCGGTAAACGGAACAGCCACGTCTCTTACGCGCTGGCACGAGGCCCGATTAGCATGACGGCCAGGTTCAGCGCCTGACCCCTTCGTTTGGAGCACAGACTATGATCGGTTACGTCACCATTGGTGTCAGCGACCTCAACAAGGCCAAGGATTTTTACACCAAACTGCTGGCAGACATGGACGCGAAAGTCCTGCTGGATATAGGGCGCCTGGCCTTCATTGGCAAAAACATGGGCACACCCATGCTTGCGGTGTGTGAGCCGTTCAACAAGGAACCCAACCACCCAGGCAATGGCAACATGGTTGCGCTGCAGCCTGGCTCGAAAGAGGCCGTCGATGCCCATTACCGCAAGGCCCTGGAGCTGGGCGCCACCTGCGATGGCGAACCCGGCCAGAGAATTCCGAACCAGTTCTACGGTGCCTACGTGAAAGACCCGGATGGCAACAAGCTCGCGTTTTTCCACTTCGGTTAATAAAAAAGGCCCTCACTTGAGGGCCTTTTTTCATGATGACGTCTGTAATCAGGCGGCAGTGGCTGCCACTTCCGCCTTGCCACCCTTGAGCAGCGCATAGCCCAGACCAATCACCAGCGATCCGATGGTAATGGCGATCAGGTAGGGCAAAACCACGCTGACGGCATTGGGAATCGCCAGCACGAACAGGCCACCGTGGGGCGCCATCAATTTTACGGTGAACAGCATCGACAGGGCGCCAGTGATTGCCCCGCCCAACATGCAGACCGGAATTACCCGCAACGGGTCCTTGGCCATGAACGGAATTGCGCCTTCCGAGATGAAACACAGCCCCAGTACAAAAGACGCGCGGCCAGCCTGGCGCTCGGCCTCGGCGAACTTGCGACGGGCCACAAACGACGCCACGCCCATGCCAATGGCCGGCACCATTCCGGCTGCCATGATTGCTGCCATCGGCGCGGAACCGCCACTGCCTTCCGACAGCAACCCAACGCCAAAGGTGTAGGCCGCCTTGTTCACCGGACCACCCAGATCGAAACACATCATCGCACCCAGGATTCCGCCCAGCAGAATGGCGTTGGTGGTGCCCATGCTCTCCAGGAAGCCGGTGAGTGCATCCATGATCGCCGCCATCGGCTCGCCCAGTACGTAAATCATGCCCAGCCCGGTCACCAGGCTAGCCACCAGGGGAATAATCAGGATCGGCTTCAGCGATTCGACACTCTCCGGCAGCGGCAGTCTTCGACTGATAAAGCGGGCCACATAGCCGGCCAGGAAGCCGGCGACGATACCGCCAAGAAACCCGGCGCCCAGTTCGCCGGCCAGATAACCGCCAATCATGCCCGGGGCCAGGCCCGGACGGTCGGCAATGGACCAGGCAATGTAACCGGCCAGCAGCGGAATCATCAGCTTGAAGGCCGTGCCGCCGCCAATCTGCATCAAAGCCGCCGGGAGGGTGCCCTGTTCCTGAAAGGCCTCGATCCCGAACACAAACGACAGCGCAATCAGCAAACCACCGGCCACCACCATCGGCAACATGAACGACACCCCGGTGAGCAGGTGCTTGTATGGGCCACGGGACTCGCCACCCGCTGATGAGCTAGCCTGAGGCGTGCCGGTGTCCAGCACCTGGGCCTCGGCCAGGGCCGCCTGTACCGTATCGGCCGGTTTTTTCAGCGCCGCACCGGTGGAAGTCCGCCACACTCGCTTACCAGCGAAGCGCTCTGGATTCACTTCGATATCGCAGGCCAGGATGACCACATCCGCAGCGGCAATTTCAGCCTCGGTCAGTGGATCCTGGGCACCCACCGAGCCCTGGGTTTCAACCCGGATTCGGTGCCCGGCCGCCTCAGCCGCCGCGGTCAGGGCTTCTGCCGCCATGAAGGTATGCGCGACACCGGTCGGGCAGGCGGTCACAGCGACAATCTGTCGGGCGGCAGCATTGGCCGACACGACTGGCGCGTCGGCAACCTCTTGCGTCTCGCTGGGCGCCCAGGGCCGGGCCTGCTGCACGGCGGTCTCCAGAACCGCCGCTGGCGCCGCCAGTGCCTCGGTCACGGGCAATTGGTACACGGCCTTGCCGGTGTACGCATCAAGCGCGACGGGGGTACCCAGGGCCGCGATCACCAGGTCGGCGGCGGCAATGTCGGCCTCGCCAATGGCTGTCGGCTGCTGGCCGTCCCGGCCACGCATGTCCGTGGTCACCTTCCAACCCCTCTCCAGAGCAACCCGTTCAAGCGCCCGGGCGGCGAGAAAACTGGTAGCAATACCCTGGGGACAGGAACTTACAATAATCAGGTTCATAACGGCACCTCCCCATTGTTGTTATCCCCAGGCCAGGGGGTAACCCGGGTTTGTTCGACAAGTGAATGAAAATCCGACGCGGCCGGATTGCCGACCCCGGCATGGCGCACGCATTCGGCAGACAGCGCCGTGGCAAACCGCAACTGGGCCACCGCAGGTTCTGGTTGTTCAGTCTTCAGCAAGCCGTGCAACAGGCCAGCCAGCAGGGTATCGCCGGCACAGACGGTACTGCGCGCCGTCACCGGCGGGGGCTCGGACTGGTGGCTGCCATCGGGACCGAACCAAAGCACACCGTCGGCGCCCAGGGACACCACGACATGAGCCAGGCCCTGGGCCTGCAACGCGGTGGCTACGTCAGCTACCTGTTGACGGGACACCAGCGGGCGCCCGGCCCAGGTCGACAGTTCCTCGATATTCGGCTTGATGCCGAATGGAGTCGCCTGCAAACCGCAGGTGAGGGCGTCACCGCTGGTATCCAGCCACACCGGTTTATCCACAGCCCGGACCATGGCCACCAGATCGGCGACCGCCGCCGGGGGCAGACTCGCCGGCAGACTGCCACCGATCACGATGGCGTCATGCTCGGCTAGCAATGGTGTGAGTTGTTCCAGCAGACGACTCAGGGCATCGCTGGAAGTCTCGAAACCAGCGCTGTTGATGTCGGTGACCCGGCCGTCCTGTTCTGCCAGCTTGATGTTGACCCGGTTTTGCCCGGGAACCCGCACAAACCGGTCGGTTAGGCCTTCATCAGCAAACAGTCGCTCGAACGGCGCCGCATTAGCCTCACCCAGCAGTCCGGACACGGTCACCCGGTGGCCAAGGCCAGCAAGCACCCGGGCCACGTTGATACCCTTACCCGCCGGCTCCAGCCGGGTAGCTGTGGTGCGATTGACCTGGCCGGGCGCAAGGGCATCCAGCTCGGCATTGAGATCCAGTGCCGGGTTCAGGGTAATGGTCAGGATGCTCGCCATCAGAACGACTCCAGGGCATCGCGTACCTCAACCGCCGTGGCCTTGGACAAGGCCAGCTCGGCCCGCTCCCGGGCCGCATCCAGGGTGAAATCACGGATACAGGCCTTGACCAGGGGTACCCGCCGGCTGGTGACAGACAGTTCGTCCACCTCCAGACCAACGAGCACCGGAATCGCCTGGGGATCGGAGGCCAACTCGCCACAGACCCCAACCCAGCGGCCATGGGCGTGAGCCGCTTGCACGGTCATCTGAATCAGCCGCAGCACGGCCGGATGCAGGGCATCGGAATCGGCCGAGAGCTGGCCATGGCCACGATCAATGGCCAGGGTGTACTGGGTCAGGTCATTGGTGCCGATGGAGAAAAAGTCCACTTCCGGGGCCAGGGTCGGCGCCAGCAGGGCACAGGAGGGTACTTCGATCATCACGCCAATCTGCACGTCGGCGCTGGTGACCTCGGCCTGCACCCGCTGCACGATCTGCTTGGCGGCGCGGAACTCTTCCAGATCCTTGACCATCGGAAACATAATCCGCAGGGGCCGGTCGCCGGCGGCGGTCAGCAGGGCGCGGACCTGGGTTTCCAGGATCTCGGGCCGGGTCAGGGACAACCGGATGCCACGCATGCCCAGGAAGGGATTGTCTTCCTGGGGCAACGGCCAGTAATCCAGCGGCTTGTCGCCACCGACATCCAGCGTCCGGGCCACCAGCGGCAGACCGTTGAGCGCGTCGAAGGCGTGGCGATATTCAGCAACCTGGGTCTCCAGGTCCGGCGCTTCCGGATGGGCCATGAACACGAATTCGGTACGCAGTAATCCAATGCCCTCGGCACCGCGCGACACCGCATCGGGTGCGTGCGCGGTATTGCCCAGATTGGCGCAGACTTCCACCCGGTGACCGTCGCGTGTGATGGCCGGCTGGTGTCGGTTGTCGTGCGCTTCAGCCTGCAGGGCTGCCAACTGCTCAAGCCGACGGGCAACCTGGGCGCGGCGCTCATCGCCCGGGTTCGGCACCAGCGAGCCACGCTCACCGTCGACCACCAGCTCGGCACCATCAATCAGCTTCAACACCGCTTCACCAGCACCCACTACCGCGGGCAGTCCCAGCGCCCGGGCCAGAATGGCGCTGTGGGAGGTAGCGCCACCGCGGGCGGTCACCAGCGCCCGCACTCGAGTGGTATCCAGCCGGGCAACATCGGACGGCCCCAGGTCATCGGCCACCAACACATACGGGTGCTCTGGCGGCTTTGGCATCTCCACGCCACAGAGGTTGGCCAGTACACGCCGACCGACGTCGCGCAGGTCCGCGGCACGCTCAGCCAGCAGCCGATCCGCCAGCGCCTCCTGGCCCTTGGCGGCAGTATCGATAGCCTGCCACCAGCCAGCTTCGGCAGACGCACCTTCGTTGATCGCTTCCAGGGCGGCCTGGTAGAGATCTTCGTCCTGCAGCATTTCCACATGCACCGACAGGATCGGCGCTGCTTCACCGCCCTCGGCTTGGCGAATCAGGGTGCGCAGCTGACTGTCGGCAGCATCGAAGGCTCGGTTCAGTCGCATGATCTCGGTTTCGCTGTCGGCCGCAGTGTCCGGGTAGGTCAGTGTTGGCTGGCGCAGTACAAAAATCGGCGCCAACGCCAGACCCGGCGATGCCGCTACCGCTTTCAGCGGCTGGTCGTCCGGCAAAGGCTCCGGTTCGATCTGATTCTGGTTTTGGGCCACCGCTGATGATTCGGCACGCAACGGCGATACCGCCTCACCCAGGCCGTCAGTGATGGCGTTGGTGAGGGCGGTCACCGCCGCCTGGGCATCTTCGCCGGTGGCGGACAGGATCAGGGTCTGGCCCCGGCGCGCACCCAGGCCAATGATCCGGGTCAGACTGGTAGCGGAGACGGCACCGCCGTCGCCCTCCCGCAGTCGCACCCGGATACTGGCGTTGTGTCGACGCGCCTCCTGCACCAGCTGCTTGGCCGGGCGGGCGTGCAGGCCGTGACTGTTCAGCAGAGTGACACTGGCGGTGACGGCATCGGCCGCTTCACCAGAAAGCCGGGCCAGCAGAGCCTCGGCTCCCAGACCTTCGATCGGCTCACCGGCAGCCAGGAATTGGTCCAGTCGTGCCAGCAGCTCATGACACTCATCGCCCGGTCCGGCCAGGCAAAACACGCCCTGGAGCTCAGGCCCCGGGCGTTTCGGCGTCGCCAGTGACAACGCCGGACGACGGGCGCCCCGGCTGTGATGCACCAGCCACAGGCCCTGGCCCAATGCCACCGGAGGCTGACCGATAATTTCGGCGAGAAAGTCTGTGTCGACACAGTGCAGACTCTGCAGGCGGGCGGCGGCAATCAGCGCCAGTTCGGTAGCGGTGGTGGCTTCAAGCCCCAGGCACAGGCTGTCCCGGTCGCATTTCGCCAGCACCGGCGGCTTGCTCAACAAGGCCACCAGCTCTGCCGCATCGCCGGTACGCGCCAGCTTGTCAGCCAGCCCCGGAGTATCCAATACCCGGGTCAGGTGGCGGAGAATATCCAGGTGCTCGTCGGACTGGGCGGCAATCGCCACCAGCACATAAACCCGGGCACCGTCGTGCCAGGTCACGCCTTCGGGAAACTGCAGCAGGCGGATGCCGGTATTTTGCACCGCAGTGCGGCTGTCCGGAGTGCCGTGGGGAATAGCAATGCCGTTGCCCAGTACCGTGGACGACTGCTGTTCCCGGGCCATCATACCGTTCAGGTAATCGGAGGAGGTGCGACCAGCGGCTTCCAGGTCCCGGCCAGCCTGCGTCAGGGCGTCCTGCCAGTCGACGGCGGTAGCGCCGAGTCGAACATCGTTGGCGGTCAGCGTCAGCATCGAAGTTGCCTCGCTTTGTTGTTGTGGTGAGCGTATGTTTGGGGTTGCTGAATCGTGTCAGCAGACATAGAATCGATGATGTATCAGATATGATCAGAAATCAAGCAACCGCGTAACAGGGAACCACCATGACACTCGCCGAACTCGCCCGACTTGCCGGTGTATCCAGAACCACCGCCAGTTATGTCATGAATGGTCAGGGCGTGGCCCGGCGCATCAAGCCCGACACCATCGACAAGGTTCTGGCGATCGCCCGGGAGCACCGGTTTCAGGTCGACACCCAGGCGGCGGCCCTGCGCGGCGGTGCCAGCAAAACCCTGGGCTTTATCCTGCCGGACCTGGAGAACACCAGTTACGCCCGGCTGGCCAAGCTGCTGGAACAGGGCGCCCGTGCCCGCGGCTACCAGTTGCTGATTGCCGGCTCCGACGACAACCCCGAGACCGAAAAAGCCCTGGCTCAGGCCCTGAAAGCACGGCGTTGTGACGCCCTGATCGTGGCCAGCGCGCTGCCGGAACACGACCCTTTCTACCCCGACTTACAGGCCGATGGCCTGCCGGTTATCGCGGTGGACCGGGCGCAGTCGCCGGAACTGATTCGCTGCGTGGTCAGTGATAACCAGAGCGCCGCCAACAGTCTGACCCGCTCGGTGCTGACTGAAGGCACCGGCACCGTAGCCTGGTTTGACGCGGTACCGGACCTGGCCATGACCCGGGAACGCCGGTCCGGCTTTGAAGCAGCGGCCCGGCAGTTGGGCTGGGCCACCGAGGTACGCAGCGGCGCCCGCTACGACCGGCAGACCGGCGCCGCCCTGATGCGGGACCTGCTCTGCTACCGGGCGCTGCCGGAGGCGCTGGTCACCGCCTCCTACACCTTGTTGCAAGGGGCACTGGATGTCCTTTTGGAACAGCCCGGCGGCCTGACCCCGGCACTGAAACTGGCGACCTTTGGCGACGACCGGCTGCTGGATTTCCTGCCGGTGCCGGTGCACTCGCTGCCCCAGAATCATGAAGCCATTGCCGCTGCCGCCCTTGATCAGGCCCTGGCCGCCATCGCCGGGCCACAAGCACCGGTTCAGCCGGTCACCATCAACCGGACCCTGAAGCACCGTCCGGCCCGGGCTCAACCGGCGTCTCAAACCACCAGCCCGGGAGCAGGGCCCGCACCGGTGGCTTGAGAAAACGGTCGTCGATTAGCCAGATCACGCCCTCGTCTTCGGGCGTGCGGATCACCCGACCGGCGGCCTGGGCCACTTTCTGCAAGCCCGGGATCAGATAGGTGTAGTCGTAGCCGGCGCCGAAACGTCGTTGCAGACGGTCCTTGAGTAATTCATGCCAGGCGTCGAAGGGCGGCAGGCCCAGGGTAGCGACAAACGCCCCGATCAGCTGGTCGCCGGGCAGATCAATGCCTTCGCTGAACACCCCACCGAGCACCGCAAACGCCACGCTCCCGGATTCGTGCTGGAAGCCCTCAAGAAAGTCCCGCCGTTGCTGCGGGCTCATGGCCGGCTGTTGCGAGCGCTGGGGCACCTCCGGGGCCTGCCGGGCCAGCACATCCGCCACCTCGTTCAGATACTTGAAGCTGCTGAAAAACGCCAGATAGTGGCCCGGACGCGCCTGGTACTGGCGGGCAATCAGCTCGGCAATAGGCTGGGCTGAGGCCTGGCGATGGGCCTGACGGGTACTGATCCGGGGCGTAAAGTGAACCTGCAACTGGTCGGCAGTGAAAGGACTGGGCAACGAGGTAAAGCGGCTGTCCTCGGGCAGACCCAGTAGATCCCGGTGATAAATCCCCGGGCTGAGGGTTGCGGAGAACAGCAGCACCGAGCTGGCGGCGGCAAACCGCTCGCGCAGAAAGTCCGCCGGCACCAGGTTCTGAATCGTCAGCCGCGCCCGGCCCCGGCCCTCGCGCCGGAACTCGCACAGGGAATGATCACCGAAGGAATCCGCCAGCTTCATGAATGCCACCGATTCGAACAGCAGCTCCTGCAACGCCAGATCGGGCGGGTTGTCGGCCAGGAAATCGGTCAGCGCCGACACCAGCCCGAGCAGGCTGCCGGTCAGTGCCGACGGCAACTGCGGAAGAAAGACGGCGGCATCACCGGCGGCGCCATGGTCCCGGATTACCCCTTGCCAGGCCCGGGCGGTGCGATCCAGGTGTGGTTTCAGGACTTTCGGGGCGGTTTTCTTCAGCCGCAGAAGACGCTGCTGATCCAGGCGCACCGAGTACATGCCCCGGCCGCGATCCACCAGATTGTGGGCTTCGTCCACCAGCACCGACGCAGTCCACTGGTTCTGCCGGATCAGCCCGTGGAGCAGGGCAGACTGGTCGAACATCCGGTTTACATCGGCCACCACCACATCGCTCCAGCGCGCCATCTCCTGAGCCAGGAAATACGGACACAGCTCGTGTCCGGCCGCAATCTCGGCCAGCCGGTCCCGGGTCAGGGTAGTACCGGCCTGCACTGCCTCGGCGCGGGCATCGGGCAAGCGGTCGAAGAAGCCTTTTGCCAGTGGGCAGGACTCACCGTGGCAGGCTTTATCCGGGTGTTCGCAGGCGTCGTCCTTGGCCACCAACTCCAGCGTCCGTAGCGGCCAATCGGCGGGTTCGGGCTGGGCCGCCCGCAGGCGTTCGATGGCATCCACCGCCAGTTGCCGGGTGGTGTTGCGACAGGTCAGATAGAACAGCCGATCCTGGTTGGCGGCGGGCATGGCCATCAGGGCCGGAAACAGCGTGCCCAGGGTCTTGCCGAGGCCCGTGGGGGCCTCCAGCAGCAGGGTACCGGCGTTCAGGGTGTTGCGGTACACGGTTTCCGCCAGCTGACGCTGTCGGGGCCGAAAGTCGGCAAACGGGAACTGCAGCGCTCGCAGGCGAGCATCCCGACGCTCACGGTGATCCGCCTCCCACTCGGCCCAGGCCCGGTATTTGGTACACAAAGCTTCCAGATCCTGCCACAGCTGCTCGGCGCTGGCCGTTTCTGAAATCGGAGTTTCCTTGTCCCGGCCGGTGTCGTAATACACCAGTACCAACTCCAGTTTTTTAAGCTTTTCCTGCTGGCACAGCAGCGCCCCGTAAGCCCGCAACTGGGCCCGATGCAGGGCTCGCTGGTGCTCCCGGACCCGGGACAGGTCGCCCCGGTGAGTCTTGATTTCCTCCAGCCGGCTCTGGTGTGGATGGTAGCCATCGGCCCGACCCGAAAGCTTTAAGCCCAAGCACTCTCCGGTCAGTAAATACTCACTTTTATAGCCATAACCACGCCGGGACTGGATCGCCTGATGGCCGGCAATGCCCTCCTCGGAACTGGGCGCCGGGGTGTAGCGAAAATCCAGGTCGCCCTCCCGGGCGGCGAATTCACACAGGGTCCTGACCGCAACTTTCACGTCGAGGCTCCGTCGGAGTGCCAGCGCACGTAACAGACACTGGCGGAAATGCCCTGGTCGGCAAAGAAGGCCAGCCAGCGAATCTGGTGGTCCTGTAACCGGTCACCCGGGCCTTTCACCTCGATCATCTGGTAGCGCGGCGCAGACACCGGCGCCTCCGGGTGGAACTGGATCAGGTCCGGAAAGCCACTGCGGTGCTCGCGGATGTTCAGCAACAGGCGCCGGAACAGCTGCTCCAGATCCGCGGCCGGAATACAGGCCAGGGCCAGATCCAGCAAGTCCAGCGTGAGCACCGGCCAAACCACGAACGGATTGGCGATGCCGTACTTGGCGTCGTAGCTGTCGAGAATACGGCGCTGGTAGCTGCCATCCCCCAGTGCGGCAAAACAGCGATCGAACGACGCCTGCCGACGCTCGACAAAATCCTCCCGGGTCAGGTCCGCGGGGCCGACGTGAAACGGATGGAAAAAGGCGCCGGGCAGGGGCTCAAAGATGGTGTCCCAGCACAGCAGGCCGAACAGGCCGGTAATCAGGGTGTTCTCGACATAGAACACCGGTGCCTGGTCCTGCCATAAATGTTGCAGCACCGAGAACTCCACCGAGCCGGTTGTCGGCCTGGGCAAATCCACCGACCACTCCCGCAGCTGGGGAGAGCCGGAACTCAGGGGAGAGGGCTGGGCCAGCTTGGCAGCCAGCCGCTTCAGGATCCGCGCCAGGCCCTGGGCTTCGGCATCACTGAGGGCCTGTTGCTGCCAAGCGATGGCAATGGCCCAGGCTTCGTCAAAGCGTTTCAATCGCTCCAGCAGCCGCAGCTGTTTCAGCCGGGCCTCGCGGTGGCCGCTGGCCGCAAACGCCGCCACCGCCAGTTCGCGCTCACCCTGGCGCTCGGCCTGCCGGCCCAGTTCCAGCAACAGCCGGTTCCGCCGGCTGGTCAGCCAGGGATTGCTCAATTCACCAGGCACCTCCGGCCAGACTTCAGCCGCCGGTACGCCCTCGTCCAGCCATTGCCGGCACTGGTGCATGACCAGGTAACAGTCCACTTCCGCCCGCTGGGCAAAGGCGCGGGAATCCGGTGTGAACGGTACGGGCTCGTAGCGTTGGTGCCCCAGCTCCACCAGCACAAAATCGGACCAGCTCTGGCGCAGGTTGCCGAAGAACATCAGCCGGATGCGATCAAACAATGCCATCTGCTTCAGGCGCACCACCGGTGCTGCCGACTGGCTCAGCCAGTCTGAAATGGGTCGCGGGTCGGGAAAGCGGGGGTGGAGGCTCTCCAACATCCGGGCTTTGGCCAGGGATTTTGGCAAGCCCAGGGCCTCGAGTTCGCCGGCAAACACCAGCCGCAACTCCGGTAACGTGTACAGACGGAACAACTGCTCAAGCTCCAGCAACGGCTCGGCATCCAGCCAGTCGTGGGCGATCAGCGGCTCCAGGGCCACGGATTCGGCCACCGCCAGCTCCGGGTAGTTAAGTTTGTCGGTGCGAAAATGTTCGCCGGTGCGCATCACCAGCCGGGTCAGCAGGGCCCGCGCCGGCATCGACAGGGTCAGGAATCCGGTCAGCCGGCTCTGTTCGGCATCGGTCAACAGATCGGCGTGGTGATCCCGGACCCAGGCCACCACGGTCTCCATGTTTTCCAGGTAATACAGCGGATTTTCAAGATCCGCGGTGCCCGGTTTCCGGTAGCTGTGTCTCGGGCTGGCCATGGTCCGGGTGATACCTCCTGGTGGCTGATTCGGTGGACGGCAGTCGGGGTTGCAGGCTGATGACCCGAGCCCGTGATTCTGACGTATTCACTGATTCATCAACAGGAGAATGCCACGAACGCCCCCATTCTGATCACCGGCGCCGTCTGGCGTAACTGCTTGTTTGTGATTGCTAACAATTGAACGCGATCAAATGCCCAATTTTGCCGGCTTCAGCTGAACCCCGGCGATTTTCCACACACCGTCCACCAGCACCATGCGGTAATAGGCATCCCAACGTTTACCCTCGGGCCCCTGCAGGCGCACCCCCTGGATTTCAAAGGCGCCGTGGGGCACCCGATCGGTAAATTCGATCGCGGTAGCGCTATGGACTGCCGGGTACGCCTGCCGCACCATGTTGATAAACACGTCCGAGCTGCCGAAGCGGCGTTTGATGCCCTCGGAGGCATGGGCCCAGGCCTGCTCCTCATCATCGTTAGCGAAGGCTTCAATCTGCAGCAGGATTGTTTCCCGGATATCGGAATCCTTGTCGGCCGCCAGGGGCCGGGCAGTCAGCACCAGCGCCAGCAGTACCAAGGCGACCAGGAAGATCCGGGCGGTCAGGCTCGCGCGGTTGGGGATGATGGCGAAACTGTCCATCGAGATACCCTCCATTGTTCATATAATAGACAATACGCACCGGCCTTCACCCCAGATTCGTTGTTGCTTCATCTGATTCTGTGGCCACATGCGGTAACCTGTACCCTCAGGGTTGAAACCCGCATTCACACCGGATCTCCTAAGAAAAGGACCCCCATGGCCGACCACTCCGCCATCGAACCCGGCTTCCATGCCATCCACGCCAACCACCTGGAAGACCTGCGCCGGGCCGTCGTGTTCGTGTGTCAGCAGACACCGCTGCCGCCCCTGGAGAGCGAGACCTTTCTGGTGCAGAGCAACGGCATTGCCCAGTGGCTGAAACTGGCGCTGGCGGAGCAACGGTCGGACGAGGGTGGCGGCCTGGGGATCGCCGCCGGTATGGATTTCCTGTTCCCGGCACGCTTCATCTGGCAGGCCTATCGGGCCGTGTTGCCAGCCGGAGATGTACCGGAGCAATCGCCGTTCGACAAGCACCGGCTGGTGTGGCGGCTGTATCGCCTGCTGCCGGAACTGGTCGGTCAGGACGAGGTCTTCACGCCCCTGGCTCGCTTTCTCGACGGCAGTGACCCGGAGCTGCGAACCTTCCAGCTGGCCGAGAAAGTGGCCGATCTGTTCGACCAGTACCAGGTCTTCCGGGCCGATTGGCTCAGCGCCTGGGAGCAGGGCCGGGACGTGGTGATCACCGCCCGCAATGACGAAAAAGCACTGGACCCGGAGCGGCGCTGGCAGCCGGTACTGTGGCGGCATCTGGTTGAGGACGTAGGGGCGGATGCCCGCACCAGTCGTTCGCAGATCCACACCCGGTTCATGGACGTGGGCCAGACCGTGACCGCACCGGCGCACCCGGACCGTCTGCCCCGGCGGATCGTGGTGTTCGGGGTTTCCTCGCTGCCCCGGCAGGCGCTGGAGGCGCTGTACGTGCTCAGTCGCTTCAGCCAGGTGGTGCTGTGTGTGCACAACCCCTGTCAGTTCTATTGGGCCGACATCATCAGTGATCGGGAACTGCTGAAGGCGGAACGCAAGCGCGGCAGTGCCCATCCGACCCTGTCCCAGATTGACGACCCGGACCAGCTGCACCAGCACGCCAACCCGCTGCTGGCGGCCTGGGGCAAGCAAGGCCGGGATTACATCCGGCTGCTGGATGAATTCGACAACCCGGACGAGTACCGGAGCCGGTTCCAGACCCCGGACCAGAAGATCGACATCTTTTCCGAGCACGGCCAGGCCGATGCCCCGCGTCTGCTGCACCAGCTCCAGAACGACATCTACAACCTGACGCCGCTGCGGGATATCCGGAACGAGCATCGCACAGTGACACCGGCGCAGGATCATTCCCTGGTGTTTCACGATGCCCACAGCCCCCAGCGGGAAGTGGAAATCCTGCACGACCAGTTGCTGGCAGCATTCAACGCCGACCCGACCCTGCGGCCCCGGGACGTTATAGTCATGGTTCCGGACATCAACGTGTACGCCCCGCACATACAGGCGGTGTTTGGCCGAGACCCGTCCGACCGCAACCGCCACATCCCGTACACCATCTCGGATCAGGGCCAACGCCACCACGAACCGGTACTGATTGCCCTGGAAACCCTGATGTCGCTGCCGCGCAGCCGGTTCGCCATGAGTGAGATCATCAGCCTGTTGGAAGTACCGGGTATCCGTGACCGCTTTGACATCAGCGAGGACGAGATCCCGCTGGCACGGCAGTGGGTGGAAGGTGCCAACATCCGTTGGGGCCTGCACGGCCGGCACCGGGAAAGCCTGGAACTGCCGGCGCACCTGGACCGCAACACCTGGCAGAAAGGCCTTCAGGCCATGCTGCTGGGTTACGGCATGGGTGATGACGAGCCCTGGGGCGGGGTTGAACCCTACGGCGAAATCGGTGGCCTGCAAGCCAGTCTGGCGGGCCGGCTGAACGACTTTGTCCACCAGTTGGAACGGCTCTGGCAGGAACTGCAGGAAGCCCGCACCCCCAGCGGCTGGGAAACCCTGTTCTCGGCCATGCTCGAGCGCTTCTTCGACCAGCTTGAAGGCAGCGACCTGCTGTTGCTGAACCGGTTTCGGCGCCAGCTCGAGCAGTGGCTGGACAATGCCCTGGCCGCCGGCCTGCAGGACCAGCCGCTGCCACTGACGATCGTCAAGGACGTGCTGCTGGACGGCCTGGACGAAGGCGGCCTGAATCAGCGCTTTCTCGCCGGCAAGGTCAACTTCGCCACCCTGATGCCGATGCGGGCGATTCCGTTTCGCCGGGTCTGCCTGCTGGGCATGAACGACGGCGACTACCCGCGGTCACGGCCCCCGGTGGATTTTGACCTGATGGCCGAGGACTATCGCCCTGGCGACCGCTCACGCCGGGAAGACGACCGTTACCTGTTCCTGGAGGCGCTGCTGTCGGCCCGGGAACAGCTGTACATCAGCTGGGTCGGGCGCAGCATCCGGGACGACTCGGAACGGCCGCCGTCGGTCTTAGTAGGGCAGTTACGGGATCACCTCGACGGCCTCTGGCGCTGGTCTGGCGACGGCGATCTACCAGTGTCCCAAGGGTTAACAACCGAGCACCCGTTGCAACCATTCAGCCGGGACTATTTCCCGCAGGCCAATGGCATCACAGGCGACCCCAACAGTGCCGCCAAGCCGGTCACCGAGGTGCTGCGCGCCGGTACCCTGTTTACCTATGAGCGGGAATGGCGCGCCGCCCACGGTGGCGAAGTGCCCGGCGCCGAACAGGCACCGCTGCCGTACCAGGAACCCGAGGAGCCGATTAGCCTGAGCGACCTGGCCCAGTTCCTGAAAAAGCCCATCGATACCTTTTACCAGCGCCGGCTGCAGGTTCGCTTTGACGCTGTTGATGACGACGATACCGACAACGAGAATTTCGACCTGACCGGTCTGGACCGCTGGCGTCTGGACAACGAACTGATCCAGGGCAGTGTCCTGAAAGCTGGCTCGGAACCGGAGCTGCACGACCGTCTGGAGCTCACCCTGGATCGGATGGCCCGGCGCGGCGATCTGGGCATGGGCGTGACCGAACACCGGTTGCGCACCGAACTGGCGGGCCGGCTGCCGGACCTGTTCGAGCGCTATCGCAGTGCCCTCAACAGCTGGCCGGAAGCCCTGGCCGAGCCCATCACCCTGGACTACCGCTACAGCGACCCCACCGGTGCGGTCGAACTGGTGGACCTGATCGACGGCCTGCGTGCCGGCCCCGATGGCCAGCTGTGTCGGCTGGTCATTGCCCGCTCCAGCCTGCTGGCCGGCTCCGGTGCTGGCCGCCGGGTGCGCTACGCCAACCTGATGGCCGACTGGCTAATCCACCTGGCCGGCCAGCTAACCGAACGGCCCTTTGAAACCCTGATTCTGGCCAAGGAAGAGGGCCGGAAATTCCGCTTCCCGCCGATGCCGCCGGAGCAGGCCCGGGCCCAGCTGGACGCCATCCTGGCCGGCTGGATGCAGGCGACGACTCGGGCGCTGCCGCTGCATTGCGACGCCGGCTTCGCCTGGATCGCCAGCTACTATCAAAGCAAGAAATACCTGGGCGATCACGACCGCGCCATCGCCGAAGCCGAACAGGCCTACCAGATCGCCCTGGAGCGCGACACCGGCTACCTGCGTGGTGCCTATGACAGCCCGGAGGCACTGCTGGCGAGCGGCGAATTCGAGGCCCTGCTGCATGCACTCTATGTTCCGCTCTGGGAAGCCGAGCAGGGCAAATCCGCCGCCGGCGCAGTGGGAGCAGAGGCATGAGCACCGACACCATGACGCGCAATCCGAACCTGGATCCGTTAACCCTGCCGCTGCACGGTAGCACCCTGATTGAGGCCAGCGCCGGTACCGGCAAGACCTTCACCATTGCCATCCTGTACGTGCGCCTGGTGCTCGGTCACCAGCAACCGGCGGACAGCCCGCTGGCCCAGGGCATGCTGCCGCCCAATCTGCTGGTGGTGACCTTTACCGACGCCGCCACCAAGGAACTGCGAGACCGCATCCGCACCCGGCTGACCCAGGCCGCCGAAGTGTTCTCCGACACCGCCGATGCGGCCACGGCGTCGCCGGAAACCGCGCTGATTTACCAGCTCCGGGACCAGAGCTATCCGGATCCGTCGTCCTGGCCGGACTGCCGCAAGAAACTGCTGCTGGCCGCGGAGTGGATGGACGAGGCCGCGGTGTCCACCATTCACGGCTGGTGTAACCGCATGCTGAGTGAGCACGCGTTCGACAGTGGCAGCCTGTTCAAACTGACCCTGGAAACCGACCAGAGCGACCTGCTGGACGAGGTGGCCCGGGATTACTGGCGCACCTTCATCTACCCGCTGCCGCCAGCGCTGGTGGACGATGTGCTCGGCCATTGGAAAACCCCGGGCGAGCTGCGCCTGGCGGTTCGCAATCTGCTGACCGAGGCCGAGCAGTTGGCCGCTTCCGAGGGCGACGTGAAGGCGGTCATCGAAGCGGTCCAGCGCCAGCGCCGGGATAGGGCCCAGCAGCTAAAAGACTATCCCTGGGCCAGCTGGAAAGACGAGGTTCTGGAGCTGCTGGATGACCTGCAGAAGGCCAAGCGCCTGCACGGCGGCAGCAAGAAAGCGATGGTTGCGACCTGGGATACCCTGCTGGACTGGCAGGCCTCCGACACGCTGGTGCCGAACGGCCTGGACAAGGCCGGGTTCCAGAACCAGACCCCGACCGTGCTGCCAACCAAGCTCAAGGGCGACGAGCCGGCCCCCGACCATGCCGCCTTCACCGCCATCAAGGAACTGATTGCCTTCAGCCAGAGCCTGCCGAGCGCCAAATCTGACCTGCTTCGGCACGCCACCCGGTGGATCGCCAAGCGCCTGGAAGCCGAGAAACAGAAACGCTCGGAAATGGGTTTTGACGACCTGCTCACCCGCCTGGACGACGCCTTGCACGGCCCTCGGGGTGACCAGCTGGCGGCCACCA
This sequence comes from Marinobacter sp. LA51, assembly GCF_030297175.1. Taxonomy (NCBI): domain Bacteria; kingdom Pseudomonadati; phylum Pseudomonadota; class Gammaproteobacteria; order Pseudomonadales; family Marinobacteraceae; genus Marinobacter; species Marinobacter apostichopi. The sequence goes on along the minus strand of NZ_AP028070.1, from coordinate 18,604 downwards.
TCCGCCGGCAGTTCCCGGTCGCGCTGATCGACGAATTCCAGGACACCGACCCGGTCCAGTACCGCATTTTCGATCGGGTATACCGGGTCGCGGACAACGACGCCAACAGCTGCCTGTTGATGATTGGTGACCCCAAACAGGCCATTTACGGCTTCCGCGGTGCCGACATCTACACCTACCTGCAGGCACGCCAGGGCGCCCGCGAACGCACCTACACCCTGGGTCGGAACTTCCGCTCCGCCAGGCCCATGGTGCAGGCGGTGAACCGGATGTTCGAGCACGCCGACCGGACCAGCCGGGACGGCGCCTTTCTGTTTGGCCCCGGGGATCGCTCGCCACTGCCGTTCCAGGGCGTGGATGCCAACGGCACCAAACGCCTGTGGTCGGTCGACGGCGACTACCAGCCCAGCCTGACACTGTGGGCCCTTCAGAGCAGCGCCGAGGACAAGGCCGGCAATCCGAAAGGCCTGGCCAAGGGCGCGGCAACCGCGGATCTGGCCGAGGCCTGCGGCAGCGAAATTGCCCGCCTGCTGACTCTGGGCCAGCAGGGCCGGGCCGGCTTTGCCCGCACCGACGCTGCCACCGATCTGCAAGCCGTGCGCCCCGGCGACATTGCCATTCTGGTGAACAACCGGACCGAGGCCGGCGCGGTTCGCGCGGCCCTGGCCGAACGGCGCATCAAGAGCGTGTACCTGTCAGACCGGGATTCGGTGCTGACCTCGCCAACTGCCGCAGAAGTGCTGTGCTGGCTGCGCGCGGTGGCGGAGCCGCGCCAGCTGAGCCTGACCCGGGCGGCACTGGCAACCCCAACCCTGGCGCAATCCTGGCAGGACCTGAACCGGCTACTGACCGATGAGCTGGCCCTGGAGCGTGAAATTGAGCGTTTCATGGGCTACCAGCAGCAGTGGCAAAACCAGGGCGTGCTGCCGATGCTGCGCAGCCTGCTGATGGACTTCGAGGTGCCCGCGCGCTTGCTGCCACGCCCGGACGGTGAACGCCGCCTGACCGATATCCTTCACATCGCCGAGTTGCTGCAGCAGGACAGCCTGCAGCTGGATGGCGAACATGCCCTGGTGCATCACTTTACCCAGATCCTGCGGGCCGCCGACGAAGAAGACGAGCATCGCACCCTGCGCCTGGAAAGCGACGCCGGCCTGGTACAGGTGATCACCGTGCACAAATCCAAGGGCCTGGAATACCCCCTGGTGTTCCTGCCCTTCGGCACCTCGTTCCGGGCCGAGAAGGATTCCCAGGCCTGGGTCCGTTACCACGACGACCAGGGCAAGCTGGTGACCGTGTTCGATCCCGGCCCGGATGACATTGCCCGGGCCGACCGGGAACGCCTGGGCGAGGACATCCGCAAACTCTACGTGGCGCTGACCCGGGCCCGGTTTGCCACCTGGGTGGGGGTAGCCGAAATCGACCAGTGGTCCCAGAGTGGACTGGGTTATCTGGTGACCGGACAGACTACGGCGCAACAGCCCGAGCCGAGCGGCAACCAGGCATCCCTGACCGGGTGGCTGACCGCCGTGGCCGATGGCGAACCAGCCATCCAGTTGATGCCTCTGCCCGAGGCCTCCGATTCCGGCTACCGGCAGCCAGATCCGGACACCCTGGGACCGGCGCTGGTGTCCGAGCGCGAGGCCCGGGAGGACTGGTGGATTGCCAGTTACTCGGCCATTGAATACAGCGGGCTCAGCGGCACCGGTGTGGTGTTCCGGGGTGAGGTGGAAGACGCCGAGACCCAGAACCTGCTGGAGGAAAGCGCCCAGGACGTCGGCCCCGAACCCATGACCGGTGCCCCGGAGCCAGCGCTACCGGACGATCACCATGGCTTCCCCAAGGGAGCCGGACCCGGCACCTTCCTGCACGATGTCCTGGAGTGGTGCTGCCAGCAGGGTTTTCGGACCATCGCCGATAACCCGGGGCTGTTGCGGGACTATTTGAGCCGACGCTGCAGTACCCGGGGCTGGAGCGACTGGGCAGAAGCGCTTGAGCTCTGGGTGCTGGGGCTGATCCAGAAGCCGCTGGAACTGCAGCGCGGCCAGCCCGAGCAGGTCAGCCTGGCGGAGCTGGGCCAGCTGCGACCGGAACTGGAGTTCTGGTTTGAGAGCCGCAACGTCAGCATCGGCCGCCTGGACAAGCTGGTGCAGACCCATACTCTAAACGGCGCGGACCGTCCCAGGGCCGAGGCCGGGCGCTTCAACGGCATGCTCAAGGGCTTTATCGATCTGGTGTTCGAACATAACGGGCAATACTACGTGCTGGACTACAAATCCAATGCCCTGGGCGACTCTGACAGTGCCTACACCGACCAGGCCATGGGCGAGGCGATCCTGGACAAACGCTACGACCTGCAATACGTGCTCTATCTGCTGGCGCTGCATCGCCTATTGAGTGCCCGGTTGCCGGATTATGACTACGACCAGCATGTCGGCGGCGCGGTCTACCTGTTCCTGCGCGGCTATCGGGCCAGCACCGCCGGGGCCTTTACCGACAAACCGCCAAGGGTGCTGATCGAACAGCTCGATGCCCTGTTCGATGGTGAAACCGCGGCCGGGGAGGCCATGGCATGAGCAAGACCCGTCATTCCGATCAACAGTTCGCTCTCGATCTCGGCAGCGACATCGACACTGGCATGCCGGATCCGGCGCCCACGCCGGCGATCGATAGCCAACAGCTGTTTGCCTGCCTGGACACCATGGATGCGCTACTTGCGCAGTGGCAAGACCAGGACTGGCTGCGGCCACTGGACGTCGGCTTTGCCCGGCTGATCCGCAGTCTCAGCGAAGAGCAGGGCGAAGCCCCGGCACCCTTGCTGCTGTTGCTGGCCGCTTTGACCTCGCACCAGGTTGGCCGGGGTCATGTCTGTATCGATCTGAGCCAGCTGCTGCAGGACGCCGAGGCGACCCTGGCACTGCCACCAGAGGACAGCATCAACCTGGTGCCGGCAGCCGATACCGAGACCGTGCCGTCGCCCCGGGATATTCTGGCCAGGTTCAACCTGCCTGACTTCCTGTCCACTATTCATAATAGCTGCGCGGTAAGTGATGGCTCACTGACTACACCATTGGTGGTGAACGACAGTCGCTTGTACCTGCGCCGGTTCTGGCGCTACGAGCAACGGATCGCCGAGGGTATCCACAGCCGTCTGGCGTTGCCATCGCCCCTGGCCGATACCGCCAGTGCCGCCTCAACTACCCTCAGCCAGGCCCTGGGGATCCTGTTTGGCCACCAGAGCGAGGTCGATTACCAGCAGCTGGCCTGTGCCCTGGCCGCCCGCAACCGGTTCGCGGTTATTACCGGCGGCCCCGGCACCGGCAAGACCACCACCGTGGTCAAGCTGTTGGCGGCATTGCAGGCGGTGGCCGGAACCACTTCAGACCGGGCCGACGGCCGCAAGTACCGCATCCGCCTGGCAGCCCCCACCGGCAAGGCCGCAGCACGGCTGAACGAATCCATCGGCGGCGCGGTCAGCGAACTTCCGCTGGGACAGTTACCCGGTCAGGTCAGCCTGGATGACATCCCAACCCGGGTCACCACCCTGCACCGGCTGCTGGGTAGCCGGCCCGACACCCGACAGTTCCGGCATAACCGGGACAACCCGCTGCTGGTGGATATCCTGGTGATCGACGAAGCCTCGATGGTTGATGTCGATCTGATGGCCTCAGTGTTCGAGGCGCTGCCGCCCTCGGCGCAATTGATTCTGCTGGGCGACAAGGATCAGCTGGCATCAGTGGATGCCGGTGCGGTGCTGGGCCAGCTGTGCCAGCGCGCAGCTGCCGCCCACTACACCCCGGCCACCGCCGACTGGCTAACCGCCGTCACCGGCCACACCTTACCCAGCGAGCTGCAGGACCCGGACGGCCAGCAGCCGGACCAGGCCGTGGCCATGCTGCGTAAGAGTTTCCGGTTCGACGAGCACAGCGGCATAGGCCAACTGGCCGAGGCGGTCAACACCAACCGGCTGGATGCCAACACCCTGGCGGCCTGTCGTGATGGTGGCTTCAACGATGTGATCTGGCTGAACGGCGGCTGGCGCCGCCCGGATCGCGACAGCACGCTGGCGCTGGTGGCCAACCACGCCATCGGCGGCAGCCCGGAGGCATTCCGGAATCGGGGCGAGGGCCGGCCCGGCAAGGACGGCTTGCTAGCGCCGCCCGTGGGCTACCGGCACTACCTGACACTGCTTAAAGATGCCAAATTAACCGCAGACAGCAGCCGGGAGCACTGGGACCACCTTGCCCGCTCCCTGCTCGAGGCATTTGCGGATTTCCAGATCCTGTGCGCCTTACGCAAGGGCCCCTGGGGTGTGGAGGGCATCAACGAGCTGGTAACCCAGCAGTTGCTGGCGCACCGGCTCATTGATGGCGGAAAAACCTGGTACAGCGGCCGTCCGGTACTGGTCACCGGCAACGATTACAATCTCGGCCTGATGAACGGGGATATCGGGATCACGGTGGAGGTACCCTGGGACCGGGACCACCAGGGCCAGGCCAAGACCACACCCCGGGTGGCGTTCCCGGCGTCCGACGGCACCGACACCATTCGCTGGATTTCGCCGAGCCGGCTGCAGCAGGTGGAAACCGTCTACGCCATGACTGTCCACAAGTCCCAGGGCTCGGAATTCAAGCACACCTGCCTGGTGTTGCCAGACCGGCTCAGCCCGGTGATGACCCGGGAGCTGATCTACACCGGGATTACCCGGGCTCGCAACTGGTTCAGCCTGATCACCGGCGACGCCGGGGTATTCCAGGACAGCGTGCAGCAACAGGTGGTCCGGGCCTCCGGGCTGGCCCAGCGGCTCAGTCTGCGCTAGCCCCGGGCTCGTCGGTATCTGCCTCGGCGCTGTGGTGCTGCTGGTGCCACAGCTGGGCATAACGACCATTCCGGGCCAGCAGCTCCTGGTGATGGCCACGCTCGATGATCCGGCCTGCGTCCATTACCAGGATGGTGTCGGCATCCCTGACGGTGGACAGGCGGTGGGCAATCACCAGGGTGGTGCGCTGCCGGCTGACTTCATTCAAGGCGCCCACGATGGCCTGTTCCGATAGCGAATCCAGGGACGAGGTAGCCTCATCGAGAATCAACAGGGGTGGATTCTTCAGGATCACCCGGGCAATCGCCACCCGTTGTTTTTCGCCGCCCGACAACTTCAACCCGCGCTCGCCAACCCGGGTTTCGTAACCGTCCGGCAGGCTGTGGATAAACGCCTCAAGGTGGGCGAGGCGCGCGGCCTCGTACACTTCCGCTTCGCTGGCATCGGGTCGGCCGTAGGCCAGATTGCGATAAAGAGTATCGTTGAACAGCACGGTGTCCTGGGGCACCACGCCAATGGCCGAACGCAGGCTGTCCTGGGTGACCGAGCGGATGTCCTGGCCATCGATTCGGATGGCACCGGCATCGACGTCGTAGAACCGGAAAAACAGCCGGGCCAGGGTGGACTTCCCGGCACCGCTGGCACCCACCACCGCCACCGTGTGGCCGGCCGGGATCCTCACCGTCACGTCCTGCAGAATGGGCCGATCGGGACGATAGGCAAAATCGACATGGTCGAAGATGACCTCACCGCTGGTAACTATCAGCGGCCGGGCATCGGGCGCGTCTTCGATGGCCGGCTCATCCCCCAGCAGACCAAACAGGCGCTCGACATTGACCAGGGCCTGACGGATTTCCCGGTACACGAAGCCCAGGGCGTTCAGGGGAATAAACAGCTGAATCAGATAGGCGTTGATCATGGTGAAGTCGCCCAGGGTAATGGTGCCGCTGGCCACCTCCTGTACCGCCATGGCCATGATCACAATCAGCGCGACCCCGATGATTAGTGCCTGGCCGCCATTCAGCGCCGCCAGTGACAGCCGGTTCTTCAGGCGCGCCTGCTCCCAGTCCTGCAGATCCTGGTCGTAAAGCTCGGCCTCAAAGGCCTCGTTGTTGAAGTATTTGACCGTCTCGTAGTTGAGCAGGCTGTCCACCGCCCGGGAATTGGACTGGTTGTCCCGGGCATTGGCCTCGCGCACAAACCGGGTCCGCCACTCGGTCACCCGGATCGAAAACAGCACATAGACCACCACGGCCACCAGAATGGCGAGTACGTACCCGACGTTAAACACCACCAACAGGATGCCGGCCACCATCAGGATTTCCAGCAGGGTAGGGACGATGTTGAACAGAGTGAAGCGCAGCAGGAAACTGATACCGTTGGTGCCGCGTTCGATGTCCCGGGCCAGGCCGCCAGTCTTACGGTCCAGGTGGAACGCCAGTTCGCGGTTGTGCAGATGACGGAACACCCGCAAGGACACCCGGCGCATGGCCCGTTCCGCCACCCGGGCAAAAACCGCATCGCGCAACTCACTGAACAGGGTGGCACCAAAGCGCAGCGACCCGTAAGCCAGCACCAGCAACACCGGGATCCACAACAGGAACTCGCCGCCACGATTCTGGTCGAGGTAGTCGACGATGTACTTGAGTGCCACCGGGGTGGCCACGGTCGCCAGTTTGGCCAACACCAGCAACGCCAGCGCCAGCGCCACCCGACCGCGAAATTCGGCCAGATAAGGCCAGAGCCCGGCGATCACCTTCCAGTCCGGTTTGTGGTGGGCAGGGTAATCGTGATCGGCGTAGGCGCGCACAGAAAGTTCCTTGTTGGACAGGGCAAAGCGACGGCCGCGGCCGTATGATGTGGGAACTGACCGGATGGTATCGACCGACCCCGGTGTCTGAGTGTACGCAAAACTCTGGAGGCAAATCATCAACAACCGTCATCGCCGCGCCCTGCTGTTGGTTATTGAATTCATCACCCCCTATCGCAAGGCGGTAATCGGTGCCCTGATCGCGCTGGTATTCACTGCAGGCATTACCCTGGGTCTGGGGCAGGGTCTTCGTATCCTGGTGGACCAGGGCCTGGCGACCGAATCGCCGGCCATGCTGGCGCGCGCCATCGGCCTGTTTTTTGTGTTGGTACTGGGACTGGCCATCGGCTCCTTTGCCCGCTTCTACCTGGTGTCATGGATTGGTGAGCGGGTGGTTGCAGACATCCGCAAACGGGTATTCAACCACTTGATTGACCTGCACCCCGGCTTCTTTGAGCAGAACCGGGCGCTGGAAATCCAGTCCCGGTTCACCGCCGACACTACGGTACTGCAATCGGTAATTGGCTCCACCGTCTCCATCGCATTGCGCAATACCCTGATGCTGGTGGGTGGCCTGATCCTGCTGTTCGTTACCAACGCCAAACTCGCCAGCATTATTCTGCTGGGATTTCCGCTGGTGATTGCCCCCATCCTGTTCTATGGCCGCCGGGTACGGCAGCTGTCGCGCCTGAGCCAGGATCGGATCGCAGACGTCGGCAGCTACGTGGGTGAGAACCTGACCCAGATCAAAACCGTCCAGGCCTTCAACCACCAGCCCCACGACCGCCGGTATTTCGCCGAGGTCTCGGAAAAAGCCTTCGCCATTGCCCGCGACCGCATTCGCCAACGCGCGTGGCTTACCACACTGGCGATCACGCTGGTGATGGGCGCAGTCGGAATAGTAATCTGGATTGGCGGTCTGGACGTGATCCACGGGCGCATATCCCCGGGTGAACTGGCGGCGTTCGTGTTCTACAGCCTGTTGGTGGGCGTGGCGGCTGGCGCCATCAGCGAGGTCATTGGCGAACTCCAGCGGGCGGCCGGATCCGCGGCCCGACTGTTCGAACTGCTGCAGACCCAGTCCGCCTTCGCCCGACCGGTGTCCCAGGATCGCCCGGCCGAGATTACTGGCACCATCGGCATCGAATCACTGACCTTCCATTACCCCGGCCGCGGTGAGACGCCCGCCCTGAACGAGCTGACACTGGCGATTCACCCGGGCGAAACCCTGGCCCTGGTAGGTCCCTCAGGCGCCGGTAAATCCACCCTGTTCGATCTGCTGCTGCACTTCTACCAACCGGAGCAGGGCCGCATCCTTATAGATGGCGTGGATACCGCCAACTGGTCACTACCGGCGTTACGGCGCTGCTTCGCCCTGGTACCGCAGAACCCGGCCCTGTTCCATGGCACGGTCACCGACAACATTCGCTATGCCCGGCCCGACGCCAGCGACGACGACGTGCGCCGGGCCGCCCAAGTGGCCCACGCCGACGAATTCATTCAAACCCTGCCGCAGGGCTACAACACGCCTCTGGGCGATGCCGGGCTGGGCTTGTCCGGCGGCCAGAAACAACGGCTGGCCATTGCCCGGGCCCTGCTGGCGGATGCTCCCATTCTGCTATTGGACGAAGCCACCAGTGCCCTGGACGCGGAAAGCGAGCACCTGGTGCAGGAAGCCATGCCGGCGCTGACAAAGGGCCGGACCACCCTGGTGATCGCCCATCGGCTGGCGACCGTGCGCTATGCCGATCGCATCGCGGTGCTGGATCAGGGCCGGTTGCTGGCGGTGGGCAGTCACGATCAGCTGATGGCAAATAATGAGTTGTACCAGCGCCTGGCGCGGCTGCAGTTTCGGGACGAATCGGCCTGAACCGGGGGCGGTTTCCCTGACATTTGCCACAGCACTCCACGATGGTCGGTTTGTGGTTCCCGCTCGTACTCCTTACACTGATTGATGAACCATTTCGAACCTGAACTCAGGGAGAAGGCAAAGTGAGCAATAAAGAATTGCAGGCACTCAAAGAACGCTACGTTGCAGCGGGCGCGGCAAGTCCCAACGAACAGTTTGCCGATCACGCCACCAACGCGGAACTCTGGGACGCGGACGGCAAGCGCATGATCGATTTCGCCGGCGGCATCGGTGTTCTGAACATTGGCCATCGTCACCCCAAGGTGGTGGAAGCGGTCAAGGCCCAGCTGGACAAGCTGATGCACACCTGCCAGACCGTCATGCCCTATGAGGGCTACGTCAAGCTGGCGGAAAAGCTCAGCGGTGTTGTACCGGTACGCGGTCACGCCAAGGTAATGCTGGCCAACTCCGGTGCCGAGGCGCTGGAAAACGCCATCAAGGTAGCCCGTGCGGCCACCGGTCGCAGCAACATCATCTGCTTTGACGGCGGCTACCACGGCCGCACCTTCTATACCATGGCGATGAACGGTAAGGCTGCGCCTTACCAGACCGACTTCGGCCCGATGCCGGGCACCGTTTTCCGTGCACCTTACCCGGTCCCGTATCACGGCGTCAGCGAAGACGAAGCCCTGCGTGGTCTGAAAATGACCATGAAGGCGGACTCGCCGGGCAAAGACACCGCGGCCATCGTCATCGAGCCGGTGCTGGGTGAAGGCGGTTTCTACGCGGCACCGACCAGCTTCCTGAAGGAAATTCGCAAGATCTGCGACGAGCACGGCATTCTGATGATCGTCGACGAAGTCCAGAGCGGCTTTGGCCGGACCGGCAAGATGTTTGCCATTGAGCACAGCGGCGTAGAGCCCGACATGATGACCATGGCCAAGAGTATGGCCGATGGCATGCCGATTTCCGCCATCGTGGGTACCGACAAGCACATGGATGCTTCCGGCCCCAATTCCCTGGGTGGCACTTACACCGGCAGCCCGACTGCCTGTGCCGCGGCCCTGGCTGTGTTCGACGTGTTCAAGGAAGAAGACATCCTGGCCAAGGGTCAGCGCTTGGGCGAGAAACTGAAGCAACGCTTCAATCAATGGCAGGAACAATTTGCCCATGTGGATAACGTCCGCAATCTCGGCCCCATGGCGGCCTTTGAACTGGTCGAAAGCAAAGACAGCCATGTGCCTAAGCCGGAACTGGCGGCCGCAGTGACCAAGAAGGCCAAGGAAAAGGGTCTGATCCTGCTGAGCTGCGGTATGTACGGCAACACCCTGCGTTTCCTGATGCCGGTTACCATCGAAGACGAGGTGCTGGAAGAAGGGCTGAACATCGTGGAAGAAGCCCTGAAGGAAGTTGGCGCCTAATGGGCTAAGCCCCGAAAGGCATTACGCCGACTGAAAACTGAAACCGGACACGGGTCACCTTGCACCCGTGTCCGGTTTTTTTTATGCCCGGTCAAACTTAAATCAACCGCCTAGCTTCTCCTGGCTGGGCTTTTAACGCCTTCGAAAGCCGGTAGATTCGTCGTATACTGCCAGAACACTTTGTATCCGGCAGTACCTGCCCATTCCTGGGTCTGCTGTCGGTTCCTGCATCAGGCTGATCTATGACCTCACCAAGCAACACGACCACCCCCGATCACAAACCCAGACCCTGGGTCGACCTATTGGTCAGCATCGTTATCCCCTCGGTAATTCTGATGAAATTTAGTGGCGAAGCGCACCTCGGGCCGGTCAATGCCTTGATCATTGGCCTGGCGTTTCCGCTGGGCTGGGGCTTGTTTGAGCTGATTCGCTATCACAAGAAGAATTTCATCGCGGTGCTGGGCCTGATCAGTGTCGGCCTCACCGGCGGTATTGGCCTGCTGGAACTGGACGCCGGCTGGCTGGCGGTAAAAGAGGCCGCGGTGCCCGCGGTGATCGGGCTGGCGGTGCTGATTTCCACCCGCACCAAGTACCCGCTTGTGCGCACCCTGCTGTACAACCCGAAAGTGCTGGATGTGGATAAAATTCACCGGTCGCTGGAAGAGAAGGGCAGTGTCGATGAGTTCGAAGCACGGTTGTTGAAGGCCAGCTACTTCTTCGCCGGTACCTTCCTGTTCTCCTCGATCATGAACTACGTCATTGCCCGCTGGATTGTCACCAGCCCGTCAGGCACCGAGGCCTTCAACGAGGAACTCGGCAAAATGACCCTGGTCAGTTATCCGATGATCGCCATTCCCTCGATGATCATGATGATGCTGATTTTCTACTACCTGTGGCGCACCATTCGGCGTCTGACCGGCTACACCCTGGAAGAGGTGATGGCACCGCATATAGCTGAAAAAGAAAAGAAAAAATCGATGTCCCAGGAATAATCCAAAACTGAGACAGGCATAAAAAAAGCGGCGCGGATCAGAGATCCAGCGCCGCTTTTTTTTGCCCTGAGCAGGGCTTTCGTTACACGTCGAGGTTGGTGACTTCCAGTGCGTTGGTCTGGATAAAGTCCCGACGCGGCTCAACGTCGTCACCCATCAGGGTGGTGAAGATCTGGTCGGCGGCAAAGGCGTCCTCGATGGTCACCTTCATCATCCTACGGGTTTCCGGATCCATGGTGGTCTCCCACAGCTGTTCCGGGTTCATCTCACCCAGTCCCTTATAGCGCTGGATGTTCAGGCCGCGCTGGGCTTCCTTCATCAACCAGGCCAGGGCACCTTCAAACGACAGCACCGACTGCTTGCGCTCGCCACGTTGGATGTAGGCCCCGTCTTCGATCAAGCCATCGAGGGTCTCGCCCATACGGGCGATGGCCGCGTAAGACGAGGATTCGAAGAACTCGTGGTTGAACACATGCTCATGGGGAATGCCGTGAACATAGATGGTGACCTTGGGCAGAAACAGGTCGCGCTCCGGGTCCTTGGTTACCGAGAAGGTGTACTTGGTGCCGGTGCGGGTGTCCAGAGTCAGGCCGTCACCCAGGCGTGCTACCCAGCGCGCCACAGACTCTTCGTCGCGCAGGTGTTCAGACTTGAGGGTCACGTTGTCCAGCATCTGCACCAGCACCTTGGCCGGGTAAGCGCGGGACAGGCGTCCAATCATGTTCATCACCGCCTGGTAATCCTTGACCATGGTTTCCAGTGCGGAATCCTTGATCGCCGGAGCGTCAGCGTTAACGAACAGCTGAGCGCCTTCCAGGGCAGTCTGGGTCAGGTAGGCTTCCTTCGCCTTCTCGTCCTTCAGGTACTGCTCCTGCTTGCCCCGCTTGACCTTGTACAACGGCGGCATGGCGATAAAGACATGACCGCGCTCGATGATTTCCCGCATCTGGCGGAACAGGAACGTCAGCAGCAAGGTACGGATGTGCGAGCCGTCGACGTCGGCGTCGGTCATGATAATCAGGGAGTGGTAACGGAGCTTGTCCGGGTTGAACTCCTCACGCCCGATACCACAGCCCAGGGCAGTGATCAGGGTGCCGACTTCGGCAGACGACAGCATCTTGTCGAACCGGGCTTTCTCGACGTTCAGGATCTTACCCTTGAGCGGAAGGATAGCCTGGGTCTTACGATCGCGGCCCTGCTTGGCACTACCACCGGCGGAATCACCCTCCACTATGAACAGTTCGGAGAGGGCAGGGTCCTTTTCCTGACAGTCAGCGAGTTTGCCGGGCAGACCGGCAATATCCAGCGCGCCTTTCCGACGGGTCATATCGCGGGCCTTACGGGCGGCTTCCCGAGCGCGGGCGGCCTCGATCATCTTGTTGACGATCAGCTTGGCTTCGTTCGGCTGCTCTTGCAGATAGTCGGCAAAGGCCTGGTACAGCTCCTGCTCCACCGCCGTTTTCACCTCGGAAGAGACTAGCTTGTCCTTGGTCTGTGAGGAGAATTTCGGATCCGGCACCTTGACGCTGATGATAGCAGTCAGACCTTCCCGGGCATCGTCACCGGAGGTGCTGACCTTGGCTTTCTTGCCCAAGCCTTCCTGCTCGATGTAATTGTTCATCGAGCGGGTCAGTGCGGCCCGGAAACCCGCCAGGTGAGTACCACCGTCACGCTGGGGGATGTTGTTGGTGAAGCAGAAGATGTTTTCCTGGAAGGCGTCGTTCCACTGCATGGACACTTCCACGGCTATGCCGTCTTCGCGTTCACGGTTAAAGTGGAACACCCGGTTGATCGGGGTCTTGTTGGTGTTCAGATGTTCAACAAAGGCCCGCAGACCGCCTTCGTATTCAAACACTTCTTCCTTGCCACTGCGCTCGTCGGTCAGACGGATGCGCACGCCACTGTTCAGGAACGCGAGTTCCCGCAAGCGCTTGGCCAGGATGTCGTAGTGGAACTCGATGTGGGTAAAGGTTTCCGGCGACGGAATGAAATGCACCTTGGTGCCGGACATTTCGGTTTCGCCGACCGCACCCAGAGGGGCATTCGGAACGCCGTGGGTGTAGCTCTGCTCGTACACCTTGTTGTCACGACGGATGGTCAGGGTAAGGGTAGAGGACAGGGCGTTAACCACTGACACACCGACACCGTGCAGACCACCGGAGACCTTGTAGGAGTTGTCGTCAAACTTACCGCCGGCGTGCAGTACGGTCATGATGACCTCGGCCGCGGAGACCCCTTCCTCTTCGTGCAGGTCCACCGGAATACCCCGGCCATTGTCCTTAACGGTAATGGATTCATCCGGGTGGATGATAACGCCGATTTCGGAGCAGTAGCCTGCCAGAGCTTCATCGATGGAGTTATCCACCAACTCAAAGACCATGTGATGCAGGCCAGTGCCATCATCGGTATCGCCGATGTACATGCCAGGCCGCTTCCGTACCGCATCCAGTCCTTTCAAGACTTTGATACTGGAGGAATTGTAATTCGATTCGCTCATTCGAGACTCCTGAAGGGTGTACCGGTGACCGGCCTACTCGCCGTTCGGGCGATGGTAAGTCCGGCAGGTCCGGCTTTATTCTTCCGTCAATTTGCCATGTTCCACGTGGAACATTCTGTACTCCGGTGCCTGATTGTCGGGCCACAGGGCTTCGGGTTGCGGGTGTTCGATAGACGTGATGAACACCTGGCAACGCAGTGCCTGTAGCTTTCGAGCCAGCATGGCCCGGTGACCCACATCCAGCTCGGCATTAATATCATCGAGCAAAAACGTCACCTGCTTACCCAGTTCACTCAACACCATGCCCTGGGCAATCTTCATCAAAATGACAAGGGTTTTCTGCTGGCCTCTGGAAAAGGTTTCCGATACCGGCCGGCCCTGAAATTTTAACCGGATGTCGGCACGATTCGGACCATACAACGTATGTCCCATCCGACGTTCCTGTTCCCGGTGACTGGCCAGAATATCCAGCAATGACTGACTGCTATCCCAACCTGGATAGAACTCAAGTTTCAGACCCTGAGTCCATCCGACATCGACTTCCTGAACCAGAGTCTGGAACGCTGCCTTGAACCGATCAAACGTGGTTTTTCGGGCCGCGCTGATGCGGTCACTCAGAGCCGCGTACTGAGCATCCCAGACCCGTAGCAGGGCTTCGTCTAGTCTACCATTTCTCAGCGTTTGATTCCGCTGTGACGTCACTCTCTGACACTGTTGCCAGGTAGAGGCAAACGAAGGTTCCACGTGGAACACTGCCCAATCGAGAAATTGCCGGCGTTTGCCGGGACCGCCGGCAACGATGTCGAAAACACCGGGATCAATCACCGATACCGGCAGGTGCATGGCCAGCGACGACAGACTGCGAACGCCTTCGCCGTCCACCCGCAGGGTGGTTTCCTTTTGTCTGACATCCCGGGCTATCCCGAGCCGATGGGCCACGCCAGCCGCGTCTGGTTCCGCCGACGCATCCAGACCACGATCCAAACCTCCGAACACCGTGAACTGTTGCTCGCCATGACTGACCACCGCCTGATGTCGGCTGACCCGAAACGACCGCCCCAACCCCAGATAACCAATTGCCTCCAGAACACTTGTCTTGCCGCTGCCATTTTCGCCGTACAACAAATTGAAGGACGGCGAGAAACCGACCGGGGTCGGGGACAGGTTCCGGAAGTGCTGAGTCTGGAGTTTTACTAACGCCATAAAAACGGGAACTCAACGTGGCGAGGAGGGGAGTTTGAAGCGACCAAAAAAAAGCAGCGTTACCACTCGTGTAACGCTGCCCTAGTGTACAAAAGCCCGCCCGGTAAGGCGACCGCCTTAATGGAGCATGTTCAATCGCTCATCCATGAACACATCCATTTCCGGCGCCAGGATGTGGACGTAACGATCGAAGTAGAGAAACTGTTTCAGCAACAAGGCAAACTCCCGCGGAAAATGCAGGCCATGGCTCTCACCGATCTTCACCATATCCATCAGGATGTGGTTCACATCGTCCTCGGCCTTATCGGCCTCGTACGGCACTTGATCCGGCACCATCTTGTCCATCTGCTGATACAGCCGGCGCAGGTCCGCCGCCAGTTCATCCACCAGTACGGTCTGATGTGTAACCCCGATGCGAATCATGGCATCGGCCATGCCTTCGAAGTTACCCACCATCACCGAGGAAATGAAATCGCTGACCGCCTGCCAGGTGTCCGGCTTAATCCGCCCGACAATACCGAAGTCGATAAACCCGACCCGACCGTCCTGTAACACCATCAGGTTACCGGCGTGAACGTCAGCGTGAAAAAACTCACACTGGGTCAGGCTGGCGAACCAGGTGTTCATCGCGGTGATCAGAGTCCGCTCCGGATCCCGTGCGTAACCCCGGATGCTTTCCAGGTCGGTTAACGGTACGCCGTGGAAACGTTCCATGGTCAGCACCCGACGGGTGCTGCACTGTTCGTAAACCAACGGTACCGTGGCGTCTTCGTTGTGACTGTCGTGCAGGAAATTGCGAAACACCTTCAGGTTGTTCGCTTCTTTGATGAAGTCGCATTCCTCCATCATGGTGCGCTGAATTTCCTCGACAATCCCGGACAACGAGGTCCAGGACAGTTTCGGCGCCAGCGTCTCCAGAATACGCGCCGACAGGTACAGGAAATTCAGATCCGTCAGCAGGATGTTTTCCACACCCGGCTTCTGCACTTTGATCACCACATCCTCGCCAGTCACCAGCCGTGCGGCATGAACCTGGGCAATGGAAGCTGACGCCAGCGCCACCGGATCAATGTGCGCGTACACCTGGTCAAGCGGTCGGTCCAACTCTTCGCTGATGATCTTCTTGATCACACCAAAAGGCAGGTTCGGGGTTTTATCCAGACAGTACTGGAACTCCTCCACATACTCCTTGGGGAAGAAGGTGGGGGAGCTGGCGACGAACTGACCCAGCTTGATGTAGGTCGCGCCCAGGGATTCGAAGGTCTGCCGTAACAGTCGCGGGGTAGGGGGGCGATCGCCCCGAACCCAGTTGACACCGGTACGCCCCAGCACGGACAGGGTCTGTCCAATCCTGAAGGCGCCCTTGATTCCGTTCGTCACGGTGCCCATGGTGGTTCTCCTATAGCCGCATCGGCATAACGACGTACAGGCAACGACTGTCCATCTGGGACTCAATCAATGCACTGCTGTTCGGATTGGACAGGGTGATTTTCACCTGGTCGTCATCCAGTGCGTTCATCACATCCACCAGATAACCCACGTTGAAACCGATCTGCAGGGATTCACCCTGGTACTCCACCGGCAGCGCATCTTCCGCTTGTTCCTGATCGGGGTTATTGGCAAACACCTCCAGCTCGTTCGGCGCCAGATTCAGCCTTACCCCGCGAATGTTTTCATGGGACAGGATACCGGCACGCTGAAGGGTGTTCTTCAGGGTCGCCCGATCGGCCAGGACCACTTTGTCGCCACCCCTGGGGATAACTCGGTTGTAGTCCGGGAACTTGCCCTCAATCAGTTTCGAGGTAAAGGTGTAGGCACCGACGGTGGCCCGCAGATGGTTGTCACCAATCACCAGGGTCACCGGTGTTTCCACATCATCCAGCAGCCGTGCCAGTTCCAGCACACCCTTACGGGGCACGATCACCTGCCGCAGTTCCGGACAACCTGTGGGTAACTCCAGGTGCGCCATGGCCAACCGGTGACCGTCGGTAGCGACGGTACGGACATGGCCCTGATCCACTTCCAGCAACAGGCCGTTCAGGTAATAACGGACATCCTGCTGGGCCATGGCGAACGCCGTGGCATCGAACATCCGCTCCAGTTCTTTTTGGGGCAACTCCAGACGGAAGCTTTCCGCTTCATCTTCGACATTCGGGAAATGCTCCGCCGGCAGTGTCGACAAGGTAAAGTGACTTTTTCCACAGCGCAGGTGCAAACGGTCACCTTCCAGCCCAAGCTCCAGAGGCGCTTCTTCGCCCAGCGCCCGACAGATGTCGGCCAGCTTTCGGGCGGGCACGGTGATCCGGCCGGGCTGGTCCACGTGCACCGGAGTAACACGGGCCACCAGTTCCACTTCCATATTCGTGCCAGTCAGCGTCAGAGTATTATCTTCGGCTACCAGCAGAACATTCGACAACACCGGCATGGTCTGTTTCTTTTCCACCACGCCAGCAATGCTTTGCAGCGGGGTAAGCAGGGATTCACGGCTGATCGTCAGTTTCATGGCACTCAGCATTCTTTTATGTTGAAGGGTGAATGTTTTGCGCTAACGCCCGGCATCAGGTAGTCAGCAATCTCATAAAGTTCTGATAATCCTCGCGGATACCCGGATCAGTTTCCTGCAGTTCCACGATTTTCTTGCACGCGTGCAGCACGGTGGTGTGGTCACGACCACCGAAGGCGTCACCAATTTCCGGCAGACTGTGATTCGTCAATTCCTTGGACAGCGACATCGCCACCTGGCGTGGCCGGGTTACCGTCCGGGTCCGACGCTTGGACAGCAGGTCGGCCACTTTAATCTTGTAGTACTCGGCCACGGTACGCTGAATGTTATCGATGCTGACCTGCTTCTCGTGCAGGGCCAACAGATCTTTCAGACTTTCCCGAATAAACGGCGGGGTAATTTCCGAGCCCGTGAAGTGAGCATTCGCTATCACCAAACGAAGCGCCCCTTCTAGCTCCCGTACGTTTGAACGGATCTTTTGGGCAATAAAAAAGGCCGCTTCGCTACTGAGTTTTACATTCGCCTGATCCGCTTTCTTCATCAGGATGGCGACCCGGGTTTCAAGTTCCGGTGGTTCCACCATTACCGTCAGGCCCCAACCAAAACGGGACTTCAAACGCTCTTCCATGTCGACAATTTCCTTGGGAAAGCGATCACAGGTCACGATGACCTGCTGTCCGCCTTCAAGCAAGGCATTGAAGGTGTGGAAAAACTCTTCCTGGGAGCGCTCCTTGCGGGCAAAAAACTGAATATCGTCGATCAGCAACGCGTCTACGGACCGATAGTAGCGCTTGAACTCATTGATCGCGTTCAATTGCAGCGCTTTTACCATGTCCGCCACGAACCGTTCTGAGCGCAAATAGGCGACCTTGGCCCCTGGTTTACGCCGAACAATCTCGTTACCAATCGCGTGCATCAGGTGAGTTTTACCCAGGCCAACCCCGCCATAGAGGAACAACGGGTTATAGGCTCCGCCCGGATTCTCCGCAACCTGCATCGAGGCCGCCCGGGCCAACTGGTTCGACTTACCCTCTACAAAGGTATCGAAGGTAAAGCCTTCGTTCAGGAAACTCTGGTGCTTGATGTCGCCCTCAACCTGTACCGGCCGACGCTCGTTAGTTGCTTTGGTACGCACCGAAGTATTGGCACCGGCACTGACCGCAACCCCTTTTTCTTCTTCGGTCACCTGACTGCCGCTTTCTTCGTGGACCGCACCACTGGATCGAACCGGGACCTCGGACCTGCTTACCGGCTCACTGTTCCGGGGCGCAGAGCCAACCTTCATGTTTACACGGGGAGCCTGGCCTCCGTTCAGATCCTTCAACACTTCTTCTATACGCCGAAGGTATTTCTCATTAACCCAGTCCATAACAAACCGGTTTGGAGCGAACAACATCAGCTGCCCCTCCCGGAGATCGGACTGCAAGGGTCTGAGCCAGGTGTTGAACTGTTGTGCGGGAAACTCGTCCCGGAGTACTTCAAGACATTGATGCCACATGGTGTTCGGCAC